>JBBROO010000039.1:0-28305 GCA_038229295.1 Chthoniobacterales bacterium | reverse complement strand
GCAATCGGCGTCGCTTTCGGGAACGGCCACACGCTCGCGCTCGGCATCGCCGCGCCGGGTTGCACGCGTTCCGGATGGAAAAACGCATCGAACGGATCGACCGGCACGCGGTTCTTCGACGCTTCGGAGCGGGCCAACATACGTCCAAAATTCACACCCCAGCCGCCGACTTTCTCCAGCTTCGCGTTGCGCTCGAGCTGTTCGAGTTTTTGCCATTCCACATTCGCCGAGGGCAAACCAACCGGATTCGCGCTCGCGCCGTGAATGCGCGCGAGACCGTTCTCGATTAATTGTTCGGCCAGATCGCCTTTCGTCGTTTGCACGATCGCGTAGAAGCGCTGCATCTTGCTGCGGCCGAGTGCGTCTTGAAAACAAGTGCGCACCGTAAACTCCGGCGTCAGTTTTTCGCGTGTAAACGCTTCCGCGATTTTCCCAACCTCAATCGTCTGTTCGGTTGTGATGCCGAAATATTTCGCCTGCTCATCGATGCGATCACTCAAACTCGGATCAGTTTCCGGCGTATCGACGAAGTAGAGGCGAAACAAATATTGTTTGCCGCCGGCGCTCACGTGAAAACTATCGCCATCGTTTGAGTGATTCGTTAGGTAATGACAATTGGCCAGCGTCGTCCATCCGTTAGGGTGGGAGGCGGTCGCGAGCGCGCGCTTGGCTGCAAAAGAACTCGACCGCGCTTGCGCCAGCGGCGCGATGAAGAAAGCCGCTAGGGCCAGCCATCGCGCGCAACCGTCGAAGATCGACAATCGCTTCACGAGGCGATTTCGAAATGGCTCATCGACTTAAACACTTCGCAGCGCTGCGCCACCTCTTCCATCGACAGTCGCCGCAAACGTTCCAGGCTAAATTCCTCTACACAAAAACTTGCCAGCACACTTCCGTAGATCATCGCTTTGCGCAGATCGTTGAACTGAACTGTCTTCACGTTACCGGCAAGATATCCCGCCATGCCGCCGGCAAATGTGTCCCCCGCCCCGGTCGGGTCATGAATGTCTTCGAGTGGATAGGCGCCGCAGCTGAAAAAGTCATCTTCGCCGAACAACAAAGCGCCGTGCTCGCCTTTTTTGATCGCGACATATTGCGGCCCCATTTTTCGGATCGCGCGGCCTGCTTTGATCAGGCTCGTTTCCTTGGTCATCTCGCGCGCCTCACTGTCGTTTAGAATTAAAAGATCGACATGTTTAAGCAGCGCGTCGAGATCGGCGCGTGCGGTCTCGATCCAAAGGTCCATCGTATCGGCGACAACGAAACGCGGCTTCTCCATTTGCGCGAGGACGTGCGATTGTAATGACGGCGCGATGTTTGCGAGCAAAACGAAATCAGTCTGGCGATACGATTTCGGCAACGCCGGTTTAAAATGTTCGAACACATTGAGTGCGACCGACCGCGTTTCGCGTGTGTTCAAATCCCAGGCGTATTCGCCCGACCAGCGAAAAGTTTTGCCGGCGACACGCTGCACGCCTTCGATGTCGATCTTGCGCGCTTTCCAAAATTCGAATTCCGATTCCGGAAAATCATCGCCCACTACGCCGACAAGTCGGACGGGCGAAAAGAAACTTGCACCGAGCGCGGCGTAGGAAGCGGAGCCGCCTAACAAATCGGCGTGTTCTTCCACCGGCGTTTTGACGGTATCGAGCGCGATGGAGCCGACGACTAGGACTGACATATAAGTTCCTTACATTTTCTCGCGTATTCGGCAACGTTTTGTGCTTTCAATAAACCGGACACGATGACGACACGTTTCGCGCCGGCGGCGATAACTTGCTCGAGATTGTCGATCTTGATTCCGCCGATGCAGAAGATCGGCAGCGCAAGATCGACATGAACGATGTCGGACAAGCCGATTGGTTTGTAATCAGGTTTGGTCGGCGTCGCGAAGATCGGTCCGAAGCCGATGTAATCCGCTCCTTCGCTTTTCGCGGCGCGCGCTTGTTCGGGACTGTGGGTGGATTTGCCGACGATGATTGGGCGCCTAACGATGGCGCGAACATTCGCGACGGAGTCGTCGTCCTGTCCCACGTGCACACCTTCGACCGGGACTCGCTGCGCGATTTCGGCGTGATCATTCACAATGAGCGGCGTGGAAGATCGACATGTGATTTCGTGCAGCTCCGCGGCAAGATCGACAAGTTGATTCACGGAATGATTTTTTCCGCGCAGTTGAATGAGGTCGACTCCGCCTTCGATCATCTTCTCCGCGATCGGCGCGCAATCGCCGATGTCGATGTAGCCGAGATCCAAAATGCCGTAGAGCCGGCAGTCGCTTAGCTCGCGCAATGTCTTACTCGTGCAGCCGCGTCGGCGGCGGAGTCAGTTCAAAATTGTCCGAGGACATCACGCGTTCGACGAAACCGGTATCGTAATTGCCGGCGCGAAATTCGCCGTTGCGCATCATAGCAGCGTGAAACGGCACCGTCGTCTTGATTCCGGTCACGTAGTATTCGTCGAGCGCGCGGCGCATGCGATCGATGGCGTTGATGCGCGTCGCGCCGATGGTGATGATTTTCGCGATCATCGAATCGTAATACGGCGGCACGGTGTAACCGGTGTAGGCGTGTGAATCGACACGCACACCGCGTCCGCCCGGTGCGTAGTAAAATTTTATGCGGCCGGGCGAGGGCTGGAAGTCTTTCGATGGATCTTCCGCGTTAATGCGGCATTGAATGGCGTGCAACCGCGGCACCGCATGCGCGACGTGCGGCGAAAGCGCTTGCCCGGCCGCGATGCGGATTTGTTCTTTGACGAGATCGCATCCGTAAACTTCCTCGGTGATCGTATGCTCGACCTGGATGCGCGTGTTCATCTCGATGAAATAAAAATGTCGATCTTGATCGACCAAAAATTCAATCGTGCCGGCGTTTTCGTAACCGACGGACTTGGCCAGCTTCACCGCGGCGTTTCCCATTTTCTTGCGCAAACCCGGAGTCATGATCGGTGATGGGCATTCTTCGATCACTTTTTGGTTGCGGCGTTGAATGGAACAATCGCGCTCGCCCAGATGCACAATGTGGCCATGACTGTCCGCCACAATTTGAAATTCGATGTGATGCGGATTGACAATGAATTTCTCCATGTAAACCTCGCCGTTCCCGAATGCTTTCTCGGCTTCATGCCGCGCGGCGTGAAAACCAGTGACGAGGCTTGGCTCGTTATGCGCGACGCGCATGCCGCGTCCGCCACCGCCGGCCGTTGCTTTGATCATGACCGGATAGCCGATTTTCTTCGCGATTCTCATCGCATCTTTTTCGTCGTCGACCATTCCATCGCTGCCCGGCGTGACCGGCACACCGGCTTTGCGTGCGCACGCGCGCGCCGAATTTTTGTCGCCCATTGATTGCATCGCGTGCACGGGCGGCCCGATGAATTTGATGTTGCAGCTCTCGCACACTTCCGCGAAGTGCGCGTTCTCCGAGAGAAATCCGTAACCGGGATGAATCGCATCGACATCGCCGATTTCCGCCGCGCTCAAAATGCGATCCATCTTCAAATAACTTTCTGAGCTCGGCGCGGCGCCGATGCAGATGGATTCATCCGCCAGCTGCACGTGCAAAGAATCGACATCGGCTTCGGAATAAACCGCGAGCGTGCGCACCCCGAGTTCCTTGCAAGCGCGAATGACGCGGAGCGCAATCTCACCGCGATTGGCAATGAGAATTTTTTCGAACATCGATATACGCCGGCAGCGACGCGACGCCGTTCCTAACCCGCAATCGCGAGCGCGTCAACGGACACGGAACAGCACCTGGCCGAACTGCACCGGTTTTCCATTCTCGGCCAAAACTTCGGCGATCTCTCCACTCGTCTCCGCTTTGATTTCATTCATCACTTTCATCGCCTCGATAATTCCGACGACGGTGTCTTCATTCACCGTTTTTCCGACCTCGACAAACGGCGATGCTTCGGGCGACCCGGCGCGATAAAACGTCCCGACCATTGGCGACACGATGTCCTTAAGCGACGCAGCGTGCGCCGCCTTCTCTTTTGCGGCGGCAGTTTCAGCATCCGAACTTGCCGCGGGCGCAACACCGGCTGCTGGCGCAATCGCGAGCGGCGCAGCTAAAATCGGTTGACCATTTGTGGGCGCTTCCTTTTGCAGCTTCAATTTGAAGCCGTCCTTCTCCATCTCGAAAACGGAGAGTTCGTTCTCCTTCATCAGGTCGATGATGGCTTTGATGTCTTTGAGTTCCACGGCGGCGTCGTTCGAGGTGACAGGTAAAGCGGTTTTGCAACCGAGGTCAAGTCAGCGGTCTAACGCAAGATCGACATGGAGCAGTGGGAATCAATTGAGCTTGTTCGGCGCGAGCGCGGCGGATAAGATCGCGACCGCGTCTAACAAGTCCCATTAACAAACGGAGCCAAGTCATGAAAAAGCCCACATTCGCAATCGACCCAACGGCAAGGAAATTCATTCTCAAGGTCATCAACACCGACGAAGGATACGAAGCGCTCGCCAAAAAAAGCTTCGCCGACATCGTGAAATACGCCAGGAGCAAAGGCTACAAGATCACAGACGTGAAACTTCTGAGCACATTGAGTCATTACTATCAAAACGAATTCCCGCTCCCGTACTGGATGGAGTCGAAGCTCGGCTCGCTCGCGACCTGGGGTGGTTGGCAAAAAGGCGGAAAAAAGTAAACGCCGCCGATGGCCGTAACCACAGCGGAAGCGGATTACGCAGACTCGTTTCGTATCGTCGACGGCTTCTATGACGATCCCGACCAAGTGCGGGATTTCGCTATCCACTGCGCTTACAAAAAACCGTTGATCTCGAGCACGCCCAGTCTGGTTTCGGACCAGCGTCACCCGAAGACGAAAGAAACATTGGAGAAAATCGCGAGCCTGGTCGGAGCGAAGCCTAACTGGAAGGAAATCGAAGAGCTGCGCGCGTTTTGGGGACAATCAGGTTGCGGCGAATTTCAGTTGTCACTGAAGCATCTCAACGGGCGAGGCCAGCCTCATTCGCACAAGAACGGCCAATGGGTCGGGATCGTTTACTTGAACACGCCCGCGCAATGTCGAGAAAAAATCGGCACTTACATTCTGCGACATAATCCGACCGGTTTGTGTCACATCGCCAAAGCCACCGACGTGCAATATCAGCAGCTCATTCAAGATGCCGAGGACGAAAGCAAGTGGACGGTGCTGGCCGCTCCGGAAATGCGATTCAATCGCCTCTTTCTTTTCGATAGCCGTTATTTTCACGCTACGTCGGCTGGCTTCGGCGATTCGCTTTCAAATGGGCGATTAATCCAAATCTTCAATTTCACATCGAAAGATTTTCGCCCCGCAAAAACGACTAAGGCTTTTCGCCCTGACAAAGTTTTTGAAAGCTCGCGTCTGCGCGGAGGGCATCGAAATCGGGATCGAGCCTTAGCAACGCGGGCGTGAGCGGCGGCTCCGCATTCGGGGTTTTCAAGAGACGTTCCAAAGCTGGAATCACCAACTCGCGATTGCCAAACCGCGCGGCAATTCGCACACGGATCTCTTCGTAAGCCGATCCGTTCAACGCATCCTTCGAGGTCGATATCAGACTAACCGCGCGATCGGCGTACTTCATCGCGGCCGTTCCGTCGCCTAGTCCGGCCTCGACCATGGCGAGCGTGGAAATAATTTCCGTGTTCTCCGCCTGGCTTTTCAGATCTTCCTCCAACGCCGCGTGCGACCGCGAATAGCTCTCGCTCGCTGCGACCCGGTCGCCCGACAACCTCTGCAAATCTCCCAAGCCCGTCCGATAAACATCGCGCAGCGGCAGCGCGGCAGAATCCGCCGATTCAACAAAGCTGCGCAACAACGCTATCGCCGCCGGATATCGCCGGCGCAGGATCGCTTGATAATAAATCGCGCGGACGATCCGCGAATCTTCCGCGTGCGGATGCAGACCATCCAGAAGTTTGTCCGCTTCGTCCAATCGACCGAGCGATTGATAAACAGAAGCCTTGCCCGCGATCAACCTGCCGTCGTTAGGCCAGAGATGGAGCGCGGCGTCGTATTGCTCGAGCGCCGCGGGAAAGTCACGCGTTTCTAAGCGCAACGCAGCCGCCTGCGAGCGCAAATACAAATATCGCGGGTTCAGCACCACCGCCGCGTCGATGTAAGCCCGGCTTTCATCCCAGCGTCCCTGTCGCCGCGTGATGTAACCTAACGTCTCCGCGATCTCGGCGCTGTTCGGCAGTTTTTTTCGCAAATGCTCGAACGTGCTTCGCGCCCCATCGTAATCACGCTCGATCCAATATTGATAATAAGCCTGCGCCAATTGCACTTCGGCCAATTCCGGATTTAAGCGCAGCGCATTCGCCAGCGCGCGTTGCGCTGCTTCGCGCCGCGCCGGCGTCGCGTCATCATTCGAAAAATAGAGGAGCGAATGCATGCGCGCGAGCAGCGCCCAAGCCGCGGCAAAATTTGGATCGAGACCCGCCGCTTCCTCGAACGCACTCGTCGCTTTACGAAATCCAGCAGCATTGCCTTCACGAAAAAAAGCGAGGCCGCGCAGATAATTGTTGTAGGCCTGCCCGTTGCTTGTCGATCTTGCCAGCAACCCCGCCTGTTCCGGCGCCGTCAATTCCGCCTTCAACGCCTCCGCCACCGCTGTCGCCACTTCGTTTTGAACACTGAGCACGTTGTCGATCTTGCGATTGTAACTGTCCGCCCAGAGATGACTGTCGCTCGCCGCGCGGATGAGTTGCACATTGATGTGCACCTGGTCTCCCACTTTCTGCACGCTGCCTTCGAGAATATTGGCCACACCAAGTTGCCTCGCGATCTCGGAAAGATTTCCCGGCTTGCTTTGATATTGCTGCGTCGAAGTTCGCGAGATCACTTTCAAATCCGAAATCTTGACTAGCTGCGTCAAAATCTCGTCCTGAATCCCATCGGCGAAATATGCATTCTGCTTATCGTCACTTCGATTTTCAAACGGAAGCACTGCGATGCTTTTGTCGTTGATTGTCGATCTTGCCAGCGCCGAACTGGCGACGCCGTCCGCCCGATGCAACCAAAACCAAATCGCTCCGATGACTCCCGCGACGCCGATCAATCCGAGCGCGACCAATTTATTTCGACGCCGCGCCGCCGCTCGTTCCTTCTGCTTCGCCTGTGCAAATTTTTCCGGCAGCCGCGCGTTGCCCGACTCGCCATCGTAAAAATTCACCACCGCCACTTTGACGCCGTGTTTCACTTCGCAGTCGCCCAGCTCGCGCAAATGCGGCCGCCATTGCGAATATTGTTCGAGATCATCCGCCACATGTTTCGAGAGCAGAATGTGGCCGGCGTCGCCGCAGCTCATCACGCGCAACGCCATGTTGATTCCGGCGCCGGCCACGTTCGAGCGATCGTTCACATCGATGACGCTGGTCACCGGTCCACTGTGAATTCCCATTCGCACCTTTGTGTCGGAAGAGCGCTGCAACGCTTTACTGATCTCGAGCGCACATCGCATCGGCGCTTCCGGACTGCTCGAAAATACCAGCGCCATTCCATCTCCGGTTGGAAGTCGAATCAAGTCGCCGCCCGCTTCGGCGTTGCGAAATTGCTCCGTCCCGCGAACGATGTGATTTAATTTCTCCTGCGTTTCGTGCTGCTGGTTGATGAGCAATTTCGAATAGCCCACGATGTCGATGAACAAAACATGTCCTATCTCGAAGTTCAGATCCGATTTGATCTCGGCGGACATGGGCGAACCAAAAGCTGCCTGCGCCAAGAATCGCAATTCCGGCGAAGCGCGTCGAGTTCAATCCTGCTGCCGCCCTAACGGTGAACGACAACGTCAATTTTAGAATCGTGGACGAATCGGACGATTACGTCGTCGTCGACAAGCCGCCGTTTCTGCTCGCGCATCCAACCAAGCCCGATGGTCGGCCGACCTTGTGGAGAGAATTGCGCGAGCTGTTCGCGTTTGAAATCGCGAACGGCGGACAGGTTTCCATCGTTAATCGGCTGGATCGCGAGACGAGCGGACTGGTTCTCGTCGCCAAAACTTCGGCGGCGGCGCGGCATTTTGGATTGGCCATGCAAGAACAGCGCATCGAAAAAGAATATCTCGCCATCGTCTGGGGCTGGCCCGATTGGGAAAGCAAAACCGTCGATGCGCCGTTAGATCGACAAGGGAAACATCGACCATCAAACATTTGGTTGAAGCAAATGATTCATCCGGAGGGCGCTGCGGCCGTGACCGCATTTCGAGTCGAGCGACGCTTCACCAAGCCAACAACGGCCGGCGATAAATTCAGTTTGGTTCGCGCGCAACCGCGCACCGGACGCACCCATCAAATTCGCGTTCACCTCGCGTCGCTCGGTCATCCCATTGTCGGCGACAAGATTTACGGACCGGATGAAAAACTTTACCTGCGCTTTATCGAGACCGGTTGGACGACCGCGTTAGATCGACAATTACTTTTGCCGCGGCACGCGTTGCATTCCGCGAAACTTGCCGTCAAAGGCGAACACGAATGGTCGATCGGTTTACCGCTCGATCTCGCGCAGTGGCTCGATTGCAATTGAAGCAATGATCTTTATCGTAGCGCGCCTCGTGAAAATCTTTTCCCTCATCGCACTGCTGTGCGGCATCGCGACGGCAAACGGCGGAACGCAAACCCGAAACGCGACCGATCTTTCCAGCGAGATTCTCGACGCGCCGCATTTCGAGTTTGCGGTCGAGTCGGCCTATCTGATGTGTTTCATAAACAATCCGCACAGTTACGAGATCGGCGCTGAGTTTCTGACCGCGCGCATGCGCTGGGGTGTCATCTCGAGCGACAGCTGGCTGCGCGGTTACAATCAAATGTACTTCACGGCGGAGGCCCAGCCGATTTTCCGCGGCGTTGAAAATCATTACTTCGGTATCAACCTCGGATATCGTTACAACTTCGTTAGGCCGAACAGCCGCTGGGTGCCGTATTTTTCCGGCGGACTCGGTTTGGGCTGGATCGACAGCAACGCCGCCGTCGGCAACTCGCAGGGCCAGGATTTTACCTTCAACATTCTCAGCGCGGTCGGCGTTTCATACCGCTGCAGCCAGCAATGGAAGATCGACATCGGCGTTTTGTATGAGCATTTCTCGAACGCGAACCAGACCGACCCGAATCCGAGTTTGAATCTGATCGGGCCGCAGCTCGCCGCGACGTATTCGTTTTAGTCGCGGCCCGCGTGATGGAAAACATTCTGGTCATCAAGCGCAGCTTGTTCGATGAGCTCGGCAGTTTTCACGGATTGAATTTTGAGCCGCAAAAATATTTGCCGGCCATCCTGTCGCGCGGAAACAATTTTTTTCTGCCGCGCGCAGCCGCGGAAAGCGATCCGACGCACAAGCAGATCATCCCCTACGTGCTACTCGCGCACGGCGATAAAATTCTGCATTATGTCCGCGGTAAAAAGGCGGGCGAACAGCGTCTGGTAGCGAAAGGGTCGATCGGCATCGGCGGCCACATGAACGACAGCGACGAATCGCTCTTCGCCTGGGACGAAGCGGCTTATCGCGCCGGCGTCGAGCGCGAAGTGAACGAAGAGATCAAGATCGACACCAAGTTTGATGATCGCATCGTAGCGCTTCTAAACGATGACACGACGGAAGTCGGACAAGTCCATCTCGGCGTGGTGCACCTCTTCAAACTGGCCGAGCCGAAAGTGGAAAAGCGCGAAGCGATGATCACGAATCTGGCGTTCCTGACCAAAGAGGAACTGGTCGCGCGGCGCGATGCGCTCGAGAGCTGGTCGCAGCTTTGCGTCGATTCCCTCGAGCGCCTGCTGGCCTAACGAAAGATCGACAACTAACGCGCGCGCTCGGGCGTGAACGTCATGTTGTCCAATTGCCACTTGCCCACGGGATGCGAGATCGCGATCTGCAGCGTGGCCGCCGCCGCCGGATAAAAGAGATGCGCGGTGAAATATGCTTTCGGCTGGAAAAAGTGTGACTCGAACGTGACCTGCTCTTCGGTATTGATCGGCTGCGTCGGTACACCCATCTCCGCGAATTTTCCGATGGTGGCCTGCTGCGCCGAAGCCGGAAAGTCGAGCTTGGCCTGCGGACTCAGATTGTTGGCGAAGAAACTCAGATCATGATCGACCGCCAGGCGTTTGATCATTTCTTTGCCGAACGCGCGCGCATCGTGGTCCGCTTGTTTTTTGTGATCGAAAATCCAATACACTCCGCCGCCGATAACGGCGAGCAGGATGATGATGATGACGAGACCTTCGCCGGCGTTAGATCGACAATTGCGTTTGCGTGTCTTCATATTTAATAACCGAACCCGATTCCTTTAACCACTTGTCCGTCGCGAATCAATGCGCCGTGACTTTGTTTTCCGGTAAAAGCGCCAAATCGATTCCGCGCATTCACTTTGAAATTCACCAGCCAGCCGTAAAGATGTTCTCCGTTTTCGCCGAGATCGGCCGGCTTTGGTTCTGCTTCCCACTCGATCTTGGCGCTGTTGGCATCAACCAGAGAACGCTGCATCCAATTCCAAATAACTTCTTTGTAAACCTTCGGAAACGGTCCGCAGAGCGAAGGATCCGGAGGCGGATTCTCGGCCATCAAATTCGCGACTGTACTCGCCGCGATAACTAAACAGAGGAACGGGACCAACCTCTTCATACACGGATTTTGCGCAGAGCGAACTCGCTCGTCCAGCACGCAATGCTTTCTTTTTTCCGGCCGTGTCTATATATGCCAGTCGCATGGGGATTCGCGTTTTTCTCGCGCTCGCTCTTTGCTGCCTCATTAAGATCGACATGTTGGCCGCGCCGATACCGAGCGCGACGCCTTCGCTCGATACGACGCAATCATTTGATCCCGCCGCCGCCACCGCCGCGTGGCTCGCCACTGTTCCGGCAGATGCGCGCGCCAAATCAGATTCCTATTTCGAAGGCGGTTATTGGCTCATCCTTTGGGAATTTTTGGGAATCGTCGCGATCGCGCTGTTTCTGCTCTACAGCGGAATATCGGCACGGATACGAAATGCCGCCGAACGCCTGTCGCGATTTAAAACGGTCCAGGTCGCGATCTATGCCGTCGCGTTTTCCTTGTTCACTTATGCGCTCGCGTTTCCGCTCACCGTTTACGAAAACTTCTTTCGAGAACACGCCTACGGGTTTGCGACGCAAAACTTCGGGGGATGGTTCGGCGAACAAATGCTGGCGCTGCTCATTGTGCAAACGCCGTTGCTGGTCGCCGCGGCGATAGGATTTTACGCCGCCTTCCGCCGCGCGCCCCAAACCTGGTGGCTTTGGGCCAGCGGCATCTCGACCTTATCTCTGCCCATCTTCTTTTTTCTCGCACCGGTTTTCATCGAACCGCTTTTCAACAACTACAAACCGTTGACCGATCCGAAAATCAGTGAACCGATCCTGGCGATGGCGCGCGCCAATCAGATTCCGGTGAAACAAATCTTCGAAGTCGACGCCTCCCGACAAACCACGCGTGTGAGCGCCAACGTCGCCGGCTTTCTCGGCACGACGCGCATCGCGCTAAACGACAATCTGCTCAAGCAATGCTCGCTCTCCGAAATTCGCGAAGTGATGGAACATGAGATGGGGCACTACGTCTTGAACCACGGCGGCAAACTCATTCTCGATTTCGCGGTGCTCATCTTCCTCGGCTTCGCTACCGCCCGCGCGACATTCAACGGTATCGTTAGGCGATGGGGCGCGCGCTGGGATGTGCGCGGCATTGCTGATGTCGCCGGAGCTCCGGTGTTGCTACTGATCTTCGCGACGCTTGCTTTTCTCCTCACCCCGGTGACGAACACGATCACGCGCTTGGTTGAACGCGAAGCCGACGCTTTCGGTCTCAACACCGCGCGCGAACCGGATGCTTCCGCAACCATCGCTTTGAAACTCGGCACGTATCGCAAACTCGATCCGGGGCCGATCGAAGAATTTATTTTTTACGATCATCCCAGTGGGCGGGCGCGCATTCGCATGGCCATGGATTGGAAAGCGGCGCATCTCCCGTGTGGAGATGTCGATCTAACGAAACCTTCTCGTTAAGGCGCGGGATTCGCGAGCAACCGCCAGAAGCCTTTCGTCGGCGGCAACGAATCAGTCAGCACGCGATGCGTCCACGGATAATTCTCCGAGAATATCGTGGTCGAACTCGTGCTCCAGCTGGCAAGATCGGACGACTGCTGAAGCGTGTAGGTGAAACCGAATAGCGCGCTGTAATCGAACGTCGCGACGTTATTGCCGAGATTAAGGATGACAAGCTTCGGCGGATAATCGCGCTGGCCAAGCTCGTTAGGCTCTTCGCGCGCCGGCAATAGAAAATCGAGCACCTGCGGCAACCGCTGCGACCACGCTGCCTCGTTGTGCGGTTGCCCGCAGCCTGCGACGAATTCGACATCATCATTTACCGCGTAACCTTGCGCGAGATGCGTGTCGTACATCGACAAGCAATTGTCGAAGTCGTCCTGCGGTTCGCCCGTGCCCATGTCGAGGTGCACACGCAAGGGCTTCTTCGTTTCGCCGTTCACTTGCCCGACATAAAACGGCGACGTCCAAAGCGCCGGCGACATGACCGCGATCTTGCCGAAGGTGGTGAACTCACGCCCGAGGTATAACGAAACCAATCCGCCCATCGACGAGCCGATGGTCATCGTGTTCTTGCGATCGTTCAACGAGCGAAAGTTCGTGTCGATGTACGGACGCACGTTGTTGATCACGAAATTCGCATACGCATCCGCGCGGCCTGGCGTTCCCTGATACGAATCGCTCGGCGGTTGATATTCTGGAATCCGCGCCGTCGTGTTGTCGATGCCCACCAGGATCGCCTCACGCATTCGACCCTGACTGATTTCGCGCGTCGCCGTTTCGTCCGCCTGCCACTCGACATGATTGTATGCCGTCGCCGGATCAAAAACATTTTGTCCGTCGTGAAAATAAACGACCGGGTAACGTCGCGTCGTGTTCTCGGTGTAACCGCGCGGCAGATAGACATGAACGTCGCGCCCAGGAATATTCGCAACGCTCGAATCGACGAAGTGCGTGATGATCGTGGGAGCGGAGAACGTAGCCGGCGGTTGATAAGCAAACACATTTCCATCCTCCACTTCGAAGATGTCGATCTTCGTTAGGTAGTTTCCGCCGCCCGGTGGATTATCGTAGTTGCCGTTGCCATCGCTGAGAACGAATTCGATATTTTCGCCCGCTTCCCCCACTCCGCTGATTTTGTAGAGCGATTCGTTAGCCGTGCGTCCCACGCCGATCTTCGTCATGGCGGCGCCGACAAACGTGACGCCGTTGTTGTAGACAAGATCGACATGCGACCAGCCGCTTAAATAATAAATCGTCTTACCCGGATACGGCGCGGGCGGTTGCGCGATGATCGATTGCGAAAGCGTCCCGCTAAGATCGACATGATTATTCGCGTCGCACCAACTCCCGGTCGCGGTGGAACGCTTGATGAATTTGTACTGAAGCTGCGCGCCCGATTGCATTGCGATCTGCCCAGTCCAAACACTCCCCGCGGTATAACGCAGCTTGATTGCTTTGGTCACGTCATTCGCGCCCACGTCGGCGTGATTTCCGACGACGAAAACGCTGTTGCCGCTACCGACATCGTTCGTGATCGAGAACGTGACCGGCTCTTTGTGTGGACTCGCAGCGCGCGCGCACGAGATCAGAAAACAGAAAACTACCAGGGGGGAACGCATGGCGATGTCGATCTTAGCCGATGTCGATCTTTGATGCCAGTCCCGCTCGGACCGCAGGCAATCAGCGCTGATCGATCGGCACGACTTTTTTGCCGACGGGCGCGCCGACGTATTCGCTGAGCGGGCGATAGAGGCGATTGTCTTCGAGTTGCTCGAGAATGTGCGCGCACCAACCGGACGTGCGCGCGATGGCGAAAACGGGCGTGAAGAGATCGGTCGGGATGCCTAACGAATAGTAAACCGTCGCGGAATAGAAATCGACGTTCGCGTTCAGGTTTTTCTTTTCCTTCATCAACTCGGCGATGCGCTCCGACATCTTGATCCATTTCGGGTCGCCGATTTTCTCCGCGAGCTTGACCGCCATGTTGCGCAAATGCGGCGCGCGCGGGTCGAGCGTTTTGTAAACGCGATGGCCGATGCCCATGATCTTTTTCTTTTCCGCGAGTTGCTGGTCGATGTACGCGTCCACGTTCTCCAACTTGTCGATCTTCTGCAGCATGTGGATGACGCCTTCATTCGCGCCGCCGTGCAACGGCCCCTTCAGCGTGCCGATGGCCGAAGTAATCGCCGAGTAAATATCGCTCAGCGTCGAGATGGTCACGCGCGCGCTGAACGTGGACGCGTTCATGCCGTGATCGGCGTGCAACACAAAAGCCAGATCAAGCGTGTCGGCCGCTTCTTTCGTCGGCTCTTCCCCGCACATTAAATAAAGAAAATGCGCCGCCTCACTGAGATCTTCGCGAATCGGCGGGAGCGATTGGCCTTTGCGCGCGCGATGAAAATACGCCGCGATGACGCCGATCTTCGCGGTGATGCTGCGCGCCCGTTGCCGATTAATCTCTGTCGTCGCTTGTTCTCCATCCGTGTCCGGATCGTAAAGACCAAGCATCGACACCGCCGTGCGCATCACATCCATGGTCGCAGCGTTCTTCGGCGCGCTCTTGATAAAATCGACAACGCCATCGGGAAGTCTTCGGAGCGAACGCAGGGTGTTGGCGCATTGATTTAACTCCGCGCGATTTGGCAGCTTGTTGTTCCAAAGAAGATAAACAACTTCTTCGTAGCTGGCTTTGCCCGCGAGCTCGTTGATGTCGTAGCCCGCGTAAATGAGCTGGCCCTTGTCGCCAATGACATCGCTCAAGCGCGTGCTGTTCGCGACAATTCCTTCGAGCCCGCGTGTAGTCATCGACGACATGGAGAAATATTTACTGAGTTGCAGCGGCGACGCCAGATATATCGGCACGGCGCGGTTCTAGCGAGGAGGTCCGTTAAGTTACGCCCAGCGAATCCATCATTTGCTTTGCGAACTGCGGGCCGACGCCGGCTTCTTCGTGTTTGAAATAGATGAAGGCATCGGTCCAACGTTCGCTCTGCTCGCGCACGAAGGCGGCCCACGCTTCGATGTCGATCTTGCCGTAGTCTTCGCGGCGGAGTCGGAGATAGCCGAAATTCGCCGTGGAAATTTTCGGCGCAGCGAAGTCGGTGCTTTCGTTGATGCAGAGCGCGACGTTGCCCGGTTTGAAGATTTCCCAGACTTCATCATCGAACCACGATTCGTGACGAAATTCGAAGGCCGCGCGGAAATTCGTCGGCAGACAATTTACGAAATCGGCCAAAACGAACGTGTCCTTTTTGAAATTCGGCGGCAGTTGAAACAGCACCGGGCCTAACTTGTCGCCCAAGCCCGAGATGACATCATGGAAGTAGCGCATGGTGTCGCCGCAATCGCGCAGCTTCGACCAATGCGTGATTTTCTGCGGCGCTTTCAGCGCAAAGCGGAATTTTTCCGGCGTCAGCGCTTTCCAATTGTCGATCGTCTTCGGCGCGGGAATGCGGCGAAAAGTGTAATTGATCTCGGTCGTGTTGAGTCGCTCAGCGTAGTACGGCAGCATCTTCGCCGCCGACAACTCTTCCGGATAAAACGTCCCTTTCCACTCGGCATATTGAAATCCCGATGTGCCGATCCAGATGTTCATGTCGATCTTACAGGAAGCAGAAAACGCTCAACGTCCAACGTCCAACGTTGAGCGTTGAGCGTTTGCTTCCTTCAATTCAATCCTACGGCTTCTTTTTGAAAAACTTATCGAAATCGGAAGCCGGTCGCGCGGCCGTGCCTGAGCTCTTCGAAGATTCCGCCACGAACCAGCGCAGCGCTTCACCAATATGCGGCGGATAAATATCGTGCGCGCCGTCAAAACTCTCGAGACGCACTTTTTGAAACCCAGTCCCGCGTAACGAGTTCTTCACGAACTCGTGCGCCTCCGGCGTCGCGATCTTGTCTGATTTTCCACTGCTCAGAAAAATTGCGGCTCTCAGAAAATTCGGCGGCGCGGATTTGCGATACGCGACTGTGGCCATGTCTTGATTACATCCCATCATCAACATCCCGATGATGCGATGATGCTCGCGCGCGAGATCGGCCGCGAGGAAAGCCGAATTTTTCGCGCCGCCGGACATTCCGCCACACGCGACCGGCCAATCTTTCACCGCCGGCCACGCGGCCGTGATGTAATCAAACGCCGCCGCGATGGTCGGCCAGCGCACGCCGCCTTCTTTATTTTTTTCCGCTTCGACAGCGTCCGCGGCCATAACGACCCATCCTTCATCGACGGCGGCTTGTTTGAATTGCTGCAGCGAATCGATGTTTGAATAGGCTTCGGTGTTGCTGATCACCAAGATCGGCCACGATTTTTGCGCATCGAAATTTTGCGGAACTGCGAGGGCAGCTTTCGCATGCGCCAGTTTCGGGTTGCCGTCTTTCGCCGCTTCCGCCCGGCGTTTGTCGGAGAGCGGAACTTCGAGTGTGAGGATTTCGCCGGGCGTCGGTGACAATGTCGCGCTCGACGCGAAACCTGTACTTGTAGGGGAAGCCGTTGGCTTCCCAGGGAAGCTAGCAGCTTCCCCTACAGAAGAGGGCGGACTCGGCGAGGGAGTAGATGTCGATCTTGCGGCGGCGTCCGCGACTTCGAGCGACGAGTTCTCAACTCCTTCGACCGTTTTGCGATTTGGATTTTTTGGATCGAAAACCCAATCGCTTCCATTCACCAAAAACTTGTAGCCGTACGTTCCGGGCGAGATCGTGATCGTGGTCGTCCACGTCCCGTCGTTTTGTTTCGTCATGGCCTGCGCTTTCCAATTATTAAACTCACCGAGCACGGCCACACTCTGCGCGTCGGGTTTCTCGAAACGAAATTCTTGCTCCCTTGCCAAAGCAGTTTGCGCCAAGCCGCAAATCAACCCGACAAAAAACAAACGACGAAAAACAGCGGCCAGCCAGCGGACGAAAAAGCGGAAGGCGATGCCGAAAGACATTTTCGATTGGCCGCGGGTGCGATCGCGAAATGTGATCGGGATTTCGCGAATGCGCATTGTCGATCTTGCGCGGACGATTGTTTCGAATGCGATTTTGAATCCGACCGTCGGCGGCGCGATTTGCAACAGTCGCGCGCGTTTGATGGCGAAGAATCCGCACATTGAGTCGTGCACGCCGGTCACCGGGTAAGCGAGGGCGGAGCCAGCGCGCGATAAAATTTTTCGCCAGAGCGGCCAGCCCGAGGTCGATCCTCCTTTGACATAACGGCTGCCGATAACCATGTCGGCGCTTCCGCCTAACAAGGGCGCTAACAAGTCGTTGATTCGTTCCGGCGGATGACTCAAGTCGGCGTCCATGACCAGCAACACTTCGCCGGTCGCGACGCGCGCGCCTGCCATGATCGCCGCCGCTAATCCGGGAGCGTCGGGATCTTGCTCGATCAATCGCACCGGATGTTGCACGCCAAGCGCGCGGATTTGCTCGCGGGTTCCGTCGCGCGAATCGCCATCCACGAAAATGATTTCGTGAAAGGCGACACCGGCAGCGATGATTTGGCTAACGAGTGCCCCGACGTTCTCCACTTCGTTACGCGTCGGAACGACGATCGAAACCGTGTTGGCCGCCGCAGTCACATTGCCTAACCGCGCAACGCCTTGGTAAATCGGATCAGGTCGGCCGCGACTTGCTCGATGCGCTTGTCGATCTTGTCGTCCGTCACCTTGTCGCCATCGAATGCTTGCCCGGTGGCGAAAACAAACCGCGGAATGATGACGCAACGGAAATCGAGCATCAGGCTATTGGCGTAAGCCATCACTGACATGTAGCTGGAGTTGCCGCCGGCGGCGCACAGAAACCCGACGATCTTGTCTTCCCACGCTTTGCCGGTGAGCTCGATCATATTTTTCGCCGCCGCGCTGACGTCGTAATTATATACCGGCGCGGCGACGATGATGCCGTCAGCCGATTGCACCGCCTTGCTCAGCTTTTGCGCGGACGCGTTTGCGTAGCACTTGTCGGCATCGCAAAGCGGCAAGTCGAGTTCGCTGATGTCGATCCAATCGCAATCCACTTTTGCTTTCTGCAAATGCGCAAACGCGATCCGTCCCATGCGGCGACTGTTGCTGTCGGGATTTCCGCTCGTGCTGAGAACAAGATGCTTCGGCATTATTCCAGCGGGAATTCGATTCGTTCTTCCTCTGCGCGCGGGACGAGTTTGTTGCGCGTGATCATGCGCGCGCAGGTGTTCCAGCGCAGCAGCGCGTCGTCATTTCCGGCCGGGCGCAACGCTTCCGCTTTCTCGAAAAGCTCCATTGCTTCGCGCAGAAGATCGTAGGCCTGGTATCGGCAGTCGGGCGTGTTTTGCGGAAGTTTCGCTTTCGCCCGCCGTTCCGCCACGATCCCAGAATAATACGCGCGGTCGTATTCGGATTTGAGCCGTGCCAACAGCTCCTTCGCCTGCGTGTCGCTCACGCCGTAACCTTTTTCGAATCGATCGGTCACTGCGAGGAGGAGTGTGATGATGGCCGCTTGGTTTTCCGGATCGACGCCAAGAATATCGAGGCAAATACTTTCCGCTTCGCCCGGTTCGTTGAGCAAACGATAGCGCTCGGCTTTTTCGAGCGCCGCCGGGATCGCTTCGTTATGCAGTCGTTTTAGTTCCGACATGTCGATCTTGTTTTTTCTTTAACGCCCGCCAGAGCCACCCTAACGGATCGTAAAATTTATCCACCACGCGCTCCTTCAACGGAATGATGCCGTTGTCCGTGATCTGAATATTCTCCGGGCAAACCTTCGTGCAACACTTCGTGATGTTGCAGTAACCGATGCCGTGCGCATTGCGCAGTTCGTCGACCCGGTCCTCGGTGTCGAGCGGATGCATTTCGAGCGCGGCGGTGTAAATCAAAAAGCGCGGCCCGATGAAGCGATCGTGCATGTGATGATCGCGCAAAACGTGGCAAACATCCTGGCAAAGAAAACACTCGATACACTTTCGGAATTCCTGCACGCGATCGATGTCCGCCTGCTGCATCCGCCAGGTTCCGTCCGGCGCATCCGGCGCGCGCGGTTTGAACTGCTTGATTTTTTTCTTTACCCGAAAATTCCACGACACATCCGTGACCAAATCTTTCAGCAACGGAAACGCTTTCATCGGCTCGACCGTTACCGGCCGATCAGTTGGCAGATCGCTCATGCGCGTCATGCACATGAGCTTCGGCATTCCGTTTACTTCGGCCGAACACGACCCGCACTTCCCTGCCTTGCAGTTCCAGCGACAAGCAAGATCGACAGCCTGCGTGCGTTGAATGTCGTGGACGGCGTCGAGCACGACCATTCCTTCGGAGCACTCCGCGGTGTAATCGCGAAACTCGCCGCTCTGCGCATCACCGCGCCAGATTTTAAATGCGACGGTGTTATCGCTCACTTCATCTCCTCGATCACTTGTTTCAAATAGTCCGGCATTTCCGGCAACGGCTCCAATCGGATTTGCATCGAGCCGTCGTCGGTTTTCGAAATCATCGTGTTCACTTTGGAGAACCGCTCATCTTTATCCGGGTAATCGTCGCGGAATTGCGCGCCGCGGCTTTCTTTGCGTTCGAGCGCCGCCAGCGTGATCGCTTCCGAAATCGTCAAAAGATTTTTGAGATCAAGCGCGGTGTGCCAGCCGGGGTTGAACTCGCGATGGCCGGTCACTCCGGCGTGGCTGGCGCGCTCCCAAAATTTCTTTAGCTCGTCGCTCGCAAATTTCATTTCGGATTCCGTCCGCACAATGCCGACGTTGTCCTGCATCATCTCCTGCAAATCTTTTTGAATCTGATACGGATTCTCGCCCGCGCTGCGCTCAAACGGCGCGACCGCTTCGTGCACGACGATGTCGATCTTATCGTTGTCGATCTTGCCTAACGGATTTTCTTTCGCGAATTTCGCGGCAAATTCCCCGGCCCGTTTTCCGAAGACGACGATGTCGGAAAGCGAATTTCCGCCGAGGCGATTGGCGCCGTTAATTCCGGCGGCGCATTCGCCCGCGGCGAACAGTCCGGGAACACGCGACATTTGCGTGTCGGCATCGACACTGATTCCGCCCATGGCGTAATGTGTTGTCGGCCCGACTTCCATCGGCTGCTCGGTGATGTCGATGTCCGCCAGTTGTTTGAACTGGTGATACATGCTCGGCAATTTCCGTTTGATGTGCTCGGCCGCGTTCGACATTTTCGATTTGATCCACGCGATGTCGAGATAGACGCCGCCGTGCGGACTCCCCCGCCCTTCTTTGATCTCGCGCACAATGCAGCGCGCGACGTGATCGCGCGTCAAAAGTTCCGGCGGACGCCGCGCGTTTTTATCACCCTGGCAATAGCGCCAGCCTTCCTCTTCATTGTCGGCCGTCTGCGTTTTGTAGTTGTCGGGAATTTCATCGAACATGAAACGGCGTCCGTCTTTGTTCGTTAGGATGCCGCCTTCGCCGCGCACACCTTCGGTCACGAGAATTCCGCACACGCTCGGCGGCCAAACCATTCCGGTCGGATGAAATTGGACAAACTCCATGTCGATCAACTCCGCGCCAGCATCATAAGCCAGCGCGACTCCATCGCCGGTTGATTCCCAACTGTTACTCGTAATTTTATAGGCGCGACCGAGTCCGCCAGTCGCCAGCACGATCGCCTTCGCTCGAAAAATTTTGAAGCGGCCGCGCTCGCGTTCATAACCGAATGCGCCGGCAACTTGGCCATCTTCGCGCAAGATCGACAAGATGGTGTGCTCCATGAACACCTCGATGCCCTGATGAATGCCGTGGTCCTGCAGGGTGCGAATCATTTCCAATCCGGTGCGGTCGCCGACATGCGCCAGCCGCGGATAACGATGACCGCCGAAATTTCTCTGCAGGATTCGCCCGTCCTTTGTGCGATCGAACACCGCGCCCCACGCTTCAAGTTCGCGCACACGATCCGGCGCTTCTTTCGCGTGCAACTCCGCCATCCGCCATTGGTTCACGTATTGCCCACCGCGCATGGTGTCCGCGAAATGCACTTTCCAATTGTCGCGATCATCGACATTCCCAAGCGCGGCCGCGATTCCTCCTTCGGCCATAACGGTGTGCGCTTTGCCTAACAACGATTTGCAAACGAGTCCAACGCGTACCCCTGCGGCCGAAGCCTCGATAGCCGCGCGCAGGCCGGCGCCGCCCGCGCCGATTACGAGAACGTCGTGTTCGTGCGTTTCGTATTCGGCCATGCGTCTACACAATTCGCAGATCGTGCCAGACGCCCATCGAGCAAAGTCTGATGTAAAGATCCGTGAAACCGACCCAGAATAAACTCATCCACGCCCACATCATGTGACGACGATTCAAACAGCTCACGCAGGCATACGCGCGAAATGAAGATGTCGATCTTGCAAGTTCATCGCGAAATCCGCCGATCAAGTGGCGAAGCGAGTGGCAACCGAAGGTGTAACCGCCTAACAAGACCACGTTAATGGCGAGAACGATGGTGCCGATGCCGATGCCGAATCCATTCTCGAACCAAAGCGCTTTCCAAACGTCGTAGGTCAGGATGCCGATAAAGATGAGCGCGACGTAAAGAAAGTAGCGGTGCACATTTTGCATGATGAGCGGGAACGAGCGCTCGCCGAGATATGTTTTGCGCGGCTCTCCGACGGTGCAGGCGGGCGGATCGGCCCAAAAAGCTTTGTAGTAAGCGCCTCTGTAATAATAACAGGTCAGGCGAAATCCGCCCGGCGCCCACAAAATTAAAAGCGCGGGTGAAAAGAAAAGCCACGCCGGCCAGAATGATGGCTTCGGTCCGAGCAATGCGTGCGGCGAATTCCCAAAAAGTTCCGGCGAATAAAACGGCGAAACGTAGTTGCCGAAATAATAATGCGTTCCCTGAAACGCCGCCCACGTCGAGTAGACAATGAAGATCGACAATCCGCAGAAGACGAGCAGCGGCTGCGTCCACCAGAGATCGGCGCGCATTGTCTCGCCAAACGAGCGGCGCGGCATGGTCAACTGGGCCTCAGTCATGGTCTTCGTTTCCAAAGCGTTCGCTCTGCATAACGATGGTTGGTTCGCTTTTCAACAAAATCCCAAGACTCCTCCGCGAATGATCGCGTCCTGGATGAAGTTTCCAAGAGGCATTGTACTTGCTGAAAAGCCAGGCGAACACAGCGAAGTAATCCAGTGGCTCTGCCAAATCAAAAACAAAAGGGTGGCATGTCTCTTAACGCGAGCACGCACCGTATCGGTTTCACCCTGGTAGAAATCATGATCGTGGTCGCGATCATCGCCTTATTGGCTGCGATCACGGTGCCGAGCTTTTTACGCGCACGAAAGCGCTCGCAAGCTTCCACGGTAAAGAACGATCTGCGCTTGATCGACGCGGCGATCGCGCAATACGCCATGGAGACAAACAAACCAACCGGGGCCGATGTTTATGTCGATGACTGGATCGATTACGTGAAAGAGGATTCAAAGTTGCAAAACACAGCGCAGGATATCTTCGGACGCGATTACAATGATCAAGTTGTGGATAGTCTACCGGTCGTCCCGGCCGGGACGTGGGATGCTTTGTCCGATGTCGCAGACACATCGTTTTGGTCGCCGTTTCCGCGGGAAACAACGCCGAGACCGAAACACAAAAATAAGGCTAAGAAAAATAAGGGCGGATAAGCGGCGGCGGCGTTACGGGTCGACGGCCTCGACCGGGAACTTCGCTTTCGTCCACGCTTCCCAACTCCCCGGCACATTCCAGAGTTCGTCGAAACCTTTCTCTTTTAAAATGCTGGCCGCGATACTGGCGCGATAACCGCTCGCACAATAAACTGCGGTCGGCTTCGCACGATCCAGTTCACCGATGCGCTTGCGCAACTCGGGCAAAAAAATGTGACGCGCGCCGGGAACGTGTCCGTTCTTCCATTCGCGCGCAGAGCGAACATCGACAATCTGCAATTTGGCTTTGCGTTTGTTCAGTTCATGCACGCCCATCTGCCTAACCTCTTCCTGTTCGAATCCGGCCGCCTCCCACGCTTTCATTCCACCGACGAGATAGCCGGCGAACTTTGAGTAACCGGTGCGAATGAAAAGCCTAACGACATCTTCAAGATCGTTTTCATTTTCGAGCACGAGCAGGACCGGCTCATTCGAAGCAAGCATCCAACCGGCCCAGATTGAGAGGACGGGCGACCCGCCGATGTTCAGCGCCCCCGGAATATGGCCTCCGCCAAACGCGAGCATGGTCCGGGTATCGACCAGCGTGCCTGCTTTTTTTTCGATCGCATCCTTGAATGCTTTCGCCGGGAGACCCGGCACGCGTGGAAGACTGCCGAGAATTTCTGGTCCTTTCGCGTTCAATTTTTTCATCACCGGATAGTAATGCGGCACCGGCGGCGCGGTTTTGATCGCATACTCGGTGAAGCTCTTCACATCCGGAAATTGCAGGAACTTATTAAACTTTCGCTCGTACCCGATGGTGCTACTCAAGCGCTCGCCAATGTCCGCGCCGCAGGGCGAACCCGCGCCGTGATTTGGATAAATCATGACGTGGTCCGGCAGCTTGAGATAAAAATCGCGCAGGGTGTGGAATTGTTGCGCGGCCAGCTCATCGGTGTGGTCCGCGCCTAACAAGTCCGGCCGGCCGGCCGACGAAACGAAAAGTGAATCCCCCGTCAGCACACCCCAGGGCGTGTCCGGATGTTCTGCCTCTGCCAAAATGTACGACACATGCTCGGGCGTATGACCGGGCGTGTGGTGCGCGGTGACCAAGGTTTCGCCGAAAGTAAAACGATCGCCGTTTTGCACCCGCTCGTGCTCGAACTCGTATTTCGCACCGCCCTCGTGACTCACGTAAATGTTCGCGGAATCGAGTCGGGCGCAGAGCTCGCGCGAGCCGCTCACGAGATCGGCATGAATGTGAGTTTCGAAAACGTGGGTGATGGCCACCTTCGCCTCGCGCGCCATGTCGATGTAAATATCGACGTCCGATCTCGGATCGAAGATGGCGGCGACGCCTTCATCGTCATCGCCCAAAAGATAAGAAAGCTCAGCGATCCCTTCGGTCTGGATCGTTTTAAAGACGAGCGACATTGGCCTGACTTAAACCGAAGCCGCGGCGAAGTTCAACAAGATCGACATCTACTCTTCAGTGGATCTTAACCGGCTAAATGTCTTGCGACCGGGAATGGAAACCTGTTATCCACGATGCATGAATAGAAACATTTTCTACATCATCGGAGTCATCGTCGTTATCATCATCGTTCTGAAAGTGCTTCATCTGTTCTAGCGAACGGAGCCTCAGCTTTCTCGCGGCGCCGGAACAGTAAAGGTAAAGGTCGCGCCGGAACCGTGAGTACTTTCGGCGCGGACCTCACCCCCGTGCGCTTCGACGATCTGTTTCACGATGGCCAGTCCGAGGCCGGTGCCGTTCTTGTCCGGATCGGTGGCCAGTTTGTCGAAGACTTTGGCCAGCATTTCCAAGGGGATGCCGGCGCCATTGTCGTGCACCGTGCAAGTCACGAATCCGTCATCGGCATTTGCGCTCACGACCACCCGCCCGCGCGCAGCGTACTTGAAGGCGTTGCCGAGCAGGTTCTGAAAAACTTGGGCCATCAATCCGGCATCAGCGAAAACCGTTAGCATTCGCGGAATTTCGTTAACGACTTCAATCGCGTTCTCGGACGAGACCGATCGCAGATCGAGAATCAGACGCTGAACCAGCGGCCAAAGTTCAAACAGGCGGCGTTCCGGTCGGAAGGAAATTCCCATCGCCGACGACTGCACGTTTGTCTCGAGTACGCGCTTTATCAAATCTTCGACCCGTTGCAAGTTACGGTTGAGAACCTCGAAAACGTCGCCGCGATCGGCGAGCGCGTTTTCGTCGAGGCCATCTCTTAGCTCGGCCACGAGAAGGGAGACGGCATTGAGGGGCGTGCGCAAATCATGCGCAATGAATGCGAGATGCTCATCCTCCTGCTCTTTGCGGAGGAGGGCTTGCTGCGCCGCGAAAGCCATCACCGCCATGCGGACGGACTCATCAATTCGGTGGTTGATGATTTGCGCGGCTTCGCCGGCAACGTCGAGCTCATGCCGTTCGGCCACGGTATTGAAAGCGACGCGCAGGAGATTGTATTCGGCAACGACTTCGCCCACGTCCAGACCGTCGCGAAAGCGCTGCTCACCGTGGCGCGGCGGACTGTCGCGGGTGTGTTTGTCAGGGAGCTTGCCGCCGCTACTGAGAGCGAGGTCGTGCGTAATCTCCGCCACGAGATCCGGCAGGTGATCGGTAATTGTGAGCTTATCAAGATTCCGCTCGCGCAGAAGGGCTCCGGCTTGCAAACGCCACTCCGCGATAATCTCTTCGTGGCAGGCGCCGAAGACCTGCGCCAGATGCTCGACCGTGCAACGCTCTCGAAAAGGCAGTCCGACTTTCGCGGAGGGCTGAGTCAGCTCCATCTGCGCGGAGGTTTTCTCCTTATCAATAGCGGTAGTGGTCAAGCGGTCTTGTTCCTTACGGAGCTAATTTTTCCAACAAAGCTATCGACCAGGAATGGGCTGGTTCGATTTTTCTGGCTGCAGACTGTCGATCGGAATCATTTTATTGGCCCGCGATCGTTTCTTGACCATGTCGCAAGATTTTTTTGTCGCTCCATGTTGCAGGGCGTAAAGGGCGCCGTTCTGAGTGATAGTGGATTCCATCAGGTTAGAATTTTCCGTTCGCCGACTCGATAAATGAAGCCAGGCTGCTTTTCGCCCGAGGAGCCGGACTGCCCTCGATGTGGAGAGGATCTTGCCCAGTAAGAGCGGAAAGCTCATTAAAAAAATGGAGGACGCGCGCAAAATTCCGCCGGATGTGCTGAAACGCCGCCTCGTCGAAGTGAGAGGGCTTCTCGTGCAGCGGACGAACGGTGCTGAGCTTATGCCCTAGCTCCATCAGGCCAAGCATCGACGCCATGGCGGTGAGCGGAGCGCGCAGATTTTGCGAGTGCCCTATTAGCCACGCGTCTTTCGTGCTATTGGCCAATTCGACCGCCGCTAAATGGCTGACGGAATCGTTCCGCCTCTCCGCGCGCGCGGTGATGTCGCGAATGTTGCATTGAATCACCTTGTCCGTCTCGACCCAGTAAACATTGCTGACGAATTCGACCTGGATCTGTTTTCCATCTTTCCTCCGCAGCGGAAGATTTTCGTACCGAATGTACTCATTCGTTTGCAGCTTTTCGAAAGCAGCCTGATTCGCCGCGATGTCTTTGAACTGGCCGATCTCCCAGAGTTTGCGGCCGCGCAGTTCTTCGAACGGGTAATCCAGCAGATCGATCAGGAATGGATTTACATCCATGATCTCGCCGCTGTTCGCATCGAGAATCAGGATTCCGTCCTGCGCGGTTTCAAATAAACGGCGATAACGCAGCTCGGATATCCGCAGCGCTGTGGCGTGATTATCTTCGGCGTTAGGCTTGCGACTTTTCTTTGTCGATCTTGTCGGTTCTTTCAAAACAGTTTTCATGTGTCGAGGGTCGCGGTCATTGAGATGTTTGTTTTAAGGGCGCGGGCGATCGGACAATTTGTTTTCGCGGCGATGGCCGCATCCATGAAACGCGCTTGGGACGCGTCTGGAACTTCAGCACGCACGTCCAGCTGCATGTGCGTCACCGTCCAGCCCGCGGCTAAATCTTCCAGCGTTGCCGTTGCGGTCGTTTCGATGCTCGTTGGATGAAAACCAGAAAGACTCAGCTCATGCGAGAGCGCCATGCAAAAACATCCGCCGAGCGCTGCCGCCATGAGTTCATCCGGATTGGTTCCCTCGACTTCTTCAAGTGAAGATCGATACGAATATTCCGTTTCGGAGAGGACGCCGCTCCGGGTCGTCAAAGTGCCTTGTCCTCCATGCAGAGTTCCTTTCCAAACCGCGGAAGCGTTTCGATTCATTGGGTGAGAAAGCATTAACTCCTTCTTCCTGGCCCGGCCAATACCTCCTTGGTCGCACGTCATACTTTTTTAGTATCGCCCTCTGCCGTGGAAAGCTGACTCTTGTGAAAATCCTTTCGGACTAACTTGTCCGGGGTTATAAGTGCCTTACCCCAGATGGAACTTCGTCACCTTCGCTACTTCGTCGGCGTTGCCGAAGCGCTCAGCTTCACCAAAGCCGCCGAAAAACTTCACACCGCGCAGCCTTCACTTACGCGGCAGATCCAAGATCTCGAAGAAGAGCTCGGCGTCCGGCTTCTCCATCGCACCAAGCATTCCGTGACCCTCACCGATGAAGGCCGCTCGTTTCTCGCCGACGCCAAACGCCTTCTCGCTCTCGCCGCCGAAACGGTCGAGTCGGTTCGACGATTCCACAGCGGCGAGGTTCGCACGCTTAATATCGGATACGTCAGCAATCTCTTTTACGATTTGCTGCCCCGAACCCTCGCCTCCTTCCACCACTCGTATCCCAGCATTTCGGTCAACCTTTTCGACATGTCGTGCGGCGATCAATTCCGCGCCCTCGACGACGGCAAGCTCGATCTCGGCTTCGTTGGATTACACGAGCCCATCGCGTTGCGAGGATTCGAATTCCGCACCATCGCGTCTTATAAAACCGTAGCCGCTTTGCCCAAAAGCAATCCTTTGGCGGGCAAAACCAAGGTAGACCTGAAGGCGCTGGCCCCGATGTTTTTCATCGGAATGTCCGAAGCGAGCTATCCTGGTTATCGCGGATGGTTGACCAAGACCTGTAACGGCGCCGGCTACATCCCCAAAGTATTACAGGATGTCGATCTTGAGCGAACCATGATCCACGCCATCTCCGCCGGATTGGGTGTCGCCCTCGTGCCCGAACAAATAAAAAAACTCCCGCACGAAAATGTCGTTTTTCGTCCGGTTACTCCGGCCGTGACCACAGAAGCGTGCGTCGCTTGGAAAGGCGGAAATCCCTCTGCTCCCTTAGAAGCTTACGTGGAAATCGTTGAACACGTCGGGCGCAGCATGCGGTAGGATCGCAAGATCGACATCGTAATCTTCAGCGCACTTCCACGTTAATCGGCAAAAGATGATTGATCATATAAGTACCGCGATCTGGATCACGCTCGCTCGGTTGCGTGCGACCAGCGGAATCGGTCGCGCGCGCCACGAGTAATTGCTTCCCTGCCTTCGCCGGCGTTCGCCACTCGTATTCCCAAAGCCGCCACGCATTCGGTTTTGATTCACCCGTTAGTTTTGTTTCGTTCCATGTCGATCCTCCATCGGTGCTGAGTTCGACCTTGCTAATCTCCGCGTCGCTCGTCCAAGCCGCGCCGTGGACGCGAACATTCGAGTTCGCCGGAACCTTTTCGCCGTCGATCGGTTGCGCGATTTCCGCTTTGATT
>JBBROO010000038.1:0-29724 GCA_038229295.1 Chthoniobacterales bacterium | reverse complement strand
TCGTCCTGACGGCGATCGCTATACCGGAGCCTGCGACGTGGATGATGTTCGGAGTTGGCGCAGTAATGCTCGTTGGCGTGCAACGCTTCCGCCGCCGGTTGAGCTAAGATCGACATCTACTCTTTCGAAACGCCTCTTCGGGAATTCCGGAGAGGCGTTTTTGTTTCCGAGAAAAGGTGTTCATCCACAGATTGCGCAGATTTACGCAGATTATTAAAGGCAGCAGGACAGTTGAATCTGTGAAATCTGCGTAATCTGTGGACTCTTGTTCTCCAGTCTTCTTCCAGAATGCGGGACCGTTTTTTGGTAGCACGTTGTTTTAGTTAATGGCAGTTTGAGAAAGTGAGTGTGCAAGAGATTATTGCCGAATTACCGAAGTTATCGGACGACGAACGAGAAATGATTTTGCAAAGGCTGGTTCATCTCGAAGAAGAGTTTGAACCAACGCCTGCGATGGAGGAAGCCATCCGGCAAGGTCTTCAGTCATTGGCCGAGAAGGAGACTTATTCTGCGGCGGAAGTGCGTTCTCGAATTGCTTCGTGGACTGCGCCGTAAATTATTCCGAAGCTGCGCTAGCAGACCTTCACGAGATCACGGCTTTCATCGCGACGGACAACGCCGAGGTCGCGGCGACGTTTGCAAATCGTCTGGTCGATCTGGCCGAGTCATTGCGACGAATGCCGCAACGGGGCCGGCCGGTGAAACGTTGGCCAAGCGTTCGCGTCATCGTGCTCTCGCCTTACTTGATTTTCTATCGTTACGAAGCGGTTGCTGGAGGAATGCGGCGGTGGTATCAAACTCTGTGGGTTATGAAGCGAAAAATGGAATGGATCTGGCCCGACGTGGCGCCGCTTTTCTCTACGATCGTGGAGCGGGGAAGGTGTGGGTCTTCGGCTCCGTGGCGAAAGGGCGGCGTTTGGATTTCCGTTCCGACATCGATTTCGCGGTCGAAGGTTTAGCGCCGGAAAAAATTTTGCGAATTGGCGCGGAGCTGGAGAACCTGCTCAATTTCGATGTCGATCTTGTCGAAATCGAAAAAGCGAACTCCGCTTTGCGAAAGGAAATCGAACGCTACGGCATCCTCGTTCCTCATGAAGATTGACCCGGCCGCCGCCATCAGCCTCCAAGGGATTATCGAGCAGGATTTGACGGCGATAGACGATTTGAACTCGCGACTGGATCAAATCTTCGCGGGCACTCCCGGTGAATCCGACACGATCGCAGGCGCTTATCATTTGCACAATGTTTACAGCGCATTGGAAAATAGTTTCGAACAAATTTCGCGCACATTTGAAAATCACATTGTCGAACCGGCGCGCTGGCACAGAGAATTGCTCTCGAAGATGTTTCTCGATCTTTCGCCAATCCGCCCAGCCGTTCTGCCGGAAAATGTTCGCCATTTACTGCACGAGATGCTGCGCTTTCGGCATCTCTTCCGCCACAGCTACGATTTCAAGCTCGATGCCGCGAAGTTGGATACCCTTCATCAAGAGTGGAAACGCGGGCGCGGATGGGTAAACGAAGCTTTGCGCACATTTGCCAATAGGCTCGGCGAATGCGCTCGAGCCTCGAGTTAAGATCGACAATTACTTTTGCGAAGCGCCTCTTCGGGATTTCCGAAGAGGCGTTTTTGTTTTCGAGAACAAGATTTTAGTAGCAGTTGAGCGTGCCTGCGGGCGACACGCCCGCCTCTACACCAATGCGACGAGCGGGAAATGATTTTGCAAAAACTGGTTAATTTCGAGGAAGAGTTTGAACCGACGCCGGCGATGGAGGAGGCGATCCGGCAAGGACTCCGCTCATTGAGCGAGAAAGAAACCTACTCCGCAGCGGAGGTGCGTTCCCGAATCGCCTCGGTGTAGAGGCGGGCGTGTCGCCCGCAGGACGGGAGCAATTGCCCGACCTAAAACTATTGCGGCCGGCACGGCCGCCTCTACACTCGCCTGGTGATCAAGGGGCGACCTCCTCGGCTCGACCAGATTTTTCAGTCGTACGATTCTCCGCTCTACTTCGTCACGATATGCACGCTTCATCGACGTAAAATTGTCGATCTTGCTGCGGTCCATTCGGCATTCCGAAAATATGCGTTACGCGGCGAAACTGAATTTAACGTGGCCGTCGGCCGCTATATAATTATGCCCGACCATTTGCATTTCTTTGTTCGAGGCGGTGCCGATTTTATTCTGGCCCAATGGGCAAATGGCTTGAAGCGCGCGATGTCAGTCGCGTTAGGTGCGACGAGTAAACAGCCGCTGTGGCAACCGGGATTTTTCGATCATCTTCTGCGAAATGACGAAAGCTACGGACAAAAATGGAATTATGTTCGTGAAAATCCGGTGCGCGCCGGATTTATTACGTCAGCGGAGGATTGGCCATATCAAGGAGAGATCGTGTCCATCGATCGCGCGTAAATGTAGAGGTGGGCGTGTCGCCCGCAGTTAAGGAATTGCGGCCGGCACGGCCGCCTCTACACCTCGCGGCAGGGCAAGCGAAGATCGATCAGCTAATAAATGTTCGACTGCGGAAGTTGGAAGGCGTTCCTGATTAATTCGAACTGCGGCTTGGTCTTCTCGGCCAGAATCACTTCGACGACGTCGAAACGGAATAAGATTTCGGGATTGTCGAGCAGACGCAGCCAGGCGAGCGCGCCGCGCGAGATCCGCCGGCGTTGATCGGCGTGGACGGCTTCGAAGGGCCGGCCGAATTCATCGCCGGCGCGCGTTTTTACTTCGACGAAGACGAGGGTGTCGTGATCGCGGCAGACGATGTCGATCTCGCCGCCGGTGCGACCGCGAAAATTGCGGAAGAGAATTTTGTAACCGTTCTGGCGCAGAAAACGGCCGGCCAGTTTTTCACCGCGGGCGCCGCGACGATGTTCAGGCGACGGCTTCGAGCGCGAGAAGCGGCTGCGCCACCGGCTCGAAAGATCGGCGAATGGCTTAGCAATGGTTTGGGAAAGCACAGGCAATTTCACTTCGATTTAAGTGAAGAGCCGATAGTCTGACACCGCGAAGTGAAAGCGCCGAGGCAAAAAGAATGGATCAAAGATCTCCCGGATGGTTTCCAAGTATATTTTCGTCTGGTCACATTTTTCGGCCGAGTCGTTGGCTTTTCAGCCTCTCTCTCGCACGGGGGTGAATGCATCACCCGCTATGATACGGCGCACGGTTTTGCGCACCGGGACGTGCTCGGCCGGCAAAATGCTTTGATAAGGAAAGAGAGTTATGAGACGCTGAGCTTGAAAGAGGTATTTCTGCATGCGAATCGCGACCTATCGGAAAACTACGCCTCCTACTATGAATTCTACATCGCCCACTGAGCAGCCCGAGGTCGGATCAGACGAATACATGATGAGCGAAGGATATCGCGCGCCGACAGAAAGCGAGCGCAAACAAGTCGGTGGATTTTTGCGACATCTCACTCTGATAAGCGTTTTCGCGGGCTGGTTTCGGCGTCGTGACGCGCGCTGACCCGGAGCCATTAGATACTGTCGCCGAGAACCGTGTCCCACTGCCGGAGTTCGCGCCTCCACGCCCGCCACCCTTTTTCGTCGCGGCGGAGTCTTGCGTATCCGGCGTTGGCCTCGTGCAAGATCGAGCGACGTCTTTGATTCTCGATCACACCTTCGGAACCTTGCTGGGCCGACCGGTTGGATTGTTCCATCATGACACTAAGGAATTATGGCTGCGAGCGCGAGAAGCGGCTGCGCCACCGGCTCGAAAGATCGGCGATGGATTGGGCAAGGCCCATGTTCATGGAGTTTCGTTAGGTGGAGGACGGTGCTGTAGCCTTTGTGCTGGCTGAAACAATATTCCGGAAATTGCGCGCAGAAGTCTCTCATCAAATTATCGCGCGTCACTTTGGCGATGACACTGGCCGCCGCGATGGTGAGACTGTAGCAATCGCCATCGATGATGGCGGTTTGCGGAAAGGGAAATGGCAACACGGGGCGCCCGTCGATGAGGACATGCTCAGGCGGACCGATCAGCGCTGCGATGGCCGCGCGCATCGCCTTGTGCGTCGCCTGCAAAATGTTGATCTGGTCGATCTCGAGGTGATCGACAATGCCGACGGCCCAGACGATTTCGCCGTTGCTGGTAAGATCGACATATACTTTTTCGCGCAGCTCGGGCGCGAGTTGTTTGGAATCGTTCAGCTTCCGGTGCTTGAAACGCTCCGGCAAAATAACGGCCGCGGCGACGACCGGACCGGCTAACGCGCCGCGGCCGGCTTCATCGATGCCGGCAATGCGAGCGACGCCGAGCGCGCGCAGTTTCCTTTCATGACGAAACCCGCAGCGGCGATACATCCGCAGAGATCATCCACAGATTACGCAGATTTACACAGATTTTTTTCGGAGCAGATCGATTCCCTTCTGGAAATCTGCGTAAATCTGCGAAATCTGTGGACGAAGAAATCTGTCCTATTCGCGAACCGCGGTCGCTTCCTTGCCTTTGCGGTCGCGCAGGAAATTCAGCTTGGCCCGGCGCGCTTTGCCGGCCTTCTCCACTTCCACCTTCGCGATGCGGGGCGAATTAATCGGGAACACGCGCTCGACTCCTTCGCCGTAGGAAATGCGACGCACGGTGAAGGTCTCGTTCAATCCGCGACCTTTGCGGCCGATGACGATGCCAGTGAAAATCTGGACGCGTTCCTTCTCGCCTTCGATGACGCGGGTGTGGACGCGGACGCTGTCGCCGACGCTAAATTTGGTCACGTCGGTTTTCTGCTGCTCTTTTTCGATGAGGTCAATGATGCGGTTCATAATATCGTCGTCAGCCGCGCGGCCAACGGGCGAACATTTTCAATCGGAGCCGCCCGAAATGCAAATGGAAGATGTCGATCTTGTCCCGCCGTCGCGGGATCGATTTTGCGCGCCTTGGTCCTGCCTTTCGGCTCCGCAGGGGCCTGGCCAAAATGATTGACAGGTGCGACCTCGCAGAAGTAAGCATAAATTCGCCGTTCCAATGGCAACCGAAAAGCTTATGAGAAATCAAACATTCACTAGTGCCATAACGACCGCCCTGATCATTCTTACTCTCGGACCGGGGGCCGTAAGGGCGGATATATTATATGGCGCCACTGGAGGCTCCGCGCCCAGCAATCTTTACATTTTAAATCCCGCCAACGGCTCGGTGACGTCGACGGTGGGGCCGATTGGTTTTGCGGTGACGGGGCTGGCGTTTGATCCCACGAGTGGCGTGCTTTATGGCGTGACGAGCGGTTTTAGCGCCACCTCGCCGCGTAGTTTGATTACCATCAACACAACCACTGGAGTCGGGACGCTCGTGGGCCCTGAGATCAACGGATCGCCCATCGCTGACATCACCTTCACTAAAAACGGAACGTTATATGGTTGGGGTGAGGGAGGGGACGATCTTTATACCATCAATAAGATAACCGGCACGGCGACGAAAGTGGGCGAATCCGGAATTGGTACTTATGGTTCCGGCATATCGGCGAACCCGAACGACGTGCTTTTTTACACCGGCAGCGGCAGGACCGGACCGCTTCGTACGATCGACAAAACCACCGGCTTGCCGACGACTGTTGCGACGCTTTCCGGAGCACCTGGTACAGATGGTGACCCGGTGAACGCGCTGGCCTTCAACTCGACCAACATTTTGTATGGGTCGATTGGTACTTTTGGAAGCGGCCAAGGCCATCTCGTCATCATTAACACGACCACTGGCGTGGTGACTGATTTGGGGCTGACGGTCATCAACTTGGACGCCATCGCTTTCTTCTTCGCGCTAATTCTTCGGGACAATCCGGAGGAGCTCTCGTCGATCTACCAAATCGGTTTCTCGCAGGCCACGATCCAATCGATCAATTTGCAACGGCGGATGGACGATATCCGCGCGGGGTCCAATGGTTTTAGCGCGAACGGATTTGTCGCGACGACGAGCGGCAAAGATTATAGCGGAGGCAAAGGTGTTTCAGATGGGAAAATGGTGTTGCCAAGATCGGAAGCATCGGCATTGACGCCAGCGCCGGAAAATCGCTGGGGAGTTTTCGTCACCGGCACGGGCCAGTTCATCAACGTCGATGGGGCTGATTCTGATCGCCGCGGTTACGACATCACGACCGGCGCGTTTACTTTGGGCGCTGATTATCGGGTGTGTCCAAATTTCGCCATCGGTATCGACGGCGGTTACGCGCGGAGCACGGCCAATTTATCCGATGACGGCGAGATCACAGTAGATGGCGGCAAGATCGGCATGTATGCGACTTACTTCGCCGGTGGGTTTTATTTGGATGGCGCAGCCAGCGGTGGCTACAACACATACGATACGCGGCGCTCGGCTCTTTTAGGCACAGCGACCGCGCGCGGCTCGACCGATGGCGCCGAGTTTAACGCGCTCGCTGGTATTGGTTACGATTGGACGGTGGGCTGCCTCAGGTTCGGACCGACTGCGACGTTCCAATACACGGACGTTTCGATCAACAGTTTTACCGAGAAAGGTTCGCCGCAGCCGCTCGAAATTGTGGACCAGGATCAAGAATCCGAGCGCAGCACGGTAGGAATGCGCGCGGCCTATGATTGGAAAATCGGCCGCGTCATTGTGCGGCCCGAAGTACGGGCTGCCTGGAAACATGAATTTGGCGACGAAGCGTTGCCGGTCGATTCACGTTTCGTTTCCGGCGGGAACATCTTCACCGTTCATGGGCCCGCGATCGATCGCGACAGCGCGCTCGTCGGCGCCGGCTTCGCCGTGCAATGGACGGAGCGCGTTTCGACCTACGCTTATTACGACGGCGAACTCGGCCGCAATAATTACGACAGCCAGAATGTCAGTGGCGGCATTCGCGTGAATTTCTAGGGCGAATCTTTTCAGCATCGGTTCGACATTTAGATGTCGATCTTGCAGCATGTCGATCTTATGCGCGCGCGGCGCGGCGCGGTTGTGCTTTGAAATTCGTCCCGGTATAATTCGACCACGCCGCGCCCGTAGCTCAACTGGATAGAGCGTTGGCCTCCGAAGCCAAAGGTTGTGGGTTCGACCCCCGCCGGGCGCAGAGTTGCGAATGAAAGGAATCAATGCCGAAACTCAAGCCGGGACCGCGCCGCAGAGATCTGAAAAAACGCCGGAAGCCGCGCGTCCGCCTTTCGCGTCATAAAGCCAGAAGCGTTTGGTTTCAATCGCGCAGCGCCTGGCCGAAGCGAGAAGCGCCGGTCCACGCGCTCGTGCGCGAGCGCAACCGGACGAATGAGAGCTTGCCCGCAACCGAAGGCGTGGTCTGGGAATGCATCGGCCCGACGAATGTCGGCGGACGAATGACGAGCATCGTTTGCCATCCGCAGCGGCCCGATTACATCTGGGCGGGCGCGGCCGCGGGCGGCGTCTGGCAAAGCGATGATGCCGGCCGAACATGGCGCGCACTTTGGAGCGATCACGACAGCTTGAACATCGGGTCGCTCGCGATTGATCCGAAAAATCCGGCAGTGATTTATTGCGGCACGGGCGAAGCCAACTTGTCAATCGATTCGTACGCCGGTGTCGGAATTTATCGGACGCGCAACGGCGGTGAAACGTGGGAATTGTTCGCGCCATCATCCGCGACGGGCCTGCCGACGCGCATCGGCGTGATTGCGATCGATCCTTTCGACTCGAAACATTTGCGGATCGGCGGTGTCGGCGCGAACGAAGCGAGCGCGCAGCCGAAGGATTTGGGCGGAATGTTTTCGTCGCGCGACGGGGGCGTGACGTGGACGCGAGAAACTTTTGTTTCCGAAAATAATTACTGGTGCCACGCAATTGTTTTTCATCCGACGAAGCGCGGCGTGGTCTTTGCCACCTTCACCGAACAAGGCGCACGCAGCGGCATTTGGCGTTCGCAGGATGGCGGCAACAATTGGATGCAACTAACCGAAGGTCTGCCTGAGCCGGAAAATTTTGGGCGCACGAGTCTGGCCATCAGCGCGGCGAACCCGGATGTGGTCTACGCGTTAGCGGAAGATGCGCATAGTTACCGGAGCGATTTGGTGCTCGGAGTTTTCCGCAGCGCGGACGGAGGAAAAAGTTGGAGAGAAATCGGCGGCAAACATTTTTCGGATGAAGGCCAAATCTCGTACGGAAATACGATCGCGATTCATCCGCAGAATCCAGAGCACGTTCTTTGTGGCGGGGTCGATCTTCACCTAACGACTGACGGCGGAAAACACTGGAAGAAAGCGACGCGGTGGGACGCGAAGGTCGGACGACCGCGCTACGCGCACTCGGACCATCATCATCTTCTCATGCCGGCCGCGGCGCCGGGGCGCGTTTACGATACGAACGATGGCGGTCTCGATGTGAGCGAAGACGGCGGGAAAACTTGGAAGAATCGGAGCAAGGGACTCGCTATCACGATGTATTACGATGTCGATGTTGCGCAAAGCGACGCCCGGCATTTTGGCGGCGGCGCGCAAGACAACGGCACCGTTGTCACGACCACTGGCCGGGCCGACGATCACTTCGAAGTTCTCGGCGGCGATGGTGGCTGGATGGCTTACGATTCGGCGGACGCCGGACACATCTACGCATCATATTATAATATGAACATCTGGCGTTGGTCCGACGGTACTCGTCGCGACATTTCGCCGCCGGCGCCGCAAAAGGAAAAAGATGCGGCCTGGATGGTCTACGTCACGCTCGATCCGGAAAATGCGCGCATCATTTTTACCGGAAGCAAGCGCGTCTGGAAAACTTCGAATGCCGGCCGGAAATGGAAACCGATTTCGCCCGTCCTCGATGGCAGCGCGATTTCTGCGATTGAAGTTGCCCCGGGCGATTCGAATCGCGTTTATGTCGGAACAGCAAACGGCGGTTTTTTTCGCAGCCTCGATGGCGGGAAAAAATGGAGCGCAAATCTGGCCGGCGGTACGCTGCCCGGCCACGAGATCACGCGCATCGATTCGGCCGCGAAGCTGGGCGCGGATTTCGTTTTGATTACGTCCGGAAATTTCGGCCACTCGCATTTGTTTCGGTCGCGAGATGGCGGCAAGTCATGGGATGACATCGATCGAAATCAATTACCGGATGTGCCGCACAATGCCGTCGTCATCCGGCCGGACGCGCCGAAAATATTTTATGTGGCCAATGATGCCGGCGTGTTCACTTCGCATGATGCCGGTGAAAGTTGGATGAGTATGAGCGCGAATTTGCCTAACGTGTCCATTGTCGATCTTGTCTTTCACGAGAAAGATAGCGCGCTGACCGCGGCGACTTACGGGCGAAGTCTCTGGCGCGCGCGCGTGAAGTGAATGGCGTTGCCAAGCGCGCCGCCATTTCGTAGGAAGTAGTCATGCCAAAGAAAAGAGCAGCGGCCAAGCGAAAGAGCGGGGGCAAGAAAAAGAAAAAATCGACCTCTCGCCCGAAGCGCTCGACTGGGCCGCGCGAGTAACCGCGCCAGCCGGATCCAAATTGTTGCGAAGAAGAGGCCCGTCATGTTTGGCCTCGACGGTGAGCTTTAAGATCGACATGATCGGCTCCGGTGATTTCTACGCCGTGAGGTAGAATGTCCGCAGATTCACAACCTGACGCTGAACTCGAACTCGCTCACGTCTTATTCATAGACGTTGTTGGTTATTCCAAGCTACTGCTGAATGAGCAGACGGCTTTAGTCGCCGAGCTGACGCAAATCGTCCGCGCGACCGAACATTTTCGCTCGGCCGAAGCCGCTGGGAAATTGATCCGTATTCCGACCGGCGATGGGATGGCGCTGGCCTTTTTTAATACGCCCGAAGCGCCGGTGCGCTGCGCCATGGAGGTCGGCAAAGCGTTGCACGGCCATGCGCGTATTTTTGTGCGCATGGGTATTCACAGTGGCCCCGTGAACGCGATTACGGATGTGAATGATCGATCGAACATCGCCGGCGTGGGCATGAATGTGGCCGAGCGCATCATGTCGTTCGCCGACGCGGGACACATTCTTCTCTCCAAACGCGTGGCCGACGATCTCGCGCAATACGCGCATTGGCAGCCGCGCTTGCATGATCTGGGCGAGATCGAAGTGAAGCACGGCAAGAGAGTCGGCATCGTAAATCTTTACGGCGAAGGTTTCGGAAATCCGCAGAGACCGACGCGGATCAAAGAACAAAAGCGGCTCTTGTTTCCAAACCGTGCGCGCAGCGGAAACGAGCGTCGTCGCCGTGCGATTTTGGCGGCGTTGTCGATCTTCGCCGCAGTCATTGGCGTGATGCTTTGGTCTTATTGGCGCAATCACGCCGCCACGGACGAGGTCGTGTTTATCCCGAAAAAAAGCATCGCGGTGTTGCCTTTCAGTAATTACAGCGACGACAAGCAGAACAGTTATTTTGCTGACGGTGTCCAGGACGACATCCTGACCGATCTTTCGAAAGTGTCGGATTTGAAAGTGATCAGCCGCAGCTCGGTCATGAAATATCGCGACGGCGCGAGAAATATGCGCGAGATCGGGCAGGCCTTGCGCGTGGCCCATTTGCTCGAGGGAAGCGTGCGGCGTTCGCAAAATAAAATTCGCATCACCGCGCAATTGATCGACGCGGCCACGGACGAACATATTTGGGCCGATCACTACGATCGGGACGTGGCCGATGTTTTCGCGATTCAGAGTGAAGTTGCTCAAGAAATCGTCACGCGTCTTAAAGCCAATCTGTCCGCAAGTGAAAAGGCCGCCATCGATGTCCGCCCGACGCGCGATCTGGAAGCCTTCGATATTTATCTGCAGGCGAAACAGTTGATCAATAATTTTCACGACACGCCGGATTGGAAGGAAACGCTGCTCAAAGCCTTGCGCTTGCTCGATGAAGCGATCACGCGCGATGGAAATTTTGCCCTCGCCTATTGTCTCGCGACGCGAGCGAATGAGGCGCTCTACTGGTTTGGTCTCGACCACACGCCAGGCCGCCTCGCTCAGGCCAAAGCCACCGCGCAGAAAGCTCTCACGCTCGCACCGGATTTGGGCGAAGCGCATCTCGCGCAAGCGCTGGTTCATTATCATGGCAATCGGGACTACGCGCGCGCCCGCGAAGAACTAGCGCTCGCCGCCCGCACTTTGCCTAACAACGCTGAAGTTTTTTCGAGCACGGGATGGATCGACCGGCGACAGGGGCGTTGGGAAGACGCCGTTAAAAACGAAGAGAAAGCGGCCGAGCTCGACCCGCGAAATTCCAAGATGCTGAACGACCTCGCTGTTCTTTACGATGTGCTCCGTCGATACGATGACGAAGAAGCGGTCTTCGATCGCGCCATCGCGGCCAATCCAAGTACCGCGGATTATTTTCACTTGATGCGTGCGGAGATCGAACTGGAAAAAGGAAACACCAAAGCTGCGCGCATTGCGCTCGACTCCGTGCCCGCGGGTTACGATCCAGACGGCGCCGCAACATCGACCAGAATTAATCTGGCCCTTTACGAACGCGATCCGGCATCCGCCGAAAAAATTCTCGCGGCGACAAAACTCGAAGAACTCGTCGGCGGCACCGGCTCGCTTTTGCCGCGCGAATTGTTTCAAGCTTTAATTGCGCGCGCGCGCGGCGATGCGCCGCGCAGCATCGAGGCGTTCAAAGCCGCGCGCACGAAAATTGAAACGAAACTAAAAGGTCAACCCGACGATGCGGTCTTGCTCGCCACCCTTGGATTTATTGATGCGGGCGTCGGGAAAAAGAAGGACGCTGCCGCGGAAGGACTGCGCGCCGTCGAGTTGCGTCCCATCGCCGACGACGCCGTCGATGGCGCCGTAGTCATTGCGAATTTGGCGATGATTTACGCTTGGAATGGAGATGTCGATCTTGCGATTGAGCGGCTGTTCTTCCTGGCCAAAATTCCGGGCGGCCCGGACTACGGACAATTAAAATTCGATCCCGCATGGGACGCGGTGAGACGCGACCCGCGTTTCGCCGAGATGCTCGTTAGTCTGCAGCCCGCTTCGAGCGCTCGTTGAATTACGCCAGCGCGTCGATCCGCCCGAGCAAATCCTTTTTGCTCGTCATCCCGGTGATCTGGTCGCGCACCTGCCCGTTCTTGAAGAGCAGCAGCGATGGGATCGCGCGAATATTATATTTGAACGAGAGGCTTTGGTTTTGATCGACATTGACTTTCGCCACTTTCACCACGCCCGCTTTTTCCTTCGCGATTTCGTCGAGCAGCGGCGCGATCATTTTGCACGGCCCGCACCATTCCGCCCAAAAATCGACCACCACGGGTTTATCGCTTTGGGTGACTTCGCGGTCAAAGTTGGATTCGTCTAAATCGATGGTCGGTGAATTCTGCATCAAGCAACGTAATTCCAAATTTGAATAAGCAAAATGAGAGCTGCCCCGCCGAGCACCGACCAGCAAAGCGACATCGGGACAAGATCGACAATCTCAGGTGTCGTTAGGGGGGCGACGGTAATCGGAGCACGCTCGACATTTGGGTCCGGCATGGTCACGAGCGGCTGAGTTTTTTTCATCTGCACGGTCGCGGCTGGTTTCGCCGGCGGATCGGGCAGCAAGGTGATGCGCGCGGTTTCTTTTTTCGGTCCGGCCGAAGTCTCAGGTGAAATGGGAAGAGGATTTGCCATGGCGGCAGAGCCCGACGCGCTAACCGCAGCGATCGGTCTTGGCGGCGGTGAAGGAGCGGTCGCCGGCATCGGCATTAATGGTGGCGAGGAAGGTGCGGGCGCGGGCGCTGAAGCTGAAACTGAAGCGGCGGGCCGCGGTGCGGGCGGAATAAAAGTTGGCGCAGAAACCGGTTTGGCCGGAGCGGGCGGCAACGGCGATTTCGCCATCGGCGGACGCGCGATCGGAGCACCGACCGGCGGCGTCAACGGAGTTTGCGTCGGGGCGCTCGGAGGCCGCACCGGCAAATTAATTCGCACCGTATCGCGGCTCGGACTCGCCGCGCTGCTGGACGGCGCGGGCCGCGGCGGCAAAGTGATGCGGACGGTCTCCTTTTTTGGTTCTTTTGAATCGGCCATGAACGTCCCTAATCCTCAAAAAATTCTGACCGAACTTTTCTCGTTTGTCACTCGCTAACTTCGGCGCGAGGTCGCGCCGGCTTACGCCAGCAAATCGTAACCGCGGCTGCCGGTTATTGTTCGAGTGATGAATTCTCCGCTGGTCGCCGCGTGCGAAAGAATAACGCGCGCATCGACATCGGGCGCATCCGCCGCGGTGCGCGCAATGTGCGGCTGATCGACAAGTAGCTTCACGTCGCGGCCAATTTTCTCACACGCAATTTTGTGCGCGATCTTTTGTTGGATCGACATCGCCATTCGATAACGACGATTCTTCGTCTGCGCTGGAATCTGGTCCGGCATTTTTCCGGCGCGCGAGCCTTCTTCCTGTGAATACTTAAAGATCCCGAGCCGTTCGAATCGCACGCCTTCGATGAATTCCAGAAGCGACTCAAATTGCTCCTCCGTTTCGCCGGGAAAGCCGACGATGAATGTCGTTCGAATGGCCAGCTCCGGAATCCTTGCGCGCAACCGCGCGATCAAATTCTCGATATGTTCGCGCGAAGTTTCGCGCCGCATCTGTTGCAACATCGTCTCGTGGATGTGCTGCAGCGGCATGTCGATGTAACGCGCGACCTTGTCGCATTCCGCGATGGTAGCGATGAGCTCATCGCTCCAATGCGCCGGATGCGTGTAAAGCAGACGCACCCAAAATTCGTTGTCGATCTTTTGAATTTCGCGCAGTAACGCGGAGAGCGTCGGGCCGCGCGATGAATCTACCGGTTGACGCGGCCCCGCTTTCTCCGTCCACAAATCCATTCCGTAGTAAGTCGTGTCCTGACTGATCAAATTAATTTCGCGCACGCCTTCCGCGATCAAGCCGCGAATTTCCGCGAGCACAGATTCGGGCGAGCGACTGCGATGCTTGCCGCGCATTTGCGGGATAACACAAAAACTACATGGGTGATTGCAGCCCTCCGCGATTTTCACGTAGGCCGAATGCGACGGCGTCAATCGAAAACGCGGCGTGTCGTAATCCGGAATGTAAGTCGGACGCGAATTGGCAAACGCAAGATCGACATCTACATCTCGGGCGTCGGTGCGGAGAACTCTTTCCACGATCGCGCCCAATTCCCCCACTTGATCCAGCCCGATAAACGCGTCCACCTCCGGCATCGCTTCGCGCAATTCCCGGGCAAACCGTTGCGACATACATCCGCTGACAATTAATTTCTGGTTCGCACGCTTCGTTAGGCCGCGCTGCTGATGCGCATCGAGGATCGCCTCGATCGATTCTTCCTTGGCCGAATCGATAAACGCGCAGGTGTTGACCACGAGGACGTCCGCCTCGTCCGCGTCCTTCGTGATCTCCATTCCACGTTGCAACACGCTTCCGAGCATGATCTCGGCGTCGACGAGGTTTTTGGCGCAGCCGAGGCTGATCATTCCGACCTTGGTGCTCATGTCCGAAACGCTCTGCCTAACTATTCCACCGTGACGTCGTCGTCGCCGTCGTCCTCGAGCGCCTTGCCGTTCTTCTTGATTTGCACGGCGTCTCGATCAAGCACGCGCACGGCGATGTGCTCGCCGCGAAACTCGACCGGCCCATCCGCCGGCGAAATCCAGCGCTCGAAGGCCGGTCTCTGCGCTTCATCATCCACCACGACTTTGATGTACGTTTTCTTTAGCGGCCGAATCGCGACGCGCGTTGAACCGGTTGATTCTTTTTGCGAGACCGTCGTCGTCGTGGTGGTCGTTGCCGCCTTCAAATCTTCCGCGCGCACTGGTTCCGCTCGTCGCACTTCCGGTTCCGATGCCGCCGGCTTTGCGGTCGGCGTGGCCACAGCAACGGGTGGCGGAGTCGGCGCAATTGTTGGCGGGGCCGCTGCAATTGGCGGAGCAGAAGGCGCAACACTTGCCGCTGGTGCCGCCGCCGCGACCGGGGCTTGCGTCGGTGATGCGATAATTGATTTAGCCGGGGCCGTCTGAACCGGAGCCTGCGTGGGTGCCGGCGTCACTGAGGCTTGCGCGACGGCGGCGGGCTCGACGCGACGCGGCGCGAGTCGTTGCAGATTAAGAAATAATTTCATCACCAAAAATCCGATAACGATGACGACAACACCGATGACGAGTGGCATGAGCGACGTGCGATCGCCGCCCGATGGCGCGGAAGGCGAAGCCGAGCGCGCGGGTCGCCGCCTAACGGGTGTCGAACGCACCGGCGCCTGCGCGGGTTCTTCCTGAAGATACGAATAGCCGTCCACCGTCACCGCGTCCGAAGTTTCAAACGCCTCCATGTATGGCGTAACATCGACATCGAGAAATTTTCCGTAAATGAGAAGAAAGCCTTTGGCGTAGGCGAGGCTGGGAAATTCCGAAAAATCATCCGCTTCGATTTCGGCCAGACGCGACGGGCGGATCTTCGTCATGCGCGCCGCTTCATCGAGTGTGAGTCCGCGCGCCAATCGCGCGTCCTGAAATTTTTTTCCGAGTCCTTCGATCGTCATGTTGAATGCCGGCTAAACCGCGGCGTCAAGATCGACCAGAATCTCGCGCGGCTTCGCGCCTTCGCCGGGCCCCAAAATACCGCGCTGCTCCAGAATATCAACGATGCGCGCCGCGCGCGTGTAGCCGAGACGCAGTCGCCGTTGCAGGAGCGAAGTCGAAGCGCGTTTTTCCTGGCGAATGATCTCGATGCACTTCTCGACTAACTCTTCGTCTTCGTCGGTGACGTCATCCGTCGCGTTGCTCGCTGCTTCCAGTTTTTCATTCATGATCGAATCAAAAGCCGGCGGACTTTGCGCGGTCACGAAATCGACGACGCGTTGAATTTCGTGGTCGGTCACGAGCACGCCTTGTGCGCGAATCAATCGCGATGTGCTCGGCGGAAGATAAAGCATGTCTCCCTGGCCTAACAACCGATCGGCGCCGTTCTCATCCAGAATGACGCGACTGTCGATCTTGCTCGCGACCTGAAAGGCAATGCGACTTGGGATGTTCGCCTTGATCACGCCGGTGATGACATCGGCGCGCGGCGTTTGCGTTGCCACGATGATGTGAATTCCGGCCGCGCGCGCCATTTGCGTGATGCGCGCGATGGCACTCTCGACATCGGCCGGCGCCGTCTGCATTAAATCCGCCAGCTCGTCGATGATGACGACGATGTAGGGCATCTTCTCCGGGATTTGAATTTCATCATCGCGCGGCACTTTGATTTCGGCCGACTCCTCCGCAAGATCGACATCTTTCTTTTTCGGCGGACGCGCGTTGAAGCTGATGATGTTGCGCACGCCGACGCGCGCGAAAACTTTGTAACGCTTTTCCATCTCGTCGATCAATCCGCGCAAGACGAGCAACACCTTTTTCGGATCGGTGATAACCGGGTAACGCAGATGCGGCAGATTCGAATACATCTGCAGCTCGACCACTTTGGGATCGATCATGATGAGCTGAAGTTCTTCCGGCGTGAAACGAAAGAGCATGCTCGAGATGAGCGCGTTGATGCAGACGCTTTTGCCCGCGCCCGTCGTGCCCGCGACTAACAAGTGCGGCATTTGCCCGAGGTCGGCGATGATCGATTTGCCGTAAACATCTTTGCCGAGCGCGAGCGGAATTTTCGAGCGCGTCTTCGCTTCTTCCCAATCGGCGGACTCGAGCAGTTCGCGCAATGTCACCGTGACTTTGCGCGAGTTCGCCAGCTCAATGCCGACCGTATCTTTGCCGGGGATGGGCGCGAGAATGTTAATGCGCTCGGCGCGCGTGGCGCGGGCGAGGTCGCGCTCCAGACTAACGATCTTGTCCACGCGCACGCCTTTGGCTGGATAAACTTCGTAACGCGTGATGGTCGGACCCTTGGTGATGTCACCAGCGGCGACGGCGATGCCGAATTGGCCTAACGTGTCGATCAACGTTTGCTGGACGCGCTCGAGCTCGGCGGGGTCGACGCCGACGCGTCCTTCCGGATCGTGCGCGTCAAGCAAATCGAGTCCCGGCACAACGTAATTCTCGGAGTGCCATTCCCGGCTCGTTAGGCCGGTCCGAGCCGGACTGGCGGCCGATGCAGATGTCGATCTTGCGGTGGTGCCGCGGAGTTCCGCGAGAGATGGTTTGCGTTTCGGCGATTCGCTCGGCAACGCCGTCGTATCCACGACTTTTGGTTTCGGACGATCCGCCAATTCCTCCGGCGAAATAAAAGCCGCCGTCGGTTCAGCAACCGGCGCACCCTTTTTCTTCAACCGCTTTTCCAGAACGCGACTTTGTTTTGCTAACTCTCGCTGACTGATGGCGAGCTGACCTTTCAGATCGGACTTACGCAGTTGTCGATGTAATCGCCATTCGTGAAATTTCGTGAAGGCCGCGCGGATGGCAGCGACGGTTTGTTTCACGACATGGACCGGCCGCAGCCCGGTCATTAATATGAGCGTGGCGACGTAAACGCCGATGAGAAGAACGAGCGAGCCGACTTTGCCCATGGAATTGAGGAGCAAAGTTTTTCCAAAGACGAATCCGATCCAGCCGCCGGGCCCGGAGATGTTGAAAGCGGCTTTCCATCCTTGGAAATGACTCGTCTGCAATTGCAGCAGACACGCGCCGGAGGCGAGAAAGAGAACGATCCACAAAATGCGTGTCGATGCGCGAAGATGAGAGTGGAATAATTTCGCGGCGCCGAAGCCGAGAAGAATCGCGGCCAGCAGATACGATGCAGCGCCGATCATGAAATAGCAGACGCTGGCGAGAATGGCGCCGAATGGTCCGATGAAATTTTGGGCGGGGCGATTCGGTGGCGAGAGATAACTCCACGGCACCCACGAAGGCAGATCTTTCGGATTGTAAGAAACGAGCGCGAGAAAGAGCAACGTTCCGACGCCGAGCAGAATGAGGGCGAAGACTTCGTTCCAAGCGCTGTTTTTAACGGTTCGTCCCACCGACGGTGATAGTAATGCGCCCGACGCGCGTTTCAATTGAATCCGCGTCTTTAACCTTGCGCGCGACGCGGGGCGGCGATTAGTTTGCCGGCGCGTTATGCGATTTTCTTTTCGCCATCTCGGCGCTGTTCTGGCGATGAGCGCGCCGATTTTCTTTTCGTCGTGCGACAAACACCACCTCGGCGAATTGCCCGAGGCGCAAAAGGAACATGTCGATCTTGCACAGGATGCAAAAGCTGCTCCGGCATCGGCGGCGTCTCCTGGCGCGTCGGCCACGCCGACGCCGGCTGACTTCTTCCCCGAGAAAAAATCCCCCTAACGAAAGGCTCGCACATGGCCAAATATAACTACGCGACATCACCTCCAAACATGAGCGGGATGCCGCCGGGCGTTCCTTATATCATCGGCAACGAAGCGGCCGAGAGGTTCAGCTACTACGGCATGAAGTCGATCCTGACCGTCTTCATGGCGCATTACATATTGAACAAATCCGGCGTGCTCGCGCCGATGCAGGAACATGAGGCGGACAAATTCACGCATTACTTTGTCTCCGGCGTTTATTTCCTGCCCATCCTCGGAGCGATCATCGCCGACGGTTGGTTAGGCAAATATCGCACGATATTTTTTCTGTCGATCGTTTACTGCCTCGGCCATCTCACGCTCGCTTTCATGGACAGTGCGGTTGGAATCGCGATCGGCCAGCGCACGATGCTGGCGATGGGTCTGGGACTGATCTGTCTCGGCGCGGGCGGAATCAAACCGTGCGTCTCGGCCAACGTGGGCGATCAATTCGGCGAATCGAACAAAGGTTTGCTCTCGAAAATGTTTGGCTGGTTTTATTTTTCGATCAACGCCGGCTCGTTCATCTCTACCATTCTCTGTCCGTTTTTGCTGGCCGATCCGCGCTTCGGCGCACGCTGGGCCTTCGGAATTCCCGGCGTCGCCATGTTTATCGCCACGATTTTCTTCTGGGCCGGTCGCAAAAAAATGGTGCACGTCCCGCCGGCCGGTCTCGGTTATTTGCGCGAAACTTTCAGCAGAGAAGGCCTGCTCACGCTCGGCCGCATCGCGATGGTTTATGTATTCGTGATTATTTTCTGGGCGCTGTGGGACCAGAGCAACGGCATCGAGTGGACATTACAAGCGGAGAAGATGGATCTGCGCGTGCCGTGGTTAGGCCTGACGTTGCTCGCCGCGCAGGTGCAGACGGCGAATCCGATTCTCATTCTGCTTTTCATTCCGCTGGTGAATTACGTTCTTTATCCCATGATCAGCCGCGTCTTCCCGCTGACGCCCTTGCGCAAGATCGGCATCGGATTATTTCTGACCGCGCTCAGCTTCGTCGTCATCGTTTACATCCAGGGGCAAATCGATCTGGGTCTCAAGCCGAGCATCAATTGGCAATTGCTCGCCTACGTCATCCTCACGTTAGGCGAAGCGATGGTGTCGATCACCGGCTTGGAATTTTCCTACACCCAGGCGCCGAACTCGATGAAGAGCTCCGTCATGGCGCTGTGGCTCCTCGCGGTTTCGGCGGGAAATTTCTTCGACGCGCAATTCAATGCCTGGGATGTCTTACCCGGCGGCGGTCACAAGTTGACCGATTATCAATTCTTCTCCTTCTTCACGATTTTGATGTTCGCTGCGGCCGTCGTGTTCGTTTTCGTAGCGACTTTCTACAAAGGCCGCACCTATCTGCAATCGCAGCAGCCGGCGCTTGATGAAATAGCGACCGAGCCAATTCTTGCCGGCGGCTCGCCGACCTAACAAAACAAAATTGAAAGCCGTTCCACTTACACTCGCGGTGTCGGTTGCGTTCGCGTTCGCTGTGCGTGCGAACGAGCAGGACGATAAATTTCAAAAGCTCGCTTCCGCATACATCGAGGAAGAGCTGGCGGAGAATCCTGAGCAAGCAACGGAATTAGGCGACCATCGCTTCGACGATCGGTTGACCGATTACTCGCACGCTACGCGCGATCGTATTTTGGCCGCGCAAAAGAAATTCAAGACTGAAGCGAGTGCGCTCGATGCGACGAAGTTGAGCGGGCCTAACAATGTCGATCTTCGGATCCTTCAGGACAACATCGACAATCGCATTTTCGAATCGGAGGAGCTCAGGGAAGCAGATTGGGATCCGCTCGTTTACATGCAGAGCCTGGCGAACAGCCTTTATCTTCTCGTGGCCCGCGATTTCGATTCGCCCGATAAGCGGATTGCGAACCTCGAGGCGAGGATGCTGGCGATTCCGCGTTGCATTGAGCAGGCAAAGGAGAATCTGCAGCGGCCGCCGCGCGTCCATACCGAAACGGCGATCGAACAAGTGCAGGGCGCGATCAGTCTGGTGCGGGAAGGTCTCGCGCCGTTGATCGAGCGTGCGCCGCAAAGAAAGAAAGAGATCGCTCCGTTGCAGGAAAAAACGGCAAAGGCGCTGGAGGATTACAAAAAATGGTTGAGCGACGACCTGCTCAAACGGTCGGACGCCGATTTTCGCATCGGGGTCGACAAGTTCCGCAAGAAGCTGCGTTTCGCCCTCGCCTCCGATTTGTCGATGGAAGAAGTGATGAAACGCGCGCAAGCCGATCTCGACCAAACGCAGATGTCGATCTACCAAACGGCGTTGCCCCTTTATAAAAAGTATTTCCCGAACGCCGACGAGAAAACGTTAGGCGACAAAAAGAAGGTGACCGCGGCCGTCCTCGACAAACTGGCGGAGCAGCATCCGGATGACAACACCATCGTCGGCTATTGCCAGAAGGTAATGAGCGAAGCGACCGGCTTTGTAAATCAACACAATCTGGTCACGGTCCCGGAAGCGCCGCTCGACATCATCGTCATGCCGGAGTTCAAGCGTGGCCCTGCTATCGCGTATTGCGATTCACCGGGACCGCTCGAGAAAAACGGCAAAACGTTTTTCGCCGTCGCGCCCACGCCGAAAGATTGGAACAAGCAGCGCAAAGATTCTTTTTTTCGCGAGTACAACAACTTCATGGTGCGCGACCTGACCGTGCACGAAGCGATGCCCGGACATTATCTACAGCTCGCGCACGCGAATCAGTTTAAGGCGCCGACGATGGTGCGCTCCATTTTCCGCAGCGGCACGTTCATCGAAGGCTGGGCCGTCTACACCGAGCAAGTCATGGCGGAAGCCGGTTACGGCGGGGCGGAAGTGAAAATGCAACAACTCAAGATGCGTTTGCGCGTTGATTGCAACGCCATTCTCGATCAAAGCATTCACGCCGGGAACATGAGCGAGCAGCAGGCACTCGACTTAATGATGAAGGAAGGTTTCCAGCAGGAAGGCGAAGCGGTCGGAAAATGGAAACGCGCGCGACTGACTTCATCGCAGCTCTCCACTTATTTCGTCGGCGCGACCGAGCATCTCGATCTTCGCGAGAAGGCAAAGGCGAAAAGTGGCGCCGCCTTCGATCTGAAAAAATATAACGACACCGTGTTGTCGTTCGGCAGTCCGCCCGTGAAATACGTGCGCGAAATGATGGGGCTGTAGTTGTCGATCTTGCGCCCATGCCGAATCTGGCCACGTGGATGCGCGAGAAAGACGAAAAATGGTTTCAACCATTTTTCGATAAGCATCCGGACATTCGTGTGTGCAATGCGCGCACAGACGAAGTGGCGGTCGATGAAATGGACGGATTGCTTTTGACCGGCGGTTCGGACATCGCGCCGGAATTTTTGCGACAGGAGATTATTGATCCGGCCGTGAATGAAGATGTCGATCTTGCGCGCGACCGTTGGGAATTCGAAGCGATCCCGAAAGTTCTCGCGCGTGGTTTGCCCATTCTCGCCATCTGCAAAGGCATGCAAGTTTTAAACGTCGCCCTCGATGGAACGCTCAAGCTCGACATTCCCGGTCACCGACTTCCCGAAATGAAAGACCACGATGTGCAATCATTGCGCGTCGACCGCGGCAGCCAACATCGCTTCGAAAAAGTAAACAGCTCGCATCATCAAGCGGTCGATCGTCCGGCCGAAGGATTTGTCGTGGAAGCCTGGTGCGCGACCGACGACATCATCGAGCAGATGCGCTTGCGCGATTATCCTTTTGCGCTCGCAGTGCAATATCATCCGGAGCGCGGAAAGATTTACGACGACTTGTTTGAAGATTTCCTTGCGCGGCTGAATACTCGTTAGATCGACATGTCCACGCCGCAAAATTCCATCGCGATCGTTTACGATTACGATCAAACGCTGAGTCCGAGTTATATGCAGGACGAAGTGGTTTTCCCGGCGTTCGGGATTGACGGCAAGAAATTTTGGAAGCGATGCACCGAACTGGTAAGCGAGAACGGTTACGACAACGAACTAGCTTACATGAAAGTGCTGCTCGATACGCTCGGCATGGATCGGCCGACGAATGTCGATCTTAAGAAGCTCGGCAAAAAATTAAATTTCTACAAAGGCTTGCCCGAGATGTTCGAGCAATTCCGCGACGGCTTGCTCAACGCCGATTACGTCGCCAACGGGATCACGGTTGAGCATTACATCATCTCGTCGGGATTGAAGGTGTTGATCGAGGGGAGCCGGCTCGCGCCGTACGTGCGTGCGATTTTCGGCTGCGAATTTGCCGAAGATGATGAAGGCCGCATCACCTTTCCGAAGCGCGTCATCAGTCACACGCAAAAAACGCAGTTCTTGTTTCGCATTAATAAAGGCCTGCTCGATATGTCGCAGGACGTGAACGATCACATGGATGCCGATATCCGGCCCGTTCCGTTTCCGAACATGATCTACATCGGCGACGGCCCGACCGATGTGCCGTGCTTCACCGTGATGAAGAAAAACGGCGGCGAAGCCATCGCGGTTTACAATCCGGAAGATCCGGAGCGTGCCGGCTTTAAAAAATGTTATCAACTTTCGACGCACGCCGATCGCGTCAAACACATCGCGCCGGCGGATTATCGGCCGAATACGCATCTGCGCATGCTGCTCGAGCAAATGGTCGCGGAAACCGCCGATCGCATTGTCGATCAACGCAAGTTTGCGATCGATGCGGGCACGGTGCGCGCGCCGAAGCACTAACGATCTCCGAGCGCGATCTTCGCGCGCATCGCCACGGCGATCTGCAGCGCTTCCGCAAAACTGCGCGTGTTCGGGTCGGGTGCGCGCGACATTTGATAGGCAATCGGCGGCTGCGCAAGATCGACAAGGTCGAACTCGGGCGGCACGTCGCCCATGTTCTTCGCGAAAAATTTCGTCGCGGTCTCGCGGAATGGAAAACAACGCCAAAGCGAATACGCGTTCAGTCCGTTATTGAGCGCAGTGCGCGATACGGTCGAGGAGACAGAATAGACCGCTTCGATTTCGGCGAAGTGCTTCAGAAAGTAAAGCTCGGCCGCTTCACGATCGTTCTCGATTTGAAAACGATCGAGATGCAAGCGACTGGCTTCATCGGTCTCGTTAGGGTGTGGTCGGTAGATCAGGTCGCAACTCGGATAATTCTGACGGATGTAATCGAGACAGCGGTTGAGATGCTCGATGTAAATCTCAGGCGGCAGATTGTGCACGAGAAGAAAAGGCGTGCCGAAGAAGAGGACGCGACGATGTCGATCTTGCGCGCCGTGGGCGAAGTCGGACAAACCGGGCAGCTCGGCCATACTCGGGAAGCGTGCGGCGATGACGCGCTCGTCGGCGTCGTTAGGCAATTCGTGTCCGCTGTTGCTCATGGCCACGATGGTGTCGTAAATATCGCGCGGTTCTTTTTGCAAACGCGCGAGCCGGACACCGTCGCCGCCAGGATTCAATCGCAATTTGAAACTCAAAGTTCGCTCGACGCCCGCGAGCGGTTCGATCACGCGGTTTTGCAACCAACCCGAAGTGGTGAACCGAAAACGCATTCGATCCGGGTGGCGTAGGAGTCCTTCGTATCCGGATGTGGAGATGCAGAGGATTTTGTACACGCTCGGATGCGCCGACACGGCCGCGTTCGCTAGTCCGATAACGCTGGCGAGACAAAGCAAAACATCGACGTCCGGATTAATCGGCAGCGTGGCCACGGCGGTTTTTCGTCCGGCCGTTTCGCGATAGAGTCGCGGAAGATCGACAAGGCCGCGGCAAGTTTTCACTCGCGGAAAGGCGTGCACGCCGGCAAACGCATTCGCGTACGGCTGCCAATCGGCGCGCTCCCACCACTGCGATTCGTCGCGCAGAAGGTGGCAACCGCCGGGAAATTTTTCGCCTACCGCCTGCACCGCGATGAGCGCGTTCGGCAGGCGCACCGGTCGTCCGAGGATGATCCAAAGTTTTGCGCCGCGGGAGTTCATCAAATGAAGATGTCGATCTTTGCTCGCCGAATTTTCCATGTTAGACGGCCGCGTGAGAGGTTGGCGAGCAAACACGTCGCGGTTGACGGTGCCACGCCGTGTCGTAGTGGTAGAGCCATTCGCATGGGCGGACGCAGCATGCATTCGCGAAAACTTTCAACGTTGGCAACCATCGGCGGTTTGGCGCTCGTCTATTTTGTCGCCGGAAAACTTGGACTGACCTTAGCGTCGCTGCACGCGAGTGCGTCGCCGGTCTGGCCACCGGCCGGCATCGCTCTGGCCGCGTTCCTCGTATTCGGTTATCGCGTTTGGCCGGCAATTTTTATCGGCGCGTTTTTCGTTAACGCGACGACGGCCGGCAACATCGGCACGTCGCTGGGCATCGGAGCGGGCAATACGTTGGAGGCAGTTTGCGCGGCCGCATTGGTGAATCGCTTTGCCGGTGGCGTGCGCGCATTCGACCGCTCGCAGGACGTTTTCAAATTCGCGCTCGCCGTAATTTTCAGCAGCGCGATCAGTCCGCTCTTCGGCGTGACCAGTTTGGCGCTGGGCGGTTTTGCCGGATGGGCGAATTACGGAGCGATCTGGACGACGTGGTGGTTAGGCGACGTGACCGGAAACCTGATCGTCGCGCCGCTCATCATTCTTTGGTGCGCCGAGCCGCGCTGGCAATTGGATCGGAAGCGTCATCTGGAAGCGGGATTGTTGCTCGCGTTGTTGATTGTCCTCGGCGAAATCGTCTTCGGGGGTTGGTTCCCGATCAGCGCGCAAAATTATCCGATCTCTTTTATTTGCGGACCGTTCGTTATCTGGACGGCGTTTCGTTTTTCGCCACGCGCGACCGCGACCGCGATTTTCATTCTCTCGGCCATCGCCATCTGGGGAACGCTGCAAGGTTTCGGACCGTTCGTGATGGAAACGAAAAATCATTCGCTGCTCATTCTGCAAACATCGACCGCGGTTTTAACCATCACCGCGATGGCGCTGGCGGCGGGAGTGGCCGAGCGACGTCGCGCGGAAGCGGCCATCGAGCAACAACGCGCCACGGTCGAAGCGGCGAACCGGACAAAAGATAATTTTCTCGCGATGCTATCGCATGAACTGCGCACGCCGCTCACTCCGGTCCTCGCCGCGCTGGACACACTCGACTCGCTCCCGTCTCTATCGGACGACGCGAAGTCATCGCTCGCCATGATTCGGCGCAACGTCGAACTCGAAAGCCAGCTCATCGACGATCTTCTCGATCTAACGCGAATCGCGCGCGACAAAATGCAATTGAAGTTCGAGCCGATCGATGCGCACGAACTCATCAGCAACGTCGCCGAGATTTGCCGCACGGAATCGAACGCGCGCAAACTTCGCGTGCATCTCAATCTCCGCGCCGGCGCGCATTTTATCGCCGCGGACTCAGCCAAGTTTCAGCAGATCATTTGGAACCTGGTGAAGAACGCGATCAAGTTCACGCCCGAAGGCGGCGAGATCACCGTTTCATCGGCCAATCCCTCGCCGCAAATACTGACCATCAATGTGGCCGATACCGGCATCGGCATTGAACCCGCAGTGATGAAACGGATCTTTGATCCGTTTGAGCAAGGCGACCTGCCGTTTCAACAGCGCTACGGCGGACTCGGGCTCGGATTGGCCATTTCGAAATCGCTCGCGCAAGCGCACGGCGGTTCGTTAGTCGCAACGAGCGAAGGCCCGAATCGCGGTTCGCTTTTCATATTAACGCTAAACACGGTGCCGGCGCCGAAAGTGCAGCCCGCAAGATCGACAAGCGATGCGCCTAACGGATCGCGCGGTTTGCGAATTTTACTGGTGGACGATCATCAGGACACCTGTGTCGCGCTCGAACGCGTCCTCATTCGGCGCGGACATCTCGTCGCCGCCACCCACGATATGCGCTCAGCCATGGAAGCGGCCGGACGAAAACAATTCGATCTTCTCATCAGCGACATCGCATTGCCCGACGGCACCGGCACGGAGCTAATGAGAAATCTGCGCGCAATGTCGAACATTCGCGGCATCGCCATCAGCGGCTTCGGCATGAACGGCGACATCGAAAAAAGTTTGCAGGCCGGATTCGCCGAGCATTTGGTTAAGCCGCTCAAGATCGAGAATCTCGAAGCGGCCATCCATCGCGTCACGACTTCGGAGTTGATCGCGACATAGGCGGGTTCCTTGCGCGTTGTCGATCTAAGAATTGAGGACGTCGCGTTCGGTGGCAAAGGACTCGGCCGCGACAATGGCAAGGCGGTCTTCGTTCCGTTTACGATTGATGGCGAAACTATTTCCGCGGAAATCGTGCGCGAGAAGAAACAATTCGCCGAAGGCGAACTTGTCGATCTTGCGCAGTCGTCGCCACATCGCGTCGAGCCGCCGTGTCCGTACTTCGGGCGCTGTGGCGGCTGTGCCTATCAACATATTTCCTACGAGCATCAGCTCGCTATCAAATGGCGACAGGTGGGCGATGCGCTCAGGCGAATCGGAAAACTAAAGGATATGCCCCTGCGTCCAATCGTGCCATCGCCGGAAGAGTACGGTTATCGCAATCGCATCACCGTTCACGCGCAGGATGGCGTCATCGGATTTTTTCGGCGTGACTCGAATCGTTTGATCGACATCGAACGTTGCCCCATTTCGCGCGTGGAAGTAAATGAAGAGCTTAGGAAATTGCGCGGTGAACAGCCGCGCGATGGACATTACACTTTGCGCGCGTCGTCCGGTCCGCGCATTTTCTCCCAGACGAATGATGCGGTCGCGAACGCGCTGCGCGATTTGATTCTTGGAATAATCCCGGCTGGCCAGGAACTTTTGATCGACGCTTATTGCGGGGCGGGCTTTTTTGCGAAAGCGTTGCTCGATAAGTTTGCGCGCGTTGTGGGGATCGATTGGGAACGGTTTGCGATCGAAGCGGCGCAGCGCGGCGCAAGCGCGAAAGAGACTTACATCGCGGGAGATATCGACACCAACTTGCGAGATGTTCTGGCTGGCGCGCCGGCGAAGACGGTGGTGATTGTCGATCCTCCGGCGACCGGCCTAACGACAGCCGCGCGAGAGGCGATTGTCGATCTTGCCCCGGCGACATTAATTTACGTTTCGTGCAATCCAGCGACGCTGGCGCGCGATTTAAAAGAGATGACGCAAAAGTTCGCGATCGAATCAGTCACGCCGCTCGACATGTTTCCGCAGACGGCGGAGATCGAAGTGGTGGTGCGGTTGCAAGCGCGAACTGGGGCAAGATCGACATAAAGAACTTGCCACCGCGCAGGCGCTCAATCGACAGTCCGCCGTAACGATGGCTGACATTATTCCCGCTTCCGGAGCAGGCGTTCATCGGCCGCGCAATGTGGATTGGAAACGCGCGGCCGCGTTGCTCTATGGAGATTGGGGGACGAGCAAAGCGTATGTCATCGGTCTCGCTTTTGTCGCGGCCGGCTTCGCGTCGTTACCAATCATTCTCGCGGTCTGCGCGCTGACCGGTCTGGTTGGAATCAACTACCGCGAGATCTGCAAATATTTTCCGGATGGCGGCGGCGTTTATTCGGCCGCGCGGTCGCAAGGGCGATTGCTTGCGGTCGTCGGCGCGCTCTTGTTAGTCGCCGATCTGACCGTGACGGCGGCGCTGAGCGGATGGTCGGCCCTGAGTTATTTCAACATCCCGCTGTTCAAAGAACACATCGTCCTTTCCACCGTGGGCGTGTTGGTCTTGATGGGCGCGATCAATTATTACGGGCCAAAACACAGCGGCAGTCTCGCCGTCGCGCTCGCTCTTCCGACGGTCATCGTGGTCGTGGTGTTGGTCGGACTAAGCGTGCCTCACCTAACGACTCAACATTTAGAGCGGCCACACGAAAGTTTCTCGCAGCTCTGGGTGCAATTCGTCGGCGTCATTCTCGCGCTCAGCGGCGTCGAAGCGATCGCGAATCTCACCGGCGTGATGAAACTCGATCGTGGATCGACAATCGCAGAGCCGCGCGTCGGCAAACAGGCGTCGAAAGCCATTTGGCCGGTGGCGATCGAAGTGGTTCTCGGAACGGCGCTGCTCGGCTGGGCGATGTTGTCGATGAATCCGAACGCGATCGTTCACTTCAACGGCGTCGAGCATACCGTGCGCGAAGGGCTCGGGCTGCGCAGCGAAGACATGCTGCGCTTCATCGCGGAATATTTCGGCAGCGTCAGTTTCGGCGAAACATTCGGCCAGGCCTTCGGCTGGGTCGTCGGAATTGTATTTTTCCTGCTGCTTCTCAGCGCGGCCAATACCGCCATCGTCGCCATGGTCGGATTGCTTTACATGGTCGCGCGCGATCGCGAGATGCCGGAGCATTTCACCGTTTTAAATCGCCACGGCGTTCCGTTGATTCCTTTGTTAATCGCGGTCGGCTTGCCGATCGTCGTTTTGGTTTCAACCGCGAACTTCACCGCGCTGGCCGGTTTGTACGCAATCGGTGTCGTCGGCGCGATCGCGGTCAATATCGGTTCGTGTTGTTTCAATCGCGCCCTGCCGGTGGATTTGCACGATCGCATTTTGTTCGGCATCACCTTTGCCATTTTGTGTCTGGTCGAGATCACGCTCGCTCATACCAAACCGGACGCGCTGTTCTTCGTCGTTTGCGTTTTGGGCGGCGGATTAATCCTGCGCGCTTGGACACAGAAACGCACGGGCATGACCACCGTCACGGTACATCGACAAGTAGCGGCGATGGTCACGCCGGAATTAACCGCCACGATGCAACCGCGTCTTGGCGAAGGTCAAAAGATCATGGTCGCGGCGAGGGGAATGACGCCGGTGTTGGCATTCGCGTTGGACGAAGCGCAATTGCGTAACGCCACCCTCTGCGTGCTCTATGTGAAAGAGATCGCGGTTTATTATACCAGCGGCCCGACCGAGCGCGGACGGCCGAAGTGGCAGGAGGATCACGAAGCGAATGCGATCATGTCGCTCATGTTGAAGCTTGGGGCCGAACGCAATATTTCCGTGTTGCCGGTCTACGCCGTGAGCCAGGACACGGCCACCACCATTCTCGATCTTTCGGCAACGCTTGGTGTCGATTTTTTGATCATCGGCGCGTCGCAACGCAACACCATGGCGAAATTATTGCGCGGCAGTGTCGCCACCAGCGTCGCGCAACAATTACCGGAAGAGATTCAATTAGTGATCTTCGGTTAGCCGCAAATGTCTACGCCGAAAGTTTTGGTCGCCGATTCCATTTCGCCGCGCGGAATCGAAGAACTCTCGCGCGATGCCGCGCTCGAAGTTTTGGTTAAAACGAAGCTGACCGAGAATCAACTTGTCGATCTTGCGCCGGATTTCAGCGCCATTGTGGTTCGCAGCGAAACCAAAGTGACTGCGAAAATTTTGCACGCTGGAACACAACTGCGCGTTATCGGCCGCGCCGGGGTCGGTGTTGACAATGTCGATGTTGAGACGGCAACGCGCCGCGGTGTCGTCGTCCTCAATGCGCCTGGTGGAAATACCGTCTCCACCGCCGAGCACTCATTTTCACTTTTGCTTTCCGTCGCGCGAAAAATTCCGCAAGCCGATGCCAGTGTGCGCGCGAAAAATTGGGACCGGAAAGATTTTCAAGGCGTCGAGCTATACAACAAAACGCTCGGCG
>JBBROO010000037.1:0-31016 GCA_038229295.1 Chthoniobacterales bacterium | reverse complement strand
GCGGACAGGTGATGTCGGCCTCGAGGACCAGTTCCATTAGAGCGCGACATCGCGCTTTGTCGTCGCGACTTCCGCTGGCGCTTCGTTAGACTTTCGGAAATGCAGTTGGTAAATGCGGCGACTGTCCGATTTCGCAACCGTCACGCAGTAGTTGTCGATCTTAGCTTGTTCGCCCTGTTTCGGCAGGTGTCCTAACAAATGCGTGACGTAACCACCGATGGTGCTGACATCGGCGCTGTCGAGTTCCAAACCGACCGCGTCGCGTAGTTCGTAAAGCCCGAGTCCGCCGTCCACGACAAATTCGTCTTCGCTGATCTTGCGAAACTCTTCCTTGTCGGTGTCGAACTCGTCTTGAATATCGCCGACCAATTCTTCGAGCACGTTCTCGAGCGTCACCATTCCGACCGCGCCGCCGTATTCGTCGACCACGATGGCGAGATGCGCGTGCTTGCCCAAAAACAGATTGAGTAATTTTTCGAGCGACATCATTTCCGGGACTGGCGTCAGCTCGCGTTTGATGCGCATCAGATCCGGTTGCGGGTCGCGCATCATCGGGACGAGCTCTTTGATGTGAACGAGACCGACGGTGTTATCGAGATGCCCGCGACAGAGTGGAAAACGGGTGTGCCGCGATTCGAGGGCTTTGGTCACGTTGATCTCGAAATCTTCTTCAAGATCGAGATAAACAACCTCGCCGCGCGGGGTCATGATATCGCGCACCACGCGGCGGCGAAGATCGAGCGCGTTGACCAGCAGATCGCGACCTAACGAAGAAACTTCTTCTGACTTTTCACTTTGATCGAGAATCAAACGCAACTCTTCTTCACTGTGGGCGAGTTCAGCACCGGAAGCAGGCTTGAGCCGAAACACGCCTTGCAGAAGTAGATTGGACGATTTGTGCAGGAGCCAAATGATCGGCTTGAAGAGCACATAAAATAATCCGAGCGGCCGAACGAGCCGCAATGCGACCAGCAACGGATTGGCGATGGCCGTATATTTCGGCGCGAGCTCGCCGAAGACAATGTGCAGGAAAGTAATGCCGACGAACGCGAGCGCGATGGAGACCGACGTCACGAACGCGTGCGAGTGAATGTTCACCAGCCCGAAGAAAGGCTGCAAGATTTCGACAAGGAATTGTTCGCCGATCCAGCCGAGCGCGAGACTGGCCAGCGTCACGCCAAGTTGCGTGGCGGAAAGGTAGGCATCGAGACGACTGCGGACGTGTTTGACGAAACTCGCGCGCAAATTTCCTTCGTCGATCAAGGCGTCGAGTTGACTGTTGCGCACTTTGACGATGGCGAATTCGCAGCAGACGAAAAAGCCGTTGAGGACGACAAGCGCACCGATAGCCGCGAGTTTCAGGAATAAAACACCGGGGGAATCCCAATGATCACTGATGACTTCAGCGAGCGGCGCGGCCGCGAAATAAAAGATCGACATGTTCATTGCGCGGATGCAGCCCTCGCATCCGAAACCCGTCGGCAGAAAATTCTACCAGCTCGACTTCGTTACGCCAGGGATGAGCCCTTGCGAAGCCAGCTCGCGAAAAGTGAGCCGCGAAATCTTGAAACGGCGAATGAACGCGCGCCGGCGACCGGTCACTTCGCAGCGATTGACCACGCGCGTCGGACTGGCGTCGCGCGGGAGTTGCGTCAGCCCGGCGTAATCTTTCTTGGCCTTGAGTTCCGCCCGCACGGCCGCGTATTTTTTGACCGTGGCGCGTTTGCGCTCGTTGCGATTGATCCAGGAGGTCTTTGCCATAACGAACGCGGAAAGTAGCGGAGAACGCCCGGTTTGCAACCCGCTTTTTGCGAAGCTGGACGCGCGCGTTTTGTCGATCTTGTGCGATAAACTAGGGTGCTTTCTCTTCATCGCGAAAAATTTCCAGGCTCAAAAGCCGAACTGGCCGAAGCGATGGACCAGGCTCTGCGGACTTACGTCGCGAAGGACGAACCGGTGGTGGCGATCAGCTCGCGCGTCTTTCCGTATTTGGACGAGATCGCGATTAACTTTGACGGCGCTGAGCTGGATACGCGCCTGCCGACGCCGCCGAAACCGGTGGGCGAAACGAAACAGGCATGCGAAGCCGCGGTTCTGGCGGTAAGCGCGCGCAAAGTTTCGGTCCAAGGGGCGCCAATCAATTTGAATCTTGAAGCGCGCGACGTCGTCTTCCACGAAGGCCGCGGCGAAAATGGCGATGTTCTGTTGCTCGTGCACAAACTTCGCAGCGGTCATGTCGTGATCTCGGCGACGCAGTTGGATCTCGAGAATGCCATCGCCAAAATCGCCGAACGCGAAGCGCGCAAAAATGGAATCGCCATCGAGCAAACGCGCGTCTCGTTGCGCGCGCGAGGTCCGCGCTCCATCTCGGCCGATGTGCGCCTAACTGCGCGCAAACTTCTCTTTCGCGCTAACATCGACATCTCCGGACAAATCCACATCGATGACGAGTTCGTCGCGAGAATTTCCAATTTGAAATGCCGCGGTGACGGCGCCATCGGCTCGATCGCCTGCGGCGTGCTCGATCCACACCTGCGCAAACTGGAAGGGCAAAATTTCCCGTTGATGTCATTGCCGTTAGGCGAAGTCCAACTTCGCGACATCCGCATCGCCGTGGCCGACGCAGTTGAGATAACGGCTGATTTCGGCTCCGCCGCATAGCGATTCTGCTCGCTGATCGAACCGCCGCCGCGAATTTGGACATTGTTTCGGATTTCGAATTTCGATATTCGAAGTTGGTCTCTTCATGACTACCAACACCTTGCGCAACGTGCCGTTGTTCGAGTCGCTCGATGAACGCGCGGCGAAAGCGCTCTGCGAATTGCTCGAGGGAATGGAGTGTCGCGCCGACCAGACGCTGTTTCGTGCCGGTGACGCTGGTAACGCCATGTATTTGATCGAGAACGGCCAGGTCCGAATCAGTGTGAAAGCGGCCGACGGAAATGAGATCACAGTCGCGGAACTCGGCCCCGGCGATTTCTTCGGTGAGATGGCCATGCTCGATGGTCAGGCGCGTTCGGCGAATGCCACTGCGCTGGAAGATTCACGTCTCTCCATTCTTTCGCGCAAGCATTTCATGGCGTTCATGGAGGTTAATTCCAACGTCGCGCTGGAGATGTTAGGCGCGATGGCCCGGCGTCTCCGCCAAACCGACGAGCTGCTGCAACGCCGCGTCGCGCGCAACGTGAACGAAGAAGAAGCGGCGACGTTAACTTTCGGCGACCGCGCAGCCGACGTCATTGCTGAGTTCGGCGGCAGTTGGAAATTCATCATTTTTTCGCTGACTCTTTTCGTGGTCTGGGTCGCAACCAACACGATTCTCCTCACGCGAAAACCGTTCGATCCATTTCCATTCATCCTTCTCAATCTCGCGCTCAACATGATCACTGCGTTGCAAGCGCCTATCATCATGATGTCGCAAAATCGACAGAGTCACAAAGACCGCCTCCGCGCCGATCTCGATTACAAAGTGAACTTGAAGAACGAACTCGCGCTCAATGAAATCCTGCAGCGCCTGCATGTGCTGGAACGTGATTGTCTTCGCCTAACGACCGACAAAGATCGACATGGTAAAAGCCACTCGGGTGCGACCTAGCATGTACGAAAGCCGGAAACATCCGCTCCTCAGTCGCGCGCAATTCGTCAAACGCGTCGCCGGCCATTTCATTATCGCGCTCATCGTTCTTGGCGCAGGACTGGCGATCGGCGTCCTGGGTTATCACGTCCTGGGAAAACTGAATTGGGTCGATTCGTTTTTAAACGCTTCGATGATTCTCGGCGGCATGGGGCCGGTCGATCCCCTGCCATCTCAACCGGCCAAAATCTTCGCTTCTTGTTATGCCCTTTTTGCCGGACTCGCTTTTGTCGGCATCGCGTCGCTCATCATCGCACCTTTCGCGCATCGGATGCTTCACCGCTTTCATCTCGACAAGAGCTGAACTCACTGCCGCGCCAGTCGTCGGAACAAAAACGCGCCGAGCACGAGAAACAAAAGATTCGGAAACCAAACCAGCAATTCCGGATGCACCTTCGGATTCGCGCGCAGCGTGTCGCCGATGATGACGAAGAGAAAATACGTCACCGCCACGATCAACCCCATCGCAAACCCAATCGACGTCTCGCGTCGATGCGCCGTGATGCCTAACGGGACGCCGATCAACGCGAAAGCCAGACATGACATCGGAAATGAAAAACGTTTGTTGATCTCCGTGCGGCTGGAGCTGCGCTCGCGTTTGTTTTCGCTTTTCAACTGGTCGAGCAATTGTTCGATCGACAACGCCGAACGGCTCGGTCGCTTTTTCGCCTTGTCGTAAAGTTCGTCGAGACCGATCGGCAACGTCCCCTCCGCCATGTTAATGCCGTCGCGAACTTTCCGAAGATCGAGAGGATCCTTTTCGTCGCGCTGCTGATAACGCGCATTGTAAAGATGCATCAGGATGCGCTTGTTAGGCAGATCCGCCTCCAGCATTCCCGAGCGCGCATACGTCACGCGAATGGGCAGCGCGTCGTCATTCATTTCGAAGACGGTGATGTTCTCCAACTTGTTCCCTTCTTTTTTGCCCACGTAAATCTTGCGACCGGGAAATTGATCGATCACCTGGTCGCTGCCGAACAGCGCCATCGGATTGCGCGTTGCCAGGTCGAAGATCGTGCTGCGCAATTTTTCCTGCGCCGCCGGCGCCACCTGGACATTGAGCCAGAGACAGATCGCGAAACAAACCACGGCCAGCACCGCCAGCGATGCGCAAACGCGCGCCACACTCACGCCATTGGCGCGCAGCGCGATCAACTCGTTATCGGCCGAGAGTCGACCGAACACGAGCAGGATCGCCGTCAGTAATCCCCACGGAATGGTGAAAATGAGCGAGAACGGCAACACATAGGCGATGAAGCTGATGAGATATTCCACCGGCACATCGTGATTCACCAGCAGCGGCAGCAGCTTGCGAAAAATATTTCCGACCACGAGCACGAGGCTCAGCACCGCGATCGCGAACAGAACATTCACGATCAACTCGCGGCTGACGAATCGGTCGATTAGTTTCATGGCTGGCCTTTGTTAAGTCCGTTTGCCAAATGAAACAAGTCCTCTGCATTATCGCGAGCTGTTACATGTCGATCTTATCCAGCTCTGCGAGCGTCCTGCGACATTGCCGCCAGTGTCTCGTCGTCACGACTGACTCGTGGACAGCGTCGCAAGGAACGATGTCGATCTTCGAACGCGAGAGTGTCCTTTCGTCGTGGCAACAACGCGGAGCGTCCGTTCCAGTCGTGGTCGGCAAAACCGGCCTCGCATGGGGCCGCGGCCTAACGATGTTCTATCGCAGCTCGGATCCGATCAAGAAGGAAGGCGACAACAAAGCGCCCGCCGGAATTTTTGTTTTGCGCGGCGTCTTCGGCTACGCGCAAAAGGCGCCGACAAAGAAAATGCCGTATCTCACTTTGTCTGCGAACATCATCGCTGTCGATGATCCGCATTCGCGCTACTACAATCAATTGATCGACAAATCGAAAAGCGAGCATCCCGATTGGCGCAGCGCCGAAGAAATGTTTCGCAAAGACGATCTCTATAAATGGGGTGTCATCGTTGACCACAACGTTCCGCCGCAACCTGGCGCCGGCTCCTGCATCTTTCTTCACATCTGGCGTGCGCCTAACAAACCCACGGTCGGTTGCACCGCCATGTCCGAGGAAAATATTGTCGAGATAATCCGATGGCTCGACGCAACTCGCGCTCCTCTTCTGCTTCAATTGCCGCGCCCCGTTTACGACGAGTTCCGCGACAAGTGGAATTTGCCGCCATTGCGCTGATATCTTAGTAAGATCGACATGTACGACGTTGCCATCATCGGCGGTGGACCCGCGGGAAGCACGGCCGCGACCTTGCTCGCACGCGCTGGTCGTCGGGTCGTCGTTTTCGAACGCGAAAAATTCCCGCGCTTCCACATTGGCGAATCGCTCCTGCCTTTCAGCATGAAAGCGTTCCAACGAATGGAACTGTTGCCAAAATTCGAGCGCGCTAATTTCCTGAAGAAATATGGCGGCGAATTTTTCAGCGCCTGCGCTGACACCGGCGTGAAGTTTTATTTCAAAGACGCGTATCGCTCCCAGACCGATCACTCATTTCAAGTCACACGCGCGGACTTCGACAAGTTGCTGCTCGATCACGCCCGCGAATCCGGTGCCGAAGTTCGGGAAGAGACCGCGGTCGCGCGCGTCGAGTTCGCGAATGAACATGTCGATCTTGCGCTGGCCAACGGCGAATCGATTCAAGCGCGTTACCTCATCGATGCGAGCGGCCGCAATTCCATTCTCGGAAACAAATTCAACATCAAGAAGACCTACGAGCACCTGAAGAAGATGTCGATCTTCGCGCATTACGACGGCATGACGCGCGCCGAAGGAATCGACGGCACGTTGACCGGATTGATTCGCGGAATCGATCGCTGGTTCTGGATCATTCCCCTCACCCCCGAGCGCACCAGCATCGGCGTCGTGCTCGATAACGAAACATTCAAACGCTCGAAACAAACTCCGGAAGATTTTCTCGACGACGCCATTGCGGAGCAACCCATCCTAACGAGACGAATGGCAAACGCGCATCGTGTATCCGAAGTGCATGTGGCCGCCGATTTCTCGTATCGCAGCAGCAAACTTTATGGCGAGCGCTGGATCCTTGCCGGCGACGCCGCCGGTTTCATCGATCCGATTTTTAGCAGCGGAGTTTTTCTCGCGGTGTTCAGTGGCGAGCTTGCGGCCGATGCTTTGCACGAAGTGCTGGATCGTCCGGCAAGATCGACATCGTTATTTCGGCGATACGAACGCAAGGTGAATCGCGCCATGGATGTGTATCTGCGTTTCGTCGACGCTTGGTACACGAAAGAGTTTATCGAAATCTTTTCGTCGCCACGCGAGTTGTTTAATCTGCCGCCAGCAGTGAACGCAGTTCTCGGCGGCAACATCGGCAACAGTTTCGCCATCCGCTGGCGCATGTCGGTCTTCTATTTTCTGGTGAAGTTGCAGCGCCATTTCCCGATCGTCCCACGGTTGACGCTCGTGCCGCAAAAGAAAGAGCCAATCACGTCCGCCGAAGTCGTCGGCGTCGCATCATGAATGGTTGTAGCTGCCGCCGTCTCTGGCGGCAGAACGCCGCGTCCACAGATTCTGCCGCCAGAGACGGCGGCAGCTACAACGTCGTCGTTTTCCTCATGCTTGTCGCCATTGCCCTAACAAGCTGCGCGCCGTTTTCGCTGCATCGATTTCTCGGACCTTCGCGTGATTGGGAAACGCGCAGCGGGCAACTGATGTATCGCGACGCGAAGAGGACGCTCATCGGCGACGTCATCGTGCGTTCTTCCAAAAGCGGCGAGTTCGAGATGACGTTCTCGAAGGGCCCGGGCGTGACGCTCTTCACCATTCAACAGGACGCGAACTTCGCACACGTCAAAGGCGCGCTCGCACGCATGGGTTGGTCGGGCCCGGTCGATCGCGCACCGAAACAATTGCGCGGCTGGCTCGGTCTTCGGGAAAAATTAATTCAATCGCTCGCCACGGCGAGTCCGTCCGGTGGCGGACAAGATCGACAAGTAGTTCGTCACGTCGCCGGCGCGGAAACTTTTCTCTTCCGTTTTTGACCGCGAGCAATTGAGCGGCGACGGTCGCGTTCTTCATGGCGATCAGTGACCACATCGCGCGCATCATTACGGAGCGACGCGGCTACGTTTGGCTCGGTGTCGCCGCCATCGCGGTGGCGTCACTCGTTATCCTGATCACGTGCATCGCGCTCGACAGCGACGTGCTCAACATGTTGCCAGGAAAATTCGAATCGGTGAACGCGCTGAAAACGTACGATCGCGAATTCGAACAGACGCGCGCGCTCACCTTCGCGCTCGTTTGCCAACCGGACGACGTAGACAAACTGGAAGAATTCGCGCCGACCTTCGCGGACAATTTGCGCAAGCAGCCGTGGGCTGTCCGCGTGCTCGCCGGATCGCCGATGGAGACGCCGGACGGCGTGCGCGATTTGCAGCGCATCGCGGTCTCGTTGCTCTTGAACCTCGAGCCAGCCGCTTTCGACAGCACGATGTCGATCTTGCAGCCGGAAAAAATTCGCGAGCGCCTGCACCGAATGCATCAGCAAATCGAGGCCGGCTCGCCCCGGCCACAGTTTGAATTGGAGTTTGATCCGCTCGGATTGATCGGGCCGGCGCTGAAACCGTTCGCGGAAAACAACGCCATCGAACAAGACCAACCCCTGACGTCACCGGATCGCACGATGCGCGTTTTTCTTGCCCTAACGAACCAGAAGTCGATCAGTGCGTTCGAGTGTCAGCGCCTCATGCGCGAAGTGAACGGCTTTCGCGCGCACGCGACCGATGGGTGGACGGGCGGGCCAATCGAGGTGTTGATCACCGGCCGATCGGCCTATGTGGCGGAACTGTCGCTCATCATGCGTTACGACATCATCGCGACCGTCCTCGGATCGATCGTGCTCGTTAGTCTGATTTTCTTCGTCGGATTTCAACGCTGGCTCCCACTCATCGGCATGGGATTCTCGCTTTTGCTTTCGTGCCTGGTCGCGCTCGCTCTCGGTCTTTTGATTTTCGGTCGGCTTAACATGGTGACGATCGGCATGTGCTCGATCCTCATCGGACTCGGCGTTGATTTTGCGATTTTGATTTTCGGCCGTTACCAGCAGGCGCGGATCGATGGCGAGGAACATCGACAAGCGATCGCGACGTCGATCAAGAAACTCGGACGCGCGGTTTTTTTTGGAGCCCTAACGACTGCAGTTGGATTTCTGGCGCTGGTCCTGAGCACATCGATCGGCTTCTCGCAGCTTGGCGTGCTCATCGCGATCGGAATCTCTTTTGCCGGATTGTTCATGTGCACAGTTCTCTTTCTGTTCATGCGCGAACGGCAACCGCCGTTGCGCCACGATTGGGTTTTCGAAATGGTGAAGAGTTACGTGCGCTGGAGTGTGAATCGGCCAGCGCCGATTCTCATCATGTCGATCTTGTTATTGTCGATCTTGACCTTCATCGGACTCAAGCCGCCGATGTTGCCCTTCGATTCGAGCACACGCTCGCTGGAACCGAAAAACAGTCGCGCGGGAAACGCGCTGGCGGCGATCATGGCCAAAATGCCGACGCGTTGGGAGCCGGTGCTGGCGATGGTGCACTCGACGGATGCGCAGCAACTGCACGATGACTGGCAAAAAGTTTCCGCGCACTGGAGTGAGTTGCAACGGGATGGAAAGATCAAAGGTTTCTCGACGCCCGCTGCGCTTACGCTTTCGCCCGATTGGATGAAGCGAAACCGCGAGCAACTTCGCGCCGTCGATTTCGCAACGGCGCGTGGAGCGATGGAGCAATCCCTCGCGGCGGAAGGATTCACTCGCGATTCGTTCGCGAGCGCGTTTAGCTTACTCGATGAACTGAATGCGATTGTCGATCTTGCGACGCCGTTGCCTAACTGGCGCGATACGCTGCCGCCATCATCGAGCTGGTGGTTCCTGATCGATCGCTACTTTGCGCACGATCCAATGTTAACCGCGGGTTTCGTGACCACGGGCGCGGCGATCAAAACTCATGCGCAATACGAAGCGCTCAGTCGCGACCTGCCGGTGGTGGACGTGCCGATCGTCTTCTCAGGTTGGAATTACACGCTGGCGAATTTGCTGCCGTGGGCGCAACGACAATTAGTCATCATCAGCGCATTAATGGCGCTGTTCGATGCGGTGTTGCTGGCGGTGTTGTATCGCGATTGGCGATTGTGGATCATTCAGGAAATCACGCTTGTCTTCGCCGTCGGCGCGATGTTGGGAACGATGAAGCTCCTGAATCTGCCGCTGAATTTACTGAACGTACTTTCGTTCCGGCTCGTGCTCGCGATCGGCGTGGATTACGGGATTTATGTTTTGCTCGTCTGGCAAAAGGCGGAGCAACTCGAACATGATGTCGCCGGCGTGGTGAAACCGGTGATACTGGCCGGCCTAACGGCGGTGAGCGGGTTCGGTTCGCTTGGGCTCGCCAGAAATCCTTCGCTCAGCGGACTTGGCATTGCCTGCGCCATCGGCATCTTCTGGAGCTTGGTTGCGACAATTTTTTTCACTTTGCCGGCGGCAGCGGCAGTGGAACCCAAGACTTGGCGTGAAGACAAGATCGACATCTCGTAAGATCGACAATCACATGCACAAATTTTTCTTCGTCATTTTCAATTCATTGCTCCTCATCACGCTGGCAGAGGCCGAGCCGCTTTCGCCAGCAGACCTGAAAACGCTTTTGGCAAAAATCCGGGAACGGCGCGCGACTGCTCCGCACGTGCAAGCCGACTTTCAAGAGGAGAAAGCGATTCACCTGATGAACAAACCGATCGTGAGCGCGGGAAAAGTCTGGTTTGAAGCGCCGAACAAATTCCGACGCGAAGTGAAAGGGAATTCGCCGAGCGTGACCGTGAGTGACGGGCAACAGCTTTGGATTTATTATCCCAATTTCAAATCGGCCGAACGTTATTCGTTAGGAAAACGTTCGCCGGTCGATTCCGTCATCGCGGCGATCAACACCGCGCTGAATCTGGAGAATGTGGAGGCGACCTTTCACATCACTGCTGCGAAGATCGACAAGGGGTATCAGTTGAACCTGAAACCAAAGTCGCCCTCGATGAAGCGGATGTTTCAGGAATTCGATCTAAAATTAAACGACGATCTGTTAGCCGATCACACGGAAATGGTGCAACCGAACGGCGATCGCATTATCACAAATTATTCGAGTCAAAGCCGGGCGGCCATCGCAAGATCGACATTTGAATTCACGCCACCGGCGGGGACGGATGTGACGACGCCGTTAGGCCGATAATTTCTCGACTCCGCCCGGGAGGTTTTGTTAGGCTTCGCGAGATGAAGACGCGGAGTCTTTTCACGCTGGCAATGTTTTTGGCCGTGATCTTGCGCGCGGCGGAGCCGACCACCGAGGAAGCCGGCATTCTCTCACACATTCCGCGCGAGCGCGTGCAATCAAGCGGCCTAACGAGCGTGGGATACAGTAAGCGCCGACACATTCTGGAAATCGAGTTCGCGAACGGCGCGATCTATCGTTATTTCGAAGTTTCGCCTGCGGTCCATCGAGATTTGATGACGTCAGAGTCGAAAACGCGATACTACGACGCGAGCATCAAGAAGAATTATCGATCGGTGCGGGTTCGTCCGCGGGTGAAGGACCAGTCGCCTAATTGAAATTGTCCTGGCGCTCCCGGTTCGACGAATTCAAACATCGCTACGTTCTTACGCCCGAAGAAAAACGGGTAATCGTTTTTGTGCTGCTGGCGTTTTTGCTTGGCCTAACGACGAAACATTATCGAGACAGTCATCCGCAGCCGCCGCTTAAGATCGACAAGAAATATTCGCGCACCGGAAGGGCAAGAAATATACCTTCACCCACGGCCTCACCGAAGAAACGAGAGAGAAAGCCACGAAAAGCCGTGGTTGCGCCGGGCGAAATGCCAGCGCAACCACGGTAAGAATTTCGATTAGTTAGGGCAGTGTCGGTAGCGCTGTGCCGGATTTCGATTTTACCAGCGAAATGTCTCCGCTGTTGAGGTTGCCATCGATGGTGACGTCCTCGCGGAAATTCGTCCCGCTAACGACTTGACCGGATTGTGATTTTGTCTGCGCGATATCGCCCGAGTTGACGAAGCCATCGGCGGTGGTGTCACCCGCAAGCGCGCCCAGGGCAGTGGCGACGACGCCGATGTTGCCGGCCGTATCTTTTGCATTATTTAACGCGACGGTGACATACTGTGCGTTGGTCACTCCCGTGAGATTGACGGTGTATTGATTCGGATTCGGTCCGATTCCGGTGGTAGCGGTGACGACCGATCCGGGGCCGCTCACAACGCTGGCGCTATCGACGCTGACCAGATTGTTCACGAAGGTAAAGACGATGGTGTGGTCGCCATTCGCGCCGCCAGTCCGGCATTCAACTCCACGCGGCTGGGTGGTCGAGTCCTTCTGCAGCGGCACGTCGAACGGCGGAGTAATACTTCCGTGGGTCTTGCGCGATACGACACTCGACAACGGAGGCGGTGTCCCAGCAACCGTGATGATGACCTGAGCCACGTTCGTGCTCTGTTTACCCCGCGAATCGGTTACGGTAAGTCGAGCCGGGTAATTGCCTGGGTTGTTGTAAGTGTGATCGACCAGCGGCGTGGATTGGTCGACCGCTGGTGATCCGTCGCCAAAGTCAAAGTGGTAATTGGCAATGGTGTCTGGCGGTGGCGCCGTATCCGGGTCAAATGAACCGGAGCCATCGAAGTGGACGAGCAGCGGAGGAGCGCCTGAAAGCGGATTCGCCGTCAGCACTGCTACGGGCGCGGTGTTTGGACGGCAAAAAGGATCGTTGCCCACGACAGTATATATACCTGTGTTCGTCGCGAGGCTGTCGGGCATGTTGTCAGGCGTAACCGAAGCAGCGTCGGCTCCGAAACGTACCCGGACGAGGAAGCCTACCAAGGCGCCCCCTACGCCTGGGTTGCCGATTTTGCTTCGCGAAACCACGATGGTAATCGTCCCGTCGGGATTAAAGTTGCTGCCAACGTCGGCAAAGCCGACGCGGGTATTTGGCGCGCCGTAAGTGCCACCGGTTCCCCCAGTAGGATTAAAGGTGCCATATTTAAATACCGCCACGGTCCCCGGCGGTGCGCCGGCGAGGTCGGCCGGGTAAGTGCTCATGTCCACCCAGCGTCCCACTGTCGCCGGATCGCCAGCAAATCTGAACTGGATCGGCCAACGGGTGTTCGCGGGAGGAACTCCGCCGGGGAAACTTTCCACTTTGAGAGTGAAAACCAATTTGTCCGGAGCGAACGCATACGGCTCGGCGATCGAGAGTTTCCGCAGGTCCCAGCCGGGATTTGTGGTTTGGCCTACAGGAGTGATGATGTCCCCGGCTTGATCGGTAAGGATAGTAAGACCCGGAAGCTGACACTGCGTTTCTCCCCCTCCTCCTCCGCCAAGAGAGACCTCGCCGCAATGTGTGCTCTCGCCTTGGGCGTTAATCGCGGTGGCGTAGTAAAATACGTTTCCGGTTGGCGGCGCAGGATCCAGGTATTTCGTATTGGATACGCCTGACACGTCAGCGAGGAAGGTTTCGCCTCCGCTCGTCGTGCCGCGATACACTTTATAACCGGTGATTGGTGAGCCTCCGTTGTCGGGCTCCAGCCAGCTAATAAGCGCGGCGCCGCTTGGTTGGGTGATGGCTGAAAGCATTTGGGGCGCGGCCGGAACTGCCGGCTCCACCGGATCAAAGAATGCAAAGAGTCTGCGTCCACCCGATTGGCGGGTGACGGTTCCGTGGTCAGAGCCCGATTGTGCTGTGAAGGTGTTGCCGCAGTTTACGCAACCGTCCGCATAACCGACTAATCCACGCCCTTCGGCGTCAATATCGAAGCCATTAAAATCCAGGAGATTGCGTCCGCCAGCGCAGGTCGTGCCTTGCAAGCAAATGGTGCCCTGCTGGACGGGATCGTTCGGGGTAGCGTCAACCGTGATCCAGTTCGCGCCGCCATCATAGGTCGTCGCGATGTAAAGGTGCCAGATGTTTTTGCAGTTGAGAGTGGCCCCGTATGGATCGCAGGTGCCGGTAGTGGGAATGCCGTCGCCTGTTCCAAGGAAACCGAAAGCTGCGCGATTGTCGTCGCCGGCAACCACAACTGGAAACACTGCATGGGTTACTCCAAACGGAGCGCCGACATCGGTGTCGCCGGTGTAGGTGGCGCCTCGATCGCCCGAATGGGCAACGTGCGCGTGGCCGTCGCCGCTAGTCCAGCCTAGATAAATCGTGTTCGTGCCAGCGAGATTTCCGGAGGGTTTGCCAACGTTGTTCTGACCGATGCCAACCGACGGGTCCTGCGTTCCGGTGCTGACAGGAACGTTGTTTTCAGTCCAGGTGACACCATTATTAATCGAGACCGCTACGCCATCGTTGCCGGTGGTCCCGCACGAAGAATTGGGAACATAGACCGTTCCATCGGGCGCCACTTTAACGTGACCGTGAATGCCCCCGGTGCATTGCGACGGAGTAAAGATCGGAACGCTGGGGCCGAACGATCCCGCCACGCCGCCGTTATCGCTGCGGGAGCATTGAGCCTCCGCGACAATGTTCTGCGAGCAATAATAAATGGCGTTCTTCGTTCCAATAGCCGGATAGGTGGCAGTCGCTGGGGGAGTTCCAAAATAAGGACCGCCTCCGAGCGTTTGGTGGTCAGGCCCAGCTCCCGGCCCACCGGTTCCACCTGGTAGCCAACTGCTTGGATTTCCATCCTGATCGGAATAGGCGCCAAGGCTATCACCTTGTCCGCCGATCAAGTCGATAGCGAAGACGCGACCCGGTGTCTGAGGCGGCGGGTAAGCGAGACCAAGCGGGTTAGAGGAATAATGGTCCACGAAGCCGATCGGGTCAGACAACACAAACTGCTGATCGAAAGGAGCGGACACATTTTCCCAAAGGTTAACCGCGGGCGATGAGCAATCGTCAAAGTTAACACGCCACTCGTTTGCTCCGGAGGTAAAGAAGGCGACGCCTCCCGTGTTCACCTTATCGTGTTTCAAAGCGGCAACATTCGGAGTCCAATCAACCCCAATGGAGGGCTCGCCCGCATTATCCGCCTGCCCGACGCCAGCGGAATAATTCTGGTAGCGTGGCGGAGTGCAATTAGCCGGCGGGCCACATAGCCCCGTGACCGGCGGCTTCGGCTCCAGGACCGCACTCCCATGAAAACCAATCGGCGCGCCGGTCGATAGAACGACAACAATGTGATAGAGCCCTGCCGGTGTGTTGCTCGGAAGAATGATGACGGACGGATCGGCCGTCGAATTGTTGACCGCAAAGACGGTGCCGGCGGCGGTTTCCATAAAGATATCGTAATCGACTGTGGCCACTGACCACGACCAGGTCAGGTGGATCTGGAACTGGGTGGGATCATAACCCGGGGCCACAGTGCCTATCGAGGGGTCGATTGTGAGATCGAACGTGCTGCACGAAGTGGGCACGGTGCAAACGGGCGTGCCGGTGGCGAGGCCAGTCAAGTTCGGCGTCTGCATCCCAGCGGGCTCATCGTAGGCGACCGTTGGATTAGCGCGGCTAAGCGTTGCGCCCGTCGGAACGGGCGCGTTCGGACTAACAAATGACGTGCCGCCTACGATGCCACTCTGTTTGGTCATTGTGCGGTTTTTCCCAGCAGCGGCGCCGGCAAAACTAAACATCCCCAGCGAAACGCTGGAAACGCAGAGCAAAACAGCGAGGGCATTGCGAGTGTAAATAAATGCTGAATTAGTAGCGGAATTCTTTTTCATAGGGACTTATTGTTCTACGGGAGGACGGACGGGGATGTTACCCAACTTCGTAATCCGGCTTGCGTGTGGACGTGTGTCTCATAAATAAAAAAAAATGTCGAGCATTATTCTCGTAAATGCGGAACTTCTTTTGGCCTAACAACTCCGCACCCCGATAAAGTCGCGCCAGCCGTGCTTCACATCCGCTCGTCGGTTTAAACTAATTTCAGGCTATAACCGACGCCACCAATGGTGTGCCCTAACTCTCTCTTAAGTCGTTTAGATTTCGGTAAGCTGAGCGACAAGGAATTCCGGCTCACGCGTAAATTCTTTTTGCTCCGAAATCACGTTCGACTCCGCGCAAGATCGACATCGACCTTGCCCATTACGGCAGCGCCGTTCCCGATTTGCTTTTTACAAACGCAATATCGCCACTGTTCAGAAAGCCATCGATCGTGACATCTTCTCGGAAATTCGAAGCGCCGACGCTGGTTCCGGATTGGGACTTGGTCTGGGCGATATCACCCGAATTCGTAAACGTGTCGGCCGTAGTGTCCCCGGCTAAAACGCCCATCGGAATAACGACGTCGCTTGCTTTCGATCCGTCGGTTACGCTGAAGAGTGTGACCGCGATTCTTTGCGCGTTCGCCACGCCGGTCAGGTTCACCGTAACGACTGAGCCGTTCACTAATAAGCCGCTTACCGTTCCCGTCCCCGAAGTTACAGCGGCGGTATTGAGACGGACGGATTTCGGAAATGTCACCACGATTTGATGGTCGCCATTCGCGCCACCGGTGCGGCATTCGATTCCCAACGTGCCGACCAGCGGAAGATCGACATCGAATGTGCCGGCCGCGCCATGCATCTTGCGGGACACCGCGCTCAGCGGAATCACTGGACAATCCGTGTTGCTCGTTAGGGGCATCGGAGAGTTACGGCTGGCCGTGGTAACCTGGCTGCTAGGCGTCGTGTAGCTCATCGTTGGAATACCATTGCCGTCCACGACGATTTGGAAGAAATCGAGCCGATTGCTGCCGACGGAATCGACCAGCTCTTCATCCCATGTCGGCGTGGCCGTGTCGACGTGAGAACCGCGTAGATAATAGACATCATTGCCGGTCGGGCCGGGAGTGATCAAACCGATATGGATGGTCCCGCAATTGGCCACAAAAAATTGATCCGCGCCGCTGTCCGACAACAACGCATTGCCAAAACGCGGCAAGGTGTGAACGAAAGCGAAACTTTCGCCCTGGTTGAAACTCACATAGAGCTGATTGCCATGCAGCACGTAGAGCGTGCCTTTGTTGTCAAAGCCCGTATGCGTCACGACATATCCCGACCCGCCGCCCGGTACAATCGGATGTTTAATTCCCGTCCAGGTCGCGCCGAAGTTATCGGTCTTGCACACGTAAAGGTTTTGGCTTCCGGTCGAGACATCGCCGTTGGACGTTTCCGTCCAGTAAAACTTGCGATCGGTTCCCCATGCACCATGACGACCGGCCTTTTGATTGGCGAATGCTTGATTCGCGATGCGTGTATCACCCGGAGATGTTGGAGCGTGGGCCGTGTTCTGACAGACGACATGGCTGGGGCCACTACCATCGTCTCCGACGAGCGGAGTTTGGATTGGCCAGGTCAAGCCACCATCAAAACTGAAAAGGGCCACCGAGCCGATCCGGTACCAGCCGGCCAGCACGTAAGGTTCCGATTGCGCCTGGCCCACCGGAGCGATGTCCGAGAACGGCCCCAGATACGACCACGATTGGTCGTTAGCCGGAAAGGGCACGGGAATTGGCACAACTGTCCAGGTTTCGCCGCGGTCGTTGCTGTGCGCGCACACACCTTGGGCGAGCAGAGTGCCGAAAAAAACAACGTCGTCGCCAAACGCTTGCAGGTCGCCCTCGATCCCGTATGGGGCGGACGCATTCACCGGCGGATATTTTTTTGTCCAGGTCTGGCCGTCATTGTCACTTCGCCAAATCTGATTGCCGGTAAGCAAGATGGGCAGGAGCAAGTACGCGCTTGAACCTTGGGCCGCGAGATTTCCTTCACAGCACGTGCCGAAATAATTGATCTTCCAGTTCGGCGATGACGCGCTCGACTCTTGCGCGTTAGGCGCTGACGGCTCCGCCGGCTGGGACGCACGCGGCAATAGTAAATGCGGGGCGGGTGGGCGTTCGTTTTTAGCAAACGCCGCGATTACGCAAAGCAGCGCCACTAGAAACAGCGCGGAAACCGCGAGTGTTCGCGAAATGGAATTGTCGATCTTATCGGGCTTGTTACCTATGGTCATAAATAGTCTCCTCTATTAAGAAGAACGCTGGTCGCGCCGAAATCGCGCTCACCGGTTTTTAAACTGAATCGGCTTACATCGCTCGATTGGTTCCGCCGCAGAGGAAAAAAATTCGGCACGCCCGCGCAGCGAAAAGTTGCACCAAGCATCGAGCGAGGGAACACTGCGCGCCTTCCGCCATGCTGACCGTTTCCCAACTTTCGAAGTCTTTCGCCGGCCGCGTCCTCTTCGACGACGTGTCATTACAGGTCAATCGCGGCGACCGCATCGGTCTGGTCGGACCGAATGGCGCCGGCAAATCCACTTTGTTTTCTCTCATCCTCGGCGACGCCTCACCCGACAGCGGCAAGATCGACATCGAAAAAAACGCTACTGTCGGATTTCTTCCGCAGGAAACTGCCGCGGCCGGTGACGAAACTGTGCTCGAGCTCGCGCTCGCCATTTCGCCTGCGCTCGTCAAAGCCCATCACGTCATCAAGCAACACGAATCCGGAAACGCGTCCGACGATGCCGCGTATCACCGCGCCTTACATGTTTTCGATGAGCACGGCGGTTGGCAGTTGGAACCAAAAGCGAAACAAATGCTGGCCGGTCTCGCCTTTCGCGAAAGTGATTTTGAGCGCAAAGCCAAAGCGATGAGCGGCGGCTGGATCATGCGCGCGCATCTCGCGCGCTTGCTCGTGATGGAGCCGGACCTTCTTCTCCTCGACGAGCCGACCAATCATCTCGATCTTGAATCGCTTCAGTGGTTCCAGGAATATTTGCGCACATATCCCGGCGCCATTCTCATGATCTCGCACGATCGCGAGTTTCTGAATTATCTCGTCGGCAGCATCGTCGAAATCGCGCATTCCAAACTCCTTCGTTACCGCGGAAATTGGGACAACTACGTCGAACAAAAAGCCGCACGCGAAGAACAGCAGGCTTCCGCTTACAAAAATCAGCAAAAGGAAATCGCGTCGCTGCAATTATTTGCCGATCGCTTTCGGGCCAAGGCAAGCAAGGCTTCGCAAGCGCAGAGCAAACTGAAGCAGATCGATCGCATGGAGAAGATCGCGGCCCCGACCGCTCGCGGAAAGACGATCAAGTTTCATTTTCCGCAACCGCCGCGCAGCGGTCTGCGCGTGATCGCGTTGAAAGATGTCGATCTTTCCTATGTCGATCTTGTCGTTTATCGCGGACTAAATTTTCAAGCCGAGCGCGGAGATCGCACCGTCCTCGTCGGGCCTAACGGCGCCGGCAAATCGACGTTGCTCAAATTGCTCGCCGGAGTTTTGCCTGTGCAACACGGCACCCGCACGCTTGGTCACAATGTGCGCGCCGGATATTTCTCGCAGAACCGCGTCGACGTACTGAACGTGAATCACACCGTCCTCGACAGCGCGCGCGACATGCCGAATCCCGTGTCGGAACAAACCGCGCGCACCGTCCTCGGTTCGTTTTTATTTAGCGGTGATGATGTGTTCAAAACCGTCCGTGTTTTGAGCGGCGGAGAAAAATCGAGATTGGCGCTGGTCAAATTACTCCTCGATCCCCCCAACCTTCTGCTCATGGACGAACCGACGACGCATCTCGACATCGGCTCCATCGACGCGCTCATCGGCGCGCTCAAACAATATCACGGCACGCTCATCTTCATTAGTCACGATGTTCACTTCATCCGCGCGATTGCCACGAACGTTCTGCACATCAACGCCGGCCAGCTCACGAATTATCCCGGCGACTACGATTACTATTTGGACAAATCCAAAGCGACTTCAGCCAAAGTCGCGCTCACCGCCGGGGAAAGTTTGCAGGATCGACAATCGAACGGCGCGAATGCCGCGCCCCGCATCGGAATGCGCGAACAGAAAGCGCAAAAGCGTCTCGAAGCTGATGCGCGCAACGCCATCGCCAAAGCAAAACGCGAAAAAGAAAAGCGCGTGCACGAACTCGAAATGCGCATCGCCGCGTTGGAAGGACAACAGAAGGAACTCGTCGCCGCTCTCGAAGATCCGAGCGCGTATGAATCCGGCGGACGCGCCGTCGCCATCAATCGCGACCTCGCTGCCGTGACGACCGATCTCGCTCGCCTAACGAAAGAATGGGAAAAGACGACCGCGGTTTAGATTGACCGCATCATTGACACCACGCGCGGCTCATTCAAGATCGACATATGCAAACGCGAACCCAATTCGTCTCCGCCATCGCTCTTCTCGTCATTTCAGTAGTGTGCGCTTCCGCTTTGCCGCCACGGTCGGCCCAAGGCCCGGGGAAACCGCACCTGCCATCACAGGATCCGGTCAGCGACCCGAAGATGTTTCCGCAGCCCGATCTCGTAATTCTCCAAATCACCAAAGGGACCGGTGCTCGCGCTCACATTAAGAATCAGGGAAAAGGAAATGCGGGGAGCTGCACGCTGGCGGTCATGTGTTACGTCGCCACGCTCCAAGGCGGATCTGGAATCCAGAGCGGAGCGGAATGGCAAGTGCCGGCGCTCAAAGCCGGCGGCGACGCGTGGATCAGTCTCGGGAAATGCAATCCCACCGGCGGAACGATCGACGCTGACAACGCCGTTAAAGAATCCAACGAAGGCAACAACACCTACAAGGTCAAAGGCTGATCCTAACGACAGCGCTTAGCCAAGATCCTTTTCCGGCAGCGGATGATCCGCGTTTTCGTGCTGCCAGTAAATCGTCACGATCCACCAACGCGCGCCGTCGTTGAATAATTGAATGCTGTTGATGCCGCGCATGAACGGCTCGGCATCTTCCGGCTTGTGGCGCGATTCATACGTGCTCCACACATGCGCGAACTGCCCGAACTGTTCCGTCCGGCGCGCAATTTCGGTTTCGTAAAATCCTTCCTGCAACAGCGGCTCGACACGCGCGATGTATTCGTCGATATCGAGAATCAACGGCGCAAGATCGACATCTGCCCGGCCCGCCTTCTTCGCCGTCGGAATCAAACGCGCTCCCGGAATAAACAAAGAACGCTCACGATCCCAATCGCGCTTCTTTCCCGCTGGCCCCGAGATGACATCGTAAGCCGCCGCGATGATCGCATCGATCGAAGCGACGTCCGCAGGGTTAGCCTCTGACTTCGACATTGGATGTTGAACGTTGAGCGTTGAGCGTTTTCTGAATCATCGCCAATACCTTCATCGCCGCATTATGTCCGGGGATGCCGCTGACCGCCCCGCCGCGTTGCGCACTCGAACCACAAAGGAACACACTCTCGAATTCCGTTTCCACGCCCCACGTTCCGACCTGCTCCTTCGCGGCGGCAAAAGGCCAGCTCGGCGCATCGTGAAAAATATTTCCGTGATACATGCCTAACGATTGCTCGATGTCCACCGGGCTTTTGCTTTCGATACAACGGCTGCCATCCCGCGCGACGGCGAGACAATCTTCCAGCGGCTCTTCCAGCCATTGATTCATGCTCGCGAGAAATTTTCGCTCGGCTTCCCGTCGCATAGTTTCGTTATTCTTCGCGAATAACGGATACGGCGTGTCGATCCCAAACAGCGTCATCGTTTGAAAACCTTGTGCGCGCAGCTCCGGCGCGAGAATGCTGTCGTCGGTTAACGTGTGACAATAAAGTTCGCTCGGCGGTTTATCCGGCAATCGCCCACTCCTCGCCTGCTGGTAGCTCACATTCATCTGCTCGTAACTTTCATCGGTGTGAAACGTTCCGCAGAACGCCTCCGCCGCCGGATATTTCTTCGCCTTTAATTTTGGCAATCGCCGCAAGAGCATGTTGATCTTGAAGACGGAGCCTTCATCCGTCGCGTCCGGTTGATACTGTTTCCCAGAATATTTCGCCAGCACGTTACGGCCGAAGTTCACTAACAGAAATTTCGCGCTCACGCTCTGGCGTTTGCCATCAACAGCGAAGCTGATCGTCTTCTCCGTTCCGCCAAGATCGACATCGACAAGATCGACATTCGTCCGAAACTCCGCGCCGGCTTTGCGCGCGGCTTGCTCGAGCTCGCGCGCGACCGCGCCCATGCCGCCGACCGGCACTTTCCATTCGCCCGTCTTGTTTCCGATGAGATGATAAAGAAAACAGCGGTTCTGGACTAACGAATCGTCGTGCGGATGCGTGAAGATGCCGATCTTCGCGTCGGTCAACACGAGCCCGCGGATCAAATCGTTTTGCAGATAACGCTCGATCGCTACTCCGAGTGGCTCTTCCGCCAACGTGCGCCACGCTTCCTGTGCTACAAGATCGACATCGAAACGTCGCTGGAATTCCTTTTTTGCCAGCAGCGGCTCAAGCATTGAGTCCCAGGATTGTTCGGCGAATACGCGCGAGAGATGGTAAAACTTTTTCAGCTGCTCGAATTCGCGCTCGCTTCCGGTTAGATCGACAATCGATCGTCGGCTCACTTCTTCATCGACATTGCTCAGGAGCAATCCGTCGTGCTCGCCGCGCTCATTAATATACGGCGTGAAAGACCCAGTCGTCCGTCGGCGCAGTTCCAGATTCAATCCAAGATCGCGAATGATCTTTTCCGGAAATAGACTAACGAGATAGGAGTAACGCGAGAGGCGCGCGTCGTAATCGGGAAAAACTTTCTGCGAAGTGGTCGCGCCTCCGATGTAATCGTTCTTCTCGAGTAGCAGCACTTCCAATCCCGCGCGCCCCAGATAACTGGCTGCAACCAGACCATTGTGTCCGGCTCCAAGAATGACGACGTCGTAATTGGCCTTCACCTAGACGCAAATGTTTTTCGATGCTTTCGCTTTTCTACTGCGTCTTCGCCTGCGCCACATATCGCCGCACTTCTTCCGCACTGGCGCCGCTCACGGTGCCGACGAGTTGTCCCTTACGTCCATAAATCTCGACACGCGGAATGACATTGATCTTGTACTGCTTCGCCACCGCCGAACCCCAATCGACGATGTCGATCTTGCGCAAGGCAATTTCGGGATCAGATTGCGCGAGTTTTTCGAGCGCGGGCGAAACCTGCTTACACGGTCCGCACCAGTCCGCGTAGTAATCGATGATCGTTACATTGCCGAGCGCGAGATGTTTGCTGATGTCGACCTGCTGGCCGTGCGTGATGACTTCGCTGCTTTGTCCGCGGTCGGCCACGAATTCCGCCTGCTCAACGAAGATGGATGAGAACGTCCGGGTCCCGTTAGGCTGCGTCAGGCTGAATGCGCCATTTTCAAAACTCGAGATCGTTCCCTGCTGCACGCCATTGGTGCGCGTCGTCAACTTGGCCGGCGATTCATGAGCATCGAATTGAATGCGTTTGACGCTGTTCGCCGGATAACTCGCGTTCTTGCCGTCCTCAGTGCGCACTTCGAACGCACGGTTTCTATATTTCGTGACCGTCGCTTTGATTTCCTGACCGGAACTAAGCTGAATCGTATCCGCGCGGGAACCGAGCGTCGCAAGCAAAAGCAGAGCGAGGCTAGCAAGTCCGCTGAGAACACGGCGGCGGGGATTCATGTATATCAATGCCATCGACACGAATTGAGCGCAAAGGCCGCGAGCAGTCGCAGCGTTGTTACAATGACAGTTCGCTCTAAATCTCTTGCATGACGACTCGGCATTATAAGCCGCTTACGATGGATAGTTGGTGACATGGTGCTAGCGGCGAACGCGATGTTTTGAGTTCGCGCCGCGAGCCGATCCACTCCGCATCATAAGCCGCTTACGATGAATAGTTGGCGACGCAGGTGCTTGTGGTGAGCTCGACCTTTCGAGTCCGCCAATTGCGGAATGGTGCAGACATTGCGATGCGCTTCGCCAGAGTCGATCACCTCCGCATCGTAAGCCGCTTACGATAGAGTAGATGATGAGCTAGAACTGGACGGACGCAACCATTTCTAATGCGCGGACGACGTATTAGTTCAGAATCATAAGCCGCTTACGATGGATAGGAAGCAGGCACGACAAGCAACGCCCTGCTTCAGTGTTCCGCGCATCTTATCAGTGTACATCATAAGCTGCTTACGATGAATAGTTGGCGACGCAGCTTTTAGCGGTGAACTCGACCCTTTTGAGTCCGCCGATTGCGGAATGATGCAGACGTTGCGATGCGCTTCGCAGAGCGATCACCTCCGCATCATAAGCTGCTTACGACGGACGTAGACGAGGTACTGCTGGACGGAGGGATTCGATTTGGTGCAGCCCAAAATCATCAGAGATGTGGTCACGAATCCGGAGATGAAACAGCAATCCTCATTGTCGATCTAACGAACACCATGACGACCACGGTGAAAATATTCGTCCTCGCGAATGTGATAACGAACAACGTGAGCGCGGTGAGCAAACACGCTTTCGCAACCATTTCGAGTGCACGAACGGGCTTATCGCTCCTGTATCGTAAGCCGCTTACGATGGATAGGGAGTAACGGAAATTGCTCGCAACGAAACGCCAGGCTTCGCCTCCCGCGGAAAATCACTCCAGCCGCTGCGCGCCTTCGCTGAAGAACTGTTGCAGTTCGTTGTGTGGCGCGGCGCCGGTGAAACCTTCGAAAGTCCCCTGCTCCGCCAGATCCTTCGCCGCGCGAATGAATCCACCCCACGCCGCGCGCGCGAGTGCTCCGCCTACGCTCACACGTCGTGCGCCCAGCGCAGCCGCGGCCGCCATCGTTAGGCCACCGGGCGCGCTGATAAGAACGTTCACCGGTTTCGGTGCGACCGCGTTCACGACGGCAGCAATCTGTTCGCGCGTTTGAATTCCCGGCGCATACAAACAATCCGCGCCGGCCTCGGCATAAGCGGTGAGCCGACGAACCACCTCTTCAATATCCGTTAGGCCAACGAGAAAACATTCCGCGCGTCCCACCAACACCACTCCGCTATCGCCGATCGCGCGGCGCGCCGCTTTGATCCGCTCCACCGCAAGATCGACATCGTACAATGGCCGATCTTTTCGGCCGCTGTTGTCCTCGATGGAAAGACCGGCCACGCCGGTGGCAAGGCAAAGCCGCACATTCTCGGCGACATCATCGGGAGAATCCGCGTAACCATTTTCAAAATCCGCGTTCACGGGAACGTGCGTCGCTTCGACGATCTCGCGGAGGTGAGCGAGCATCATATCGCGCGGAACGGCGTTATCCGGCAATCCGCGCGAGAAGGCGAAGCCGGCCGAGCTGGTCGCGAGCGCTTTGAATCCGAGATGCTGAAGATAAAGCGCGCTGCCGATGTCCCAGGGATTCGGAATGGCGAAGCAACCGCGCTCGTGCAATTTGCGAAAAGTTTGACGGCGTTCCGAGATTGTTGGCATTAGAAGTTCACGTAATGCAAAAAATTACTCCGTTCTTGTGGTTCAACGGCAACGCCGAGGAGGCGATGAAATTCTACATGTCGATCTTTCAGAATTCCAAGGTCATTAACATCACGCATTACGGCGAGACCGGGCCAGCACCCAAGGGCACGGTGATGATCGCGAAGTTCGAACTCGATGGCCAGGAGTTCGTCGCCTTAAACGGCGGGCCGCAATTTAAATTCACCGAAGCGATTTCGTTAGTCGTCAACTGCGCGAGGCAGAATGAAATCGATTACTTCTGGGAGAAACTTTCGGCCGGCGGAGAGAAGAGCCGATGCGGCTGGCTCCAGGATAAATTCGGATTGTCATGGCAGATCGTCCCCACCGTGCTGCCCGAGCTCGTGAACGATACGGATCCGGCAAAATCCGATCGCGTCATGCAAGCGCTTATGAAGATGGACAAGATCGACATCGATATTTTGCGGAAGGCGCACGATGGCTGATAAAGTTCGCGGCGGATGATTGTTTGAACTCGTTCGCGATTTGATTCTGGAATATCCTGGGGAATTCAATGGCGTCCGAAACCGAGTCAGGAGTGAAGTTCGAGATCGGGCACGTTCTCTTCATTGACATCGTGGGCTATTCCAAGCTGCTCATTCACGAGCAGAGCGACCAGTTGCAAAAGCTGCGCGAGATCGTGCGCGCGACCGCGCCATTCCGAGTCGCGGAAGCAGAGGGCAAATTGCTCCGTTTGCCTACCGGCGATGGCGGTGCGCTTATTTTTCGTAACAGCCCCGAAGAACCGGTCGCGTGCGCGCTCGAAATCAGCAAGGCGCTAAAAAATTATCCGGAGCTTCGCGTGCGAATGGGGATTCACAGCGGACCGGTTAACGAGGTCACTGATTTGAATGAGCGGGCCAATGTCGCCGGCGCAGGTATCAATGTGGCGCAACGGGTCATGGATTGCGCCGATGCGGGACACATTCTGTTGTCCAAACGCGTCGCCGACGATCTCGAACAATACGCGCGCTGGCGGCCGCTGCTGCACGAGCTGGGGACGTGCGAGGTGAAACACGGCGTCCTGCTCGCGCTGGTCAATGTTTATTCGGATGAAACGGGCAACCCAGAGCCGCCGAAAAGATTCCAACAAGGAGAGCCGCTTGAACGCAAGATCGACAAGCGCGCAGGATCCTCGCGCAAATCGATTGCGGTGCTGCCGTTCGAAAACCTGAGCGAAGACAAGGCGAACGAATATTTCGCTGACGGTATCCAGGAGGAAATTCTCACCAGACTATCGCGCATCGCCGACCTCAAAGTCATCTCACGCACATCGACGCAGCGCTTCAAAAATTCCGCCGAAAATATTGCGGCGATCGCGCGGGAACTCGACGTGGCGAATATTCTCGAAGGTTCCGTGCGCAAAGCCGGCAATCGCGTCCGCGTCCATGTCCAGCTCATCGATGTCGAGAGCGACGCGCATCTTTGGGCGGAGCGATACGATCGCGAATTGATCGACATCTTCGCGGTGGAAAGCGATATCGCAGCGAAGATCGCCGAAGCCTTGCAGGCCCGACTGAGCGGCGCGGAACAGCGCGCTATTTCGGTGCAACCGACGACCAGCACTGCAGCACACGAACTGTATTTAAAGGGGCGATATTTCTGGCGGAATTTTTTCGCGCCCGGGTACGAAAAAGTTCGCGATTATTTTCAACAGGCCGTCGAACTCGATCCGTCTTACGCGCCGGCCCACGCGGGTCTCAGTCTTTACTATTCATTTGGGGCGTGCAACGGCATCCTGCCTCCAGACGTTTGGCCAGAGGCCGAAAATGCCGCCAACAAAGCGCTGGAATTGGATGAGACTCTGAGTGAAGCACTCAACTCCTACGCGGCGGTGCAGCTTTATTATAAAAGAGACTGGCCCGCAGCCGAACGCGCATTTCATCGCGGCGCGGAAATGAATCCGAATTTTGCCGACATCCGGCATCACTACGGCCTTTGCCTTGTTTTATTTGGACGCGGGGATGAAGGACTCCGACAAGTTGAGCGGGCCAATCAGCTCGACCCGTTCTTTCCCGGTTTGCAGCTGCATAGCGGAAGAATCTATTTTTTCCTGCGCGACTATGATCGCGCGCGGAGCGTTTTCGCCAAACTACTGGAGCTGCATCCGGGCTACGCCGCCGCGCACGAATATCTCGGTGATGCCTGCGAAATGAGCGGAATGCCGGCCGAGGCGCTCATTCAATGGCGCGCGGCCTTGACCTTGAGCGGTCAACCTGAACTGGCGCGGCTTCTTGAGGAAACGTTCGCCACATCGGGATTCGATTCCGCAGTGCGCGCATTGGCGCAAAGACAGTTGGAACAGTTACAGGAAAAGAACGCGCGCGGTGAGCATGTTCCCGCTTATCACTACATGATGGCGCAGATGCGACTGGGCAATATCGACCAGGCATTTTCCTGGATGGCGAAGACGGTGGAGGAACCCAGTTGGTTCGCGCTCCAACTTGGAGTCAACCCGACCCTCGATGAATTGCGCAACGATCCGCGTTTCGAAAAGATCCTGGCCTCGCTCGCGTCGGGAAAGTCTGGCTAGACTTCCGACCTAACGACCAAAGCGCGGAACCCGCCCACTCGTATGCTCGTAGGATGCGCCGGCCGAAAGTTGCATGTGTTCGTTGCCGACTTCGCCGAAGATATATCCGGATTCCACTTCGCGACCGAATTTCCCACTCGATCTCCCGTACAAGATTCCCACTTCACCGCCGGCGTAATCAAACAGAGGTCGCCGCACTTCCGCGACTTCTTTGGACGAATCAGGGAGCGATACCGCTGAGACCGCGGCGACCCGGCGTGGCTGCCTAACGACCAAAGTTGGAAGCACAATATCCGCGGGCGCTGCCTCCATCCGATCGAACGCACTCACGAAAGAAAACGATCCTCCGTCAGCGAGCGACAGATAGGGAAGATGAAGCGCGGCGTTATTATTTAGCGCGCTGAAAACAGCAGAAGGGTCGGCGGGCTGCGCCACCAACGAGAGGGAGAAGCTGAAACATCCCAGCACGACAACGAGCGCGCGTTTGGTCATGAACCAATGGTCCTCCATAACGCGCAAAGCGCGAGCGAAATCTTGCAAGATCGACATCGAAAAGACCGGACAGGATGAGCACGACAATCGATTGAGTTTCGGCCCGAATCGACGGAGCTGAAATTTATCCATCATAAGCGGCTTATGATGAATGATGGTTTGGTTAGCAGCGGCTGCTCGCGCCTCCGGACGCGGCGGTCGGAATTAATTGCCGACGAGAGTGATTTTATCCGCCACGTTGTCTGCGCCTACTTTGACGTAGTGGACACGGATTTTTTGATTCGTGGTTAGGCCGGCGGCTTCGATCGTTTTTCCATCCTTGTCCGCATAAGCAACGTTCTTGGCCACCTTGAACTGGACCGGTTCATTCGGCGCAAGCGTCTCCAGCACGAGCGAGCTGCCGGCGGTGTATTCTTTAATCGTACCGGTCATTTCCGCGCCGCCTTTCGGATCGGGACTGGTGCTGGTCGGTTGCGCGTAAGCGAGCGTGGAGAGCAAAATTGCGGCGCAAACAGCGCCAAGGTTGCATTTAATCATAGTGTTCTGTTTCCCTTCAGGTTTTTCCACCGTCGGACGAAAACGGGAATGATGCCAGTAAATTGAAAGATCGACATCGACCAGAGTCTGCTCTGTGTCGTAAGCCGCTTATGATGCAGGCTCGAGCAAGGCGCACACTTCTCAGACGTCAAACCAACGCTTCGATCTTTTTCCAATCCTCGGCCGGCAGCTGAAGTTTTTCGGCGGCTACGTTCTCTTCGAGGTGCGCGATATTCGCTGTCCCCGGAATCGGCAACATGACCGGCGATCGATGGAGCAACCAGGCGAGCGCGAGCTGGACCGGACTGGCGCCGAGTCGTTTCGCTTCAGCGTCGAGCGGATTGTTAGACCTGGTCAATTTACCGCGACCTCCGCCAATCGGCGACCACGGGATGAAACCGAGCTTCTCTTTTTCGCAATAGGCGAGCGTGTTGTCCGATTTGCGGTCGGCAATGTTGTATTCGTTCTGCACACTGACGATCGGCAAAACTTTTCGCGCCTGCTCGATTTCTTTCGGGTTCACTTCCGATAATCCAACGTGCCGGATTTTTCCGGCGTCCTGCATCTTCTTGAGCGCGCCGAGAGATTCTTCCACCGGCACCTTGTGATCGATGCGGTGCAACTGATACAGGTCGATCCGATCGAGCTTTAATCGCTTCAGACTTTTCTCGACGCACTCGGTCAGATATTCGGGCCGGCCGTTCGGCACCCATCGGCCCGGACCCGGTCTCGTTAGCCCGCCCTTGGTCGCAATGACCAATCCTTTCGGATAAGGATGAAGCGCCTCCGCAATGAGCAGTTCGTTTACTTCCGGACCGTAAGCGTCCGCCGTGTCGATGAAGTTCACGCCGAGCTCGACTGCGCGACGCAAAACTTTCTTCGCGTTTTCGCGATCGGCCGGCCAACCCCACACGCCGTCCCCCGTTAGGCGCATCGCGCCAAAGCCAAGTCGATTAATGGTTAGATCACCACCCAAGAGAAACGTAGATTTCATTGTTGAACTCGTCGCGGCGTTAACTAAACCCGTTAGGCCTCCCGCCACAATCCCCGCTCCCCCGGCCACACTCGTACCAAGAAATTTTCGCCGCGTCATCATTCAGAACAGAGTACGTTTTTGGAAACGGCTGTCAACGCAACGGGCCGGTCAGGTGATGCTAGCGATCGGCTCCGAAGAAGCGCCTTAGCGAACAGCATCCCGATCGCCATCTCCGGAACAAAGACGAGTGCTTCCACTCGGAGCGCGCCAAGATTGGCGAGCGCAGCTCCCGGACAAAAGCCGCCCAGCCCCCAGCCCACGCCGAACATCGCCGCGACGCTCACAAGATGTCGGTCGATCGGTGAAGATCTAGCCGTCGGCAATTTCAAATCACGCCCAAGCTTGCGCTACGGTGCCTCATCATAAGCCGCTTATGATGGACAAAATAATCCGGTTGAGGGTTTGAGGTTCCGCGAGCGTTTCTTCCTTTAACTCTCAACTCTGGCCTTGCGCCACTTTCTCTCATTCCTCAATTTGTCAGACGACTCGTCGCGGTTAGGGTGCCTTCTCATGCGCAAACAATACTCTGCTCCGCCGCCAATGACGCTGGATCCCAACCGGAAATACACTGCCGGCTTCAACACCACTCGCGGCGAAATCGTCTGCGAGCTTTTCGCAAAGGAAGCGCCGAAAACGGTGAACAATTTTGTCTTCCTCGCGCGCGAGAAATTTTATGACGGGACGCTCTTCCATCGCGTCATCGCCGATTTCATGGTGCAAGGCGGCGATCCGACGGGGACGGGCCGCGGCGGTCCGGGCTATCAATTCGAAGACGAACCAAATCCGCAAAAGCACCAAGTAGGCAGTTTGTCGATGGCAAACGCCGGGCCCAACACTAACGGCAGCCAATTCTTCATCACCCACATCGCGACCAATTGGCTCGACGGCAAGCACACCGTCTTCGGCAAGGTTGTGAAAGGGCAGGACGTGGTCAATGCGATTCAGGGGGGCGACGAGCTAACTTCCGTAACGATCACCGAATCCTAGCGCCGTTACCCCCGATTGGCATTCGGTGTGTCACCGATTCCTGAAATGTAGTTCTGAAAAAGTGCAAAATCTTGTTTGACGACTTACTCGACCCCACTATCTTGCATGTCCCGCGACAAGCGGGTCAGCCGCAAACGAGCAGCTGGCGTTCTTCCCTGGCTCATGGTCGAGCCGATTTCGTTAGGCAGTTTTAACGGGTCGGGTTTTGCCGTGTACCGGAGAATGAACATGTCGATCTTTGATAGTTTGGTTCTGAGTTTGTTGCACGACTGAGGAGTTCAGAGGAATTCCGAGGAAACAGATTCAGGATGTGGAAGTAAGTCAGCGAAAATTGAATTGTGCGTTATTTCGTTATTTTTCTTTGATTAAAAAATTTTCCGGAGGCTCGCAAGAGCTGAAGGAATCTTATTTGGAAAGATCGGACGAACCTGTGCCGGCTCACGAGCCGGGACAGATTATCGAATGGTCAGATTTTGTCGGTGCTATAGCAGCATTCGACGCAAACTTTGATCCCGCCTCGGCGGGATCACCGTTTTTTACGGAGAG
>JBBROO010000036.1:0-34942 GCA_038229295.1 Chthoniobacterales bacterium | reverse complement strand
GTCTCGACCGCTTTCCGCAGCTCGTGAACATCGAATGGCTTTTGGAGCATCATGTCCACAGCTAAGGCGTGATAAGCCGCTTGCGTCTCCCGCAGATGCGCGGAAAGAACCATGATCTTGCCGCGGAAATGTAGCGAGCGGAGGCGCTCCACTAGCTCGAGCCCGGAAAGACGAGGCATGTTGTTGTCGGTGATGAGAAGGTCGAAGCGATCTGGCTGCTCGGTGATCTTGGCGAGCGCTTGCTGACCATCGGACGCCGACTCGACGAGATGTCCGGAAAGGCGAAGAACAAAGGAGAGCGAATGCACGACCGAGACCTGATCGTCTGCCACCAAAATAGTAAGCGACCGTGCCATAATTACTGTAATCGGTCATAGCAGATGGCATACCGGAAAGAGGCCTAACGAGACTCAAGATCAGCGACCGCTGGCGAGAGCGCGCGTCGCTGCAGGTGGAATGTGGAAGTCATCGAAAGCTAGAACGCGGAGCGGCCAGCGGTTCGCTGCATCGCCTGGTTAGATGCTTTGGGTGACCAGATACGCGCGACATCTGTGGGGTAAAGCATACTCTCCTCAATACGCCCGACAATCTCTGAGGGCGTCCACTCGCCCAGAGAGCCCTCGACCTGCTCCTTGATCTGCCAGCCTCCCTCGCGACGTGGTCCCGGCTTATTGACCCTGAGCCAGAACGCACCGTCCGACCAGACGCTCAGACGTAATCGCTCGCCGAGCACTGAAGTCACATCGACGTTGAGTCGCTCCACGCCTCGATCAAGCTCGCGTTCGCATGCGAGTGTGCCTTGGTATCCGATGGCCTTACCGCGTCGCTCAACTGCTTGGGCGACGCTAGTGAGTAGCGGCGAATCAAATACGAGCGGCGCTAGCATCTAACGAGACGGAGCTAAGCCACGCCGCCGAGCGCGCGCGTGGCAAACGAGAGAAAGGAACGAGATGATGGAAAACGTAAACATAGGAACGGGCGGCGTTGGCTTCAGCGATTGGTTAGATGATGACGTTGGTGTTCACGCGATAGCGCCCGTGTGTCCAATTGCTCTAGAACGGTGGAATGACCGAAAAGTTGCTGCGCAGATGTGGCGGTGGCAGGGCGTGCGGCACAAGGCGAGTAAAGAGGCCGCGTGATAAAAGAGGAGGCAATCTTCACGCTAAATTGTCTGTGCTGCTCGCGAGCAGGGCGTCAACATCTAACGAGAACAAGATCAGCCACCGCTGGCGAGAGCGCCGGTGGCTTGCAATGGACGTGTTTTCATAAAGTAAATCGAGGCAGTACACCGGCCAGCGGTTGGCTGCATCGCCTGGTTAGGTCTTAGCGTAATGCATCTCGGATCGACTGGTCTAGTCCGAGTAACAACTGCTGATCTGCCTCGGCCAAGGACCGGGCGCGCTCGACCGTGCCAACCGAAGCTCTGACCGCACCCGGCGGGCTAAAAACGGCCCGGCTCATTATCGTTCCGTCGATGTCGTAGCCGATGTGCTCGCCCACGATGTGTCCGCCGATGGCGTGACCCACGGTCTTGAGGCGGCCCGCCGCGCTCGGATAGGCCAAGGCGCTATAAAAGAGACGGAACTGCCCAGACGCTAGATTCTCGTGGTAGTGAATTTCGGTAGTGGGCTACTTTGTCCGATTCTAGAAAATATATGCAATAATCGCATAATTTTCCTTGCATACCTAAGCTGGTTGGGTATTCTAGGGGCATGACAAAGCAAAATGACAACCAAGCTGGCGAGCGGACGCAACAGCCAATTCAACTTTCCGAAGCCAACGTTGAGTTGGGATTGGAATCGCTAAAGCGGATGCAAAAAAATGACTGGCTGAATTTCCATTCAAAACTTGAAGCCGCGATCAAGAATGCGGGCAACGACGGTGAGGATATGGACGAAATGGCAGCAGAGAATTTCGTCGCGGGCGGTTTCAGCAATGACGAAGCAGCAGCCTGCATTTTCATCCTTAACGAAGAAGTCGCGGGCCGAGAAATTACCGACCTATCGATGTTCGACAAATGGTTCGTTTACAATTCGTGAACCGCCTAACAAACGAACAACGCACGCGCGTAGTCGCCTGCCTTGTCGAAGGCAACTCGCTCCGCGCCACGGTGCGGATGACCGGCGCGGCCAAGAAAACCGTTTCCCGTCTCGCTGTTGAGCTTGGCGAGTCGTGCGAGCGATTTGCTGATAACGTCATGCGCGACCTGCCATGCACGAAGATTCAGTGCGATGAGATTTGGAGTTTCTGTTACGCGAAAGCGAAGAACGTTCCAAAGCATCTTCGCGGGTCCGGCGCGGGCGACGTGTGGACGTGGGTGGCGATTGACCCTGATACGAAGCTGATTCCAGCTTGGTTCATTGGCGACCGCACGGCAGAGAGCGCCTACCCATTCATGCGCAGCGTAGCCAAGCGTTTAGCGAACCGCGTCCAGTTATCAACCGACGGCCACAGAGCTTACTTGATCGCGGTTCAAGCCGCGTTTCATCTCACGCCCGTTGATTATGGGATGCTCCGCAAAATCTACGGAGAAAACACACCGGAGGGCAAATACAGTCCCGGCGAGTGTATCGGCACAGAGCGCACGGTCATTAGCGGGCAGATCACCAAAGAAGAAATCTGCACAAGCCACGCTGAGCGCCAAAATCTCACAATGCGAATGCAAATGCGGCGGTTCACCCGCTTGACCAATGCCTTCTCGAAAAAGATCGAGAATCACCGCCTCGCGTGCGCTTTGCATTTTGTTCACTACAATTTCTGTCGCATCCATTCGAGCTTGCGAATAACTCCGGCAATGGCAGCCGGACTCAGTGAACGGGTTTGGGAGATTTCGGATTTGGTAGGGCTCTTGGAAGCCGAGGAGGTCGCGCTTGCTGCGTAATTTTCTCAGCTTTAGCAACAACGGCGTGCGCCAACTGGTTAGCGTCTTTGCGCGACTTTCCCTTCGGCCAGCCACCGAGCTTCGCGTTCGCGCGATTGGCACGAGTCTTGGCTTTCGACGTGGCTTGTCCGCCGAGACTCCCGATCAGCTTCCCGACGTTAATTTCGTTTCCACAATGCGGGCATTTCATCCCGCAAATTTACTCGGCTAAAACTCACGATGCATGAACAAAATCAAAGTAGCCCACTACCTGAATTTCTCCTGTGCGTGTGCCGCGAGAATCCCAAAATGTCCACAAACCCTCCTTCCACCCAGCGACGAACCGTCCTTTGCTTTGGGTGCCGCCGAGCGTGTTGACGATGCGATACTCGCCGATTGCCCGACCCGCGGAGTCTTTTGCTCCAATAGCAGTGAGCGGCTTCTGCTGGGGGGCTGTGACGCAGCCGCTGATCGCTGCTAGCGCGAAGATAACAAAGCAACGCTTCATGAGACCTAACGAGAATAAGCTCAGCCACCGCTGGCGGGAGCGAGCGTGACAAACATCGACAACTGTTTCATAAAATTAAAGCTGGTCAACGCGCCGGCCAGCGGTTGGCTGGAGCGCTTGGTTAGACCCATTAATGTGAAGCATCGGCATCAAGGTCTCCCTCGATGTTGACCAGGTCAGCGCCGTACAACTGAAAGAGCTTTTTCGGAATCGGTGGGAACGTCGCGGCGCTGAGAGCGCGGCGCGCAGTGTCCGTCGCCCACGAGTTGCGCGCCTTCGAAGCAATCCTCACGTTGTGAGGCCGGCCTCGCGGGTCAATCTGAAAGTGGAACGTGATGGAAATGTGATGGACGCGCTCGGGATGCTTTGAGAACTCGGAAATCAGAACTTGGCGCGCGATATTAGCGGCTTGCACGACGTACGCCTGGGCAATCGCGTTGGCGTCCTGCGCGTGCACGTCGCTGAGCAACGTGATCAGCGCGAGCGTAACAGCGAGGTGAGCGCGCATGGGTCTAACGAGAACAAGATCAGCCACCGCTGGCGAGAGCGCGCGTGGCGGCGGGAAGAGAGGTTCGAGTCATGGAAAACTTGCGCGTACGCCGGCCAGTGGTTGGCTGCATCGCATGGTTAGATGTTTCGTGCATCAAAACTCCGTCCATCTATCTGTGGATACATGCAGACGTGCTCCGTCGATCCGCGTCTTGAGTGCGCTGAGCGTAGCCGACATGAGTTCGCTGCGCCCCCGATCGGTCAATGGATCGCCGGCAATGGTGATAACGGCCATCGTATGCGGATCGGGATCGGCGATGTTGACGGCGATTGAAGGCCGCGCATAGCCAGATAACAGCAGAGGGTGCGCGTAGCTGGTAAGGCCGAGACTGAACTTGTCTGGAGGAATGAGACTCATTCCGTTCGATGTGGCGACATCCCGGCAGATCGCTTGCACGCGAGCGATGTCTCCGCTGCGCGCGCCACGTCGTGATATGACGATCTGCGACCTGATCGTGGTAGGAAGGCAAGTCGTCACGAGGAGCAATACGGACGCGACGAATGCAGCATAAGCGGCGTGCCTGATCATCTAACGAGAACAAGATCAGCGACGCCTACCGGGAGCGAGCGTTGATCGCAGGTGGAATGGTTTAGTCATGGTAAGTGTGGAGCGAACAGCGGGTAGGCGTTCGCTGCATCGCCTGGTTAGGTCTTGGAGTCATTTCACGAGTCGCACCTGTTCTTCGAGCGCATCGATGATAACCGCGGCTGCGAACTGATCGTGCGGTGGACGCGAGACGTAGAGAGCGACGGCATGACCAGAAGGAAGATCGTAGATGAGAAAGTCCAAATCATTACGCCGGCGACTGACAAGATATCGATCCGGGGTGCCAAACCGCTCGACCACGGCGCGAGTGCTCATGCGCAGAAACTCGAAGCTCTGAAATGCCGCCACGTCGCGATCACGTGGCGAGGTCGACGACTGCCACTCACTGGGGACTGGAGCTGGTGAATAGCGGCTCGACCGCCAGAGCTTTCGAAGCGTGGTCTGCGCGGGAGACGTGGAAGCAACAGAGACCGTGACCAGCAGAAAGATGAGAACGCGGAGTTTGGCCATGCGCGTAAAGACCTAACGAGACCAAGATCAGCGACGGCTACCGGGAGCGAGCGTGGCGCGCAGGTTAAAGGTTGTAGCTATCATGAAAATGGATCGTACGACGGGTAGCCGTTCGCTGCATCGCCTGGTTAGGTCGTTGGGTCTTCATGTGCGGACTTGTAGTAGCCGATGATCTCTGCCAAATCGCCGCCAGCAGAGCCGGAGAACGAACCGTTGGAGCGGCGTGAGAGGGAGAAAAGGAGATCATGCAGAGGGTGCAACCGAACGCCGGCGGCAGCGAACGCGTCTAACTCGCGCTGCTCGCGAACAACGGCATGCACTAGATGGAAAGACCACTGGATGCCAGGCCAAAGGCGCTCACGTATCTGCGCCTTCTTCGGGTCGAGAAACTTCGCGCGTACCCATTCACGTGCACACACCTCGACTTCGTCCGGTGTGCGGCCGCGCGCTATGCTGCGACTCTGTCGCGGCTCAGCCGCGACCTGAGGCGCAGTCTTCGCAATGTAACCAATAGGCCGAAAACTAGCCTGAACCTCGACATGCCATCCGACAACGGAACCGTCGTCCTGTGGCCGCACAGCGAGCAAGTCCATCTCACCAACGCCATGCTTCACGCCGCGGATCGTGAAGAACCCGTCACGGTTCAACCATTCTTCCACTAGACTCTCAGCGAGTAATGCCATGACGCGCTAAACGACCTAACGAGACACAAGATCAGCGACCGCTGGCGAGGGCGCGCGTGGCTGCGGTGGAAATGTGGAAGTCATCGAAAGCTAGAACGCGGTGCGGCCAGCGGTTCGCTGCATCGCCTGGTTAGATGGTTGGCGGTGAATCACGTCGGTCATGAACTCGGAGGCCTGCTATGGCGGGAATGCCAATGTAGGCCACAGATAAGACCTGCAATGGCAACAGGGACAGCGATAGCCAAGCACAGAAGCCGAGAGTCTAGCGATAAGTACACGCAGGTGATGATGACCGCGGCCAACAGGATGCACAGAAACAGGCGCCACGACACAAAAACTACTTCGCCGATGGCGGTCACCGCGATGTCGAGTAAGTCGCCAATCATGAGTCGAGCAATGGTCTCACCATCTAACGAGAATAAGATCAGCTACCGCTGGCGAGAGCGAGCTTTATCTGCAATGGAAGTGTGGAAGTCAAATGAAAGTTAGGCATCGGAGCGGCCAGCGGTTAGCTGCATCGCCTGGTTAGATGGTTGGTGTGTCATGGCCGAGCGCGTGCACCAATGTAGCCGAATCCGATGCCAAGCGCCCCTCCAGCGAAACAGAACAGCCAAGGAATCAGCAAAAAGGCGAATACCTCCGGGCTAATCAAATCTCGCAAGGTGCCTCGGACTGCGCCCACTAATCCTAAAGCTAGATAAGGGGCGAGCAACGCAAATGCCACGATAATCGTGAGCCGCGCTACCCAACGAACCATCACACGAGTTGCGATGAACGCGACAAGCAAACTAAGGAGGCCAAGCACGAGCAACGAAATCATTTGGAGTGTTTCACCATCTAACGAGAACAAGATCAGCTACCGCTGGCGAGAGCGAGCTTAGATTGCAATCATGATGTGGAAGTCACGTTGAGCGAGGTACCGCAGCGGCCAGCGGTTAGCTGCATCGCTTGGTTAGATGTTTGGGGGCAACTCGAGATCGCTTAAATTTCGCCTCTCTGGATATTGCGGGAGGTCGTCTGTGATTGTATCCCAAGGAGCGCGGCATTCTACGAAAGTGTGAAACTGCGGTCGAATCCCAGGATCATCATCGAACGCCCCCATGCGAATCGAGACTTGCGGGCCCTCAGGCCAATCACCGCCGAACAAACTAGAACCGCAGTCTACACAGAAAGCTTTAACTGCGCCCTCGCCCTTCCCGTAGACTTTGATCAACTCTTCGCCCTGTAGGAACCGGAATTGCCCTCGCAACACCCGCACCTGAGTACAGACGGCAGTTCCAGAATGCTTACGGCAGCGATCGCAGTGACAGTGATTCGCTTGAAGGAAAGGAGGGTCGGCCTCGAACCGCACTCCACCGCACAGGCAACTACCGCGGATTGGCTTTATCATAATATGAATTACATCTAACGAGACACAAGATCAGCGACCGCTGGCGAGGGCGCGCGTCGCTGCGAGTAGAATGTGGAAGTCATCGAAAGCTAGAACGCGGAGCGGCCAGTGGTTCGCTGCATCGCATGGTTAGATGTTGTTGCGTCGCCAGCGCATTAACCATAACGCACAAACAAACGTGCCGAACGCTAAGCTCAACCCACCGGCGCCGTAGGCTTGTAGCGGTGACATCGACCCAGACTTGTAGGGAATAAATGAATGCTGCAGGTCCGCAGCGTGCGCCATGTGTAACATCACGAAGCCGCCGACAACGAGAAGCACACCAACACAAAGCATCCCCAACGGAGTTTCCTGTCGCGGTGTCATGACATCTAACGAGAACAAGATCAGCCACCGCTGGCGAGAGCGCGCGTGGCGGCGGGAGTTGAGGTTGGAGTCATGGAAAACTTGAGCGTACGCCGGCCAGCGGTTGGCTGCATCGCATGGTTAGATGGTTGGCTGGCTACGCAGGACCGATGAAGAGCATGTAGAAGCATATCGCAGTGCCAAACAGGCCGACGACAAACACAAGCAGAAGGAAATGCCAGAAAGCTTGCTTCAAGCGACGTTCGATCCAGTCGGGCGTCCAGATGGCCCGCACGACGCCGAAAAGGGAACCGGAGAGTACGGTGCTGAGTCCCTCGATGCGGATTAGCGCCAGAAATCGAATCAGCCAATCGCGCTCTTCCGACCATGGTCGACCGTGCCAGGAAACTAGAAGGTATGCACATGCTGACCCGAAGATGAGGCCGAGACTACCGATGAAGAGTCGATCTTGAATGCTCCGTGTCAACTGGCTCACGGGTGAGTGCTCTACCATCTAACGAGAACAAGATCAGCCACCGCTGGCGGGAGCGAGTGTGGCGACGGGATGGGAGGTTTGAGTCATGGAAAGCTTCGCCGTACGCCGGCCAGCGGTTGGCTGCATCGACTGGTTAGGCGTTTGGAGTGGCATAGAGGAGTAAGCTACTATCAATCGACTGCACTGACGAGACTAAATCGCTGAGCGACTCAGGCCAACCTATCGTGCGGCGCACTCGCTCAAGAAATAGCAAATCTTCGGTATGACGTTGCTCCGGGGACTGACTCGCTCGCTCGAATGCGCTGGCAACGGGGAACTCCTGAAGCTCGCGGAACTGTGCGGCGTCAGATCGGTCTGGCGTAGTGAAAACCTTCACGGTGGAAAGTCCGACGCTCAGGAAGACGAAATGGCCGTCCCCTAGGCGCATCAGCTGGAATGAGCCGCCGTCTGGACTGTGCCGAGGCTCTGTCCACATGTTCGCGTTGCTTAGACGGAAATCGTCCGTGCTGGTATACGCGATGGCTCGCGCGGAGCGGAACAGCACGACAAGGAATGGACTAGCGGCCAGTAGCGCTGCTACGAATACACCGATGGCGATGTATCCCCAAGGTATCGCTGCGAGACTACACATGATGCGCGGTGTCTTAACGCCTAACGAGAACAAGATCAGCCACCACTGGCGAGGGCGCGCGTGGCGGCGAGAGAAGAGGTTTGAGTCATGGAAAACTTGGTCGTACGCCGGCCAGGGGTTGGCTGCATCGCATGGTTAGATGTTTCGCGTTGCTGCAGGAAAGCGTAATCGGCGGGCTGAACCTTCTTCTGCAGGAGCGCGTTATGTGTGCGCGTGAAGACGGTATCTCCGACGAACTGCAACCATAAGTCGCCGGCAGTGACAATGACTCCGCCGCCCGGATTGGTCGCAAACACTGGCGACCATCCGCTCTGGTTTCGGGCGAGCCACTCTCGAAGGCGACCGTAACGCGGGTCAGCAGGCGCGATCATATCCTGACGCGAGTCGATGGTGATGCGAACAGGAGCATCGGCGGCCAGCGCAAGAGATACGGTCTGCGAGCAACCTGTGAACGGCGCGACAAAGGCTAGAAGTGCCAACGGAACCATGTGTCGTGCTCTCATCATCTAACGAGACAAAGATCAGCCACCGCGCGAATTACAAGTGGCGTTCATGAAGAGTTAGAGCTGGGCATAGGGACGGTTGCGGTTGGCTGCATCGCCTTGGTTAGATGGTTAGCGTGGCTGCTCACTAAACGGAAGAGCGATGTTGTGCTCCGTGAGAACTCTCTTGTAATGGTTAAGTCTCTCCCAAAGCTGATTCCGAAGCTCGTTGAGCTCGTCGAATGTGCGGCTGCGACCTTCGGCCTTCGCGAGTCTGCATGCTTCATCCGCCAGCGTGCAGAGCGCGTAAAGTGAATCACCCTGCATAAGGGAAGCGGGAAACCGGCGGCCCGGATGACGCATGACCGCATGGTTGCTGGCGTCGGAGTAAATCTCTACCTGCTCGGTGTGCATGATACCATCTAACAAGAACAAGATCAGCGACGCCTACCGGGGGCGAGCGTGGCTCGGAGGTAAAGGGTTCTAGCTACCATTTAAAGTGGATCGTACAGCGGGTAGGCGTTCGCTGCATCGCCTGGTTAGGGGGCGGACGTCGCAGCACGCTGGACATGGAACCGAGAGACTCTGGAGTAACCTGACGCATCGCTACTCTCGCGCGCTGCAAAAGAAAAGGTGAGACGGTGCGCCTAAAGAGATGGGCGCTCCTGAAAACAGGATTACTGGCCGGAGCCATCCTGACGCCCTGGAACAAAGATCTCGAATCCAGTACTCGGAAACAGGCTGCACCGCTCACGAATGCGAAAATACCACGAGTCACGAAGCGAGCAAAAGGGGAATCTCGCCGAGCGCTGACGCTAGCCGGTGAGCCGACGAAATGCATCTCTATCGCCCGGAGCAAAGCCGCCTAACGAGACTCAAGATCAGCGACGGCTCTGGGAGGCGCGCCTGGCTGCTCACGAAGTATCCTAGCTAAGGTTAGCATAACACCGCAGCGCAGTAGAGCCGTTCGCTGCATCGCGTGGTTAGGCGATTGGGCGTGGTTTGTCGAGACAATATGACTACGCGCTTCTGCATCGGTGCGCGCACGACGGCGACGAACCTCTCCGCGTGTGAGCTGGTCTCTTCTCGCAATGCAAACTGTGCTCTCGCTCCGCAATCGTCCGAGCTAGGGAAAATGTGAACAGCTAATCGCCGCGTGTGGCTCGTAGTCTGCGCGTCCGCCTCTGCTTCCCAGCGCGTGGCTGCGCTAAGTGTGTCCGAGATACTACTCCGGCCGTGCTCACTGTCGTGGTAGGAGAACTCGCTCTCATCAAACGGGAGATGCAGAAGTCGCCTAACGAGAAGTAGACCCAATTTTTGGACCTTTCAAGAGAAAGGCCCAAATTCTGGGTCTAATCCGGCTTGAGTTTTGGCTGCGGAAACAGAAAATCAGCCTCATGAGCGCAACGGTAACGAACAAACCACCGGCAAACAAACCGAACCTGCTCGATCAAGTGAAAGACGCAGCAGGTTGAGAGTTGAGTGCGGCTGACCCTCAACTCTCAACCATGAACCTTCAACTTCACCACCGCGCATGTGCGCAACCGGCCCGGAATCGGTGCCAAGAGTCCGCTCGATCGCACGGGCGGATAAGCGCACGGCAAATTTCCCGGCGCAAGATCGACAATTACAAATTCAGCGCCTGGTCGATCTGCCGAAATTCCTCCTCGGAGAATTTCAAATTCTCCAGTGCGCGCGCGTTCTCTTCCACCTGCTCCATACTGGAAGCGCCGATGAGAACACTCGTGACCTCGGGGCAACGCAAGATCCACGCGATCGCCATTTGCGGGAGAGTTTGACCGCGCGCCTTCGCGATCTCATTCAGCTTCGTCACTCTGGTTTGCAGCGCCGACCCAAAAGTTTTCTCTCGTTGCTCGTGCGTCCACACCTTCGCCGCCCGCGAGTCTTCCGGAATTTGGTCGAGATATTTTGTGCTGATCAATCCCTGCGCCAATGGCGAAAACGCAATGATGCCGACACCGCTCTCGCGCGCAGCGCCGAACAAATCCTGCTCGATGTCGCGCCGCAATAAACTGTAACTCGATTGCGCGGCGATGATCGGCGTGAGGCGATAGTGCCGCGCGAGTGCGGCGGCTTCCTGCAATAATTTCCCCGGGTAATTACTCACGCCGGCGTACAGCGCCTTGCCGTCACGCACGATTTGATCGAGCGCGCTGAGCGTTTCCTCGAGCGGCGTTTCCGCGTCGGCCCGATGCGCGTAGAAGATGTCGATGTAATCGAGACCGAGACGTTGCAGCGATTGATCGATGCTGCTCAATAAAGATTTGCGTGAGCAACCCTGGCCATACGGACCGGGTCCCATTAAAAATCCTGCTTTAGTCGAAACGACCAATTCGTTCCGCGGCATTTCGCAAAGCACGCGGCCCACCACTGTCTCCGCGCGTCCGGGCGGGCGGCCGTAATTGTTTGCAAGATCGACATGAGTAATGCCGAGATTGAACGCGCGAAAAATGCATTCGCGCGCGACTTCCGGTCCACGATATCCGCCGAACGTTTCCCACGCGCCTAACGAGATCGCCGGCAATTTCAATCCGGATACGCCGCAGCGCCGATACGGCATACTGTCGTAACGCACAGGCTCGGCCGCATATTGCAGCCAGCTTAAACGGTCGCGTTGCACCGGTTTCTGTCCGGTGCGCGGCACGGGCTTCACCCCAGCGGGCGTGCGTTTCTCAAATTCAGGCACAGTTAGGCGGAGACAGTGGGCGCCGTCGCCCCGACCTTTTTCGAACTCAGCGCCGCGCGCACAAAATTATTTCCGAGCTCCCACATCGGCCCCGGAAATTTGCGACACTCGGTCAAGACTTCATCGAGCGCGTTAACGAACATATCGATCTCGCGCTCGCCGATGATGAGTGGCGGCAAAATTTTCATCACGTCCATGGCGTGCCCGGCAACCTGCGTGAGGATGCGATGCTTGCTCAACATCTGCGTCACCACCATTTGCGCGAAGAGCACCTTGTCGATCTTGTGCAAAACTTTCCACGCCATCTTCAATTTGAATTCGGTCGGCTCATGAAACTCGATGCCGATCATCAATCCTTTGCCGCGCACTTCCTTGATGAACGAATGTTTCGTGCGCAACATGTCGATCTTGTCGCGAAGGAGCGCGCCCATCTTCGCGGCGTTCTCGATTAAGTTTTCGTTATCGATCACTTCCAGCGAAGCGAGTCCGCACGCCATCGCCAGATTATTGCGCCCGAACGTGGTCGAGTGCACAACGCAACGATCCATCCGCGAAAAAGTTTTCTGATAAATCTCGCGCCGTGTCATGATCGCGCCGCAGGGCACGTAGCCGCCGCTCAAAGTTTTCGCGAGCGTGATGATGTCCGGCTCGATGTCCCAGTGTTGGAAGCCAAACATTTTTCCGGTGCGCCCAAGTCCGGTCTGCACTTCGTCGGAAATCAACAGCGTTCCGTATTTTCGGCAAAGGGCTTGCGCCCTAACGAAAAAATCTGTGGCCGGCGTCTTGCAGCCTTTTCCTTGCACCGTCTCGATGACGAAGGCAGCGACATCGCGCGAATGCAATTGTCGATCTAACGCGTCGAGATCGTCGAGCGGCACACGCGTGTCGAAGCCTTCCATCAATGGGCCGAATCCGTCGGTGAAGCTTTCGCAGCCCATCAGCGACAGCGAACCCAGACTCAATCCATGAAACGCGCTCTCGAGCGAAATGACACGCTTCCGTCCCGTCGCCGCCCGCGCAAATTTGAGCGCGCCTTCCATCGCTTCCGTGCCGGAGTTGCAAAAGAAAACGGCGTCGAGATGCGCCGGTGCGCGTTTCGTTAGGGCTTCGGCCAGCAATCCACTGAGCAGCGAGCAATCCATCTGCACCATGTTCGGAAGATCGAGATCGAGCACCTCGCGAATGGCCTGCTTCACCGTCGGATGATTGCGGCCGATGTTGAAAACCGAATAGCCGCTCAGAAAATCGAGATAGGCGGCGTTATCCATGTCGTAGAGATAAGCGCCCTCAGCCCGCGCGTAGACTTTGTCGAAACCGATGACGCGTTGCGCCGCGACGAGCGTGCGATTGATGTGCCGCTCGTGCAGTTGATAATTTTCGCCGAGACGCGCGGCGATGATTTCTTTCAAATCAAAACTCACGCGAGGACGTTCTCCGATTTAACCGCGAAACGCAAACTACGGCTTCCAATCGCGATGCGCTTCGAACGCACCGATGCGCAAACTCGTCTTGCTGCGATGATGCTTCTCCATTTGCTCGTAAAGCCATTGGAACCATTCCCAGCCCTTCTGCGAACCGCTCCGCGCGCGATCGTGCGCCACGTAACGCTCGAGCTTACGCCAGGTCACGCGTACGATTCCGCCCATCATGTCGTCGACCATGGAAAGCGGATGCCGCACTTCGAACCAACCAAAGACGCCGCCGGTGATGACGGTGATGGCCGTGGCCACATTCGCGATGGTGCTGACATCCATGACTAAATCTGCGCGCTCTCCGGCAAAAGAAAAGCCGCACGATCCTTTCGAATCCTGCGGCTCTGAACTTATTCGACGATGCTCGCCATGCCGTAGCTGGCGAAGGCAGGTCGATCTTAATCGTCGTCGACCACAACGCGATTCACCACCTGGGTCGAGCCGGTGCCGTCATAATAAACGTGCACGCGCGCCCCTGGGCGAATGGTGTGTTCTTTGATTTCCTTGCCCGCCTTGTTCACGAAGCGCACTGTTTTGCCGATGGTATAACTAATCGGATCAGTCACGCCAGTCTTACGCACCACAATTGTTTTTCCGGGCGTATAGGTCGTCACCGTTCCGTCCGTGTAGGTCGTAGTCGTTTCCGTTGTCGTTGTCGCCGCGACCGGAGCGGTCGCAGTGGTTGTCTTCTCAACTGTCGTTGTACTCGTTTGCGCGAACGCGACCGGCGCGATCATCGCACAAGCGAGGGTAAGAATACTCTTGTTCATGCTAATTAGACTGCATCAGGCGCGGGCGTATTCGTACGAAAATCGGCCATTGTCCGCGAAGGCGGATTCGCTAACGTCGCGATGTCGATGCCAAATTCCCTTGTCGATCCAATGGTCACACCCGATCTGGTGGCGAAGCATGGACTGACCCCGGAAGAATTCGAGCGCATCAAAAAAATCCTCGGCCGTGATCCGAATTTCACCGAGCTCGGAATCTTTTCCGTCATGTGGAGCGAGCATTGCTCGTATAAAAACTCGCGGAAGGAGCTGAAAAAATTTCCGACAACCGGTCCGAACATACTCGTTAGGGCCGGCGAAGAGAACGCTGGTGTGGTCGATATCGGCGACGGCTGGGCCATCGCGTTCAAGATCGAGAGTCATAATCATCCGAGCGCGATCGAGCCATTCCAAGGCGCAGCCACCGGCGTCGGCGGAATCATCCGCGACATTTTCACGATGGGCGCGCGCCCCGAGTTTTGTCTCAACTCGCTTCGCTTCGGGCCAATCGCGAATTGCGCCGATCCGAAAACAGCGGCTGCGAATCGCCGATTATTTACCGGCGTTGTCTCCGGCATCGCGCACTACGGAAATTGCATCGGCATTCCGACCATCGGTGGCGAAATTTATTTTGATCCCAGTTTCGAAGGCAATCCGCTGGTAAATGTCTTTTGTCTCGGCGTCTTGCGGCACGATCAACTCGCACGCGGCGCCGCCCGCGGCGTAGGCAATCCAATCTTCTACGTCGGCGCGGAAACAGGCCGCGATGGTTTGGCCGGCGCGGCTTTCGCCTCGCGCGAGCTGACCGAGGAATCGAAAGAAGATCGGCCTGCCGTGCAAGTCGGCGATCCATTCAAAGAAAAACTTTTGCTCGAAGCCTGTCTCGAACTTCTGGCGCGCGATGCCGTCGCCGGAATTCAGGACATGGGCGCAGCCGGTCTCACTTGTTCGACCTGCGAAACCGCCAGTCGCGGCGACAGCGGCGTCGAGATCGATCTCGCCAAAGTTCCGAAACGCGAACCCGGCATGACGCCGTACGAAATTCTACTGAGCGAATCCCAGGAGCGAATGTTGATCATCGCCAAGCATGGCCAGGAAAATGTCGTTAGGGAAATCTTCGAGAAATGGGACGTGCCCTGCGCCGAGATCGGCCGCGTCACCGACGATGGCATGATGCGTGTGCGCAACAACGGCAGCATCGCCGCCGAAATTCCCGCGAAGCCGCTGGCCGACGAAGCGCCGCTGTATTCCCGCGAAGCGAAAAAGCCTTCTTCTGTAGCGGCGGTCTATGACCGTCGCAAGATCGACATCGACAAGATCGACAATCACGAAGCGCTGCGTCAGTTGCTGCGCGCTCCCACCATCGCGTCGAAGAATTGGGTCTATCGCCAATACGATCACACCGTTCGCACCGGAACAATTGTGAAGCCCGGCTCCGACGCCGCCGTCTTTCATGTGAAATACGCCAACAAAATTCTGGCCGCGACGACCGATTGCAATTCGCTCTACTGCTCTCTCGATCCCCGCGAAGGCGGCAAGATCGCTGTCGCCGAAGCCGCGCGAAATCTGACTTGTTCCGGAGCGAAGCCGCTCGCCATCACCGACAATTTAAATTTCGGCAATCCCTACAAGCCGGAAAACTTTTGGCAGCTGCGCGAAGCGGTCGAAGGAATCTCTGAAGCCTGCCGCGCCTTCGACGTCCCAGTCATCGGCGGAAATGTCTCTCTATATAATGAGAGCCCGGCCGGCGTGGTCGATCCGACGCCGACCATCGGCATGGTCGGTTTGATCGACAATGAAGAGCACATCACCACGCAATGGTTCAAGAACGAAGGAGACGCGATTCTTCTGGTGGGCGAGATCGGCGACGGACTTGGCGGCTCACATTTCCTGAAAGTTTGTCATGGAAAAAAGATCGGCCCACCACCACATGTCGATCTTGCGCACGAGATTCAAATCCAAAACGCGGTCCGAGATTTGATTCGCGAAGGTTTGGTCAGGAGCGCGCATGATTGCAGCGAAGGCGGGCTCGCCGTTGCGCTGGCGGAATGTTGTTTCAATCCGGAAAAACTTTTCGGCGCCGATGTCGATCTTTCTGACTGTAGCGGCAGCCGTGTCGGCTGCGCAGGCGGCACGCCTGCCTCTACAGAAGAAATTCTGTTCAACGAATCGCAATCGCGCATTATCATTTCGGTCGCGCAGGGAAATCTCGAACGCACGATGTCGATCTTGCAGGAAAGCGAAATGCCATTTCAACATCTCGGCAAAGTCGGCGGCGACGAGCTCCGTATTCGCGCGGCTGGCGAAAATTTTCGTTGGCCGATTGTCGATCTTCACGACGATTGGTGGAACGCTATCCGTCGCGCGATCGAAAGCGATTCGTCGGCCGAGCGACTTCCAAGTTTATGAACAAAGATTCCAATGTCGTCTTCGCCGGTTCGATTCCGGAAAATTACGATCGCTATCTCGGTCCTGCGTTTTTCGAGCCGTTCGCCGATGACATGGCCAGGCGAGCAAGCCTCGAACACCCGAAGACAATTTTGGAAATCGCCTGCGGCACTGGCATCGTGACCCGCCGCCTGCGCGATTCGCTTCCTGCTTCGCGGATCGTCGCGACCGATCTGAATCCGGGCATGTTTGAATTTGCTCAGCGAAAATTTCGCGCCAACGACAAAATCGAATGGCAGCAGGCCGACGCTGTGGCGCTTCCATTTCCCGACCGTTCGTTCGACCTGATCGTTTGCCAGTTCGGCTTCATGTTCGTGCCGGACAAACCGGCGGCGATGCGCGAATGTTTCCGCGTTTTAAATTCCGGCGGCGTTTTGCTGTTCAACACCTGGGACAAGATCGACAACAACCCAGCGGCACGCATGACCCATGAAACGATCGGCTCATTTTTCGACAACGATCCGCCGAGCTTCTATGAATTGCCGTTTGGTTTTCACGATGAAACGTTGATTCGCGATCTTCTGGCAACCGCAGGTTTTAAATTGATCGAATCTTCGTTGATGAAACTGCCCTGTCGCAGTTCGTCGGCCGCGGAATTCGCAATCGGTTTGGTGCGCGGCAATCCGGTCTCGACCGCCATCCAGGAACGCGGCATGAACATGCAAATGATCCAGGACACGGTCGCGCAAAAAATCGGGGAGCGATTCGGAGCAGAGCCGGTCGAAGCGACGATGCAGGCTTTTGTCTGGCGCGCCGTTCGCGAATGAGTCCGAACGATTCATTGAACCTCGCGCGATTTGGTGAATTATTCCGTGTGACCCCTCCGGACAAGATCGACATCGACGAAGCGAGCGATGCGGCGGTGCTGCCGCAACACGAGTGCGGACTCTTCGGCGTGTTCGGTCATCCGAACGCGGCGGTGCTGACCTATTACGGACTTTTCGCGTTGCAACATCGCGGCCAGGAAAGCGCCGGCATCGTCACGAGCAACGGCCCGGGCACTTCGTTCGCCATGCACAAAGACATGGGATTGGTCTCGCAGGTATTCGGTCACGACGAGCTCGAAAAATTGAAAGGCGCGCGCGCGATCGGTCATACGCGCTATTCGACGACCGGCACGAGCACGATCAAAAATGCGCAACCGTTCGTGGTCGATTGCGTGCGCGGACAAATGGCCATCGCGCACAATGGCAATCTCATCAACGCCGACCTTCTGCGCGATGAACTCGAACGCAAAGGTTCCATTTTCCAAACCACGGCCGACAGCGAAATCATTTTGCATTTGCTCGCGCAACCGCAGGCGAATGGCGGAAATGTTTTGAGCGCGTTGCGTCGCATCCGCGGCGCGTTCTCGCTTCTCATCATGAGCGAGCGCGAACTCATCGCGGTGCGCGATCCATTTGGTTGGCGGCCGTTGATGCTCGGCAAACTCGACGGCGCTTACATTCTCGCTTCCGAAACCTGCGCGCTCGATCTCATCCACGCGGAGTTCATCCGCGAAATCGAGCCGGGCGAAGTGTTGATCATCGACGAAAACGGATTGCGCTCCGAGCGACCGTTTCCCGATGAGCAGCCGGCGTTTTGCATGTTCGAGTACGTTTATTTTTCGCGACCCGACAGCATCATGGGCGGAGTCAACGTCGCCAAAGTCCGCACCGCCATGGGCCAGGAGCTCGCGCGAAAATTTCCGGTCGAAGCCGACATCGTCGTGCCCGTGCCCGACTCGGGCAACTACGCCGCGCTTGGTTTTTCGCAGGAGCTGAATATTCCCTACGTGCACGCGTTCGTGCGCAACCACTACATCGGCCGAACATTTTTGCAGCCGAGCCAGCTCATTCGCGATTTTGATGTGCGCGTGAAATTAAATTTGATCAAAGAGGCGGTCGCGGGAAAACGCGTCGTGGTGGTCGATGATTCAATTGTGCGCGGAACGACGGCGCGCGCGCGGGTGGTGAATTTGCGCGAAGCCGGCGCCAAGGAAGTGCACATGCGTGTGAGTTGTCCGCCGCATCGCTTCGCCTGTCATTACGGCATCGATTTTCCCGATCCCGACAAGTTGATCGCCAATCAGATGTCGATCGAAAAAATCTGCGAGTATCTCAACGTCGACAGTCTCGGTTACCTCGACGTCGAAGGAATGGTGCGCGCGACGGGCAAGCCGGTGAACGAGTTTTGTCTCGCCTGTTTCAATGGCAATTACCCGCTGCCGGTCGATCCCGCCCTCGACAAATTCATCATGGAGAAACGCGAAACGCGTTCTCGCGCATTGGCCGACCAGGAGGCGCATCCGACATTGTTTGCGGACTTGAAGTAGGTTTTATGTCCACAGATTACGCAGATTAACACAGATTTTTTTCAGGAAATAATCTGCGAAAATCTGTGAAATCTGTGGATAAAAAAACAAAGGCCTACGCGCGCGCAGGCGTAGATGTCGATCTTGGAAACAAGCTGAAAGGGCGCATCCACACCCTCGTTAGGCAAACGCATGGGCCGCAAGTGCTCGGAAAGATCGGCGGATTTGGCGGACTGTTTCGCGCGAACTTTTCCGGTATGCGCGAACCCGTTTTGGTTTCAAGCATTGACGGCGTTGGCACAAAATTAAAAATCGCGTTCGCGTTAGATCGACATGACACCGTCGGCGCGGATTTGGTGAATCATTGCGTCAACGACATCGCGGTCGTCGGGGCGCGCCCGCTGTTTTTTCTCGATTACATCGGTTGCGAAAAACTTCAGCCGCGCGTGTTCGATCAATTGCTGCGCGGATTTGCGCGCGCATGTCGCGCGGCCGGTTGCGCATTGATCGGCGGCGAGACCGCTCAAATGCCCGGGATGTACCGCAAAGGCGAATACGATCTGGCTGGCTGTATCGTCGGCGTGGTCGATCGCAAAAAAATGATTGATGGATCGACAATCAAGCGTGGGGACGTCGTGCTGGGGCTTCCGTCGAACGGCCTTCACACGAATGGATACTCGCTCGCGCGAAAAGTTTTGCCGCGTTCGCGCAAGATCGACAAGGAGCTTTTGCGCGTGCACAAAAATTATCAGCCGCTGCTCGCGAAAGTGCCTAACGGAATCCTGAAAGGGCTCGCGCACATCACCGGCGGTGGTTTGATCGACAATTTGCCCCGGATACTTCCGAAAAATTGCGACGCCGTTATCGAAACGAAGTCGTGGCGTGTGCCGCAGATTTTCAAAACGATCGGCGAGAATGGAGATGTCGATCTTGCGGAGATGTACCAGGTCTTCAACATGGGTATCGGCATGGTCGCGATCGTGGCCGAGCGGGATGCGAAGAAGACGATGTCGATCTTGCGCGCGAGACGAATCGGTCGCATCGAGCGCGGCACGGGTGCTGTCATCCTGAGCGGAGTCGAAGGATCTCACATTCGGTGATAGCTCACGCCACATACTCTGCGTAATCGTCCGTTATTTGTGAGGTCCCTCGCCGTCTGCGCGGCTCGGGATGACAACACAAGGAACGACGCTACGCTTGATCGACATGGAGAAGCGGCGCCTCGGTAAAACGGATATGGATGTTTCCGTGCTCGGATTTGGCGGCGCCGAGATTGGATTTGAAAATACTTCGCCGGAAACGGTCGAGACGCTTTTGAAAAGCGCGCTCGATGCCGGGCTCAATGTCATCGACACGGCGGAATGTTATCGCGGCAGCGAGGAATTGATCGGCCAAGCCGTGGGCAATCGTCGCGATGATTTCTTTCTCTTCACAAAGGTCGGGCATCCTAACGGAATCGAGAGCGGCGCAAATTGGTCGCGCGATTCTATTTTGCAAAGTATCGAGCGGAGTTTGCAGCGGTTGAAGACGGACAAGATCGACATCGTGCATTTGCACAGTTGTTCGGAAGCGGAGTTGAAGAACGGCGAAGCGATCGCGGCGCTGCAAACGGCGCGCGAAAAAGGATTTACTCGTTACATCGGTTACAGCGGCGACACGCAGGCGGCGCGCTATGCGGTGGAGTGCGGCGCGTTCGATACGTTGCAAACGTCAATCAACATCGCCGACCAGGAAGCGATCGACCTAACGATGCCGCTGGCGCGCGAGAAAAATATGGGCGTGATCGCGAAACGGCCAATCGCGAATGCGGCGTGGAAGAGCGGACATAAGCCGATCGATTCGTACCAACACGAATATTGGAACCGGTTGCGAAAGTTGAATTACGAATTTCTGCGCCATGTCGATCTTGAGGCGAGCATCGCGATGGCGCTGCGATTTACGTTGAGCGTGCCGGGCGTGCACACCGCCATTGTCGGGACAACGAAACCGGAGCGATGGATGGAGAATGCGCGACTGGCCGACGACGGGCCGTTGCATGAAGAAGAATTTCAATCGATCCGGCATCGCTGGGAAGAATACGCGCCGCGACATTGGGTAGGCCAAATATGAAACAAAGAAAACTCGGACGCGGCGGGCCAGTGGTTTCTGCTATCGGACTCGGCTGCATGGGCATGTCCGATTTCTACGGCGGACGGGACGAAATGGAATCGCTCGCAACGATTGAACGCGCGCTCGAACTCGGGATCACGTTTTTCGACACGGCCGACATGTATGGGCCGCATACGAACGAACAGTTGTTAGGCCGCGCGCTCAAAGGTCATCGCGAACAGGTGGTGATCGCGACCAAGTTTGGAATTGTGCGCAACGTCGACGCGCCTGGGTATCGCGGGATCAGCGGGAAACCGGATTACGTTCGCGAGTCGTGTGAAGGAAGTCTGCGACGTCTCGATGTCGATCTTATCGATCTTTATTATCAACACCGCGTCGATCCGGAAACGCCAATCGAGGAGACGGTCGGCGCCATGGCGGAACTGGTGCGTGAGGGCAAGGTGCGTTTTCTTGGTTTGTCGGAAGCGAGCGCGGAAAATATTCGGCGTGCGCATGCGGTTCATCCGATCACGGCGTTACAATCGGAGTATTCGCTTTGGACGCGCGATCCGGAAGACGAAGTTCTGGCGGTCTGCCGCGAGCTCGGGATTGGTTTCGTCCCCTACTCGCCGCTCGGACGCGGATTTTTAACGGGCAAGATCCAGAAGCCGGAAGATTTGGCGGAGGATGATTATCGCCTAACGACACCGCGATTTCAGGGCGAAAATTTTCAACGTAACCTCGATCTGGTGAAACGAGTGGAAGAAATCGCGCGCGAGAAACGTTGCACGCCGGCGCAGCTCGCGGTCGCGTGGATATTGGCGCAAGGGTCGGACATTGTGCCGATTCCGGGAACAAAGCACCGGAAATATCTGCAGGAGAATATCGGCGCGGTCGATGTCGATCTTACGAGGGAAGATCTGCAACGCATCGACGAAGCGGCGCCGAAAGATTCGTTTGCCGGGTCGCGTTATCCGGAAGCGATGATGAAACTTCTCAACCGTTCTTAGATCGGCGCGGGACGAGCGCGTGGGCGAACATTGTTTGCACGATTTCGCCACGCTGATTTGTGGTGATGTTGCGCAAGCGGATAATGCCGTGCCTGGGTTTCGAGCGCGAGTCGCGAAGATCGACAATCTCGGTCTCGACGGTCAGCACGTCATCTGGCCTAACGGCATTCGGCCAGCGCAATTCGTCCACGCCGAGTCCGATCGCGCCTTCGGCGAAATTCAATGTTTTCACAAACAAACGCATGGTGATGGCGGCGGTGTGCCAACCGCTCGCGACCAAGCCGCGGAAGATGGAACGCTCGGCTGTTTTGGCGTGAAGATGAAATTTTTGCGGATCGAACTTCTCCGCGAATTCAATGATGGCGCTGCCGGGGACTTCGAATTTTTCTGACTGAAAGCGATCGCCCAGTTTGAGATCGTCGAAATAGAGTTCCTTCACGGCCGACAATTCATGACGCATTGCCCGCGATTCGGCAATGTGTAAACTGCGGCGCAAGATCGACAATCAACTTTCGCCGTGATCGCTAAAACGATTTCGCCTTCGTTAGGCCGCGCGCTCCTGGCCGTTATTCTGGTTGGGGCGGTGATGATTGTTCATTACCCGGCACACAACGGCGGCTTTGTTTGGGACGACGACTATTACGTCACAAAGAACTCGCTGCTGACCTCGCCGGATGGTCTGCAGCGGATTTGGTTTTCGTTAGACGCACCGTCACAATATTTTCCGCTCACCTACACGGCACTGCGTTTCGAGCGCGCGATCTGGGGACTGGATCCGGCCGGTTACCACTGGGTCAACATTCTCCTGCACGCGATCAATTCATTGCTCGTTTGGAGATTACTGGCGCGCTTGCGAATCCCGTGGCCGTGGCTGGCGGCAATGATCTTTGCGCTGCATCCGGTGCAGGTCGAATCGGTGGCGTGGATCAGCGAACAGAAGAATGTGCTGATGGGTGCATTTTTTTTGCTGACGCTGCTGGGTTGGGTGTGGTTCCTGGACGCGGCGCCGGAAAGGCGACGGCTGGTCTACATGTCGATCTTAGCCAGTTACACGCTGGCGCTTTCGGCCAAAAGCACGGCCTGCACGTTGCCGGCAGCGATGGTTCTGATTCTTTGGTTGCAGAAAAAGCCGATCAATCGCGAGCGGATGTTGCAGATCGCGCCGTTTGTTTTGCTCGCAGTCGCGATGGGTGTGGTGACGATGTGGTGGGAAAGATTTCACGTCGGCACACGCGGCGCCGGTTTCGCACTCGGTCCCGTGGAGCGATTACTGGTGGCCTGCCGCAATGTTTGGTTTTACATCGACAAATTATTCTGGCCGTCGCGGCTGACCTTTAGTTATCCGCAATGGAAAATCGCGGCGTCGGATCCGACGGCGTATTTGTGGATGGCGGCTCTGCTGGCCGCCGGCTGCGCGATTTATTATTGGCGGCGTTCCGCTGGGCGCGGTCCGGAAGTGGCCGCAATTTTCTTCGTCGCGACGCTCGGGCCGCTGCTCGGATTCATAATGCTTTACACATTTCGGTTCACGTTCGTAGCGGATCATTATCAATATCTCGCCAGCATCGGACCGATCGCGTTGGTATCGGCCGGGCTCGCGCGATTGCACCAGGCGAAAAACTGGGCGCAACGCGTCGTGCCGATCGCAAGCGCTCTAATTCTGAGCGCGCTTAGCATTCTCACCTGGCGACAGAGCGCTACGTATCGGGACGCGGAAACGCTGTGGCGATCAACGCTCGAGAAAAATCCGGATTCGTGGATGGCCTACAATAACCTGGGCATCGATCTGTTTGAAAAAGGCCGATACGACGAAGCGATCGATGCTTACAACAAGTCGCTCGTGATCCATCCTGGCTATGTGCAAACGCACTATAATCTGGCGAACACCTTTGCGCAGAAAGGTGAAATGGAGCAAGCGCTGACGCATTGCCGGGAAGCAGTTGCCTTAGCGCCTAACGATCCTAACGCGCACTCAACGATGGGCAATGCATTGATGGGGGTGGGATCAATCGATGATGCGATGGCCGAATACGCAAAGGCGCTGGAGCTGCAGCCGAACCATGTCGATGCCCTCTATCATCGCGGCATCGCCTCGCTGCAAAAGCGCGATGTCGATGCCGCGGAAGCCGACTTCACTGCGCTCACGAAAGCGGACCCGGAAATGGCGGAGGCCCAACTGCAGCTGGGGAACATTTGCTTACAGAAACAAAATCTGCGCGAAGCCATCCAACATTTTGAAACGGCATTGCGGCTGCATCCAGATTGGGCGCCCGCGCAGAATAATCTGGCCTGGGTGTTAGCGAGCGCGCCGGACACGGCGGTGCGAGATGGGAAGCGCGCCGTCGAAATCGCGGAGCGAGCTAATAGCCTGGCTCAGAAAGAAACACCACTCGTTCTGCACACGCTCGCGGCCGCATACGCGCAAGATCGACAATTCGAAAGAGCGGTCGCCACGGCCGAACGCGCGTTGCAATTGGCGGATCGCGATGGCGCGTCCGGATTGGCTAGTGATCTTCGGCGCGAGATTAACTTCTACGCACACGGTTCGTCGTATCCGACGAACTAGTGCGCGCGCTGCGCCGACAGAGAAGGGCGTGAGCGTAGTCTGAGGACATGGAAAAAATAAACTCTTGCCTTTAATTGGTGATATAGTTAACTACATCACTATATGAGAGGAAACGATCGAGCACAGGATGCATGAGTGGCACAACAGTCAGCCAATTTACCGACAGCTGCGCGATCGTGTCGTCGCCATGATCCTCGACGGCGTACTGAACGAAGGCCAGCCGTTGCCGTCCGTGCGCAATGTCGCGGCCGAGTATCGCGTTAACCCCCTGACCGTGCTCAAGGCTTATCAACATTTAGTGCATGAGCGATTGGTCGAAACCAAGCGAGGTCTCGGCATGTTCGTTAAAGCCGGTGCGCGCAATTTGCTGCTCCAGGGCGAACGCCAGAGATTTCTCACGCAACAATGGCCGCGCGTCGCCGCCACGATCGAGCGGCTCGGCATCACACCAAAAGAATTGCTGCGCGCGGCCACGTCCGCGAAGAGGGCAAAGAAAGAGGAGCGTTGAAGCGATGGCCTGTATAGAAGCGCGCGGATTGCGCAAGACTTTCGGGACAACGGTCGCGTTGCACGATGTCGATCTTCGCGTGGAAGAGGGACGCATCCTCGGACTTATCGGTCCGAACGGCGCCGGCAAAACAACGGCGCTGAACGCGATTCTCGGCCTCACGTCATATGAGGGAGAACTTAAGGTCCTTGGTCGCGACCCGTGGGCCGCGCGCGATGAGCTTATGCGCGATGTCTCGTTCATTGCTGATGTCGCCGTCTTGCCGCGCTGGATCCGGGTTTCGCAGTTGCTCGATTATGTCGCCGGCGTGCATCCGCGATTTGATCGCGCGAAAGCGGAGGGTTTTCTAGCGAAGACCACAATCAAACGCACGAGCAAAGTGCGGCAACTTTCGAAAGGAATGGTGGCGCAACTGCATCTCGCTTTGGTCATGGCGATCGACGCGAAGTTACTGGTGCTGGACGAGCCGACACTTGGTCTCGACATCCTGTTTCGCAAACAGTTCTACGATTCGCTCCTAAACGACTACTTCGACGGCAAGCGCACCATCGTGGTGACGACGCATCAGGTAGAGGAAATCCAGGACGTTCTGACCGATCTCATGTTCATCCACGGCGGTCGGATCGTGCTCGAATGCAGCATGGAAGAACTGGAATCACGCTATGTGGAATTGATGGTGCACCCGGACCAGGTCGCCGCCGCGCGGGCCCTCAAGCCGATGCACGAGCGCCAAGTGTTTGGCCGCAGCGTCCTGCTCTTTGAACATGTCGATCTTGGCCAACTCGCCGGACTGGGCGATACCCGGACGCCGAGCATCGCCGACCTATTCGTGGCAGTGATGAGCGACAAAAAAGAACTCGCGAAATGAATACCTCATCAAATACAGAGCCGGTGTTGCCTAACGAACCGCAGGAAAGCGCGGCTCCGGCGCCGACCCGACCATTTTATTGGTCGATCTGGCGAGAACTGTGGGAGAACCACTCGCTTTACATCGCGCCATCAATCGTGGCCGGCATCATTTTGTTCGGGTCGTTCGTCACCGCGTTTCAACTGCCGGGGCGCAGGCGCAATGCGTTGTTGCTCGATCCCGCGCACCGCCGCGCGGCAATTGAGATGCCGTATGACATCGCGGCGATGATGATCCTGTTCACCGTCTTCATTCTTGGGTTGTTCTATTGTCTCGATGCGCTGCACAGCGAACGTCGGGATCGCAGCATTCTTTTCTGGAAGTCGCTGCCGGTATCAGATCGGACGAGCGTGCTTTCGAAAGCCAGCATTCCACTGCTCTTTCTGCCGTTGATCAGTTTTGGCATCATCGTGGTCACGCAATTCATCATGGTGCTGATTAGCACCGCAGCGCTGGTGCCGAGTGGGCTTGCGGCGACGACGTGGAGTAACTTCAATCTGCTTCAGCAGTCGCTCACGCTACTCTACGGCCTGATCGCGATTGCGCTCTGGCATGCGCCGATCTACGCTTGGGCTTTGTTGATTTCAGGCTGGGCGCGACGCGCAACATTTTTGTGGGCGACGTTGCCGCTGCTCGCGATTGTCTTCTTCGAGAAAATCACGTTTACCAGTTCGCATTTCGCGGCTTTGCTGGCGAATCGCGTCATGGGTTTTGCGCCCGAAGCATTCGCCTTCAACGCCAACGCGATCTATTCCCCCAACCTAACCCCGGGAAGGTATCTGAGCACGCCGGGGCTTTGGATCGGGCTGGTGTTCGCAGCGGGTTTCCTCGCGGCCGCAGTCCGCCTGCGGCGCTATCGCGGTCCGCTTTGATTCGTCTTGCCCTTACTCAAGCATTCACCAACCGGAACCACCAATGAATCAATATCCTGCCGAAACTTCGCTGCGCCCGAAACGAAAAATTCTTCGGCGCATCTTCTATTTCATCCTGATTCTTATCGGCGCCTTCGCCATTTACCTCTGGGCCACCGGCGCGCAGCAACAGCCGATCGAAACCGGCGAGCCGCACATGAAAGCGGTGGTCTACACCGACTACGGGTCACCGGATGTGCTCCAAATCCGAGACATTAAGAAGCCTGTGCCTAACGACGACCAGTTGTTGGTCAAAGTGCGCGCAACTTCGGTCAACCCGTATGATTGGCACTTCATTGAAGGCCAGCCCAAGATCATGCGGCTCGGGGTGGGACTGCGTAAGCCGAAGGATCCGCGCCTCGGTGTCGATTATGCGGGGATTGTCGAAACAGTCGGCAAAAACGTGACTCGATTTAAAGCCGGCGACGAAGTGTTCGGCGGTCGAGGCGGATCTTTCGCGGAGTATGTATGTGTCAGGCAGGACCGTCTCGTCGCCTTGAAACCAGCAAACATCACATTTGAGCAGGCGGCTTCGGTCGACATAGCGGGTGTTACCGCGTTGCAGGCAGTTCGCGACAAGGGAAAGCTGCAACCTGGTCAGACGGTGTTAATCAATGGTGCGTCCGGCGGAGTCGGCACGTTTGCCGTGCAAATAGCCAAGGCGTTCGGCGCGGATGTGAGCGGCGTATGCAGCACACGCAATGTCGATCTTGTGCGATCGCTCGGCGCGGATCACGTCATTGATTACACGAAAGAAGATTTCACCAAAAGCGACCAGCGATACGACGTGATTATCGACAACATCGCGAACCATTCGTTGTCCGAGTTCAACCGAATCTTAAATCCGAAAGGGAAATACATCATGATCGGAGGCGGAGCAGGGCCAAAAGACTGGCAGGGGCTTTTCGGTCTCATGACGGTTCCGCTCAAGGCAATGGTGTTCTCACGGTTCGTCAGCCAGGAGGTCGGCATGATGCTGACTGACCCAAAGCAAAAGGACCTAATCGAGCTGGCTGATCTCATGCAGTCCGGCAAAGTGAAACCGGTTATCGACCGAACTTATCCGTTGAGCCAGATCGTTGACGCCATCAAATATCTGGAAGAAGGGCACGCGCGCGGAAAAGTGATCATCCTGGTCGGGCAAGACAACGAAACGTAACTGGCGATCCAAGTCCAAAGCGTCGATCATTGAGTGGATATCGGGCGGTTAGCTCAGTGGTAGAGCGTCTCGTTTACACCGAGAGGGTCGGGGGTTCGAAACCCTCACCGCCCAGATGAATTCTTGAATGGTGATAAGTGATTTGTGATTGGTGGTCGGAAGAGATTGCCGCCAGCACAGGGACACTTCGGCCGCCACATGCGAATTAACTTGGATGAACGTTGTCGATTTATCGGTGCGCCTGGCGGCGTGGTCGCTAACCGGCATGATGTTCGCGATGATGCCGGTTTTTGCTCAGAACGAACCTGACGGCACACCCGCAGCAACTGCGGAGGAAGAACCACAGAGGCCCGAAGACTTCTACGAACGCGCATTGCAGCGTGAGAAAAACGGCGATTTAAAGAGCGCAATCGAAGATGCCAACGCAGCCGTGGAGCTGGATCCGGAAAACCTCGGTTACCTGGCGACGCGCATGGAAATGCTTGAAGATATGCGACAGACCGAGCAGGCGCTCGCGGATAGCAGCAAAATTCTCGAGCTGGACGCGAACAACGTGAGAGCACGACTTCTCCGCGCGAGAACGCACGAGCTAAATGCTGAATACGACAAGGCATTGGCCGAACTTAACGAGTGTATCGAGCGCGATCCCACAAGTACGCAAGCATATGAATCGCGGCGGGAGTTTCATGCGCGACAAGGGCACCGCGATGAAGCGATCGCCGATAGCGACCGTGTTATCCAGCTCGACCCTGATTCGGCTGAAGGCTATGTCTCGCGCGCGCAAATTCATGAGCATTTCGACGAGTCCGATCAGGCGCTGGCATATGCTTCCCGGGCGCTTGAGCGCGATCCTGAAAACTGGCTGGCTTTCAGCATCCGCGCCCTTGCGCACGCAGACGCATTCGAATTCAACGACGCTCTCGAAGATTTCGACGAGGCCCTGCGTCTGGCGCCAACACCAGCGATAATTTATTCGCGTCGCTCGGCTCTCTATTATTCAACGGGCAACTTTACGCAGGCTTTGGCGGATTTACGTAAGGCATCGGAGCTCGACCCGGAAGATTATGTAATCGCTGCCGGACTCGCCCAGATTCTTGCGACGTGTCCCGATCCCGAGCTGCGAAATGGTGAAGAAGCATCGAAGCTGATGGCTAAGGCGTTCAGCGAATCGCCAAATCAGCCGCCGATGTGGTACACGCATGCTCTTGTCGCCGCCGAGAACGGCGACTTCGAAGAAGCCATTCGCTGGGAGGAGAAATATCTCCAGTCCAACACCATTACGCCGGCCGAACGAGAGCACGGCGAAGCGCGTCTCAAACTTTATCACGAGCGGAAGGCGACGAGGCTGATTCCAGAATGCTTCCGAGCTGCCATGATGTTCAACACGCACGGTCAAGCCGACAAGGCGATCGATGCTGTCTCGAAGGCGCTCGCATTAAACGCGGAAAATATCGAGGCGTTGCGTCTTCGGGCGCAAATATTTCGCGAGAACGACTATTACGAAAAATCCATCGCTGATCTTAACGAATTGCTCCGCTTACGCCCAGACGACGCCGACGCCCACGCGGAGCGAGCGATGGCCCATATGAAAAATGGTCATTGCGATTTAGCGATGGAAGATGCGCAACGCGCGGTAACGTTATCGCCCGAGAACGAGTGGGCCTATCGCGTTCGCGGTTACGTTTACGACAGACAGGAGCAATACGATCTGGCGCTGGCCGATTTCGCAAGGGTCATCGCACTCGATCCAAGCAAAGCGTCGGCGTATACCAATCGTGCACGGTGTTATGCCAGGAAACACGAATACGATAAAGCGATCGCGGACTATGATAAAGCGATCGAGATTGCTCCGGAGGCTCAGGATTACTACGTCACTCGCGCCGGCTTTTTCCGGAACCGCGGTCAGTTTGACAAAGCCTTGGCCGATCTGCGGCGCGTCGAGTACGCCCCGGACAGGTCCTATGTCTATCCGCGCCTGGCATGGTTATTTGCTACCTGCCCCGACGAGAAGTTTCGCGATGCGGCACAAGCAGCCGACTACATGGAAGCGGCTCTGGAGTTGATGCCGAGGGACCCGGATCTTTGGCCAACTTGCGGCGCTGTGCTGGCTGAACTTGGCGATTTCGACGGCGCCATTGCCTGGGAAGAAGCCTACCGTGAAATGTTTCGTTTTTGCGGGACCGAGGACGAAGAAGATAGCAACCGGCGTCTATCGACCTATCGATCCGGCCATCCTTATCGGGAGCGGCTGCTTTTCGTCGATGATGGATTTAACGCTTCAACATCTCCAACGCAGCCGGCAAAATAATCTTCTCCCATTCGGCGTATTCCTTGGCTGAAGGATGCAATCCATCCGCTGCGACTAACGAGCGGTCATCGGTCATTTTTTTGCTGAGCGGGTAAACATCGACAACGTGCAGGCCGCGTTTGGCCGATTCGTCCGCGATGATCCGGTTAAATTGCGCGATGCCTTCGGAAATGTTTCGACCGCGCGCGTATTTCGGCCCGCTCGGCGTGACGCCGAAATCGGGAATGGTAACGATGAGCAAACGCTTTTTGTCGCTCAGTACCAACAGCATTTGATCGACGATGAAAACGAAGTGTTTGCGGAACGTTTCGGCATCGACGCCTTGCACCCAATCGTTCACGCCGATGAGCAATGTGCCGAAGTTCGGTTTGAGATCGCGGAAAATGGGCAGCTCTTTGTCGATCACATCCTGCGTCGTCCAACCGGTGCGCGATGGATTGGCCACAAGATCGACATCTACTCCTTGCGCATTCAAGTGGCGCGCCATCACTGCCGGCCACGACTCGTTAACCGACGCCCCTTCGCCGATCGAATACGAATCGCCGATAGCCACATAGCGAATTTTTTCCGGCGCGTTGGCTGCCATGGCCGAAATAAGTAATGCAATCCAGCAAAGTTTCATATTCAGGAAAGCATTTCCGCGACGATCGCCTGGCAATGAATTTTCGCGGTATCGATAAACGGGAGCCCGTTGTAGTCCGGTTCGCGGAGGATGAGCGTCAGCTCAGTACCGGCGAGAAGAAGCGCTTCGACCTGCTCCTCCTTTTTCATTCGATCGACGATGGCGAGCAGACCGGCGTGCGTTTCGGGCCGAAATTTGCCGAAGATCAGCTCGTTAAAATATTTATCGTGAATGTAATCCTGTTCGTCGTTGTGCGGCGTAATCAGCTCAATGTTTTGTTTCGAAAAAACTTTCGCATAAAAATCCGCCTGCATCGTGTAACGGGTGCCAAATAAAGCCAGGCGTCGCAAGCCACTCGCCTGCACGTCTGCGCAGGCCGCCTCCACCATGCTGATTAGCGGAATGGATGATTCCGCTGCGACCTCATCGAACACCAGATGTGGCGTGTTCGCCGCCAACACACCGAAATCAGCGCCCGCTTTGGCCAGCTTTTCAACTTCCTCGATCAGAAATTTCGCCAGGGCCGGCAGTTGCTTCTTTTCAATAAAAGCCCGGCCTTTTTCGAGATCGATGCTGTTGATCAGAAATTGCGGATAACTGCCATCCCCTTTTCGCTCCCGATACAGCGCGATGATCCGGTTGTAATAGTCAACCGTCGATTCCGGGCCGAGGCCGCCGATCATGCCGAGTGTTTTCACGTTTTGGATCGAAGCCGGAAAAAGATAATGAGATGCGAAGCGATGATGAGCGGGACGAGAAAAGTCGGCAGCAGACTGAGTGGCAACTCGCGCAAAGGCGTCATCGATGGCCCATCGCTTAGACCGAAACGTAATGCGCTGAAGACTACAAAGACGATGTCGATCAAACCGAGCGTGTTCCAGACGAACAAGATTTTGCGCCGCCGCAATTGCGACAGGAGCACAATGGCACCAGCCGCGAAGGCGATGATGATGTCGCCCATGCCAGCCGGCTCGGCGAATCCGTTAGGCAATTCGCCACTCGTCCCGAGAAGAAGAAAATAAAATCCGACAACGCGGGTGAGATGTATGGCGACAAGCACGCGAAGATCGACAATCGAAATCCAGTCGCGCGCGCTCGCGACTGTCCAACAAACCAAAAGCGCAACCACGGTCAGACTCCAGACCGTGAAGGCGACGCCGACCGGGCTCGCGTTCCGAAACACGCCGGATATGCCGAGCGCGAGCGCAAAGCAAAACCACGCGCCGACAAAGGCGAGAACGAATTTGGTTTCGCGGCGCATGTCGATCTTGCGCGAGTTATCCGCGATGGCGATTGCGCTTTCTCATTGGGACAGAGCGAATAGAATCCTTCGCGTGAAAACGATCAACATTTTCCTGAGCATGGCATTTTTTGTCCTCGGTCTGCGCGAAGTTTACAGCCAACCAGAGCGCAAACCGAATCCCGAGATTGCCAACAAAGCGCTCATCACAAAAGACAAGCCCGAGATGGCCGGCAAGAGCGCGGGCGCGGACACAGCGTCGCTGCACAAAATGGCGGACGAGTATTACGCATGGCGAAATGAAAACGCGCCCGTGTCGAGCAGCGATGCAGGACTGCATACGTGGGACGACCGCCTAACGGATTACGCGCCGGCTAAGATTTCGGAGCGCGCGCAACATATTCGCACGCTGCTGGAAAAAGTGCGCGCGCTCAAGATCGACAACTGGCCGAAGGACGATCGGATCGATGCGATGCTTTTTCGCTCGCAACTGGAACAGGCCGATTTCGGCAGCCGCATTCTGAAATCGACCGAGACGAACCCGCAAGTTTACACGGGCGAATGTGTCAGCGCGATTTTCTCGCTGTTGAAAAAGGAGTACGATACGCCGCGGAAGCGGGCGATCGCGGCGACGGCGCGATTGCACGCGATGCCGGCCATGCTCAAGCAAGGGCTGAGCAATTTGCGCAAGCCGGTGAAGCTTTATGCGCAGTTGGCGATTGATTCGGCGCGCGCGATCGATCCGCTTTTCACCGGAAGCCTGATGGCGCTAGATGTCGATCTTGCGCCTAACGAGCATGATGACCTGGTGAAGTCGCGCGATGCCGCGCTGGCAGCGGTGCATGCCTACGCCGACGAGCTCGAGAAACAATTGCCGAAGATGGTGGAGTTCGCGCCGATGGGCGAAGCGAACTACAACTATTATCTCAAACACGTTTTGCTTTTGCCGCTCGACGCGCGCGAAGTGGAAATGATCGGCCGCGCGGAGTTGGCGCGTTATCGCGCGCTGGAAGCGTTGTTGCCCGATCCGAAAATGGCCGATCCCGATCCGTCCCGCAGCGCGAACATTCCGCCGGACCAGGCGTCGTTCCTGAAAGCGTACGAGAGCCGCGAGCAGGAGATGATTACGTTTTTGAAGGAGCATAATCTGGTGACGATCCCGGATTATCTCGGCCCGTTTCAAATCAAACAGTTACCCGACGCGTTCAAGCCGACGAGTCCGGGCGGTTTCATGAATTCACCGGGTGTTTACGACAAGGATCCGACCGGTTTCTTTTTCATTCCGACTTACAATCCGCAATCGAAGAATTTTTACATTCGCGCGGCGATCGAAGATCCGCGGCCGATTCTTGGGCATGAAGGAATCCCCGGGCATTTCATGCAGCTCTCCATCGCGAATCATTTGCCTAACGAGATTCGCCGCCAACACGGCGACAATGTTTTCGTCGAAGGCTGGGCCCTTTATGGCGAAGAGATGCTGATGCGCACCGGACTTTACCCTAACAACTCCGCGGCCCAGGGACAGATTCTGCGGCTCTCGCGTTATCGCTCAGCGCGTGTGGGCGTGGATGTGAACCTGCACACCGGCCGATGGTCGTTCGAGCAGGCGGTGAAATATTTTATGGAAGCGGGCGGGCTTGATGAAGAAGCGGCCAAAGGCGAAGCGGCCGGCGCGGCGTCCGACCCGACGCAGAAAATCAGTTACATCATCGGCAAATGGCAGATCATGAATTTGCTCGGGCGTTATAAAGATCGACAAGGTGAAAAGTTTCGCATCGGCCAGTTCCACGACGACTTGATCAAGAGCGGCAGTCTGCCGGTCTCGGTGATTGAATGGATTTTGCTCGATGACCCGAGCTCGCTCGACAAGGCAACGAAGTAACCGCGAAAGCAGCGCACGAAAGTAGAGGATCAGTATTCGAAATTCGTTAGATGGAGTGGTCAGGACAAAGAGTACGTCGGCTCTTGCCCGGAGCTTTTTCCATGGGGCGGCGATTGCCACGGCGTCGATGAGGAAGACACCTATCGAAAATTGCGCGCGTTAATTTGGCAAGAGATTGGCTACCTGCAACCAAACGGAAAACGATGATGAGGTAGTGTCGATAGTAAGCTCTGACCCCTTATCTCCTTATCTCGATTTAATCGCCGCGAGTAGCGCCGAATAAGATGCATCCGATCCCAACCGCAAAGGAGATGGTAGCATAAATTAACGCTTGGTTGGTTGTTATCGGCGTTGCGACCGCTGGCCCGCTTGCTTCGAACGCAATTTCCGCGAATCCGATCGAAGCGATTACTAGGACCCCACCGATAAGTCGGACTATGGCAATGTTGTAGCGGCCCATGCGTAGGTTACTCGTTTTGCTACACGCCCCCGCAATATCGGTCATTGTACACCGTAGTAGTATTCGTCATACATTGAGCTAGCAGTCGGATCGGCGGCCACGCCTTGGTGAATTGCGAGGCCCATTAGTCCGCCGACGCTATCCGGAGGGCTTGTGGCGTCCCAGCTGTGATGAGCGCGTGCCGATTGGTTCCGTTTCCTTTTGCTGTTGAGAATTAATCGACGTCTTCATCGAGCAGCGATCCGACAACCATACACCCCACAGCAATGACGAGAAGAATGATGGCGCAGAAGAGCGCCTGACCTGGCGTTAAAACGAATCCTTTGATCGGCACGAAGATCTTTTCGGGCTTCGCCATGATCGCGCTTCCTCCGACTCGGACAGAGACTAGCATTAACAATGCGCCTGAAATTCGGATCCAAGCAATTGAGCTTTTGCTTAGCATAGTTGCCCTGGCCTGACCCCAAAAGCTGGACAGGTTAAAAGTGTAGTTCTGCCGGTTTTCGTTTAATTAAATTTTGGTTGGTTAGTATTCTTTTTGCAAGTTTGGACGGAAGGAGGCCGGAGGCCGACTGGAGTTCAAATTTGCGCGC
>JBBROO010000035.1:0-34997 GCA_038229295.1 Chthoniobacterales bacterium | reverse complement strand
CGCGCGAGATCGGCGGAGTCTGTGCAATAACGAATCCAGGAAACCGCGCCGCCGGTTTGTTTTTGCAACCGCTCGAGCTGCTCGCGCTGCGGCCCGTCGCCGACCACGAGAAGATGGAAATCGCCAGGATGTCGATCTTGCAAAAGATGGAACGCTTGAAACAACGTCTCGGTGTTCTTCTCTTTCGCCAGCCGGCCGACGTATAACAGAAATGTTTGATCGTGGGCGATGCCTAACGAAGCTCGCGTGCTGGCGTGACCATTCGGCGCGCGATTGAAGATGTCGATGTTAACGCCAAGTCGGACCTCGCGCACGTTGCCGACGCCCCAGTCGCGCAAGACCTGCGCCAGCTTTTCCGAAGGCACGAGCGTCGCTTCGAATTGATTGTAGAGCTTGGCGACATAGCGCGCGGCGAAATCCATCACCGCTTCCATCGCGGTGTTGCCAAGATACTTTGCCGCGCTGCGCAAATACGCTTCTGGGAAATGTGAATGATAAAATCCGACCACAGGAATCCGGAGCGCGCGACCGGAGGCGATCGCTTTCCACGCGATTTGGTAGGGATCGCTCGACTCGATAATGTCCGGCCGCTCGCGCTCGAGAATCTCTTCGACCGCGCGCAAGTTTAGCAACGCACGATAACGGGACGTGCGCGAGAGCAGCGGCGAATGGATGGAATAGATTGTCGATCTTTCATTCCGCGTCACTTCCGTCTTCGGTCCCGGAACAATGAGGATGTGCTCGTCGTTAGGCGAATGCTCGCCGATGTAGGCGATTTTCTCGTGGACGTAACGCTTCACTCCGCCGCTGAGCGGAGAATAAAACTGCGTGAGATCGCAGATTTTCACGCAAGATCGACAACGAGTTATTTCTCGAGATCGCTCAGATAGCGCTCCGCTTCCATTGCCGCCGCGCACCCGGATCCGGCCGCCGTGATCGCTTGTTTGTAAACGCGATCGGCCACATCGCCGGCGATGAAAACGCCCGGATGTTTGCTCTCGGCCAAATGTCTCGCGATCAAATAACCATCCGGGTCCGTATCCAATTTCCCCTTATACGCTTTCGTGTTCGGATCGTGGCCGATGGCCACGAACACGCACGCCACCTCCAGCTCGCGTTCTTCGTTCGTTAGGGCATTTCGGAGATTGACCGCGCGCATCTCGCCTTTGTCATTCGGAATATATTTCGTCACGACCGTATTCCAGATCGGCTCAATCTTCGGATGCGCCAGCACGCGGTCAGCCATGATCTTCGACGCGCGTAATTGGTCGCGGCGATGAATCAGATAAACCTTGGAGGCGAACCGCGTGAGGAAAAGCGCTTCTTCCGCCGCCGAATCGCCGCCGCCGATCACGCAGACCGGAACGTTTTTGTAAAATGCACCGTCGCACGTCGCACAGCTCGTTAGGCCGTGGCCAATCAGCTTTTGCTCGTTCTCCAACCCGAGCCAGCGCGCGGAAGCTCCGCTCGCGACAATGAGCGCCTGCGTGTCGATCCATTCGTCATCGGCTTTGATGCGGACATGACTATTTTGCGGCTCGAAGTCCGTCACTTCCGAATACGAAAAGCGCGCGCCGAAGTTTTCGGCTTGCTTGTGCATGTTCATAATAAGCTGCGGGCCGTCGATCCCTTCCGGAAATCCGGGAAAATTTTCTACTAACGTCGTGGTTGAAAGTTGGCCGCCGGGTTGTCGGCCTTCGAGCACGAGCGGGCTCAGATTTGCGCGAGCCGCGTAGATCGCCGCGGTCAGCCCCGCGCAACCACTCCCGACGATGATCACCTTCTCCATGAGTAAATCTAGCACGCAGCGCAAGGCCGCAAAGGGCTCCGAGCGGGCCTTCGAGGATGAATGCGAACCTCAATGCGATTTCGCAGCCGGCTTCTGCGGGAAAACCAGAATCAACGCAATAATTACGATCAGGAGCCCTAACGAGGCTGTGTAACGGCTGAGAGCGAGTCCTCCTTGTGCGTGCGGCTTGTCGAGAAAATCGCCGACAACCGCGCCGAGCGGACGAGTCAAAATGAATGCCGCCCAAAACAAAATCACGCGCGAGATGCTCGTGAAATAATAGAGAAGCGCGGTCACAAGAAGTAACCCACCGAAAACCGCGGCCGCCCCGAGATAGCCCATTTCATTGGTATCGGCGACCCAATCGCCGAGCGCCGTCCCAAGTGTTTGCGAGAACATGATCGTCACCCAATAAAACATCTCGATCTTCGGCGTATTCACCGTTTCGATCGAGATACTCCCGGTCGACCAACGCCAGATTAGAAGCGAGCCGATTACGCAGATCAGCAAGATGGTCGAACCGCCCGTGTAGCCGATGCCTAACGACCGCGTGCAATAATCAGCCAGAGTGGTCCCGACCGTCGTCGTCGCGACAATCGTTAGCCAGTAGAGGAACGGATGAAATTTTTTCGCCCTGATTTGCACGAGCACCGCGGCGACGAAAATCACACCGAAGATTGCGGTTCCGATCAGATAACCGGTGCCTTTGGCTTCGCCCGTAGTTTCGCCAAGCCATGACATGGTGACGGCATCGCCACCGGTCTCGCCGAGCGTCGTCGCCAGGATTTTAATGATCCAGAAGAGAAGCGTTACCTGCGGGACCTTTGCCACGAGCTCCGATTTCCTTTCGTCTATTGTTGTCATCATTCAGTAATCATCTTTGCCGACGCGGCGAAGATCGACAAGGTGAACTGGCGCGTTAATCTGCGCGATGCCCGAGCTGGCCGAAGTCGAATGGTACCGCAAACAATGGGATGCCGGTCTCGGAAATGTGATTGTCGATCTTAGCTTGCACGCGCCGAAGCGGATTTTTCGCGGAATCAATACGCGCGAGATGAAGCGAAGGCTGATCGGCGAAAAGTTTTTGCGTTCGAGCGCGCGGGGCAAACGGATGCTCTTCCAATTTTCGGGAGACAACTGGCTCGGCATTCATCTCGGCATGACCGGCAAAATTCACGAAGCGCCCGCAGAGTTTCGGCCTAACAAACACGATCATCTCGTCTTGTTGCAACGCGAGCACGCGCTCGTTTTCACCGACTCGCGCCAATTCGGCCGCGTCCGTTTTCATCACGGCGCCGATGAACCGGACTGGTGGCGGAGCAAAGTTCCCGAAATTGTTTCACCGCAGTTCGACCGAAAATTTCTCGATCAATTCTTAGATCGACATCGTAAAGCGCCCATCAAAGCCATCCTGCTTATGCAGCACGGATTTTCCGGAATCGGTAATTGGATGGCGGATGAAATTTTGTGGCGCGCGAAGATTCATCCAAATTGCAGCGCATCGAAATTGAAATCGAACGAGCGTGCATCGCTTTTTCGCGAAACAAAATTCGTCGCCAAACGATCGCTCGAAACAACCGGCCGCGATTTCTCCGATCCGCCGCGCACCTGGCTGATTCATCAACGCTGGAAACGCCGCGGCGTTTGCCCAATTCATCGGGAGGTTTTGCCCCGCGCCACAATAGGCGGCCGCACGACCGCGTGGTGCCCGCGCTGCCAAAAGTAGATGTCGATCTTACGCCGTGACGTGAACGACGATTTTATGAAAACCCGTCGCGCCGGAAAACGGGCCGCGATCTTGTTCCCATTCTTGCACGTCGCCTTCGCCGTCGGTCGCGCGCACGACTAACGTGTAATCGCCCGGTTCGTCCGGCATCCAGCCGTCGTGCGCGCTCCAAAGCGACCACGCGAGATCGCCGCCGGCATAATAAATATCCGCGTCGTCCCAGTTTTCGCCGTCGTCGAAACTTAATTCCACGCGCGAGATGCCGCGGTCGCCACCGAACGCGATGCCTTTCACTTCGATCGGGCCGGTCAACTTGCCTAACGAGAGCCGCGACTCGTGATCGGGCACATCGATTCTCGATCTTGTCGGCGTCATGAAATCCGGACCCCAGCCTTGCGCCTCGTAAAATCCCTTCGCGGCAGCGGTCGTGACTTCGATTCGCGTTAGCCATTTCACATGCTTTTCGCCGAAGTAGCCGGGCACGATGACGCGCAGCGGATAACCATGCCGATGCGGCAGCGGAACGCCGTTCATTTCGTAAGCGAGAAGCGTGTTCGGATCGAGCGCGGTCTCGAGCGAAAATGTGTCAGTGTAATTATCGACACCGTGCAATCGCACTTTAGCCGCGTTCGAAAGCGGACCGGCTTGATCGAGCAAATCGTGCATCGGCACACCTTTCCAAACGGCGTTGCTAATCAAACCGGCATCAAGTCCGTTGCTGATGCACATCAGCGTCGTCTCCTGCTCGACTGCGGTGAATGCTTTGATGTCTTCAAATCGATACGTCGCCGGATTCTGCACGAGTCCGTTCACTTCCAGATGCCAAAGATCGACATCTACTTTCGGATCGATCACGTTTTTGGTGACGCAATAGAAGAGGTCGTTAGGCGTGATCGGTTGAACAACGCGCCCTTTGTATTGCGTGCCGTCGTAACTGAACGTGGCCGCGCGATAAAGTTTTCGCAGCACCGCCACGCCGCCGCCGGCGATGACAAGCCCGAGTCCGCTTAAGATCAACGCGCGTCTGCCAATTGCCGGCGTGAATTCGTCCGCAGATTCACTTGTCGATCTTGCACCGGTCAGAAATTGAAACGCGAGAACGAGTGTCCGTTCGAAAACGAGAACACTGAGCGCGAAGCCTAACAACGTGATCAGCCGCGCCGCGGCGATCGGCAGGCCGCGGTAATTTGTGCCGAGCACCGGCCAAAGAACAATCGCCACGGCCACTATCGGCAGCAAAACTAAGATCGACATCGTTAGGCGAGCACTGGGCCGCCCCGGTTCTTTGCGGCAGAGCAATCCGTAAATCGCGCCGGCAATTGCGCCCACGAGAAGTTGTCCCGCCATGGTGGAGCTGACGCCGAGCTGCTTGAGATGATTATATCCGCCGACTCGTCCCATGATCGCGAGAAATGGTCCCGGCGAAATGAAAACCGAAAGTCGATCGCCGATGATGGCGAGCGGCGTGGCGATTCCGAAACACGCCAGCAACAACATGACGACTGTCATCGCGATGCCGGCCACTAATCCGGCGAGCAACCCGGCGGAAAGGGCCTTCGATTTGCTCATCACATGTCGATCTTACGAGTAGATCGACATGTTGAAATCAAATTCCTTTTAGCGCTCGAACGCGATACGAAGCAACGTCGTGAGGATGCGCGCGCCGGCGATGAATGTTCCGCGAAGTGTGCCGGAGACTTTGGAGACACCGCCGGTGCGGCAACGATGATCGACCGGGATTTCCAGGATGCGGAGTTTGGCGCGCGCGGCTTTCATCTGCATCTCAAGGTTCCATCCGTAGGTTTCTTCGCGCATGCCTAACGATTCCAGCGCGCTGCGCCGAATGGCGCGGAAGGGACACATGTCGGTGTAACGCACGCCATACAAGATCGACATCAACATTCCGGCGAGATGTCCGGCGAAAACTTGTTGGGCGTTCATGCTGCCGCGCTCGCGTTGGCCGCGCGTGCGCGAGCCGATGACGAAATCATGCGTGCCGGCGATGATCGGATCGACCAGTTGATTCATGAACGCCGGCACATCGCTGCCGTCGCCATCGAGAAAGACAACAATGTCGCATTCGGGCAATAAGGCGGCGACTCCCGCGGCGCATGCTCGTCCGTAACCGCGCATCGTAGTCACAACCCGCGCGCCTGCTTGGCGAGCACGATCAGCTGTTCGGTCCGTGCTCTCGTTGTCCACGACGATGACTTCGCGCGGAATTTTTGTGGCCAGACATTCGCGCACCACATCGGCGATCGGCTCTTCTTCATTCAGCGCCGGAATGATAACGGCGACGTTGTTCATCCGAGCACGAGCCACGCGCTCGTAAAATACAAAGCGAGCGCAAAGAAATCCGCCAGCGCCAACGTGATCGGTCCGGCGGCGATTTTTGGATCAAACTTCCAGCGGTGCAGCAACGACGGCACCGCGAGTCCGAAGAGACATGCGGTAATAAGCGACGCGGCGATGCTGCCGCCGATGACCAATGCGCCGCCAAGATCGTGGCGCCAGACGTAAACAATCATGGCGACGAGCGTGCCGCAGGCGATGGCGAGGAAAAGCGCCGTCAATATTTCGTGGCGCAAAGCCCTAACGAACCAACTCCAGGTCACGCGGGCGGAGCGCAATGTTTGAATGGTGACGCTCATCGATTGCATGCTCACGCTTTCATTCAACGCCAGCACCATCGTTAGAAAAAATGCGATAACGATGCTGCGCGCGAGCGTTGCTTCGAATGCGCCGGCCAGGATTGCGCACGCCGTTCCGCTCGCCACCGTCGCCATCAACCAGGGAAAACGATAACGAAACGTGCGCCATGCGGAAGCGTCGCGCACTTGCGCGAGATGAAAGCCGAGTGTTTCGAAAAAATCACTGCGGGCCGCTTCGGCGTCGTCGGTTTCCTCCGTCTCGAGCACGCTCTGCATAAAAACATCGGCATCCACCACGCCGAGAATGCGCCGCTCAAGATCGACAACTGGAAACGCGAGAAGTTTGTAGAGCACAAAAAATTCGCACGCTTCCAACGCGGTCGCGGTCGCGGGCAATGCGATGACACGTGGCACCATGATCTCGCGCAAAAGTTTTTCGGGCGACGCGGTGAGGAGACGTCGCGTCGGCACCACGCCGACTAACTTTTTCTCTTTGTCGGCCGCATAAAAGTAAATCACGCGTTCGCCGATGCCTTCGCGCCGGATCGTTTCGAGCGCTTTCTTCACGCTCGCGTCCGCTTCGAGCAGCGGAAAATCCTTACGCGCGTAGTCCAGCGCCGGCGCATTGAAGTCGAGCGCGCCGACCGGGTTCATGCCGAAACTTTCTCGGCTTGGTGCACGATGCCTTTGCTGCGCAAAAGATCGGCGGCTTCGCTGAAGTAATCGCGCACGTCCGATTGGGTGCGGATCCAATCGATGTAACGGCCGATGCCTTCGCTAAGATCGACATGCGGTTTGTAGCCGGCCGCGCGGATGCGCGCGGTGTCACTCGGTAGGTGACGCATCTCGCCGGGACGAAATTCGCCTTTCGCTTCCGGCGCGATGTCGATCTTGAGCACGTCGGAAATTTGTTCGGCAATCTCGCGAATTGGAACGCCGCGGCCGCTGCCGGCGTTCACGGCGAATCCGTCAAGCTTGTCCGTTTCGGCGGCGAGAAGGTTGGCGCGCGCGATGTCTTCGACAAAAGAGAAGTCGCGCGTCTGTTCGCCATCTTCGTAAAGCACCGGCGGCAAATTGTTGAGCAGGCGCGTGCAGAAGATCGCGATCACTCCGGTGTAGGGATTGAAGATCGATTGACGCGGACCGTAGGTGCAGGAGTAGCGTAACGCGATGGTCGGAATGCCCATTTGTTTTCCCCAAAGCAAAACCAATTTCTCCTGATCCACTTTCGTTAGGCCGTAAACGGTTTCGCCGCCAACCGGCGCGTTTTCCGGCGTCGGCACGCTTTTAGTGACTTCGCCGCAGATCGCGCAATGCACCTGCCAATCGCCTTTTCGTAATTGTTCGATCGGACGAACCGCCGGAAAAACCAAACCGTGCTTCGGACATTCGCCGGCGCCTTCGCTGTAAACAGCTTGCGAGCTGGCAACGACAATCTTTTTTATCGGCAAATTATTTTCGCGAATGACTTCGAGCATGAGCGCGGTGCCGAACGAATTGACGTGCACGTATTTGGCGATGTCCGGCATGTAACCGCCGTAGGCCGCCTGGTGAAAGACGATGTCGATCTTGTCGAGCGCGGCGGTAATGGCATCGCGATCGCGCACGTCGCCTTGCATGAACTCGGCGCTTTCGTTGATCCACGCCGGCTTGCCGCGCTTGTGCGTGTTTGGCTCGAGATTATCGAACACGCGCACTTTCCAACCTTCGCGCAGGAGGAGATCGGTCACGTGAGAGCCGATGAGACCGGCGCCACCAGTGACTAATGCGTGATTCATTTTCGTTCGGGCCAAATTCTGCCGCGTCCTTCGCGCGCGATGATCTCGCTCAAAAATCTCCGCGTATCCACTGCGACGTTAGTTGTCGATCTTGCGTTGCTCCCGAAAAGTTCTTCGCATAATCGGGTGAGTGTGTCGCGGTCATCCACATCAAATCCGGCGTCGAGTTCGTGAATCTCCACCCCGATTTCGGCAGCACGCTCTTTCGTCTGTTTTAAAACACGCTCCGTGCTCCAATCGATCTCGGCAAAGACACGCCGGTTTTCTCGCTTCATTCCAATTAAATAATACCCACCGTCATCCGATGGTCCGAGCACGATGCGATCGCCTGGTCTTTTCAGTTCATTTGCAGCTTCCGCAAAGTTCAAAGGTGGAACTGTCGGACTGTCGGAGTTAATCAAGCAAACCGAAGCAAACCCAACGTTGAGCAAATCTGCGGTCGCCAAAATGAGTCGGTCACCAAAAGCGCCTTCTCGTTGCGGAATGAGAAGAAAATCTTTCGGTAAAATGTTTTCGTACGCCGCCTCAGCTCCAACCGGAGTGTAAATACCGACGCCTCGCGCTGGAGATTTTTCGCACGCTTCTGAAATCGAACGCGATAGGTCCCGTAAAAAGCAAGTATTTAGCTGTGCTGCTTCTTCGGGCGTGAGTGGTGGTGTCAAACGGGTCTTAACTTTTCCGGCTTGCGGAACTTTTGTCATGATTCCCAATGCGCAAAGTCCGGCAAAAAATTTTGATTGCTGGTTGGGATCGAGCAGTTCCAATTCGTGATTGTTTTTCACACCGCTGATTAATTCTTTATTTAAATAAACAGTTCTTCTTCATCTTAAGGGTGCGAACAACTCGGTTTCGAGAGCGTATTGCTGAGGCGCTGATTGTCGATCTTAGCGTGTTAATAAGAAAACGGCGTGGACGCGGAAAGGCACTCTTGTTGTGCTCGTGCCAAATCTATTGGGTGTTGTTCGAAGTTGTTGGCTTCTTTCTAGACCAATCGTTAACAATCGCCGGATGAAGCTCACTGTTGTCGGCGCTCTGTTGTTTGCAGTCTCGTGTTCGGCGGCCGAACCGGAATCACTTTGGCCGTTACAAAAAACATTGGCCGGGAAGAAGTATGTCGATCTTACGCATGGATTCGCGCCGGGGATTCCGCGTTGGCCCGGCTTTCCCGATGAAACGCGAAAGACAATTTATTGGTATGACAAACAGCCCGGCACAATGGGCGCGGGATTTTTCTCGGAAGTTTTCACTCATGTCGGTCAGTGGGGAACGCATGTCGATCCACCAGCACATTTTCACAAAGGCTTGCGGACTGTCGATCAAATCGAGCTGAAGGAAATGGTGTTGCCGCTGGTGATTGTCGATGTTCACGAGGAGTGCGCGAAAAATCCTGATTACACCTTGTCGATGGAGCGGGTGAAGAAATGGGAAAGTGATCACGAGCAAATTCCGACTGGCGCTTTCGTCGCGCTGCGGACCGATTGGTCGAAACGCTGGCCCGACGCAGGCAAGATGGAGAACAAAGACGCGAAAGGCGTCGCGCATTATCCAGGGTGGAGTTTGCCCGCGCTCAAATATCTATATGAGGAGCGAAAGATCACGGCGTCCGGTCACGAAACGACTGACACCGATCCAGGAGTAGCGACGACGAAAGAGGATTACTCGCTCGAGACTTTCATTCTCGGAACGAACCATTATCAGATCGAGCTGCTGACCAATCTCGACCAAGTGCCGGAGAGTGGCGCGATCGTGATCGTGAGTTTTCCAAAGCCAAAGGGCGGCTCTGGATTTCCGGCGCGAGTGTTCGCGATTGTGCCTTAGAATCGAAGAGCAAGCCACGTCTCATACCACAATTTCTTCGACTTCACGGCGTGCCGAGGAACCTTCCGACGAAGTGTTAAGAACGTTTAATGGGCGGCGGTTAATTGAAAAGTCGCAGTAACGGCTGTGGTGGCCGACATCACGACGGTGCACGTGCCTGTGCCAACACACGCTCCGCCCCAGCCAGCTTGGCTGCGAGAACCTCCTAGCGCAATTCCCCACAGATTTTCTCCGGGCACGACGGCACCACCTTCACGCACGCTCTCCATCGCCTCCTCCGCTCTATTGGTGACGGTGGATGGGGAGGGGCACAGCGCGGGTTTGAGCGGAAGCCAGACTTATCGCCGCAATCAAAATCACCTACGGCCCAGCCCGCGCCGACCACCAAAAATACCAACACCCGCGCAGAAGAGTGACACGACCAACGCAGGATCAACTTCCGGCACCGGCACTATCAGCGGGGTTACTTCATAGAAGCCATTACCAAGGTTCAGGGCGACCGCGCCGGTATAACCAGTAAATAAGAACTGCGTCAGACTCGCACTTGGATCGGAGCCGAAGATCAGCCGGTCCGTCGATGCCGTGCCGATTGTGTTCTCGGTCCCCGTCCAGTTGTTGATCGTCAGGGAATTTCCAAGCGGATTGAACGCTGTAAAGGTGAGGGTCCCAACGGGGCCGGTGCCGAAGTCGATGATGGAGTTGCCGGTCAGATTCAACGTGCTCATGCCGGCCGCGGATGCGCTCCCTTCACTGAAGCCAGCGTTGACGAATTTGCCGCCGGCCAGCGTGATCGGCGCGGCGTTATTAATCTGATTGCTGGCGCCGAGCACGAAGGTTGCGCCGGCTTCGATGCTGAGAGCATTGGTAGCGCCGAACGCTTCGCCGGATCCTGCCGCAGCTACGACCGAACCGGCAGTAATTCGCGTGCTGCCGGTGTAAGTTCCAGCGGCCGCGACAACAACCGTGCCGGAACCAGTCTTCGTCAGGTCACCCGAGCCGCTCACCACGCCGTTATTTGTGAACGTCTGCCCCGAAGCCACTTGAATAGTGCTGGCCGTATTGGTCAGAACAATTGAATGATTCGAGGTTAGCGTCGAAGTGACATCCAACGTCCCGGCACCGATGGTCACAGCGCCACTGCCGCCACCGAGGCTCGATGAGGTATTGATGGCCACTGTACCGCTGCTGATCGTCGTCGTACCGGTGTAGGTATTTGTGCCGAACAGATTCAATATGCCAGAACCGGTCTTATTCAAGGTGCCGGACCCGCTAACTGCGTTCGAAATTTCGTAGGTCGCGTTGCCGTCGACCTGCATGGTGCTAGTCGCGTTCGTTAGGGCGAAAGCTCGCGTCGTCGAAACATCGTTAGTTACTTCGAGCGTGGCGTTGCCGATCGTCACGTTGCCGGTCGACGCGCCGAGGCTCGCATCAGAATTAATTTGCAGCACACCGCCGTTCACAAAAGTGCCTCCGCTGTAGGTATTGGCCGCCTCCAGAAACAACGTTCCTGCGCCGGTCTTCGACAAACTGCCTGCGCCTCCGATTACTCCCGTCCGACCTTCGATTGCCGCCGCAACCACGTCGAACGTGCCACCACCCACGCCGGCCGGACCGCCGCTGCCGCCCAGCGTAACCATGCGCGAACTATTTAAGCTCGCCGTCGCTTGAAAGACGGCATCGTTGTTGATCGTCAGGCTGGAGGAATCAAGGCCGAGCTGTGACGCGCTGCCGATGCTCAACGTGCCGGCATTCACGATCGTGCCGCCGGTATAATTATTCGAGGTATTGGTGAGAACGAGCTTGCCGTCGCCTTCTTTGACCAGTGTGCCCGCACCCGTGAGCAGGCCGTCGATGGTTAGTGTGTTCAGATGCGAACTCGGAGCCACCGGCGCACCGCCCACCCCGAAGCTCGTGTTGGTATCGGCATAATTTTTCACCTCGATGGTGTCGTTGCCGCCGGTGAGATTGAACTGCCGGCTCGTCGCGAACGTTGCGAGTGTTGGCGAAGCCGGCGTGGCGCCAAAGTTATCGAGCCCGTCCTCGATCCGCAGCGTCGCGCCGCTGTTGATGTAAACCTGATTCGACGATGCGCCGAGATTGGCGTCGCGGCTGATGCTTAACGCGCCGCCCGCAATGGTCACGTCACCCACGAAGGTGTTCGTTCCGCCAAGACCCTGCGTGCCGGCTCCGGTTTTTGTGAACCCACCGCCCTGGCCGCTAACATTCGCGATCGGGCCGTTAAGGAATTGCGTGATGCCCGCGCCTTCGTCAAATATAGCGCCGCCGGTGCCGATCAAAATTCCGCGACCCGGATAAGTGTTGAAACTGGCCGCGAAGCGCAGGGTGGCGCCGTTATCGATAGTCAAGGCCGACGAAAATGGGTCGGCCGGATTAGCCTGTCCGCCTAACGACGCACTATTCGAGACGACGAGCGTGCCACTGTGAAGATAGGTGCCGCCGGTGTAAGTGTTCGTGCCGAGCAGCTGAAGCGTGCCGCTGCCGTCCTTCATCAATCGACCGCCGCTAATTACTCCGCCGGCGCCTTCGGTTAATGTCGTGCCGCTCGCGACATTGAAGATTCCCGAGACGGCATTGCCGTCCGGCTGTACGTTGCCACCCGTTGCGCCGAGCGTAATGGCGTTCGGCAGCGACATCGTTCCCGTGCTAGCCAGGACCGAGCCTCCCGAAATCGTCAGCCCACCCGTGCCGAGGTTGGCTGTTGTGGAAACGCTGAGGGTGCTCCCATTGCCACCGGTGATCGAGGTTCCGCCCGAGTAGATGTTGGTGCCGGTCAAGGTGAGTGTGCCGTTGCCGGTTTTCACCAGCGAACCGGAGCCGCTGATCGCCCCGCTGATCGTATCCGCGTTGTTGTTCGTATCGATGGTGCCGACACCGTTGAGAATCATCGCGCGCGCGGTGGCGAAGCCGTTCATGAACACGAGTGTGCCGCCGTTGAAGGTCACGCTATTCGCCGCGTCGCCGAGGCTCGCGTCGGCATTCCACGCCAAGCGTCCGGCGTTGATCGTCACGGCCTGGCCCGCGCTGCCAAACGTATTCGCAGCCGTCAACGTCAGCGTGCCGTTGCCGCTTTTGGCGATGCTGCCCGTGCCGCTGATAACGCCGTTAAACTGCGAGTCGAGATTGTTCGAGCCGCCGATAGTCAGTGTTCCGCCAGCCGCGGTGGTGACGCTGCCGTCGCCGGCTAACGCGCCGATCGTATCTGAATTCGCGCCAATGTTAAATGCGCCGCTGACGAACACCGTCGCGAGATCTGAAATCTGATTCGAGGCAAGCAGGGTAGCGACGGCGCCGAGGTTAATCTGCAATCCGCCGAGACCGATCGCATCGAAGCCAGGCGTTTTGTTGAGGTTCAACGTACCGCTGCTGACGGTTGTTAGGCCGGTGAAGGTATTGGCCACGCTGCCGGCCATCGTCACGCTGCCCGATCCGGAGAGCACCACGTTGCGCGCGCCGCCGGTTTCTCCAATCACGCCACCCAGCGTCATCGACGTGCCGGCAGTCGTCATTACATTCAGGTCGTTCGCCAGCGTCATCGGCGCCGTGATCGCGTGGCTGCCGTTCAGCACGTTGATGTGAGCGGTGCCGCTATTATTAAGGGTCAAACCGTGGCCGCCGATGCCGTCGCCGGCGATGGTGTAAGAGTTTGCGTTGTCAAAAGTCAGCGTGCCGGCGGTGAAGGCGCCGTCGACGGTCACGGTGCGCGCCTGATTGATCAGGCCGAGGAAGTTCGCCTGCGCTCCGACCGAGTTCGGCGCGATATTATTCGTCCAGTTCGACGACACGCTCCAATTGCCCGAAGTGTCGTTGGCCCACTGCGCGTTGACGTTCGAGATGACGAGGTCGATCGATGTGTTCGTCGCGTTGTTCGAGAGCGAATAGAAAAGACCGCCGCCGGGTGTGCTGGCTAGCGAAAGATTTGCAATGCTCGAAAGCGCGGTGCCGGTGTAATCGAAGAGATGATAAACGCCGGCTGAAAGCGTGCCGAGGTTTGTGACGTTGACCGTCGAGGGGCCGGCGATGCTGAACGCGTTCGCGGACGTGAGATTGATGACATCGAGCGCGGTCGAAGCACCGAGCTGGAACGTCGAGCTCGAACCGGCATTCAGCGTCAGCCCGCCGAAAGTGAACGTCGTGCCGCTCCGCGCGAGCAACATGCCGCCGGAGTTGAGCGTTACGTTTCCCGCGATCGTCCCCGCGTTGGCAAAGCCATTCGCCGCGAGTCCGCTTAGGATGCCGCCGCTGTTTACCGTCACCGCGCCGCTGCCCGTGCCGCTGCCGCTGGTGTTGTTCACCTGCAACGTGCCGGCATTCACCGCAGTGCCGCCACTGTAGGTGTTCGCGTTTGTCAAAATCTCGGTTCCGCCGCCGACCTTCACGAAACCGCCGGCGCCGCTAACCAGCGCGTCGCGCTGATAGGTGAAGCCGGTCGTCACATCGAGGTTCGAAACGCCGCTGACGAGATCAAGTTGCCGGTTGTCGCCGACCGAATTGAATGTCGTCTGCAGCGTGCCGCCATTCGCCATGTGGACCGCATAGGCGCTGCTGCCCATCGTGGGCGTGAGCGCGCCGAGCGCCGCGTTGCTGTTCGCGCTCACCGTCCCGCCATTAATATAGAGGCCGCCGGTAAATGTGTTTGCGCCTTGCAAGGTCAACGTGCCGAGACCCGTCTTGCTCAGGCTGCCCGCGCCGCTGATCACGCCGAGCTGAGTCAAATTGTTGGACCCGGTGACGTCGATCACGCCGCCGACTGCGCCGCCGGTAGTGCCGAGAATCACGGAGCGCGAGCTGTTAAAGGAGCCGGTCGCCTGGAAAGTCGCGTTGTTGTTGATCGATAACGACGTGGTGCTCAGCCCGAGCGCAGCCGCGTTGTTCACGCTCAGCGTCCCGGCATTCACTATCGTTCCGCCGGTGTAGTTATTTGACGCGTTCCCGAGCACCAGTTTGCCGTCGCCTTCTTTCACCAGCGTGCCGGCGCCTGTGAGCAAACCGGAGATCGTGAAGGTGTTGAGGTGCGAAGAAGGAAGTGCGGGTGCGCCGCCGACGCCGAAAGACGGATTGGTGTCAGCGTAATTCTTGACCTCGATGGTGTCGATGCCGGCGCCGAGGTTGAACTGGCGGTTCGATGTGAAGGTCGCGTATGCCGGCGTCGCTGGCGTCGCCCCGAAGTTATCAAGGCCATCTTCGACCCGCAGCGTCGTGCCGCCGATCATGAACAACTGGTTCGCCGCCGCGCCAAGGTTTGCATCGCGACTGATGCTCAGCACGCCGGCGTTGAGATTCACGTTGCCGGTAAATGTATTGGTCCCGCCCAAGCCTTGCGTGCCAAGGCCCGTCTTGGTAAATCCAGCCGTTTGCCCGCTGACGTTTGCGATTGGTCCGTTGTTAAACTGCGTCACGCCGGTTGCGATGTTGAAGACGGCGCCGCCCGTGCCGATGAGAATGCCGCGGCCGGGATAACCGACAAAGCTCGAGGCCACGCTCAAGGTCGCGCCGTTATCAATGGTCAGCGCGCTCGAGAATGGATCCGACGGATTCGATTGCACGCCTAATGAGTTCGCGTTGTGCACCACGATCGTGCCGTTGTGCAAATAGGTCCCGCCCGAGTAGGTGTTCGTGCCGAGCAGATCGAGCGTACCCGCGCCATCTTTCATCAGGCGTCCGCCATTGATTACGCCGGATTCGGTCAACGTCGTTCCCGCTGCGACGTTCAGGATTCCTGAAACGGCCGCGCCGTCCGGTTGCAGGTTGCCGCCGATGGCGCCGAGATTGATCCCGCCTGCCAACGTCAACGTCCCTGTGGTGGCTAACACGGAACCGCCGCTGATCGTGACAGGGCCAGTGCCGAGATTCGCTCCGCTCGAAATGCTCAGAATGCTGTTGTTGCCGCCCGTAATCGAAGTGCCGCCCGCGTAGGTGTTGAGCCCGGTCAAAGTCAATGTGCCCGTGCCTGTTTTGGTGAACACACCGGCACCACTCATCACGCCGGTAATTGAAGCATTGTTGTTGTTCGTATCGACGGTGCCGCCCGCATCGAGAAGGACAGAACGCGCGGTGGTAAAGCCCGGACCGCCGATCCGCAAAGTGCCAAATCCGATCCCACCAAACGTGATCGTATTCGACGCGTTGCCTAACAAGTTATCGCGCGCCACCTGCAACACGCCGTCGTTGATCGACGTCGTCTGTCCCACGCCGCCGTAGGTGTTCGCCGTGGCGGCTGAGAGAATGAGTGTGCCCGCGCCGGTTTTGATCAGGCTCCCGGGCGTAAGACCGTTGTTGATCACACTGCCAATGTTGAGGGTTGCACCGGCATCGACCCGGAACGTCGCATTCGGATCGCCGAGGCTGAACGTGCGATTCGTCGCGACGTTGTTGTTCGCGAGAAGCTCGAGCGTGCCGCCATTGATCGTGGTGTTTGCGGTCAGGGCGCCGAGACTGCTCGCACCGTTGATCGCGAGAACGCCGGCGTTAATCGTCGTGCCGCCGCTGTAGGTGTTGTTGCCGGTTAACGTCACCGTTCCCGACGTCGTCTTCGTCAGGGCGGCAGTGCCGGCAAGGTTGGCGGTGACTGTGCCGCTCTGCATGTTGAACGACGCGCCGGTAAGCGAGTTTGCGCCCGTGCCGATAATCGAGCCGCTGGCCAGGGTGACCGCGCCGACCTGCTCCGCAATCGTCTGCAGGTCGAGAGTGCCGCCATTGATTGTTAGTGCGGTGGAATTCGGCAGGTGCTGGCCCTGTTTCGTCACCTGGACTGTCCCGCCGAGGATGTTCGTCGCGCCGGTGTAACCGAGATTGTTGCCGCCGAGAATCAGTGTTCCCGCGCCGGTTTTGTTCAAGCTGCCGCTGCCGCTGATGTTCGCGCTCAACGTGAAGAAGACGCCGGAGTCGACTTGGAAAGTGCTGGTCGCGCTGCCGATCGTGAACTGGCGGTTCGTGGCAAAGCTGTTCGTCACTTCGAGTGTGCCGGCGTTGATCGTCGGCTTCCCCGCATTACCGCCGAGGTTGCTGTCGCTGCTGATCGAAAGCGTGCCCGCGTTGATGTTCGCGCCGCCGTTAAAGGTGTTGGCGCCGCTGAGCACGAGCGTTCCTGTTCCGGTTTTGTTGAGCGATCCGCTGCCGCCGATAACCGAACTGATGGTGTAGGTCTGCCCGGGATCGACTTGAACCGCACTCGTAGCGTTGCCGAGCGTAATCGCGCGGCTTGTCGCGAAGGTGTTCAATACTTCGAGCGTGCCGGCGTTAATCGTCAGCGCCCCGGAAACCGCGCCGAGGCTGCTCGCGCTATTTATCGCCACCGTCCCGGAGTTGATCGTCGAGCCGCCGGTGTAAGTATTGAAGCCGCTAAGCGTCAGCGTGCCTGCGCCGGTCTTGGTCAACGAGCCCGCTCCGCTCAATACTCCGCTCACCGCGGTCGATCCTGCGCCTGTAAAGGTGGTGGCAAAGCCGCCATTCGCGAAGGAGCCAGAAAGCGTCAGCGTGTTTGCATCGGAACCGATCGTACTCGCCGCTCCCAGGGTGATCGCACCTGTGTAGGTGTTATTCCCGCTGATGTTGCGCAGCGCGCCCGTTGTCGCGGTGCCGGTGCCGTTCAGGGTCAGCGCTTCCGCGGCAAAAGTGATGCCGCCCTGCAACTGCAAAGCTCCGCCATTGTTCACCGTGGTTCCCGTCGTCGTTCCACCCAGTGCGTTCGCACTCTGTGCGCTGACCGCTCCGGCGTTCACCGTCACCGCACCCGTGAAAGTATTTGCTCCCGAAAGCGTGAGTGTCCCGGCGCCGTTTTTGATCAAGCTGCCGCTCCCGATGATCGCTCCGCCGATGCTGGTGTTACCCGTGCCGTCGAGCGTCAATGCCATGGTCGACGTATCCACCGTCCCGATCGTCAGCACGTTGCCCGAAGAATTTCGCCAGGTCTGCGCCGCTGAAAGTCTGATCGGCAACGTGATGGTCAGGGAAAATGCGCTCGTGTTATCCACGAGAATGCCGAGGCCGGCGATGCCGTTGATAACTCCGCCACTCAGGGTCATCACCACCGCCGCACCATTAGAGAACGTGACATTCTGCCCGACTCCGTTCGTCATCCAAATGCCGGAGATCGTCCCGCTGCTATACGCGATGGGTTGGTTCACAAACACCTGATTGAAGACCACATTATCAGCCGGGCCCGGAAATCCATTAGCCCAGTTGCCCGATACGCCGGTGTCACCGCTGATCGCGCCGGTCCAGAAGCGATCCGTTGCTAGCGCTGGGTGACAAAGCGAGAAGGCCGCCAAAAAGAGAAGGAAGATTCGCGCTAACGAGAATTGCACTCCTCGTGCAAAGCTATACTCGTGCCGTAATCACCTAGACGGTTGAATGGTCATTCGGTCGGGGCCGGTCTGCTGCGCGCCTTCAATCCCGAGCGCTTCACCGATAGCTTCATTATAATTGGTGCTGGCCTTGAGAAACCTTCGTGCTCTTTGTGTCCTTCGTGGTTATTTCTCTGCGCGATGAAGCTGCTCGAAGAACTGGAAACGCAGATTGTCTGCGGCGATGGCGCAATGGGAACATTGCTGCTCGATCGCGGTTTGCCGGTCGATCGCTGTCTCGAAGAACTGTGCTTGAGCGAGCCGGAAAGGATTCGCGGGATTCACCAGGAATACATTGGGGCTGGCGCGCAAATTATTGAAACGAACACGTTCGGTGCCAATGCGGTTCGACTGCAGCGATTCGGTTTTGAAAATCGTGTTGCCGAAATAAACAAAGCGGCGGCGCGAATCGCGCGGGAGGCGGCGCGAGGAAAAGATGTTTGCGTGGCGGGAAGTGTCGGGCCGCTCGGGATCAGCACGGACGAGGCGGCTGAGCGCGGGATCGATCGCGGGCAATGTTTTCAGGAACAAGTCGCGGCGCTTTTAGATGAAGATGTCGATCTTATTTTGTTCGAGACGTTCATGAGTTTCGACGAGATGGAGTTGGCCATCCGCGCGATGACTGGAAGCGAATGTGCGTGGGGTTGTTTATTTGCGTGCGAGCCCGAAGGACGGCTGCAGTCGGGAATGTTGTTGCTCGACGCCTTTGCGCGTTGCCGCGAAATGGGCGCGGCCATTGTCGGCGCGAATTGTCTGAACGGTCCGCGGGCGATGGTGCAATTGCTCGAGAAAATTCCGGCTGGAGATTTGATCGCGGCGTATCCGAACGCCGGCTATCCGCGCTACAGCGAAGGCCGCTACGTTTATCCGACGGCGCCGGATTATTTTGCGAACGCCGCGCGCGAGATGGCGGAGCAAGGAGCGGGATTAATAGGAGGTTGCTGCGGAACAACTCCGGCGCACATCGCCGCGGCCGCACATGCGCTTGTCGATCTTGCACCGGTTCGCGCGAAGTCTGTTCGGATTACGCAAGAACCGGCGCCGTCGAAAAAATCAATCACCGCGCAAACGGAAGAGAGCTTGCTCGACAAGATCGACAAGGGAAAACGGGTCGTGATTTGCGAGTTGGATCCGCCGAAAACGCTGGCCTTGGAAAAATATTTCGCCGGCGCGCAGGCCCTAACGAAGGCGGGCTGTGATGCAATTACGCTGGCCGATAATTCGTTAGCCATTTTGCGCGTAAGCAATCTGGCCGTGGGCGCGATGTTAAAGGAGCGCTTCGGGATCACGCCGCTTTTACATTTGAGTTGTCGTGATCGAAACGTACTTGGCTTGCAGAGTGAGTTGTTAGGCATGGCCGCCCTCGGCATGCGCCACGTGCTTCCGCTGACCGGCGATCCGGCCCGTGTGGGCGATCATCCGGGAGCAGCGTCAGTTTACGATGTGAATTCGGTCGAGTTGATCGCCATTATCAAGCAGCTGAATGCGGGATTCAGTCAGGCTGGGAAATCGATCAAGACGCGGACAGAGTTTGTCATAGGGTGCACGTTTAATCCGAACGCAAAGAACATCGGTGCGCAGGTGGAACGCTTGGAACGGAAAGTTGGCGCGGGCGCGCAATTTGCCATGACGCAGCCGGTGTTTGACATCGCGCTTATTGAAAAAATGAAACAGCAAACCGAGCATCTCGGCATTCCCATCTTTACTGGCGTATGGCCGTTGTTGAGCGCGAGGCAAGCGGAATTTCTGCACAACGAGGTCCCAGGAATAGTTATTCCTGAGGACGTGAGGCGGGAAATGGCGGCTTGTAGCGAAGAGAAAGCAATGAAGTGGGGGTTGCGGCTCGCCGAGAGAATAACAGAGAGGGTGCTGCAGAATTTCAGTGGGGTATATTTGATTACACCGTTTTTGCGCTACGACTTGACCACGGAGTTAGCGAGATTTGCGCGAACGGTGTGATGCGCGATATGCTGGAGGGAATGACATATCGGCGTGGATTGTATTTGCAGGTTGCTGGCTTGGTCCTCGTCGCAGGAATTTTTGGACTCGCGCGCTTCTTTCCCCTTGTCGATCTTATCGCAAGGACGCAACACACCGTCATGCAGTGGGGAAAGTGGAGCGCAGTCTGTTACCCACTATTGTTCGCGCTCTGCAATTTGTTGCTTCTGCCGGGGGGCATTCTATGTGTCGGCGCAGGCTTTTTTTTTGGTTTATGGTGGGGCTTTCTAATTGTCCTAATAGGAAATGCCATTGGAGCGGCGGGAGCTTTTATTATGACTCGCTCAATCGCGCGGGGTTGGTTCCTAAACCGCTTCGGCGAAAAACCGACATTCCGGGCCCTTGGGCCCGCAGTGGAACGCGAAGGGTGGAAAGTGATTTTTTTAAGTCAGTTGCATCCTTTGTTTCCAACAAGTTTGATCAATTATCTTTATGGACTGACCAGGGTCAGATTTCGGACCTACATGATTTGGGTATTGTTAGGCCGGGCTCCTGGGCTCTTCCTCTATACGTACCTCGGGACTTTAGGGCAGTATGGATTTAATTTGGCTCGCGGAAAAATTCATCCGAGAACGATGGAATATTGGACATGGGGTGGCGCTTTTATAATTAGCGCTTTTTTATTCGTCGTTTTGATCCGCATCGCACAACAAGTAATTCGGCAGGTCGAGTTCGAGAATGTAGGACGCGGCGTAGTTCGCCGGGAGCATATGCTGGAGACGGTTCTTTAATAACTGGAATCGAAGCTGTTGTGAATATTGAAGGACTGATTGAGGCGGCGACTGCAGTTAGGGCATACGCGTACTCGCCCTATTCTAAGTTTTCTGTAGGAGCTGCACTGCTGACGAGCTCGGGCGAGATATTCGTGGGTTGCAATGTCGAGTGCGTTTCGTTTGGCATAACGATGTGCGCAGAGCAAGGAGCGGTGAGTTCAGCGGTTGCAAGTGGCAAAATGGATTTTATGGCGATGGTATTTATGACGAATTCTCGCGATCTTGTTTTACCCTGCGGCCGGTGTCGTCAACTGTTAGCCGAATTTAACGAAAACATGATGATTGTGGCTGCAACCGCGGACGGACAGAGGCGAGACTTCCCCTTGAGCAAGCTGCTACCACATTCAAAACATGGGCTTTTGGAGGCGTTAAAGGGTTTTGGACATGCGCAGTAAATATGATGTTATTGTAATTGGCGGCGGCCATGCCGGGATCGAAGCAGCCCTAGCAGCAGCGCGAATCGGCTGTCGCACCTTAATGTTGACCCAAAATCTGGACACGATTGGACAAATGTCGTGTAACCCTGCGATAGGAGGTTCTGGGAAAGGACAGCTTGTTCGGGAAATTGATGCGTTAGGGGGTGCAATGGGCTTAAATGCCGACGCGACCGGAATCCAGTTCCGAATGTTAAATAGACGGAGAGGCGCCTCGGCCAGAGCGACCCGCGTTCAGTGCGACAAGAAGGCTTATCAACTTCGTTTGAAAGCTTTGCTTGAGGGGACGCCAAGCCTCTTTCTGGAACAGGCAGCCGTCGGCGAGGTATTGGTGAAAGACCGCCGGGTTACCGGCGTTAAAACTGAATTAGATCGGATTATACCGGCCGATGCGGTCATCGTAACTGGCGGCACCTTCTTGGGGGGAATGTTACATATTGGAAGGACCTCTAAGATTGGGGGTCGAATGGCAGACTCAAGCTCCAACCTAAGCGAAAGTCTCGGCCGGCTTGGATTCCGGATCAAGCGCTTTAAGACTGGCACACCCTGTAGAATAAGCCGGAGGTCTATTGAATTTTCGGCGTGCGAAGTTCAATCGGGGGATTTTCCGATACCTCGCCTGAGCTTTGAAAATACCAAACGAGGAAAAGACGACCTTTATACCCTTAATTTTGATCAGGCGGGGCAATTCCATGTGGAACAAATTCCCTGCTGGCTTACACGCACTACGACAGAGACCCATAAAATAATCCGAGGCAACTTACACACGTCCCCGTTGTACGCTGGTAGAGTTGCCGGGGCAGGTCCTCGATACTGCCCATCTATCGAAGACAAAGTGGTCAAGTTTTCTGAAAAGACTTCGCATCCTATATTCTTGGAGCCAGAGGGTCGCCATACATTGGAGTTTTATGTAAACGGCGTTTCTACCAGTTTACCACCGGAAATTCAGCGTGAATTCATTCGGTCAATACCGGGCTTGCACAAAGCAGAGATTCTCAGGCCAGGCTACGCCGTGGAATACGATTACTTTCCTCCGACGCAACTACTGAAGACCCTTGAGACTAAATCTATTTCACGCCTTTATTTTGCAGGTCAAATAAACGGCACATCTGGATATGAGGAGGCGGCGGCCCAAGGACTAATGGCAGGCGCTAATGCAGCGCTGAAACTGAAGACAGGTCGAGAACTTTGTTTGTCTCGTAACGAGTCTTTCATTGGAATCTTACTAGATGATTTGGTAGAAAAGGGGATAGAAGAGCCCTATAGAATGTTCACTAGCCGGGCGGACGACCGCATTAAACTGCGACAGGATAATGCTGAAGAACGGCTCTCGGAATTGGCCTTTAAAGCGGGCTTGATCACTCACGCCCGGCGGGCTGTAGTGCACAAAAACCAAGAGTTTGTTGAACGACTAAAATGCGTTGCAGTCGATACAAAAATAGGCGGAATCCCCTTAGCGCATTTACTTAAACGGCCAGATTTCAATTCCTCTGACATACCAACGGAGATAAAAGCTTTAGCTCCCGTGCAAACTTGGGACATTCTTAAAGACGAGTTTAAATACGCAGGCTATTCTCATCGGCAGGATTTGCAGAATATAAACTGGGCGCAAAGAGGCCAAGAGAGGATTCCGTTTGGATTCGACTTTACATCCATCGCAAGCTTGCGCTCGGAAACTCAAGAAAGGCTCGCCGCTGCTAGGCCGACCTCTCTCGGCGAAGCCTCCCGGATCAGCGGCGTGACTGCAGCCGACATAAGTATTCTGCATATTGTGTTGAAGAGTTAGACCTTGTTGAATTCGTAATGACACAGGCGGTGCCTTTTCTGTTTGACATTGTAAGCGCCTACCTTGTTGGATCAATTCCTGCGGGGTATCTCGCGGGGCGGCTCGCGGGAATAGATATTCGTACGGCAGGGAGCGGAAACATTGGCGCGACGAACGTCGTGCGTATCTTAGGGAAACGGGTAGGATACCCTGTATTTTGTATCGACGTTGGGAAAGGGGTTTTGGCCGTGGTCGGCGCAACCTTCATCGCCGGATATTTTAAAACAATCCCTTCAGTTGAACTCTTAAAAATTCTGGCCGGGATTGCGTGCGTGTTGGGTCACTCGTTTCCTGTCTGGCTCAACTTCAAAGGAGGTAAAGGAGTCGCGACGTCGATTGGCGTTATTTTGGCGCTCGCACCGTTGGCAGCGGTTGGAGTCCTTATTGCCTGGCTTGTTTCTTTCGAATTAAGCCGGTATGTATCTGTGGCATCGATGATTTCGGCGGTTGCGTTGCCGGTGATGGTTCGCCTATTAGCTCCTGCGGTGCGCCGCGACGATCCCTTACTCTTTTATTTCTCCCTCTGTTTGGCTGTCATCGTTATCGTGCGACATCGGGCCAATATCGCGCGCCTAATTCACGGTACAGAAACGCGCTTCCGCCGAAAGTGAGTCTTGGCACTATAGCGGTTTTGGGTTTGGGAAGTTGGGGTACGGCGTTGGCCGCGCTATGGGAACGGAAAGGTGAAAGCGTTGTCCTATGGGGGAGAGAACCAAGGGCCGTTCAGCGAATTCGAGATGCCGGCGAAAATTCGAAATATCTTCCCGGCGTCCGACTTCCTGATTCGATTCGTTTGACGAGCCAAATCGGCGATTGCGCTTCCGCGGCTATCATCGCTTTTGTAACGCCATCGATCGCCCTTCGGGAGGTGGCGACCCGTTGCAAAGAGATAGGTGCACGCCACGACCCGATCCTTGTCAGCTGCACGAAAGGGATCGAGCACGGCAGTGGTATGCGTATGAGCGAAATCCTCGGCGGGATTTTCCCGGACCGCACAGTTGCGGTTTTATCTGGGCCGAATCTCGCATCTGAAGTCGCCAAAGGCCTGCCCACCGCTAGCGTCTTGGGATGCGCCCAAACAGAATGCGCAACCATGTTGCAAAGCCGATTGGGAAGCGAGCGTTTCCGCATTTACACTAGCGACCAGGTTGCCGGTGTCGAACTTGGGGGCGCGCTTAAGAACGTGTTCGCCATTGCGGCCGGAGTCAGTGAAGGTCTCCGCCTCGGCGAAAATGCTAAAGCTGCATTGGTTACTCGGGCGCTGGCGGAACTGGTGCGATTGGGAACTGCGATGGGAGGCGATGCACGCACCTTTTATGGATTGAGCGGTGCCGGGGACCTCGTCCTCACGTGTTTCTCCGGCCGCAGTCGAAATCACGACGTGGGGAAGCGATTAGGGCAAGGAGAATTGCTCACACAAATAAGAAGCTCCATGCAAATGGTCGCCGAAGGGATTCCCACCACGCGCAGCGCTTATGAGTGTGCGCGAAAATTAAACGTCGACACCCCGGTCATAGACCAGGTTTATGCGATGCTTTACGAAGGAAAAGCGCCGACCGATGCGCTCCACGAGCTGCTTCGTCGCGACCAAAAAGCGGAATAAATCACGGTCGCGCGCTCAGCCTTGGCCTAACGAACCGATCGCCTCCGAATACAATTCATGTTCGGCGGCCTGAATGCGCGCGTGCAATGTCTCCGCGCTGTCGTTAGGCAAAACCGCCACCTTCCGCCGCGCGACAATATCACCGTGATCGATCTCTTGATCGACATAATGAACCGTGCATCCCGTCTCCACTTCGCCTGCCGCCAGCGCCTGCTTCCACGCTTCCAATCCGGGATATTTTGGCAGCAGCGAGGGGTGAATATTTATGATTCGTCTGGGGAAAGCATCGAGCATGGGCGACTTCAATACCCGCATGAACCCGGCGAGAACAACAAGATCGACATCAACATCTCGCAGCATGCGCACGAGATCGATCTCCGCTTCCGGCTCCAGCCGCGTCCGAAATCTTCCTGGTGGAAGATAGGCATGGGGAATCGAGAATTCCCGTGCGATCTCCAATATCGGCGCATCGAAAACATCGGAGATGATAACCTCTACTTCCGCCTGTAACTGGCCGCCCTGAATGCGCTCGAGAATCGCGCGACAATTACTTCCCTTCCCCGAACCGAGAATCCCAAGTTGCAACACTTTCACGAGTCGGCACGGCGCGACTTTTCCAAAAGTCCCGACGTTGAATAGCCCTTCTCAAACGGAATGATTTCAATTTTCGCACCGACCTTTTCCAGGACCGATCGTTCTTCGGCATCGAGAGTTTCCGCCGTGTAGTCTCCACCCTTCACGTAAATCGCCGGAGAAGCCTTCTCCAGAAATTGTGTCGCCCGCGTTTCTGGAAAAATCGCCACAAGATCGACATCCTGCAATGCGGCCAACACTTCGGCCCGATCACGTTCGTTGTTAATCGGCCGGCCCTTGCCTTTGAGCGCCGAGACAGAAGCGTCGCCGTTTAGCCCGATGGCGAGTGCGTCGCCTAGCTGGCGCGCCGCCTGCAAATACCGCACGTGCCCAACGTGCAGCAGATCGAAACACCCGTTTGTCGCGACAAGTTTTTTCCCCGCCTCGCGCAATGCCCTTGAACGCCGAGCCAGCTCCGCAAGATCGACAATCTTCGCGTTCATCTTTTTCCCAACACAAATTGCAACGCCCGCGGCATCACCTCAAACACGATCGGCTCGTTCCCGACCAGCTCACCGTCGACGTTGAACCACATCCCCGGTTTCGATCGCACCGCCACCTTCGTTGTGCGATGAACGGTAATTGCGTCGCTGTGGAGATGTTTGCCCATAAGAATTTGCGCAGCTAACAACGCCATCTCAGCCGCCGGACGAGCTGCGATCAAGACAACGTCGAGAAGTCCATCCGCCGGATTGGCCTCGGGCGCGATCGGCAAACCGCCCGCGACGAAGCGGCCGTTCGCGATCACGACATTGTAAAGATCGACATCGTGCACGTCGCCTTCGTCCAGCTCGACCGTGGTGCGATAAGCGCGCAATTCCGGCAGCGCCGCCGCGGCGCTGCGAACGTAAGCCAGCGGCCCCCAAGTTTTCTTCAATTCGGGCGTGAGTTTTTCATCAACCAAACCGCTGAATCCGCCGGCGGAAACATTCAAAAAATATCGAGGGTAGTCGCTCTGCGCACGCACGACATCGAGCGCGGTCGTTCCGCCAGAGATGACGATGTCGATGTTCGCCTCGACCTCGTTAGGCAATTCCAGACAACGCGCGAAATCATTGCCCGTGCCTAACGGAATCAATCCCACGCGAACCTGATCCATTCGCTCGGCAATGCCGTTCACCACTTCATTCAGCGTCCCGTCGCCACCGGCCGCGATGATTTCGGCGCAGCCATCGCGCGCCATGTCGCGCGCAAACTTTTCCGCCGCGCCCGGCGCTGACGTCACGTGAATGTTCGTCGACTCAAGTCGTTCGAGCTGCTTGAGCAAACCCTCGAGATCTTTCACCGAGCCCGCCTTCGGATTGACGATCACGCAACGTTTCATGTGATTGTCGATCTTTCCTCGCCGCGCCGAGATTCACCTTTGCCTTTTTCCATTTCTCGCCAAGTTCTAAACACAATGGCCACGAACGACTCGGAGCGCACGGGATTTCGCATCGCTCATGGCGCGATCTCAGGCCCAGGCCAGTCAAACGTCGCCACCGATTCGGGAGAAATCCCACGCTTTGTCGACAGGCCTTTGCTGTTTGCCATCGCGCGCGATCCGCGCACGCTTTTCATCTACTGGAACATTGATTGGCCGACGGAATTTCGCGCCGAAGCGCCGGTAGATCGACAAGTATATTTGCGTGTGCTGAAAGAGAATGGTGTCGAAGAATCGGAATCGATCATCGAGCCAATGCTCGGAAGCTTTTACGCGGTCGTCGCAAAACCGCACAGCGTTTATCGCGTTGAGCTCGGATATTACGGCGCAGCGCGCGGCTGGAAATCAGTCGCTATCTCCGACGCGGTCACGATGCCGCCGGAGAGCGTTTCGGAAAATACGGTGGTCGATGTAGCGACGGTGCCATTTCATCTCAGCTTTCAAAAAATGATCGATCTGTTTTGCGAAACGAATGGCGATCCGCTCGCAACCGTTCTCGCGCGCGCACAAGAGCGGGCCCTAACGAATGCAGATGTCGATCTTGGGTCCGACGAGCGCGAAATTTTGCGCGCCATGAATTTATCCGTGAATCAATTACGCGCGGCGCGCGAATCTTTGTCCGATCGCCCTAACGACGAGGCGTTGCGCCGCCGCGCCGAAGCCGTCCTCGGTTTTGGATCGACCAGTCCAGCGCGGGGATTTGGCGGCAGCAGTCGCGCTTAAAATGCCCGTCCGGCTCGGGACTGTAGCGGCGCGCGTGTCGCGCGATTTTCTGTAGGGGCGCGCATCCTCGCGCGCAGACATGATGCGAGAATGAACCATCTACGGTTCTGGCCGTATTTACGTCTTCTTTCGCGGGAGGTGACACTGCCCGCCGATGCCTCGGAAGAAATCAGCGCGTAGCAGCCCCGCGGTTGAGCCGCTCTCCGCGCATGAAGCGGGAAAACTTTCTCCGCGCGCCGGAGATGCGAGACGAAAAATCCGTTACAGCGATGAAGAAGAGGATTCACCGGCGGAGCCGCTCACAGTTCGGGAAGGCGAAGTTCTTTCGATGTTGTCCGACGGATTAGCCAATGTGGAGATCAGCAACTGACTCACATCACGCTCGCTACCGTGGAAAAACATCTCGAACCTATTTTTCGCAAGCTTGGCGTTCACAGCCGCGCCGACGCGGCGATCTGGTTCTTAAAGAGGAAAATCAAAGAACTCGAACAAGAGAACGCCGAGCTGAAGCGACAACTGCGGCCAAGACTTCGCTAGTTGTCCGCGACGAAACTGCGTCTCCAAACAAGCTCCACCAATCTACGGTTCCCGCCGTATTTACGGGCAACGCCGGCATCGCGCAGACTGCCCGCCGGTGAGAAAACGAAAACAAATTTCGATCCCGCGTTACATCATCCCGTGTTTTCGGCGCGCTCGCGCGCGCGACAAAGAGCAATTTCCGCCGCGAGAATTTCTCGCTCGAATTACGAGTGCCAAGATTGTGGCCGAGAAATTCTCGCTCGCTTTCGGAAACCCACCCGTGGCATCCGGAGCGGCAATGGCAGGATCGAGAATCTCTCGTTGCGTTCCGAGAAACTCTCGCCGCGAAAAGGGAGCGCAATTTTTCTCGCGAGAAATCCTCGCGCGTGGACCGAACGCCAATCATTCCGCCCAGAAACTCTCGCCGTATTCCCGAATCACTTTTTCCGAAAGCGCAAACATCAACCATTAGAAAACCACCACTATCATGGCCGCCGATATTATCCCGCAATCATTCCAAAACCTGCACGACTGGCTCGAAAACCTGATCCCGAAAGTAACGACACAAGGTCCGGCGCTCGGGATGACCGCGACGCAAATCACCGATTTCACCGCGGTGCTGAACACGCTCAAGACCGCGGTGGACGCAGCGCTCGCCGCGCAGTTGGCACTCGATAACGCCAGTGGTGTCGCGCAACAGGAGCTCACCGATAATTTGCCCGAAGTGCGGCGCGTCATTAAAAGCCTAAAGAGCAGCAAAGGGTACAACGACGGCATCGGCGCCGATCTCCAGATCGTCGCGCCGGGCGGAAGTTTCGATCCGGAAAATTACAAACCGACCATCACGGCCGAAGCATTTCCCGGATACGTCCGCATCAAAGGCAAAAAACTCGGGGCCGACGCGTTCAACATCCACATGCGCTTGAAGGGCCAGCCCACCTTCAAAGTCATCGCGACAAATCGGAGCCGATTTCCGTTCGACGACGACTCACCGTTGGCCCAGGCCGGCACGCCCGAGACGCGCGAATATCAAGCGATGGGCGTAGTGGCCGATAAAGAGATCGGCCAGCCGAGCGATATCGTGAGCGTGTTGTACGGGGGATAAGATCGACAAGGGCTCGAGTTATTTTTTTAGATCGTTAGCGATTTCGGCGAATTGGGCGAGGGCGGCTTGGAGGTCTTCGACTATATCTGCCGCGATGACTTCGGGAGCGGGAAGGTTGGCGCTGTCTTCTAGGGCTTCGTCTTTTAGCCAAAAGATGTCGAGGTTGATCTTGTCTCTCTTGATCAGCTCTTCGTAGGTGAAGCTCTTGAAGCGGTCGGTCTCTCTGCGCTCGTGGCGGTTTTTTGGATTGTAGCAGGTGACGAAGTCGTCGAGGTCGGTGCGCTTGAGGGTGTTTTCCTTCAGGGTGAAGTGCTGGTTAGTGCGCAGGTCGTAGATCCAGAGTTTGCTGGTCCACGGCTTTTCCTGCGCGGGTGTGCGGTCGAAGAAGAGGACGTTGGCCTTCACTCCTTGGGCGTAGAAGATACCGGTGGGCAGGCGCAGCAGGGTATGGACGTCGGCTTGCTTGAGCAGGGCGCGTCGGATGGTTTCGCCGGCGCCGCCTTCGAAGAGGACGTTATCCGGCAATACGACGGCGGCGCGGCCGTGCTGTTTGAGAATGGTGAAGATATGCTGGAGAAAGTTGAGCTGTTTGTTGCTCGTGCTCGCCCAGAAGTCGTCGCGGTTGATGATGAGGGATTCTTTCGAGGTCTCGCCCGCTTCGTTCACGATGGTGACACTGCTCTTCTTGCCGAAGGGAGGATTGGCCAGGACGATGTCGTATTCGCCGTGTTTGGCGGCAAGCGCGTCCTTGGTCACGACGGGCATCCCGTCAGTGAGATTGTCCGCCTCCGGCCCGATGCCGTGCAGGAGCAGGTTCATCGCGCAGAGGCGCGTGACGCTGTCGACCAGCTCGATGCCGAACAGGGTGCCGCTCTTCAGCTTCTTCTTTTGCTCCCGGTCGAGCTTGTAATGCGTCGCGATGTAATCATGCGCCGCGAGCAGGAAACCGCCCGTGCCGCAGGCCGGATCACAGATGGTCTGCCCGGGTTGCGTCGCGATCGCGTCCACCATCGCGGCGATGAGCGGACGCGGGGTGAAGTATTGGCCCGCGCCGCCTTTCACGTCCTCGGCGTTCTTTTGCAGCAACCCTTCGTAGGCGTCCCCCTTTACGTCGGCAGAAAGGCTGGACCACTGTTCCTTGTCGATCAGGTCTACGATGAGCCGGCGCAGCTTGGCCGGGTCCTGAATTTTGTTTTGCGCCTTGCGAAAGATGATTCCGAGCATGCCCGACCGCTTGCCCAGTTCCTCCAGCGTGTGGCGGTAATGAATTTCGAGATCGTCGCCATCCAGCTTCAGCAAGCTTGGCCAACCGAAACCTTTGGGGATCGCCGAAGGCGTCCCGCGCAGACGCGACTGCTCGTCCGCCATTTTCAGGAACAAAAGGAACGTCAGTTGCTCGACGTAATCGCCGTACGAAAGTCCGTCATCCCGCAGGATGTTGCAGTAGTTCCAGAGCTTCTGAACAAGTTGACCCGAATCGCTCACATTAATTGTCGTGTAAGAATTCTTGAGCGCGGCGCGCAAAATGCGGTAATTGTTGTGTATGGGTGCAGTGCTCGAACGTCCGTCTGGCAAGATGAGCAAAGAGGCGATTGCCGCTGGTGACCGGCTGCTCAGGGCGGTAAAGGCAAAGCTGCTTCGCAAGAGCGGCAAGATCGATTACGCAAAGCTCCGCAGGCAGGGCTACAGCGCTGCGACGATCGCCCGATTGAAGGAAATCTAATTTCCTCATTCGTTTTTTCGCAGCTTCATAAATTCGCTGACCGTCAGTTCCAGTAATGGCGCATATGTCTGCGCGACCTTGAGCGCATCGCGGTACGTGATCCCGCCGCTCACTATTCGAACGATTTCAGCAGTGGTGAATCCGTTCTCTTGCGCCAAGCGCACGACTTCGTCGGGCGGTGCATAGCGTTGGATGTGCTCGCTCACCGTCTACTCACCGGCCTTCTGAGTCAGTTGAGCCAGTCGATTCCAGCCGCCTCTGGTGATCTCATATGATCGTGGAGTGGCGTTGTTGATGTTGCCATCTTTAACGGCAACGCTGAGGTCGCGGGAAAAGTTCCCCGGTGCCCGTTCTTTCGCCTGACTGAATGCTTTCAGAACATCTGACGCTCGCCACGGTGTCGCTCCGCCTCGCGCTTCGTGCCATGCGCCGAGCAAGAAAATCTTCTCGGCCATTTTGTCGGAAGGCAGGGCGTTTAATACTTCGGCCGCGCTCCGGGTTTTCAACCATTCTTTTGTTTGATCGTCGTTGGTTGCCGCGCCGCCATCTGGCCGATTCGAAACTTCTGGTATTCCGGCGGGCTCGTCATGTTGTTCCTGCGTGATTTTCAGAAGGTCGGAAAGTGCTTCGTCTTTCACCCAAGCTTGAATGCTTAGGCCGGGCTTCGTAATGCTCACTTTGATGCTCATAATACATGTAGACTACATCATACATCGGATGCGTCAACACGTATGTTGAGTTGTATAATCAGTCTGTGAAGGCTTTTTGAAGAATCGATTGTCTGAGGCGAGTGGCGCGCTGGAGATTGGCCGACACCACCGACTCCAACTCCTCCTCCACGCTCAAGCGCCGGTCCACTTCCGCGACGATGCGCGTCTGCTCGGCGAGGGGTGGGAACGGTAGCACGATCGATTTTATTTCCCCTAGGTTCAGGCGTGGACGACCGACGCCATGCACCATTCCTTTCGCTCGCTTCCGAATCGGGTCCGAATTGAGGGCGGCATTCATGTATTTTGGCAGGGCTGATACGTGCGGCTTGAAGCGGATGCAGTCGGCTTTGACGATAGCGGGTCCGAGTGAATCAGGAATAATGCACGAACGTGGTGGACTCGCTCCGAAAGCAGCGATCACGACGTCCCCTGCGAAGATGCGATGCTTCTGAAGCCGTTCGAAGTGTGCTTGGGAGATGTGCGCCTCCTCATCGACGTAGGTGCCATCTCCGATGTTCTGAAGGCGAATGACCAGCGGGCCGGCATCCGTGTAATGCTCGGTCTTGAGGTTCGAACCAAATGGACCGTCCGTAATCGAGTTCGGTTCGGGAGCCGCAAGTTGGTCAACCGTCGCCCATGTCCAGCCCGCGGGCAGAAGTGGGAGGTTGGTGAAGGCGAACGCGACCGGCTCTTTGTATTGGCCGCGGCCGGTCCAGTGCTGGCGGCGCTCGGCGAGAATCCGTTCCAGCAATTGTTCGCCGGACTCGAATTCCTTATGGCCTTTGCCCGCTGACTTCTGAAGCTCGGCTTCGGTGGGGACGAGTTTGCCTTCGCAGGCGGCTTTGAGGACGGCGGCGCGGTAGCGTTTAAGGTTGGCCTGCACCCGCCGCAACGCTGACACCCCCGCCTCCAGCCGCGTGAATTGCTTCTCAATCTCCGCGACGATTTCCTGTTGCTCGTCAATCTCCGGCTGAGGCAATTCGGATTCTTCGAACCTGCCTTTTGTGATATGCGCCAAGCCTGCGCCGCCGTGCGCAGCGCGAATGTACTCCGCTAGGTTTTGGTTAATGGCGAGTTGCAGGAATTTCTTATCAAACTGTTTCTCGTCGAATTGAACTTTGAAGATGTGTTGGTTCAGCCAGGCTTTGCCGCCGCGCCAGATATGAGCGCCGAAGGATGTTCCCGGAGTGCCTGACCAAGCGAACAAAAGATCGCCCTCAACGAGCTGAAACTTTTCGGGCAGGTCGCCCTCGAAGTAGTTGAAAGGCGCTTCCGGGTTATTGAGATTTTGGATTCGAACTATCGGCCAACCAGTCTTCTTCCATTCAGTCGGCTTAAAGGCACGGCCGTTGATCAAACCAAGCGCATCACCAACGCGGGCACGCTGCCATCGAGTGTGAGTGCCGACCACATCTCTCATTTCTTTTCGCCGTAAACGCCGGGTTGTTCGCGCAGAACCGATGATTCCGAACGAGCCGCGCCGCCGCGAATACTCTTTTGGCGCTCGCATAACGCGTCGAGCATCCGCAACTTTTCGCCGACGGGTAGAGCAGCCAGCCGAGCGCGGTAAGCGCGTTTGCTTTCAAGCATCTTTTGCAGATCGAATGTCATCGGGTGTCGCTGAGAAACTGGCGTTCGAATTTCTGCCATGCTTCGAACAATCCATGTTTGGCAAGGACGCCTTGGAAGCGTTTCGCATCGAAGGCGCCTGCTTCGATGAATTGAAGCAATCGTGCTTTGTCTTTGGCGCGGCCGGTCTGAAGCGCGATGGCTGCGAGGTATTCGGCGGTGAAGACACGCGCACGCACGCCTTCAACATCGACTTCGACAGCGTCACTCAGCGCGTCTTCAAGAAGAGGCCCGCTGGCGGGTAGAAATTGAACTGGCCATCCACCGATGACGATGTAATCGCCTTCCATCTTGCAGCCGAAATGTTTGAGGTAGTCGAAGATCGGGGCCGGCGAAACGATGATGCTTTCCTGCTGCGGTTTGAAAGCAATGAAGACATCAATATCGAGTGTGCTAACCGGCTCTAAATAAAAGGTCGCTCCGACTGCTCCGCCGATGGCGTAACGCTCGATCACGCCGTCCCGCTCCATCTGATTCAACATGGCGATAACGTCCTGAATCTTCATGCCGCCAATGTCGTGTTCAGTTCTTCCAGCAATGCAGGGAGCTTGTCGCCGAAAAGTTGATGCGCTTTGCCTAAGCCGCCGCGCTGACTGAACGGCGACAAATCCAGGTCCTCGCGCTCGATGGTGATGGACGTAGCGATCTGGTCGCGCATGAGGTTGAGCCAAGCGAGTTGCTCCCCCGTGAACTCAGTCCCGGATTTGGCTTTGTCCATGAGCCATTCATTGAAGCGCTCGGAGACAGAGTCGGCGAAAGGAGCGAGGACGGGCTGTTGCTCCAACGCGAAGCGGACGAGGGCGACAAGGTCGGCGAAGCGGCCGGCTTGGGAGCGGCCTTTGACTTTGCCTGGCGCGGTGACAGCGAAGGCGTCCCAGAGCCGGTCCTCGGTCCAGGCGGCGTGGTTTTCTCGCAGTTTCTTTTCCAGCTCCTTAAGCATCTTTTCCGTGAGGCGCTGTTTGTAGGGACGGCTGTAAAGGATCTGGAGGGCGTCGATCTCGCTCTGGTGCGCGGCGATGTAGTCACGGAAGGATTTTACGAGACTCTCGGCTTTGTCTTTGGCCGCGGCGTCGAAGCCTTGGCTGGTCACGACGTCGATGGTAGTGACGTCGATCGTTTGTTCACTCTGCTGCTTCACTCGGACAAGGGTGTCGCGCACTTCTGGTTTATCGAAGGGTGAGCAGGCATCGGTGATGAGTGCTTCGCGCGCTTGCGCGAGCGCTTCAGGTGAGACTTCGTGCGCTTCGACTCCGGCCTTCGCAGCAGCTTTCTCGGCGATGGCGTCGGGGTCGACGGATTGGAGAAGTGCGCGAGCCATCTCGGATAACGTCTTGCCTCCAGTCACAGCGGTGATGTGCGACTTCTCGGTTTCGTCGAGCGCCTGCTCCAATCGCGCGAGACGCGAGGCCAGCGTCGTTAGGGTGTCTTCATCGCGTTTCCCGAGCGCGACGCCGAGAAGAATGCTTTCCAGTTTCTCGGTCGGTTTCTTATCGAGCGGGCGCGAATCGGTCTTGTCGCTCTCGCAAACGCCGACGGCATCGACGATGACGAAGTGGGTCTTGGCCTGCGCTTCGGCGCCGGAGACCGCTTGCAGATCGGTCGGCGAAAGGACGCGGGTGCCGCGCCCTTTCATCTGCTCGAAATAGACGCGGCTGCGCACGTCGCGCAGAAAGACGAGGCACTCGAGCGGTTTCACGTCGGTGCCGGTGGCGATCATGTCGACGGTGACAGCGATGCGGAGCTGGGGCGAGAGCCGGAACTCCTGGATGAGCTG
>JBBROO010000034.1:0-35748 GCA_038229295.1 Chthoniobacterales bacterium | reverse complement strand
GAGCGGCAAACCGCGCGGTTAGAACATTGATCTTCATGGTCGCTGGAAAGTGAGAACGATCAACGAGGCTACAATCAGCGCTCCTACAAAAACAAGGCCGACATAGACGATGCGGTCTTGGAATCTCGCGCGCCGTGCGGCTTCGGCGTAGGGAATGCGCGTGAATGTGACCATCGTGTAAAGCGGCAGATAGATTCCGGGCAGCAGGCCTTCCAGGATGTGATCGAGCTTCTTTTTCGCGCGAAATGTTTTCGACGCGGTTTTGTCGCGCATCTCGATGAAATTGTCGACAGCGAGGTTGGCGAGCGCGTCTGCATTCTCTTTTCGCCGCTGGAAATATTCGGCGAAGGCAAGATGTCGATCTTGCGGAAATTCGGCCAGACATTCGTCGAGCACGACACAATCTTCGAACGCCGCGTTCATGCCCTGGCCGTAGAACGGCACGACCGCGTGGGCGGCGTCGCCGACGAGCGCGACCTTGTCTTTATAATGCCACGGCGCGCATCGGATTGTGACTAACGAGCCGGTCGGATTTATTTTAAAGTCTTCGAGCAACGACGGCATGAGCGGCACGGCGTCGGGAAATTCTTCCTCGAAGAATCGACGGACATCGTCATCGGTCCTGGTCGATGCAAAGCTGCGTGGTCCTTTGAATTCCCAAAAGAGAGTGCAAGTAAAGGAGCCATCGGGATTTGGCAGCGCAATCATCATGAAACTTTTGCGTGGCCAGATGTGGAGCGCTTCTTTTTCCATCTGCCAGCCGCCATTCGACGCCGGCGGAATGGTCAATTCTTTGTAGCCGTGGGCGAGATAACTTTCGTCGTATTGGAAGTTGTCGATCTTGCGGTGCATCGATTGGCGGACTGCGGAGAACGCACCATCGACGCCGATGACGGCGTCGCCGGAGGCGTTGAGCGGTTGATCAGTTGAGGTGTTGAGAAGCTGAGCGGTGGCCGAGTTAAGATCGACATCAGTGCATTTGTGGTTAAAGAACACGCGGACCTTCGGGTAACGCTGCGCCGCTTCGATAACCGCGGTATTAAGCGCGGCGCGGCCGATTGAGTTAATAAACTTCTTCGGGTCGCGATCATAGGGCGAGAAATGTAAATCGCCGGATCTGTCGTGGATCATTCGCCCGCGCATCGGAATCGCGTGCGCCAAAACTTCATCGGCAATGCCTAACTGTTCGAGCGCGTGAATTCCGCGCGTGGAAAGCGCGAGATTGATGGAGCGACCGCCGACAAAATTTCCAGCGCGCGGATCGGCGCGGCGTTCGTAAAGATCGACATCGTAACCGCGCCGACCAAAGTAAGCGGCGAGTAATCCGCCGGCCAGGCCGCTACCAACAAGAACAAACTTCGGCACGTTTGAAAGATCGACGAATCATGAACTGATGTCAGGATTTATCGTGATCCGCGCGATCATCTAACATATTGAGTCACTGCGAATGTTTGTGGGCCGAATCCGACTGAGCAATAACGCGATCATTCGCCTGGAATGGATCGTCGCGGCGGTGCTTGCGGTCGTCGTGGTTTATCTGCTGGTCGTGAATGCGCAGCACGCGGGCGCGCTTTGGCGAGACGAGTGCGACTCGCTGCAAGAGGCGAGGATGCCTAGCGCGGCTGAGATGATTGACAATCTTCCTTACACGTCGTTTCCGATTTTGTTTCCGATAACGGTTCGCGTTTACACGACGCTTTTCGGCGCAAGCGATTTTGCCATGCGGTTTTTCGGATTGTTGATCGGGGTCGCCATGGTTTGTCTGGCCTGGCTCCATTCCAAGACCCTCCATGATGTGCCGTTGATGTTACCGGCCCTCATCGGTTTGAATGCAATCTTTCTTACCATTGGAACGACCATCCGCGGTTACGGGCTGGGTAGCGTGCTGGTGCTTTTGGCGTTTACGGCCACGGTCGACTTTTTGCGTGGGCCGTCACGATGGAATCTGGCCGTGGTCGGCGGCGCTTATATCGCCAGCATGCATTGTCTCTATTTCAATGGCGTGCTCGTTCCGGGAATTGTTTTGGCCGCGGTAACGGTTTTATATTTGCGCCGTCAATTTCGGTGGATGCTGGCTCTTCTCGGCGTCGCTCTTGTCTGCGGGCTCTCCTACGTGCCCTATTTAATAACGGTTTTTTCCAGCACGAAAACTTGGGCGGTCGTGCTGAGTAGGCCGATACCCTTGTCGCTGATGTGGCAGCATCTGAGCAAAGCCTGCGGTGCTCCGGTTTCGGCGATGCCAGCGGTGTGGGTGGGTGTTCTTGGCCTTGCGGTGATCGGCGCCATTTGGCGACTTATCGTTGTCGGCCGCACGAGAGCGGCGGCGGAGTCGGACCTGATTCTCTTCGCCTTGATCTCAATCTTCTTGTCGATCTTTTCCTACTTTATTTTTTTGCGAATCCTGCAAAAGACACCGAGCGCGCGGTATTTCCTGGCCCTTCTTTGCGTGTTCGCCGTTGCGATCGACTCGATTATTTCGGTTCTCTCTCGGATTCAATGGGTTCGCCTGGCTCGTCTGGTCTTCGTTATCGGTCTGATGATCGCATTGCCATCGGCCGCCTGGCCCATGATCAATCAACGCCTAACGAACATCGATACGATCGCGCAGAAAGTGGAAAGGGAAGCCGGCCCTAACGATTTGATTGTGTTAAATCCATGGTCGCTGGGCGTGTCGTTCAATCATTATTATCATGGCCCCGTGCGCTGGATCACCGTTCCCCAACTCACTGAACATAGAATTCATCGTTACGATCTGCTGAAAGCCAAGATGGCGGCGACCGCTCCGATCGAAGACGTCGAAAATGAAATTCGCGCCACGCTCAAATCTGGAAATCGTGTGTGGATCGTTGGTGGCATTCGGAAGCTGGCCGCGGGCAGCTCGCCGTTAACATTATCGCCCGCACCGGACCCGAAAGCTGGCTGGCAGCTTCTCGTTTATCGCCGGGCTTGGACGGAACAACTCAGCGCGTTTGTGCAGCAACACGTTAACCGCGCCCACGTCGTCGCGCTGAGGGAAAAAGCCGTAAGCTCGCAGGAAAATGTAGAGCTTTGGACGCTCGACGGCTGGTGGGATTATTAACCGCGTTTAGTCCCAAGCTTGACGCCGGTTCTTGGAATCACTATCGACCGCTGATGCGGGGAATTTTTATCGCGGCGAACATCCACATCATTTCCGAACATCTCAATTGCTGATGGCGCGTGTCTCGCAATTTCTTTCGTTGGTGCGTTGTATCCGTTTCGGCGAGGTGCTGATCTTGCAGGGAGGTCCGCTGATTGGCCTCGCCTTCTCTATTGGTAACATCACGCCCGCTAGACTCGGGACCACCATACTTTTTGCGGGAGCGAGTTTCCTGCTCGTCGCCCACATCTTTTTCTTCAACGATTGGGCGGAAGTCGCGCAGCAGGATGGCTATCCGAGCAGCGCTGTCGCACCCGTACGCTGCCGGAATGTTACGCCAAACGCCCTCTTCTGGTTTTCGATATTGCTGCTCGCCGCGAGCTTGTTGCTGTTCTTGTTATTTCCTTTGCCGACTCTGCTGTTAGCGGCGGCGATCGCAGCCTTGGGCATTCTCTACTCACATCCACGGCACAACGGAAAAAGCCGACCGATCATTTCCTCGTTAATCCATTTTGGCGGCGGAATGCTCCATTTTCTTTTGGGATACTCGGTCTTTTCTGAAATCGACCAACGAGGACTCCTCATCGGATTATTCTTTGCTCTCAGTTTCGCTGCCGGCCATCTCAATCAGGAAGTGCGCGATTACAACTTAGATCGACAAGTAGGCGCGCGGACCAACGCCGTCGCGTTCGGCAAAAAGCGGAACTTCCTCGCCGGCATCGTCCTTTTCGCATTCTCCTACGCGTATCTTTCGCTCCTGTGCTGGTGCGGATTCTTGCCGCGCCTCCTGGCCTTTCTCCCGCTCGTTCTCTTTCCGCTTCACTTTCTTTGGTCAATGCGCGCGCTGCGCAGCGACCTCAACTCCGCCAGCATTCGTCGATTGCAAAGCCAATACCGATTTCTCTACGCGCTCATCGGCCTGAGCATGATGGCCACTTTGTTTTGGCGCCAACTCGGTTGGCCGAAAGCTTAATTCGCCATCCCAAGAACCGGGCGCGCAAAATTGTATCCCGCTTATGGCTGAAAGATCGCGGGAAATTTGTGGCGATATACCCAGAGAAGGAAAAATGAAACCACCGAAATGACGATTGCCATCGCCAGGCCGCTCTGATCCAAAAAAATGTGATAGAGCAGGATGTTCACAATGATTGGGCCCAGTAGAATAAGACCGGTCGCGACGAAGCGCGATCCAAGGAGCAAACACAAACCTCCGAGCACTTGAAGCGCAGCGATAACGTAGAGGTATCCGCTGCTGGCGAGCGCACCGATGAAAGCGCCGGCCTGGCCTTGCATCGGCGGCATGGGGATGAAATGCAGGAAAGCATTCGAGCCGAAGACAACGAAGAGAAGCCCCAATAAAATGCGCGAGATGTGAATGAGATATTTCATAACGATGGTTTTAGTAGATAATTGAATCGCAGCCGCTCGGCCAGAAATCTTCGCGGCTGCGGGGGATCGGGACAATGTTGAATGGAAGATCGACAAGATGAATGCCGGCGAACCAGAGAAGCATGCGCCAGCGCCGCCTAACGGGCCGCACGATTCCGACACCGCCGCGCAAAAACCCACTCATGTCGGTTCGGGCGCCCCGAGCTCTGCGCCTGACCCCGAGGCCGATTTGGCAAATACGCATCCAACTCCCGGCGCGCAACCGCCGCCGGAAAAAGGACGCGCGAAATTGCGCGAGCCACATCGCGTCGCCGCCGGCATGCGTGCGCTGACCGACAGCTTGAAATTTACCATTCGTGAAACCGGGCTCACTCGCGGCATCGGCGATTGGCTGAAGGTAAACCAGAAGGACGGCTTCGATTGCCAGAGCTGCGCCTGGCCGAGTCCGGACGAAGATCGACATCTCTTCGAGTTTTGTGAGAACGGCGTCAAAGCCCTAACGAGCGAGGCAACGAAAAAACAAATCACGCCGGAATTCTTTCGCCAGCATTCGCTTGTCGATCTTCGCAGGCAAAGTGATTACTGGCTCGAGCTGCAGGGACGCTTGGTGCATCCGATGGTCAAACGCGCCGGGGGAACGCATTACGAACCGATCGAGTGGGAAGAAGCTTTTGCGTTAATGGCGCGGGAACTGAACGCATTGCCGACGCCGAATGCAGCGGTGTTTTACACCAGCGGGCGCACGAGCAACGAAGCCGCGTTCCTTTATCAACTCTTCGTTAGGCAATTTGGCACAAACAATCTACCCGATTGCTCCAACATGTGCCACGAATCGAGCGGAGCCGCCTTGAATGAAAGTATCGGGGTCGGCAAAGGCTGCGTCACGCTGGCCGATTTCGAGAAGGCGGATGGCATTTTCATTCTCGGACAAAACCCGGGCACGAATCATCCACGCATGATGACCACGCTCGAGCGCGCGAAAAAAAACGGCGCCACCATCGTTTCGCTTAATCCCATGCCGGAGCCGGGGTTGATGCAGGTCGTAAATCCGAACCCGCAGGAATATCGCAATCCGCTCAAGTTCGCCGCCAAAATGTTGTTCAACAAAGGAACGCCGCTTACTGATCTCTGGCTCCCGGTTCGCCTTAACGGCGACATGGCCGCCATGCGCGGCATCATGAAAGAAATGCTGGCGCAAGAAGAACGTCGCCCCGGCTCAGTGTTAGATCGACAATTCATCGAGCAATATACCATCGGCTTCCACGCGTTCGTTGCTCACGTTCGCGCCACGGCATGGGATGAAATCCTCGAAGGAAGCGGCCTAACGAGAGAGCAAATCCGTGAGGCCGCCCAGATCGCGATGCGATGCAAACGCATCATCTGTTGCTGGGCCATGGGACTGACGCAACATCGCAACGCCGTCGCCACTATTCAGGAGGTAATGAATTTTCTCCTCCTCGGCGGTCACATCGGCCGACCCGGTGCGGGACCGTGTCCCGTGCGCGGACACTCAAACGTGCAAGGCGATCGCACCATGGGGATTTGGGAACGGATGAACGAAGCGTTCCTGGAAAAACTCGGCTACGAATTTCAATTCACCCCGCCAAAGGAGACCGGCACCGACACCGTCGAAGCGATCAAGCAGATGCAGGACGGCAAGATTCGTTTCTTTCTCGGAATGGGCGGAAATTTTCTCGCCGCTTCACCCGACACAGAATACACCGCCGAAGCTTTGCAGAAATGCCGCGTCACTGCGCATGTCTCGACCAAACTGAATCGCTCCCATCTCATTACCGGCGAGATCGCGCTCATCCTTCCATGCCTCGGCCGCTCCGAGTTAGATCGACAAGGAACAGGCGAGCAATTTGTTACCGTCGAAGACTCGATGGGCATCATCAATCCTTCCCGCGGACACACCGAGCCGGCGAGCAAACATTTGCGCAGCGAACCAGCCATCGTGGCCGAACTCGCGCAGGCGACTTTGGGAAATCGCACCACCGTCGATTGGCAAAGTTTGATCGCGAACTACGATCGCATTCGCGATCACATCGAGCACGTCATTCCCGGATTCGAGAACTTCAACAAGCGCGTTCACGACGAGGTTTTCTATTTGCCTAACGACGCCCGCGATCACCGCAAGTTTAACAACAAGGAAGGCAAGGCGAAGTTCATTGTTTCGGATTTGGCGCCGCTCAAACTCGAACCCGGACAATATTTGATGACGACCGTTCGCAGCCACGACCAATTCAACACCACCATTTACGGCCTCGATGATCGCTATCGCGGCGTTTACAACGGACGCCGCGTTATCTTCATGAACGTGGACGACGTTAAAGCAGCGGGGCTGCAGCAAGGTCAACTTGTCGATCTAACGAGCCATTTCGAAAAGGAAACACGCATCGCGCGACATTTCATGGTTGCGCCATTCGACATCGCGCGCGGTTGCACGGCGACATATTTTCCGGAAGCGAATGTTCTCGTTTCGATTAACAACACCGCCGAGCGCAGCAACACGCCCGTGAGCAAAAGCGTTATCATCAGCATCGCGCCTTCGTCCGACATAGCGGAGGCCGTCGAGGCCATTCGCCGCGACGCCGCCACTCGTTAGCGGAGAATGACGCGTTCGACGTGCGCGTAAACGTTGAACGATGGTGGCCGCAGAAAACCGATTAACGTTTGATTGCTCTCGCGCGCAAAGTTCATCGCCAGTGTTGATGGCGCGGAAACGGACACGACGATCGCGATTCCAGCGGAGAGACCTTTTTGCATGATCTCGAACGAAGCGCGTCCGCTGACGAGAAGAATATGTCGATCTAACGGCAATTGCCGGTCGAGGAACGCGCGGCCGATCACTTTATCAACAGCGTTGTGCCGGCCGATGTCTTCGCGAACGATCTGCGATTTTCCATCGAGATCAAAAACTCCGGCCGCATGAATCCCGCCCGTCCGCGCGAAGTCGCCCTGTTGCTTTCGCAAGAGTTCTGGAAGCGCGAGCAAAGTGTCGATTTCGATGCGCACATCTTTGCTGGATTTGATCGCTGGAAAATTCTGTTGCACCGCGGCGATGCTTTCCTTGCCGCAAATGCCGCAGCTCGAGGAAATGGTTCCGAATCTTTTGGCCGAGCCGAGTTTGGGTTTCACGCCTTCGCCGAGTTGAGCGATGATAATATTCGCCCGATTCCGCGCGGCCATCGGGCGAGAGAAGATGTCGATCTTGTCCTGCGCGCGGAGGATTGCTTCGGAGACGAGAAAGCCGGCCGCAAGTTCTTCATCGTGACCGGGCGTCCGCATGGTAATGGCAATCGTCTTTCGGCCGATGCGAATCTCGAGCGGTTCTTCGATCGTTAGGTCATCGTGGCGATATTCGAGCGCGCCGTTCTCCTTTCGCCGGATGATTTGGCCGGCCCCGATTCCATCTTCTTTCACTGCTTTGCGAGCGATGTTATCATGGCGCCGGTGAAAATCTGTCACCTTTACATTTCGGCCGGTCATAATTTCTTTGGTCACCACGGGCGCGAACCGGATAACCATCCCGCAGTCGAACTCGCCCGCGTCGAATGCGTCGCCGGCCACGGCATTCGTGGCGATCGCTTCTTCGATTACCAGGAAAATTACAAGGGGCAGGTCACATTTTTCGCGCTCGAAGTTTTCGATGAGCTTTGCGCGGCGTTGAAGGTGCCGGGTTGTTCGCCCGCATCCGTCCGCCGAAATATCGTGACGCGAGATGTCGATCTTAACACGTTGATCGATCAAGATTTTGAAGTCCAAGGCGTGCGTTTTCATGGCGTGGCCGAATGTCGGCCTTGTTACTGGATGGAGCAGGCGATCGCGCCCGGCGCGGAGAAATTTCTGAAAGGCCGCGGCGGTCTGCGTGCGCGCGTTTTGACGAACGGAACATTGCGCTCGACCGCGCGCGTCGCCGAAACGGTTGCATGAATATAAGCGCGGTTCTGCTCGCGGGCGGCGAATCGCGCCGCATGGGCGAAGACAAAACGACCATGCTCTTCAACGGCAGGCCGCTTTGGCGGACTCAACTCGAGACTTTGCGAAGCATGCATCTTCGCGAAATTTTCGTGTCGGCGCGATCGGACCCGTCATGGCGACCGGATGACGTTACTTTCGCCGCGGATGATTCGCCATCATGCGGTCCGCTTAGCGGTTTGGTGGCGACGATGCGTCATCTGCGCACGGAGCATCTGCTCGCGCTCGCGATCGATATCCCGTTTATGACTGCAGATTATTTGCGAATGCTTATGGCGCAGATCAAACCGGAGTGCGGGATTGTTCCATTTATCGGCGAACGCGCGGAACCTTTGGCCGCGATTTATCCGCGAAGTATCGATGTCGATCTTGCCGCTGCCATCGCGCGCTCGGAATTTTCATTGCAGACTCTCGTTAGGCAGCTCATCGCGTCGGGCAAGCTGCGCGCCGTGGCTGTGAGCGAAGAAAACGAAATGCTTTTTCGCAATTTAAACGAGCCGGCCGATCTGGGCGCGGTTCCTCAATAACGGCCCGCTAATACTTCGGCAAAGCGCCACACCTCGTGGAAGGTATTGTAAAGCGGAGTGGGTGCGGCGCGGATGACATTCGGCTCGCGGAAATCGCATTTCACACCAGCGGCTTCGAGCTTTTTGAACAACTCCTTCGGCTCTTGGTGCGCTAAGATCGACAACTGGCAGCCGCGTTCGTTAGGCGAATGCGGTGTGATAATTTTGAGCGTGGAGTGCGCGGCGGACTCGATCAGGAATTCCAGATAGCCGGTGAGTTTGATGGACTTCGCGCGCAATGCTTCCATCCCACCGGCTTCGTCGAAGATCGACATCGAAGCGCGCAGCGGCGCCATCGAAAAGATGGGCGGATTGCTAATCTGCCAGGCGTCGGCTGACGTTACGGGAACGAATTCCGGTTCGAGCTGCATACGAAAACGCGTGTTCGGATCATTCCCGAACCAACCGGCGAGCCGCGGCAGTTTTGTGTTGGTCGCGTGACGCTCGTGCAGATAAACGCCGGCGACCGCGCCCGGCCCGGCGTTGAGATATTTGTATGAGCACCAGACGGCGAAATCGACATTCCAATTATGCATTGATAGCGGGACGTTGCCGATGGCGTGCGCAAGATCGACACCGACGATGACGCCGCGCTTCTGCGCCGCCGCCGTGATTGTTTCGATATCGAACAATTGGCCGGTGAAAAAATTTACGCCGGCAATCATAACCAAAGCCAATTCGTTGCCGTGTTTCTCGATAAGATCGACAACGTCTTCTGTGCGCACGACGGACTCGTCGTGGCGCGGTCGCGCCAGCAACAGCGCGTCTTTCGCATCGAAACCGTGATGAGCAATCTGCGTTTTGACGGCGTAGGTGTCGGAAGGAAACGCCGGATCCTCCATCAAAATCTTGAACCGCGATTTGGTCGGCCGATAAAACGTCGCCATCATGAGATGAAGATTCACCGTCAAACTGTTCATGCAGATGACTTCGTTAGGCTGCGCGCCCACCAGTCGCGCCGTCGGCTGACGCAAGGTTTGGTGATACGAATACCAGGGAGTGTTCGCGTTCAGATGCGCATCGACGGCCAGCTTCTCCCAATCATCCAATTCCTGTTGGACGATCTTTCGCGCCGTCTTCGGCATCAGGCCTAACGAATTTCCTGCGAGATAAATTAGCGGTCTGCCGTCCGGGCCGAAGGGGAGATGGAATTTTTCGCGAACATGACGAAGCGGATCCTCGGCGTCGAGTTGGCGGGCAAAATCTTCCTTGGCCGAAAAGGTCATAACGGTGGCTGCATCAACTCTATGGTGGTGCCGTCCGGGTCGCGAACGTAGACAACGCGCTTGCCGGCGTTTGGTCCCGTCTGCAGAGTTTGCGCTTTGCCGGCTGCTTTCCAACCGGACGCGGTGATTTTTTCCAAGACCGCGTCGAGATCGTCGACCGTCAGCGCGAGGTGCGCGAAGCCGACATCGCACGGTCTAAGATCGACATGTTGGTTTCGATTGGCTGGCGCGAGATACTCGAGTAGTTCAATTTTGTGTCCAGGCGCTTTAAGCACGGCGATGGAAATTTCGGCGCCCGGCACTCCGGTGATTTCCTGCGCCAGCTCACCTGTCTGATGGGCGCGATGCGAAAGCTCGAAGCCAAGCACGTCCCGCCAAAAGCCTACCGACCGTTCGAGATTTGAAACGGTGATGCCGGTGTGATCCGCCGCCGTGATGCGAATCATTTGGGCGCGGCAATCACTTTGAGCTCGATCGCGATCGGAGTTGGCAGCGCCGTGACTTCGATTGTGGTGCGGGTCGGGTTGGGTTTGTCAGGCCCGGCGAAATGCTCGGCATAAAGTTTGTTGTAGGTTGGAAAATCCTTTTTCATGTTCGTGAGGAAAACCGTTACATCGACAATGTCATTCCAAGTCGCGCCCGCATCTTCCAGCACGAGGCGGACGTTTTCGAAGACGGCGCGGCATTGCGTCTCGATGTTGTAATTGTCGATCTTGCCGGAAGCATCGAGCGTGACGCCAGGAATTTCTTTACTTCCGCGCACACGCGGTCCGATGCCGGAGAGAAATAAAAAATCGCCCACGCGCTTCGCGTGCGGGAACGCGCCCACTGGTTCGGGTGCGCGTGAACTTTCGAAAGATTCGCTCATTGCATCCGCGAAACGTTTTTCGGATCGGCCATAACGCGGATGGCTGGGCCCGCTTGCAGCAAAACGGTCCAGGGTTGAATCGATTGCACTTCGAGGATTTTCAATTTGCTCCAAGGATCGCGCGCCAGGGTCGAGTGAATTTCCGGTTCGTTCGCGGCATCGACAATGAGCATGATATCGCCGTTCCCGAGCGGGCCGCCCAGAACGACGAATCGGTTGGTCGCGAGATCGTCCATGAAAAGCGCATGCTCGGACCATTGCTCTTGTGAATTCATCGGCTTGGTTCGGTCCCAGGCTTTGCCCTTAATCCTCGTCACCACAAATAAACTTTTCATTCCTTGAATTATCCGCCGGCGATTGCGCCCATAATAAAAAAAGGTTCGGTTCCAGCGGCAATAGCATCGGGCAGCTGTGTGTCGGGCGATTCGTGCGAGACATCTTCACCGCAGGCGAAGAACCTAACAAGCGCGCGGCGCTTCAGTGTTTCATGTTCGCGAATGGTTCCGCGCAACATTGGGTATTTATTTTCGAGCGCGTCGAGGACCGATTTCACCGTGGCCGATTCGTTAAGATCGACATGTACTTCATCGGTCACGCGCGCGAGCGTTCGCAGATGATGCGGGAGAACGACGCGAATCATTTCAGCGTTTGCGCTTCGACTGAGAGGACGGCGGGAAGATCGCGCACGATTGCATCCCACGAATCTCCCGCATCGGCCGATCCATAAACTTGTCCGCCTGTCGTGCCAAAATAAATCCCGCACGGGTCTAACGAGTCCACGGTCATCGCGTCGCGCAGCACATTTACGTAGCAATCCTTCTGCGGCAGACCTTTGGTCAGCTCTTCCCATTCATTGCCGCCGCTCCGGCTGCGGTAAACGCGCAATTTGCCGTCAGGCGGGAAATGTTCCGAGTCGCTCTTGATCGGCACGACGTAAATCGTTTCCGGTTCGTGCGCGTGTATGTCGATCGGGAAACCGAAATCGCTCGGCAGATTTCCGCTGACCTTGCGCCACGAATCGCCAGCGTCGTCGCTCCGCATGATGTCCCAATGTTTTTGCATGAAGAGTGTGTTCGGACGCGTGGGATGCATCGCGATATGATGCACGCAGTGCCCGACCTCCGCTGTTGGGTCCGGCATGAATTCCGAATGCAAACCGCGATTGATCGGTTTCCAACTCTTGCCTGCGTCATCGGTGCGAAAAGCGCCCGCTGCCGAGATGGCGATGAACATTCGTTGTCGATCTTGCGGATCGAGCAAAATCGAATGCAGACACATTCCGCCCGCGCCCGGTTGCCACTTCGGTCCGGTGTCGTGTTGGCGGAGACCGGACAATTCCTTCCACGATTTACCGCCGTCCTTCGACTCGAACAACGCCGCATCTTCCACGCCCGCGTAAACGTGGTCGGGATCGCCTAACGAAGGCTCGAGATGCCAGACGCGTTTGAATTCCCAGGGATGTTGCGTCCCGTCGTACCACTGATGCGTGCCCGTAATGCCATCGTAAACGAACTTATTGCTCTCCGGTTTAGGCATTCCATCGGGCGTCGCCGTCGGCTCGCCCGAGGGCGTCCCCGGTTGAAACCAGTTTTTGCCGCCATCGTCGGAGCGCTGAATGATTTGTCCGAACCACGCACTCGTCTGCGAAACGTAGATCCGGTTTGGATCGATCGGCGAACCTTTAGCGTGATAAATTTCCCAGCCGGCGAAGTGCGGCCCATCTACTTTCCAATCTTTGCGCTTCTCGTCCGACGTCAGAACGAAAGCGCCTTTGCGTGTGCCAACCAGTAATCGTACTCCGCTCATAATCGTTAGATCGACATCGTTGCCGCAAACCGTTTCGCCGATTGGGCGCGCGCCTTCAGTGTTTCGGCTTCGCGATTGCGCGGGGACGCGTTTGTGACTAACGAACCGAGCAGGTGATGCGCAGCATGCGCGATTTGGTCAACTGCGCGATTGAAAGCATCTTCATTTCCGCGCGATGGTTTGGTAAATCCGCAAAGCTTGCGGACGAACTGCAGCGACGACGCGCGAATCTCATCATCGCTCGCCGCTGGTTCGAAATTATGCAGGGTCTTAATGTTTCGGCACATGCTCCGACCATCAACAATTCTTGATCGACGATCAACTATTTAGCGATGCAGACGTTTTTTAGCTCGGTGAAAAGCGGAGCGCCTCTTCGCCGACGCCGCTTTGTTTCATGCCGACGCCGCTTGCTGACGAATAAGTTTCCGAAGGGAAATATTAACTGCTTTTGAGTTGGCGAAAACCTTGGCGACATCGGGCTCTAACACGACAACGTTCGTTCCCTGAGCATAACGGCGTGCGTATTTTCCGCGTTCGCCTTGCGAGAAATCGTATTCGTCTCGCAACCCGTTACGCGTTGGTGTATTTGATTTCTTCTTCATAAAACCTGCGCTCTTTTCGGCTCGCTCGCCTGGCGCTGATGATGCGGATATTATCATCTCGTTCGGTGTGCACGACAACGAACATTTTGCCATCGAACGCCCGGCCCATTGTTACGTGACGCCGCTCGGTCATTGAATGATCGGGATCGGGAATTGTGATCGAGGAAGGATCAGCGAAAATAGTGGACGCTTCCTCAAAGGTAATGCGGTGCTTGGAGAAATTTGATCGCGCTTTGCGCGAGTCCCATTCAAAGGCTAGCGACACGGGCTGAAATTATTTTGCGATGCAGATATTTTTTGGATCGGTGAAAAAGCGGAGCGCTTCTTCGCCGCCTTCGCGACCGACACCGCTTTGTTTCATGCCGCCGAATGGGACGCGAAGATCGCGCACGAGCCAGCAGTTTACCCAGACGGTGCCGGTATGAATTTTTTCCGCGACCCGATGCGCGCGACTCAGGTTCTGCGTCCAAACACTTGAGGCCAAGCCGTAGTCGGTGTCGTTGGCGTAGCCAATGACCTCTTCTTCGTTGTCGAATGGCGTGATGGTGATGACCGGGCCAAAAATCTCTTCGCGGTTGGTGCGACACGATACCGGCAAATCGGTGATGACTGTCGGCGGAAAGAAATAACCTTCGCGGCAACGTTCGTTAGGCGATTTCGGCGACTTACCGCCGACGGCGATCTTGCCGCCTTCCTTCTGCGCAAGATCGACATAAAACTTTACCTTCTCGAGCTGCGTCTTCGAAACGATCGCGCCCTGATCTGTTGTCTCATCGAGCGGATCGCCAAGTTTCAGTTGCAAAGTTTTCTCGATAAATCGATCGACAAAATGTCGATAGGCCGAGCGCTCGACGAAAACGCGCGAGCCGCACAAACAAACCTGGCCTTGATTCGCAAAAGAAGAACGCACACTTCCGGTGATGGCGGCGTCGAGATCGGCGTCGGCGAAAATGATATTTGGATTTTTGCCTCCGAGTTCGAGCGAAACTTTCTTGAATAAGGGCGCGCATGTCTCCGCCACTTTGCGGCCGGTGACGGTGCCTCCAGTGAATGAGATCGTGTCGATCTTCGGGTGAGCCGTGATGGCAGCGCCGACTTTTGCGCCGGTGCCATGGACGATGTTCAGGACTCCGTTAGGCAATCCCGCTTCGCGTGCAATTTCGCCCAGCAAAAACGCCGTCATCGGCGTGAGCTCGCTCGGCTTGGCGATGGCGCAGTTTCCGCACGCGATCGCGGGCGCGATTTTCCAACTCAATAGATAGAGCGGCAAATTCCACGGCGAAATTAATCCGGCGATGCCACGCGGTTGTCGCAGCGTGTAATTGAACGCCACGCCGTCCGTCATGTGCGCTTCCGATTCGGTATGCAAAATCGCGGTGGCGAAGAATCGGAAATTGCTGGCCGCTCGTGGAATGTCGAGCGTGCGCGCGAGTGACAGCGGCTTGCCGGTGTCGATCGACTCCGCGCGGGCGAGTTTCTCGAGGTCGCGCTCGATTAGATCGGCGATGCGCAAAAGAATTTGCGACCGTTCCGACGCGGGCGTGCGCGACCAATCTGCGAAGGCCTTGTCCGCCGCAGCCACCGCGAGATCGACATCTTGTGCGTCGCTGTCCGCGACTAACGAATAACATTTTCCCGTGGCCGGTTCGATATTGTCCAAATAGTCGCCGCCGGTCGGCTCGACAAATTGGCCGTCGATGAAGTTGGTAATCCGCATTTTCTCCGGGGCCGCCCCAGTTCTTTCCGCCGGGAGAGATTCGATGGTGGTTTTCACAAGAAGTGACGAGTGACGTGTAACATGCGACGAGATATATTCAGATATATATGAAGCACCTTCAACTCATTGGCATCATCGCCGCCGCTTTGTTCGTCATCAGTTGCGAAAGCACCAATACGACGGGCCGGGGAAATCAAGAATCCAAACGGATCGCGGCCGTGCATCAGGAGCAGCAGAACCAGGAACCAGATGAAGCGAAGCGGAATCTCTGGAATGCCGAACACGATATTCTGACGAGAGACGGTAACGCGGCCAGCCATTACTACTAAGTCGGCGTTCACCGATACAAAACGCTGCCGTCGTCGCGCCGATTCTAAATTTGCAAAATGAGCGGCGCAGCTTTTGCTACCCATCCACTCATGCAACCGGACCGTTCCACCGTCGTCGAATTGAAAGCCATCCTTCTGGTCGACGACGACAAGCAGCTCGCCTCGGCCTTGCAATGGATCCTGGCGGACGAAAATTTCCTTGTCGATGTTGCCTACGATGGCGAGGAAGCCATCCTTAAAGTGAAAGCGCATGAGTATGACGCGGTCGTTTGCGATCTCATGATGCCGCGCCTCCGTGGTGACGAATTTTATCTCGAGGCGAAGAAGACCCGGCCGCATCTGGCCGACCGTTTCATTTTCATTACCGGCTTCGCCGCCGATCCGAAGATCGCGCCGTTCCTGACTGCGAACAACGTGAAGTATCTCGTGAAACCGTTTCCGGTGCAGGGATTGATCACGTGCGTGAAGCAACTGTTTTCGTAGCCGCTCGTAAGATCGACAATCGATCGGCGCGGTGAGGGAGGGATTCGAACCCTCGGTACCCTTTGACAGGTACGGCGCTTTAGCAAAGCGCTGCTTTCGACCACTCAGCCACCTCACCAACTTGTCCGCGAGAATATGAGTTGGATGCGCGAGCCGTCAAAGCCTGATCGAGATTTCGCTTTCGCAAAGTCAGAGACACTGGTTTGGTTCGCCGATGGCTGCGGCGCAAGATCGACATATCAGCACTCGCGCAACGGGCATCGTCGGCGTCGCCATCTTGTGCAGCCGCGTCCTCGGACTCGTTAGGGAAATAATCGTGGCCGCGCTTTTCGGCGCCTCCCGAAACATGGATGCGTTTCTGACCGCGTTCCGCGCCCCGAACATGCTGCGCGATCTTTTCGCCGAAGGCGCGCTCTCAACTGCGTTCGTCACCACATTCTCGCGGCGCATCGCCACCGACGGCGACGAATCCGCGTGGAAGCTTGCCAGCAAAGTCGCCACTCTCACGCTCGTCTTCATGAGCGCAGTCACGCTCCTCGGCATCATCTTCGCGCCCACGCTCATCACCATTCTCGCGCCCGGTTTCCCGGCGGAAAAAGCAGCGCTGACCATTTTGCTCACACGCATCATGTTCCCGTTCATTTTGCTCGTCTCACTCGCTGCGCTGGCCATGGGAATGTTGAACGCGAAACATGTTTTCGGCATGCCGGCGATGGCTTCGAGCTTTTTCAATCTCGGTTCCATTATCGGCGGCGTCGCGCTTTGCTATTGGCTCGATCCGCAACCGGACTGGCGTCATCCACATTTCGGCGAGCGCGGTCTCATCGGACTTTCCATCGCCACATTGATCGGCGGCCTGCTCCAACTCGCGGTCCAATTTCCCTCGCTCCGCCGCGTCGGTTTCAAATTTCGCCCGGACTTTAATTGGCGCGATGCCGGCGTCCGCACGATTCTCATCTTGATGGGGCCCGCCACCATCGCCGCCAGCGCGGTGCAGGTGAACGTTTTCGTCAACAGCATCTTCGCTTCAAAACTTGGCGACGGCCCGATCAGTTGGCTCAACATTGCATTTCGTTTGATGCAATTGCCGCTTGGCATTTTCGGTGTCGCCATCGGCACGGTCACATTGCCGTTAGTCTCGCGCAGCGCCGCCCTCGGAGATATTCCCGCATTTCGCTCCGCGCTTTCTCACGCTCTGCGGCTCGTTATGCTGCTCACGATTCCGGCCGCGATCGGTTTGATGATTCTGGCGCGACCGATCATCAGCGTCATCTACGAGCATGGCCGTTTCGACGCGCACGCGACCGAACAAACGGCGGCCGCATTGCAATTTTACGCCATTGGCCTTGTCGCGTACTCGGCCGTGAAAGTTCTAGCGCCGGCATTTTATGCGCTCGACAAACGTTACCTGCCGATGCTCGTCAGCATCTTGTCGATCTTACTCAACCTCGGCCTCAATCTGTTTTTCATGTTCAAAATGAAATTCGGGCATCGCGGCCTCGCGCTGTCGACCAGCCTCGTCGCCATCACCAACTTCGTGCTCTTATATATAATGATGCGCCGCCACGCCGGCCGGCTCGAGACGGGCGCGATGTTTAAGGTGCTGGGAAAACTTTTGCTTGCCGGCGCGTTGCTCGCCGGCGTTTGCGTGTTGGCCCAGCGTTTCTTCTTCGAAGGCGGCGAATTGCCCGAGTGGAAGAAGATTGTCGATCTAACAATCACCATCGCCGTCGGCGCAGGCGTATTTTTCGGCGCGGCTTACTTGTTGCGCGTGGCTGAACTGCGCGACGTTGTCGATCTTGTCCGAAAGAAATTCAGCTGAGCGCTTGCGCGAGATCTTCGATTAGATCATCGGCATTCTCGAGCCCGATCGATAATCGCAACAAACCTTCGGGCGAAGTTGTGCCCGCGCCTTCGATCGATGCGCGATGCTCGATCAAACTTTCCACGCCGCCGAGACTCGTGGCGCGTGTAAAGATCTTCGTTTTCGCCGCGACTTTCATGGCGGCATCGCGTCCGCCTTTCACTTCGATCGAAAGCATCGCGCCGGACATCGACATTTGTTTTCGCGCGATCTCATGACCGGGATGCGTCGTTAGTCCGGGATAATGCACCGCTTCAACATGTCGATCTTGCGCGAGAAAGTCAGCTACCTTCGCCGCGTTCTCGCAATGCGCGCGCATCCGCCATGGCAACGTGCGCATCCCGCGCAGAATCAGCCAGCAATCAAAAGGTGAGGGGACCGCGCCGCCGGAATATTGAATCGCGCGCACGCGCTGGAAAAATTCATTGTCGATCTTCGTCACAATAATTCCGCCAAGCACATCGCAGTGGCCGCCAAAATATTTCGTGGTCGAATGGAGAATGAGATCGCAGCCAAGTTCGAACGGTCGCTGGATAATCGGCGCCCAGGTATTGTCGCAGACTGAAATCGCGCCCGCTTCCCTAACGATCTCCGCGACCGCGGCAAGATCGACAATGCGCAGGAGCGGATTCGACGGCGTTTCCATCCAGGCCAGTTTTGTATTTGGCCGCAGCGCTTTTTTGACGGCGGCGAGATCGCTCATGTCGATGAAATCGGCTTCCAGCTTCCAGTGCAAAAACAAATCCCGCAGCAATCGCGTCGTTCCGTAATAGGCATCGACATGCGCAAGGACATGATCGCCCGGCGCGAGCGCTTGAAACAACGCCATCGCCGCGGCCGTTCCGCTCGAAAATGCGGCGGCCGCCGCGCCGTCTTCGAGCGCAGCGATTCCTTGTTCGAGCGCGTTCCGATTTGGATTGTCGTTGCGCGTGTACATGAATCCGCGCGAATAAGTTCCTTCGACATCGCGCTCGAACGTGGTCGAGAGCTGAATCGGCGCGGCCACAGCGCCGGTGGTGGGGTCAATGCGATGGCCGGCATGCACGGCGACAGTTTCAATTTTCATGGGAAGCGAACTTTGAATGCGACGTTACGGCTGCAAATGCGATTGTCGATCTTGCGCGGCGCTTTGGATTTGACGCGTAATAAAATCGCGGCCAGTTAGCATTCCTCGCGGGAGTAATCTAGATTCCCGCCGCCAGTCATGCACATCTACGACGACGCCGTTTTCCGAATGGCCTGCGATCAATTCGCGGTCATCGCCGATTACCTCGACATCGACAAGAATCATCGCGAGCGTTTGCTCTATCCCAAGCGCGCCATCGCCGTGACGTTGCCGGTGCACATGGACGACGGCAGCACGCGCACGTTCCAGGGCTATCGCGTGCAGCATCATCTCACGCTCGGCCCGACCAAAGGCGGAACGCGCTTCGCGCCAAATCTATCGATGGGCGAAACGGCCGCGCTCGCGATGTGGATGAGTTGGAAATGCGCGCTCTCGAATTTGCCTTATGGCGGGGCCAAAGGCGGCGTGGCGGTTGATCCGACAAAACTTTCGCGGAACGAACTCGAAAATGTTTCGCGCCGTTACATGCAGGAGATGATCCCGTTCGTCGGCCCGTATACCGACATCATGGGCCCGGACATGGGGACTAACGAGCAGATCATGGCCTGGTTCATGGACACGTATTCGGTTTACCAGGGTTACTCGGTCGGCGAAATCGTGACTGGCAAACCGGTTTCAATCGGCGGGACGGAAGGACGACGCGAAGCGACGGGGCGCGGCGTGGTCTATTTGGTCGAGCGCGCGATGGACATGTTGAAAATGGATCCGGAGAAATCGACCGCCATCGTGCAAGGCTTCGGAAACGTGGGCGCGGTCGCGGCGCTTTCGCTCGCTTACAAAACCGGAGTGAAAGTGGTCGGGATCAGCGACGCGTTCGTGGCGCTCTATAATCCCAAAGGCATCGACATCGAGGCAGCCGAACAGCACGTCATCAAAAAAGGAAACCTGCGCGCCTTCGCCCAGGATGATCATGTCGATCCTAACGAGTTGCTGACGATGAAGTGCGACATTCTCGTGCCGGCGGCGGTCGATCGAGTTATCACCGAAAAGAACGCCGCGCAATTGCAATGCCGAATTCTGGCCGAAGGCGCGAACGGTCCGACCACACCGGAAGCGGATTTGCTTTTACAGGAGAGATGGGACGAAGTCTTCGTCATCCCCGACATTCTTTGCAACGCCGGCGGCGTGATCGTTTCGTATTTCGAGTGGGTGCAGGGCTTGCAGAGTTTCCTCTGGACCGAGATGGAAGTGACCGACAAACTTTTCCGCATCCTCGAACATTCCTTCAGCCAGGTGATTCGCCGCGCCAAGGAGCACAAAGTTTCTCATCGCACCGCGGCCATGGCCATCGGCGTCGAGCGCGTACTCAAGGCAAAGAGCGCGCGCGGTTTGTTTCCATGAGATGTTTTCGCATCGCCTAGAGCAACGGGGCGATGGGGAACTGGATGTCTTAACGGACGAAGCAAACGGCTTTCGCATCGTGGTCTCACGGCTGGGCGCGGAACTGGTCAGCATCGCGCGCCGAAACGCGGCCGGGCAGTGGGTCGGCTTTCTTTATCGTGATTACGACCTAACGACTTCGGCAACGGGCTGGACGAATCACGCGACCGTGATGGGTTATTATCTACATCGCTTGAAAGATGGGCGCAGTTTGTATCGCGGTCGCGAAATCAAAGGCGGCAACCATAGTTTTCTGCGCGAGAAAATTTGGCGACTCATTGCCGACGACCGCGCGCTAACTTATCGGATTACGCCTAACGATTTCTCTACGACCGAGTATCCGTTGCAGGTGAGTGTCGATCTTACCTACAAGATCGACAACGAAACCTTGCGCGTAATCTTTCGCTTCCGGAACGACGAGCCAGAGTTGACTGCGCACGTCGAGTTCGGATTGCATCCCGGCTTCGGCGCGACTTCGTTCGAAAGTTTTCAATTCAAAATGCCCGCTGGAAAATATCGCCGGCATTTTTCGCCCGGGAATTATTTGTCCGGCGAAACGGAGGAGATTGATTTCGGTGGTGGCGAAATGCCATTCCCGCGAGATCAACTCCCGGGCTCTTTCATCCTCGAGCTTGTCGATGTGCCGACTCGCGAATTTGTTTTTGTTGATCCACCAAGTCGTCGCGAAGTGATTGTCGATCTAACGAGCGTGCCGTATCTGACTTTGTGGTCCGATGGCGGGCCATTTCTCTGCGTCGAACCGTGCTGGGGCCTAACGGATCATCACGAGCAACGCGCATTCGAAAAGAAGGAGGGAATCCAAACTATCCCGGCGGGTGAGGAATTAACGGCGCAGTTCAATATCCAGCCGCGCCTGGTCGATTAACCATGCGACTCGCCACCATCATTCCCGAAAACGCTACCGCCGCGGTCGCCGCGGTTTCGGTGGACGCGCAGAATTGGGTGACGCTCCATTCGTTCCTCAGTTTTTTTGGGGAGCGAAAGTTGCCGGCGAATCCCGAAAGTCCGTTGGCCGATTTTCTGCCGCTGCTCATGCCGCGCTTCTCCGAGCTCACGCGGAAGGTGAGTGATTGGCCCGAGCACGGTCGCATTTTCCAAAAGGGCGGAGGCCGCACCATTCGCGCGGGAAAATTTCTGCCGCCGATCACGCACCCGCCGTCGTTTCGGGATTTTGACGCTTTTGAGCAACACGTGCGCACCGCGCGCGCCCGGCGCCATCTCGAGATGATCCAGGCCTGGTATGAGATGCCGGTGTTTTACTTTTCGAATCCGAGTTCGCTGGTGGGGCATGAAGCGGAGATTGTTTCGCTCGCGCATTCCACTGAGCTGGATTACGAACTTGAACTCGGCGTTGTCATCGGAAGTCGCATCCGAAATGCGCGCGTGGAAGCGGCTTGGGACCACGTCGCCGGCTTCACCATCATTAACGACTTCAGCGCGCGCGATGTGCAGCGCGCCGAAATGGCCATCGGTCTCGGGCCGGCCAAAGGGAAGGATTTCGGGACCGCGGTCGGACCGATCTTGGTCACACGCGACGAGTTTGCCGGCAAGATCGACAATGAGATGATCGCGCTCGACATGCGCGCGCGTGTGAACGACCGCGAACTTTCTCGCGGAAACAGCAGCGCGCTCTTCCACACTTTTCCGCGAATGATCGCGCAAGCCTCGCGCGACGCCGATCTTTTCCCGGGCGATCTTATCGGGAGCGGTTGCGTCGGCTTGGGCTGCATTCTTGAGCTCGGTGCAGAAAATACGGGAGGCTGGCTCAAGCCTAACGACGTCGTCGAGCTCGAAATCGAACGCATCGGAAAGTTGCGCACAAAGATCGGAGCACGGCCGGCGTGAGTTGACGAAACAGGAATTCACGCGCTGAATTCTCTTTATGCCGGCCGCCCTCCGCACGTTGTTGAAGCATTCCATCGATTACGCCGGGATGTTTCCGCCGTGCAGTCTTGATCTCGGCCCTGCGCTCGAAAACCAATCGCGTTATGTGCGCGATGCGGATGCGTGGATGTTGTCGACGTTTGTGCTGCCGGTTGGGCAATTTGAGAACGCGGTCAAAAGCTTGTCGCTTTTCGATTCGGAACATCCGCTGCGCATCTCCGCGCTCGGGCCGAAGACGAATTCGGCTAACGAATTTGTTGCTGCGCTGGAGCAAACCGCAGAGGCGATTCGGTTATTCGCAAAAGAACATGTCGATCTTGCCGCGATCACTCAGCTTGAAATGGCCGTGCCGCGCGATGTCGATCTTGCGGCGGCCCGTTCCGTCATCGGCGATTTGAATCTGCGCGTGTTTTGGGAGGCGTCGCCTGAAATGATGGCTTCGTTAGGCGAACCGTTCGGATTCAAGTTGCGCACGGGCGGCGTGACGGCGGATGCGTTTCCGACTTCGGCGCAGATCGCCAAAGTGCTCGTGGCGGCAGCGAAGCATCGCGCGCCGATTAAATTCACCGCGGGATTGCATCATCCGGTGCGGCAATTTCGCGATGAAGTGAAAACCAAGATGCATGGCTTCCTCAATGTGCTCGGCGCGGCTGTGCTCGCGTTCGAGCATGGCTGGGACGAGCAGCAGACGACAGCGATGCTCGACGATGAGGATGCGAATTCGTTTTCCTTCAATGACAAAACATTCGCCTGGCGCGAATGGAAGATCGACAATCAACGCATCGAAGTGCACCGCGAGTTCGTTACTTCATTTGGGAGCTGCAGTTTCGATGAACCGCGCGAAGATTTGCGCGCTCTAAAATTTTTATGAAATCGTTTATCGACGTCGAAAAGGATTCGCATTTTCCGCTGGAGAACTTGCCGTTTGGAATTTTTAAACCGCGCGAAGGTGCGGCGCGCGTCGGCGTCGCACTTGGAGAGGACGTTGTCGATCTTGCAGTGCTAGAGGCGAGTGGATTCTTCAAGGATTTGCCAGCAACGGTTTTCGGACAGGATTCGCTGAATGGATTTCTGGCGCTGGGTCGCCCGGCTTGGCGGAAGGTGCGCGAGATTTTGCAGCAGCTTCTGGCGGCGGAGACGGCGACGTTGCGTGATGATGTCGATCTTCGCTCGCGCGTTTTTTACAAACAGAAAGATGTGACGATGCAGTTGCCGGCGCGGATCGGCGATTACACCGATTTTTATTCGTCGTATCATCACGCCCACAATGTCGGCACGATGTTGCGCGGGCCGGAGAACGCGCTCATGCCGAACTGGAAATGGCTGCCGGTGGCGTATCACGGTCGCGTCAGTTCCATCGTGGTGAGCGGGACCGAGGTGCGGCGACCACACGGCCAAACTAAAGCGCCCGATGCAACCGAGCCGGTTTTCGGGCCGAGCAAAAGTTTCGATTACGAACTCGAAATGGCATTTCTGATCGGCCCCGGCAATCCGTTAGGCGAACCGATTTCGATCGATAACGCGGCCGATCACATTTTCGGTTTGGTTTTGATGAACGATTGGAGCGCGCGCGATATTCAAGGGTGGGAGTATCAACCGCTCGGTCCGTTTTTGGCCAAGAATTTTGCCACCAGCATTTCGCCGTGGGTGGTGACGCTGGATGCGCTCGAACCTTTTCGGAAGCCGCTCGCGAAACAAGATCCGGAGCCGTTAGGCTATTTGCGCGGAAAAAACGATTTCAACATCGACATCCGATTGGAAGCGCGATTGCAAACTGCGTCGATGAAAGATCGACATGTCATCACGCGGACAAACCTCCAAAATCTCTACTGGAGTATTTCGCAACAACTGGCCCATCACACCGTCGGCGGTTGCAATCTTCAGCCGGGCGACTTGCTCGCGAGTGGAACGATCAGTGGCCCGACGGAAGATTCGCGCGGATGCATGTTGGAATTGACCTGGCGCGGCGCGAATCCGCTAAAGTTGCCTAACGGGGACACGCGCAAATGGCTGGAAGATGGCGACGAACTTTCGATCACCGGTTGGTGCGATGGCGATGGATATCGCGTCGGATTTGGCGAAGTGACCGGGCGCGTGCTGCCGGCAAAGTAGAAGTTCGATCTCACGGCAGGTTGTCGGGCTGCGAATGGAGAGCCCGTTCGACGTTGTGCAACACGCCGTCTGTTACTGGAACCAAGTGAAGCCCACCGGCAAACCCAGCGCCGTGGTCGAAGTCACCCACTGGCAGCGTATTGAGCACCAGGTAATCCGCGTAGTTCGATGGCCCCGGCGACGGCCACTTTTCATCGGGGCGCCACGCAGAACACGCCTCGCGTAGCGCGGCGTCGCCAAGAAAGCCAGGAGTCGTCTTTAATGTCTCCACCACCAATACCTTCTCGATCACTTGCTGCTTAACATTCGGGTACTTCGGGTTAATCACTATTCCGGGCTTAAAAAGTAGGCGGAGATGAACAATCGCATTCGCGTGCCTAGTAACAGTTATTAGATCGGGGAAGTTGAGGCCGTTCGCTGTTATTCCTTTGTCTCCTTCCTTGGGTGTGTCCCATACTCCATTGGTGTCCTGCTTCCAGATCCACGTAAATCCTCCACCTGAGGGGGTAGTCGAGAAAATCACCGCCGCCCGCAGTTTCTCTTTCTCGACGATTGGTTTAAAGGCAGCCCACACCTCTTCCGCCTCGGAACATAAATCGTCTTTGATCTTCGAGGTGGGATAACGAAGCACCAAAGCTGGTTCGTCCGTTTCGATCAGGGTAGTCTTGAACATGTCTAGAACCTTGACTTCAGCTCCGGATGAAAGCTGAAGAACAGAGGGCGCGTCCTCTAACGGCTGAACCTGGCCGTTGCTGAGCGACACGACATTGAAAATCAGAGCCGCCGTGATTATCGCCCGCTTCATTTGGGATCCGTTTTTTGCTCCCCTACCAAAACCAACTTCGCGACGCTAGCTACCTGCATCCAGAAAGGCAACGGCTCGTCGTACTCGTGAACTGTCCCATCTGGAAGCGTCTCTTTCTTGTGCTCGGTAAACCCAGCAGTCGCGCAACCAGTAACACAAAAGATTGCTATGAGTAGCGTGGCGAGGACTAACCCATGTGTCATTTTTCTCAAGGCTGGCTTCATCTAACGAGACCCAAGATCAACGACTCCGAAAGTTTTCGGAGTTCGCTTCATCGATTGGTTAGGCCGATTGCTTGCATTTGTGCAAACGCGGCAGCGTGCGTCGATATCTTTCTCACTCGCGCCAGCGGTCATGTCTTGAAGAGGAGAAAGAGCAGCAGCAGTGTGATCACGATCGGCACCGCGCAAATGATTAAAACGACATTGTTCCGGGGCCCACGTTGCTTCGGCACAAGGTCATCCGCTGCGATTATGCGCTCGATCTTCTGAAGATGCCGCTGCACGTAGATGAATGTGGAGACAACAGCGATGAGCGCGACGAGCGCGAGGATACGTATAGGCAATAGTGGACCCGTCGCGTGAAGGCTCGCGACTGAAGAACCAAGAAGGAGTGGTGATGGTGTCATAACGGCGATGTAACGAGCCTAACGAGAATGAGATCAGCGACGGCTACTGGCGCCAAGCATTGCTCGGAGATGAAACGGTTTAGTCATGGAAAGTATGGGGCGAACAGCGGGTAGGCGTTCGCTGCATCGCCTGGTTAGGTCTCATCGGACTTCTTTTCAATTTGCAGCTCCTCTTCAATCGCTTTCCGCAGCTTGCCTTCGTCCCATTCTATCTCGCGGCGGCGCATCGTAATCTTCGTCGTGGGCGGCTTCCGCTCAAACTTCTTGAGGAGCCACGCAACAAAGAGTGAAACGGAGACATCCCTGGCGAGAGTGAGCGTGATATCGATGATCGGCGCGTGATCAAAGTAGCCACGCTTCATCGGAATCGGCGGAATATGCACGGTCACCCCTTCCGGGGCTTCGTCACGAAGGGTCGCGCACAGCTTCGGCGAGAACGGGACTTTAATTATGATGCTGGCCATGGCACGCGTAAGGCCTAACGAGAACAAGATCAGCGACGCCTACCGGGGGCGAGTGTCGCTCGGAGGTGGAATGGTTTAGTCATGAAAAGTGTGGGGCGAACGGCGGGTAGGCGTTCGCTGCATCGTCTGGTTAGGTGACATGCGTTGCTACACGGGAACCGTGGTGGAGGAATCTTTGGCGAAAAGCGAAAATGCTGATGGGCAGGAGCAATGTATTCACCAGCACGATGCGAAGCAGCAGACCGATTTCAAAAACAAGGTCCATGTCGGGTACGCCGTTCCAGCCGGGGGCGCTCATGACGGCCTGAATCCGACGGATGTCGAGGTAAGCAATAATCACCGCTACGAGAATATGCCCACCGATGATACCCAGCCACCCGCCGAATCTCGCGCCGCAGAACGCAACGGCCACGAAGAGAAGCCATCCGGCGATGCCGTAGACTAAGAGCTGTGCAAAAAGTGCGATGATAAGCTGCATGGGGATGCTCTGAGTCACCTAACGAGACACAAGATCAGCGACCGCTGGCGAGGGCGCGTGTGGCTGCTGGTTGAGTGTCGAAATCATCGAAAGCTAGAACGCGGGGCGGCCAGCGGTTCGCTGCATCGCTTGGTTAGATGACTTTGCCTTCATCGCGCGCTGTCACCTGCTGCTTCTTATAACGGTCAAACAAGAATAGCGAGACCATCACGAACGGCCACGTGCAGAAGATCGTATAGACGTGAACGCGACTGTAGAGAAAAAACGATCGAGAGACTTCGGTGTATCGCCCATGATTTGCGACGAAGTAGTGATTGTCTGTTTGATATCCATTGACCGCGTCACCTCCCATGAGCAAAGCGACGACAAAGAACACGAAAAAGTTCGTCATCCCTGCGGCTGCAATGGCCAAACATAAGCGCTTCTTCTTACCGATTGACATGTCATCTAACAAGAATTAGACGAAAAGTTTCGTCTAACAAGTTTCGCCCGGTTACGGATTTGGTTTGGCCGGCGGAGTGGGAGCCGGCGTGGCCGGCTTTTTCTTCGCTTGGGTGGCGGCGCGATTGACGATGACGCGGGCGGCGAAATAGCCGTTGAAGAAATAGGGATTCGATTTCTTGAACTTGGTCGCCATCTTGTCGATCTCATTGCGAAAGATGCTGCGCGCATCCGCGATGAGCTGCGGAATGGATGAAGTTTTCGTGCTGCGAATTTCGAAATCTTGAACACGCAATTCGGAAGGAGCAGCGCGCTTTGATTGAATTTTCGCGTTTCGGTCGATTGCGCTCTGCGGGCATGCAGGGCAGCGTAGGCGACGAGGTACCTGGCAGTCAATGCGGCGAGTATCACCTCTAGCCGGTGATGAACCTCAAAAAAGCCAAGGGTGTGCAAGATGCGGAGCAGCAGCCGCTGATCTAGCGAAATGCCGATCTGGGCGCGACGTCTGGCGACGCGACCCGAAAAGGTTACCGTGATGAAGAAGGATCTTCCATCGTTGGGACTTAGAATACTGGCCGCCTTTTTCACTTTCGGCTCGACGATGTGCGCGCTCACCGTTTTGCTACTGCTTTTCCCCGGCACAGCGCTCGATTCTCTCTGGCGCCTCAATCCGGAGGCGCAAGCGGCGTTTCAATCGTTAGGCAGGATGTCGATCTTACTCATGGCAATTGTCGGAATGGCTTGCGCATTTGCCGCCGCCGGTCTTTGGCAAGGCCGACGATGGGGAATTCACCTGGCCATTGTTATTCTCTCGATCAACATCATGGGCGATTTATTCAATGCCGTGGTCCGCCACGACTATCGCGCTTTGATCGGGTTACCGATCGGCGGTGCGATGATATTTTTTCTCGTGCGCCGGCGCAATCGCGCCGAAAAGTTTGGCGTTTAAAGCAACGGCTGCTAGGTCATTGGCCTAATGAATAGTTCACAAATTCTTTCCGCGTTCGGTTTTCTCGTGCTCGCCACTACCCTCGAAGTCAGCGGCGACGCGCTCGTTAGGCGAGCAATCTACGATTATGCCGGTCTCACCCGCGGCGGTTTGATGCTTGCTGGCGCAGTGCTTCTTTTTGGATACGGCTTTTCGCTCAATCTCGCGCCGGTCGAATTCCGACAGGTCGTCGGCCTTTACATCGCCACGCTTTTTGTCGTCTGGCAGATCATTAACTTCATCGCCTTTCGAACGATGCCGACGATGCCGATATTAGTTGGCGGCGTGTTCATTGTCGTCGGCGGGTTAATCGTCACCTTCTATCCGTCGGCGCACTGACGTTACGATGTCGATCTTCGCGCGACGTCTGGCCATCGTTGTCTCGTGGATCGGGCATCCGCTCGTTTTTGTTTCAATCTCGGTGGCGATTGTTCTTTTCGTCGGACGGGCGAGCGCAAATATTTTTGCGGCGGTCTTTCTCGCCGTCATCGCGCCGATCGCGATCCTGCTTTTTCTCGGAGTGCGTTCCGGCCGATGGCAGGACGCCGACATTTCGGTGCGCGAAGAACGGAAGCGCTTTTATCCAATCGCGATTCCACTTTCTGCGCTCGGCACTTTCATCACCTGGCTCGCGGGCGCGCCGCGTTATATTCTGCGCGGCGGCATCGTGACTTTAGGGCTGCTCATTTTCGCAGCGATGGTGAATCTGCGATTCAAACTTTCGCTGCACACTTTGTTTGCGAGTTACTGCACGCTCATTCTTTTTCGCGTGAATGTGTTTTGCGGCTTGGCCGCAATCCTGATGACCGCGCTCGTTTTCTGGTCGCGGTTATTTCTTTCGCGTCACAGCATTGCGGAGACCATCGCCGGGGTTGTTGTCGGAATCACCGGCGGAATCCTGACCGCATGGTGGCCATAAATCGATTTCGATAACGCGGCCACTTACCAAAACCGCGATTGACATTGCCAACGTCCGCGATTTTTACACAATCGAGCGAAAATGGCTGTACGTCTGCGAGTTGTCATCGCGGTTTTTATTGTAACAGCAATCGTGGTGGTGGCGTCCGCGCTCTTGACCTACTCGTTTGGTAATCGCGTGCTGCGGGCTCACGCACGGGAAGAGGCGCGGTTGGAGGTGATCGCTCAACTCGAACAATTGGTCACGACGGTGAAAGATGCCGAGACCGGTCTGCGCGGTTTTATTATCACGGGCCAAGAGAGCTACCTTGGTCCTTATAACGATGCGGTGAATCGTTTGCCTCAGGAAATCGAAAAGTTCAAAAACGTGGCGAAGATCGACATCTCGCCCGCCGATGCCGACAAGGTCCTGCAATTGATCGAACGCAAAATGGCGATATTGCGCACGGCATTCGAACTTCGCCGCAACGCCGGGTTTGAGGCGGCGGCCGCGATCGTTCAACGCGGCGAAGGCGAGCAAATCATGGAGGAATTGCGCGCCGCCATCGGGAGTTTGCAAGCGCAGGAAACGGCGGCGCTGCAACGCGACCGGAATTTGAGCGACGAAGTCACGCGCATGCGCACGAACGTGTTCGCGCTGACCGCTCTCATTAACGTCATCTTTCTGGTCTGGGCTTATCAACGCATCGCCGAATCGATCAAACTTCGCGATGAAGCGCTGGCGCGCGCGCGTCAGCAAAGTGCGGAGGTGCAGAAGCAGAAAGATTTACTGAGCGTGACGCTCTCCAGCATTGGCGATGGCGTCATGGTGACCGATCAACAGGGGCGCGTCGATTTCATGAACGGCGTGGCCGAGAAATTGACCGGCTGGAGTCTCGCCGAAGCGCGCGGTCGGCCCACCTCCGAGGTCTTTCACATTTTAAACGAACACACCCGCGAGCGAGTCGTTAGTCCAGTGGAGAAAGTGATGAGCGAGGGCGTCATTGTTGGGCTGGCCAATCACACGCTGCTCGTGCGCAAAGACGGGAGCGAGGTGCCGATTGACGACAGCGGTGCGCCGATTCGCGATGCCGACGGGAACCTGTGCGGAGTCGTTCTGGTGTTCCGCGATTTTTCGGAACATCGCACGGCCGAGCGCGAATTACGCGAAGCGAGAGACGCAGCCGAAACGGCGAACCGCGCGAAGGACCAATTTCTCGCCATGCTTTCGCACGAATTGCGCACGCCGCTGACTCCGGTCCTGGCCACACTCAATCTTTGGGAAACGAGCGAAGATGTGCCAGCGGCTTTGCGTTCGGATGTGCAAATGTTACGGCGCAGCGTCGAGCTCGAAGCGCGCATCATCGACGATCTGCTCGATCTCACTCGCGTCGCGCGCGGCATGCTTTCGTTCTCGCCCGAGAACACCGACGTTCACGCGCTCATTAATTTTCTGACTGAGCTTTCGCACAGCGAAGCGGCCGGGAAAGAATTGCAAATCGTTCTCAAGCTCGACGCGGACCGTCACAATGTTTACACGGATGCGGCGCGGCTTCAGCAGGTGCTCTGGAACATTTTGCGTAACGCGATCAAATTCACCGACAGCGGCAGCATCACCATCGCCACGACTAACGACGCGCGCGGCAAGATCGACATCTCCATTTCGGACACCGGCATCGGGATGACTTCGGAAACCATGTCCCGACTCTTCGCGCCGTTCGAGCAAGCCGATCGCAGCCAGAATAAACGTTACGGCGGCCTCGGACTCGGCATGGCCATCTCGAGCGCGCTGGTTGAGTTGCTCGAGGGAAAACTCGTCGCGCAAAGCAAAGGACTCGGGCGTGGCTCGACATTCACCGTCAGTTTTCCAACGGCCACGACAGGCGCGGCGCCGACGAGCGAACCGGAGCCGGCTCCGCCGATCGATCGCGCCAAAATAAAACTGCTTCTCATTGAAGATCACGCCGACACCGCGCGCGCGTTGGTGAAGTTGTTAGGCAGCCGCGGTTATAACATCACCAGTCTGGCCACGGTCGCGTCGGCCTTGGAAGTGGCCGGACGCGAAACCTTCGATCTTTTTTTGTGCGATCTCGGATTGCCCGACGGGACTGGATTCGATTTCATTGAAAAAATCCGGCAAACGCGCAAGACGCCGGCGATCGCGCTGACAGGGTTCGGGATGCAACAAGATGTAGACCGCGCTGCCGCCGCCGGCTTCGACGCTCACCTAACGAAGCCGGTGAATCTGCAAAAATTGGAAGCGAACATTTGGCGATTGGTGCAAGATCGACAATAACATTTGCGCCGTCGTCTGCGCCGATGAATGAGAAGAGGGCGGTTGCGTCTAAACCAGAGCCGACAAAACAGAAAGAATATTTATGAAGACATTCCTCAGCATCATTTGCGTTACGATTTTAGCTGCGTTCGCGCAGGCGGAGACCCCGAACAGTCAGCCAGCTCAAAGCAATCAGACCACGACGACCACGACAGCGACGAGCACGACGGAGAGCACCGGCACGGTCACAGAATTTACTCCCGGGTCGGCGCTCATATTAAATACCGGTTCGGGTGAGCCTGTGCATTATAAAGTCGGCAAGACGGTGACCTACACGAACGCGAAAGGAAAAACGATCACGGCTGAAAGGATCCGGAAAGATCGCAAGGTGCGCGTGCACTATGTCAAAGAAGGGAACGACATGGTGGTGGATAGCGTCACGATCGTTCGCCCCTAACGAGCGACGCTGTAGCCGAGGTCGCTGACCTCGGCCCGCGGTCAGCGACCGCGGCTACAACTGCGACGTCCCGGGCAGCTCGCGCGCCGAATGAAAAGATCGACAAGATGGTTCGCCCTCATCGCCGGCGTGCTGCTCATAGTCGGTCCTTGTTTGTATATCGGCCTCGGTTACGCAGTCGGTCGCGCGCTCGAGACGAAGGGTCTGCGAAAACTTCTCAGCGGCAAAACGGCCAAGGTCCTTGATTGCAACGCCGGCTATCTGCCGCTGACCAGCAACGGCATCTCTGTTTTCTCGCGCGGTTTCATGGCGCAAGCTTCACCGCCGCGCGCACTCACGGAGATGCGCGCTTCGCGTTTGCACGCGCGTTGTAATTTGAGCGAGCTCTGGCACGGCAAGTGGAAGATCGACAATCTCTGGATCGCGCATGTTCAGGCGGCCTATGGTGAAGCGGCCGCGCAGCAGATCAATCGAAAGGAATTTTCTCCGCCGGAAATGTTCCCGCCGTTACTGAAGGAATCGCCGCTTGAGCTCGATCTCCGCAACATCGACATCAACTACACCGATCTTTTCTGGGGCAGCACGCCGGACGCCGGCGGCGAGATTCGCGACGTGCACACAAACTTTTTTCCGCGCGACAAGAATCTGGTTGTGCACGGAAACGGCGGGACCTTTCATCAAGCGAAATGGCCGGTCGTGCAGATTCAGCAATTCAAAATGTATTACGCCAAGCCCGAACTGCGCATCGATGAAGGTTCACTCACGCTCGGCGGGCAGAGCCTGATCAGCGTGCTCGGGAATTTTCGTTTCGAACAACAGCAATCTTTCGATCTGCAATTGACCTTCGCGCGTTGTCCGGTCGCGCCATTCCTGAGCGAGGCGCAGCGTTCGAAATTTGAAGGCGAGATCGACGGAACAACGCGGGTGCAAAAGGACGAGACGCAAACTCAATCCGCTCACGCGATGGGTGCAATGGAATTGACCAAAGGGCTGGTGAAAAATATCGATGCGCTGAAACGCGTGGCCGATTTCACCGGCCGCCAGGATTTGGCGCATCTCAAGATCGATCAAATTAAAGGCGATTACGATTGGAACTTCCCGAACTTGTCGGTCAAAGATTTTGTCGCTGAATCAAAAGGTCGCATCGTCATGAAGGGCGAGTTCACGATGAGAGAACAAAAGGTGGACGGCGAATTTCAACTCGGCGTGTCTCCGGATTTGGTCGATAAATTTCCCGGAGCGCGCGAGGAAGTTTTTAAGCGCAGCGAAGGCGATTATCTCTGGACGGAGTTAGTCGTAAGCGGGCCGCTCAATAATTTGCGCGATAATTTAAAGCCGCGGCTTCTTCGCGCCGCGCAAAATCATTTTGCGAAAGGCTTTCTCGCTCCCATCTTCAAGCCGGGCAAAACCGTGATTCAAGCCATCGAAGAATTGTAAGATCGACATGGATAAGATCGACATGCACAAAGCCGCCGCGTTGTTCGCAACAGTGGCGCTCGCTTCCTGTACTACCTTCGAAAAACACGAGCATTATAAGGTCGAACATCAATTCTCGACCAGCGATCCGCAGTTCGAACGCACGATGAACAATTTGCTCGGGCCGCACTTCCTTTCCGGCAACGAAGTCGTCACTTTACGAAACGGCGAGGAAATCTTTCCCGCCATGCTCAAGGCCATCCGCGGCGCGAAGCGCTCCATTGATTTCGAGACCTACATTTATTGGAAGGGCGACATCGGCAAACAATTCGCCGAGGCCTTGACCGAACGCGCGCGGGCCGGCGTGGCCGTGCATGTGATTCTCGATTGGCAGGGAACGCAAAAACTGGATCATACGTCGCTGCAAATGATGAAGGACGCGGGCGTCGAAGTCGCGCAATACAACCCGCTGCAATGGTACAACCCGAATGCTTGGTTAAGGGCGACGCGGCTTAACAATCGCACTCATCGCAAATTGTTGATTGTCGATGGCAAGATTGGTTTTACTGGCGGTGTCGGCATTGCCGATGAGTGGAATGGCCACGCGCAAGATCCGAAACATTGGCGCGACAATCATTATCGCATCGAAGGGCCGGCCGTCGGCGAGTTGCAGGCCACATTTCTCGACAACTGGCTGCGCACCAAGGGCAGCGTCTTACAGGGGAACGATTATTATCCGCCACTTTCCTCGCCTGGGTCTTACAAAGCGCAAACGTTCAAGAGTTCGTCCAAAGGTGGCAGCGAAAGCGCCCGGCTGATGTATGTAACGTCGATCGCGTCCGCATCGAAAACGGTTCGACTCGCGAATGCCTACTTCGTTCCCGATAAGCTTGCCATCGATACCTTTGTCGACGCCGCCCATCGCGGAGTGAAGATCGAGATCATCGTGCCCGGGCCGCACATCGATCAACACGCAGTGCGCAAAGCATCGCGCAATCTCTGGCCCAGGTTACTCGAGGCCGGCATCCGTATCTATGAATACCAGCCGACGATGTTCCATTGCAAATACATGATCGTCGATGATCTCTGGGTCTCAGTTGGTTCCTCGAATTTCGATTCGCGTTCATTTCGATTGAACGCGGAAGCGAACATGAATGTGCTCAATGCAAATTTCGCCGCCCAACAAACCAAAGTATTCGAGCAGGACAAAGAGAGCTCCAAGGAAATCACGCTCGAAATGCTGAAACATCAACCGATCTGGGACAAGGTGTTGAACAAAGCGATCACGCCGTTGAAACCCGAGTTGTAAGATCGACAATCCGCAAGATCGACAATCATATGCGCCGAACTTTCGTTATTCTTCTTCTGCTAATTCCCGCACTGCTCTTCGCGCGCGATGCGCGTGAACAACAACGCATCGATTATTTATTCGCCTCACTCGCGTCGTTGAAAGGCGCCGTCTTCATTCGCAACGGCACCGAATACGACGCCGCCAAAGCGCGCGATCATCTGCAACAAAAACTCAACTACGCCGGCGACCGCGTGAAAACGGCCGAGCAATTTGTCCAATATTGCGCGACCTCATCATCGATGAGTCGCAAGCCGTACCAGATCCGCATGGCCGACGGCACCGTGACCGACACCGCGCCTTTCTTCACCGCCAAACTGAAAGAGTTCGACGCGAAGAATCACTGACGCAGAAAACATTCGCGCGTTTCGATTCCGAATGACATCGTCGAGTCATGGAGCACGCGCAGATTCTACACGTCGACGACGATCCCGAGATTCGCCTCTTGATGTCGGCTTCGCTCCAGGAATTTGGTTACCGCGTCGCGACGGCCGGCACAGTCGCGGAAGCGTTACAGCTCGCGAAAGAAATTCGCTTCGACTTGTACATTCTCGACGTGCGATTGCCTGACGGCACCGGCATTGAGTTGTGTCAGCAGCTCCGCCAACTGCGGCCCGACGTTCCGGTCGTTTATTACTCGGCCTTTATCGACTCTGAAGCTGAGCGTGCGGCGCTCTCCGTTTGCGGCGATGCATATTTAAAGAAGCCGCTGACGGCCGACGAAATGCAGGAGACCATTTCGAGTTTGCTGCCACGCGACACGGGCCTGTAGCTCAGCGGTTAGAGCAGGGGACTCATAATCCCTTGGTCCCAGGTTCGAATCCTGGCGGGCCCAGCCTCCGCTTTGGAGCGCAGCGAAAAGCGGAGGCTGCCACGCCGTAACGAAGTGAAGGCGGGCCGTGTTTTTTGACTTCAACTTCGGCGCTCCAAAGACTACGGCTTGGCAGGCCAGCAATCTTCCGCTTTGGAGCGCAGCGAAAAGCGGAGGCTGCCACGCCGTAACGAAGTGAAGGCGGGCCGTGTTTTTTGACTTCAACTTCGGCGCTCCAAAGACTACGGCTTGGCAGGCCAGCAATCTT
>JBBROO010000033.1:0-35909 GCA_038229295.1 Chthoniobacterales bacterium | reverse complement strand
TAGAACCTCAACCCGAAAGGAATAGATATGCTCTGGACAATTTTCGTAATCCTGTTGGTGCTTTGGCTGCTCGGTCTCGTCAGTTCGTATACGATGGGCGGCTTCATTCACATCCTGCTCGTCATCGCCGTCGTCATCCTGATCATTAACTTGATCCAGGGCCGCCGTTCCCTGTAGCTTCGGCGAATGAAACCAGCTGGCATCCTCGGAATTATTCTCATCATCGTCGGCATCGTCGCGCTCGCGTACGGCGGCTTTGCCAGTTTCACCACGAAAGAAAATGTGGCGAAGCTCGGTCCGCTGGAGATTAATAAACAAGAGGAGCATCCGGTGCCGATCGGGCCCATCGTCGGTGGCGCTTGTTTAGTCGGCGGAGTTCTTCTCCTCGTCGTCGGCAATCGGCAAACATAGATCGGCCTGAGATCGACGATGTCGATCTTAGCTGATTGAATCGGCGCATGGCGCGATCAACAAATCGTCGGGCGATTCGTTGGCTGCGGGAACAATTGCCCGCGCTCGTTTCGCATGGCGCGATCACGTCCGCGAATGCAACGGCGATCGAGCGTTATTATGACGACGCGGAATCGCGCACGACAAATTTTGGGTTTGTCGTGTTGGCGACGGTCGGCGCGGCGCTCGTCAGTGCAGGCATCATCCTGATCATCGCGCATAACTGGGATGAGTTGAGTCGTCCGCTGCGCACGGCGATCGCATTCTTTCCGCTCGTCGCGTCGCAAGCGCTCGCATTTTTTGTGTTGATGCGGCGCGGCGAATCGCAACCGTGGCGCGAAGCCGCGGCGATTTTCAATGTCGCAGCCATCGGCACAGCGATGTCGCTGATCAGTCAGACATATCAGATTCAGGGGACGTTCGCGGACTTCATGCGCGTCTGGTTGCTCTTGAGCATCCCCGTCGTCTACCTGATGCGCGCCACCTTCGCCGCGGCGCTTTACATCATCGGCACCGTGGTGTGGCAGCTCGCGCGCGAATCCTGGCTGATGCGAAATCCGAGCCCGAATTTTTTCTGGCTGCTGCTTCTCCTCATTGTTCCCTACTACTTATTTTGTTTTCTGCGCGAACGCGCGAGTCGCCAGACAACTTTCTTGTCGATCTTGCTCGCGGGCGCACTGGCCGTAGGACTCGGGTTCACCGCGAATTTTACGAAGGCGGGTCTCGGCAACGTCGCGTTCGCCGGGCTTTTCACCGCGATTTATTTCTGCGGCATGAAATTTTTTCCACGAACGGGCGAACGATTGCATCTCGTCGCTTTGCTTGGCGGAATTGGAATTGGTGTAACGGCAGTCGTTCTCAGTTTCGAATCGGCTTGGCGCATGGGCGACGGTGGACTGTGGGTCTCGCGAAACCTCGCGGGAAATTTGGCTCTGTTGATCGAAATTATTTTTCCGTTGGCGGCGCTCGCGCTCGCTGTTTCTGATGTGCTCGTTCGCCGAGTCGCGCAAGCCAGCTTCGCCGCGGCAGCGTTTCCGGTGGTTGCAGCGATCGCCTGGATGATGGCAACTGGTTGCAAATCGCAAGATCGACAATGGACGAACACAGGATGCAGTTTTAATGCAGCCGTTTTGATGGATGTGTATGCGCTCGTGCTCGGCGTGGAAATTTTAGCGCGCGGTATTCGCGCCGACAGCGTCGCCCGCGCAAATTTCGGATTGCTCGTCATCGCCGCGCTGGCGCTGGCCCGTTTCTTCGATAGCGACCTGAGTTTTGTCGCGCGCGGTGTTGGCTTCATTGTCATCGGCGTCGGATTTCTGGTAGCGAACGTGATCCTGTTTAAGAAGAAGCGAGCTGCGGTTGCATGAAGACGGTGCGCCTTGTCATTTTCATTTTCGTCGCGCTGGCGCAACTCAGTGTTCCCGCAACGATGATCTGGCAGCGCGAACACACGTTGCGCGTAGGTCGGGTTTGGAAATTTCGGACTGCTCCGGTCGATCCCGAGGACGCGGTGCGCGGCCGATATATCCGATTGCGATTTGTCGCCGAGGAATTCACCCAGCCGCGGGAATTGACTTCAACCGCATCGGTGTGGGCGATTTTAAAAGAAGGCGCGGACGGTTTCGCCGAGATTGATCATCTCGCCGACGCGCCTCCGTCGGAAAACAACGCCATTAAAGTCGAGCCTGCCAGTTGGCAGGATGGAAAGCAGCGCGTCACTTTTCCGTTTCAGCAGTTTTGGGTGACGGAAACAAATGCGCCCGCGGCGGAGCGTGCGTATGCCGCGAACAGCAATCGCCAAAAACAGAATGCCTACGTCACGGTGCGAGTGCGGAAGGGCGACGCCATGATGGAGCAGCTTTACATCGACGGTCAGCCGCTGCCTGATTATTTGCGCGCGCATCCAGCGCACTGAATATAGATGTCGATCTAACGCCCGTTAGGCGCCGAGTCTCCGCCGGCTTTGAGAACGGCGAAAGTCTTGTTGCCTTTGCGGTCGAGATAAAGAAGCACGCCGCGTTTCGGGTCGGCTTTGTTCAGCGCCTCGCGGAAGGATTGCACATTCGTTACCGGTTTGCCGTCCACTTCGGTGATGACATCTTCGCGCTCGATCCCTTGTTGCGCGGCGATGCTGTTGTCGGCGACGTCGGTGACGATGACGCCCTGGCGCACGCCGAGTTTGAATCGCTCGGACATTTCTTTGCTCAGCTCCTGCACCTGCAATCCGAATTTACCGAGTTCTTCCTGTTTCGGCTGACCCGGCTGCACCGGTTCGTTCGAGGCGCGCGAAATTTCGTTAGGCAATTCGCCCGTTTTCACCGGCACCTTTATGGTCTGCCCTTTCCGCCACACCGTCAGATCGACATTCTGCCCGATTTTCTTTTTCAGGATCTCATGCTGCAGCTGCGAGTCGCTGCTCACGGCCGCTCCATCGACATGCGTAATGACGTCGAACGGACGCAGCTCGCTTTTGTAAGCCGGCGCGTCGGCTTCGATCGTGCGCACGACCACACCTTTATCGAGACCTTTGAACAATTCGCGAATGGATGGATCGTCGCCCAGCGTCTCGATGCGAATGCCCAGCCACGGCCGCGTAATTTTATGGCCGGCGATTAACTCCGCGCCGATTTCCTTGGCCATGTTAATCGGGATGGCAAAGCCGAGTCCGCGATTTAATCCGTTAATCAGCGTGTTCATGCCGATGACTTTGCCGTCGATGTCGCAAAGTGGGCCGCCGCTATTGCCCGGATTGATCGACGCATCGGTCTGGATGTAATCGGCGATCGAGTAGCCGCCGGTGGCGATGAGCTTGCTGCGGCCTTTACCGCTGATGACGCCGTAAGTGAATGTGTAATCGAGCTTGAACGGCGCGCCGATGGCGAACGCGAATTGTCCCACGCGCACGGCGTCGCTGTCGCCAAGATCGACAACTGGCAAATCTTTCGCTTCGATTTTGATGACGGCGATATCGGTGCGTTCATCGGTGCCGACGATTTTTGCCTGAAACTCGCGGCCATCTTTTAATTTCACGTCGATCTTATCCGCGCCCTCGACCACGTGGAAATTTGTCAGGATGTGGCCGTCGCCGCGCACGATGAATCCTGATCCTTCGCTTTGGATCGGCTGCGAATTTCGCGGACCGCCGCGCGGATTGTTGTCGTCGGGGGGGCCTTGGAAAAAGAGATCGTCGAAGGCGGAATTTTCACTGCCGTCATTTTTTTTGGACGTCTCGATGATGACGACGCTTGGCGCGACGATCTCGAAGACTTTAGCGAAAGCATTATTGAGCGCGTGAACCACGTCCTTGCCTTGCTCGGCCGCGGCGGGCGCCACGGTCGGCGTCGGCGCAACTTCCGGGGGCGTCGCTAAGATCGACATCGTGCTGGACGCGGCTAGTGGAAGTAAGATCGACAAGAAGCGCATGAGTTCGAGTTTGGACAGCCTGCCAAGGTGCAACGTTCAACCGCTCTCGTCTAAGGCAAATTCGGACCTCACCAAGAGGGTTGCCAGGGCACTGAAACACTTGACGGGTCGTGTAGCATCAATACTGCTGATAACCCGCTCCATGTTTTCCCCGAGAACCAAGTCGATTTCCGCAGCTGTCGTCGCCGTTTTACTGCTCGTCGCGGCTGTCCCGGTCGCGCATATGCCTTCGGCACGATCAGTAATTTCGCCAGATGAATTCGTGCGCGCTATCGCGGACAAACGCACATCTGTCATCGATCTCTATTTTGCCGACAATCGCAATCCAAATGCGCGCGCAGCGCAGGACCGACCACTTCTTCTCGCGGCCACATTGCAACAGGATTGGCCGACCGTCCGTCGCCTGATCGAGGCCGGTGCAATTGTCGATCTTGCGGACGAAACAGGTTTGTCGCCCTTAATGGCCGCGTCAATGCAGGGCAACATCGACATCCTCCGTGAATTTGTCGGCCTGGTCACGAAGATGGACGTGCCGGATCGCAGCGGACGCACTGCGTTGCAATACGCGATCGCCGGACAAAAAAGTGAGACCGTCGAATTTCTTCTGCGCTTTGTGCCCGATCTCGGCCCTAACGGCAGCGACCTGCTCGCTTCCGCGCTCGATGCGGGCAACGCCAAAATCACCGAAGCGATTTTGAATCGCCTGCCGCAGTTGCCGCAATGGACGCCGAGCACGCGCCGAGTTTTGACCGAAGCGATCGCCGCCGAAAATCTCGATCGCGTGCGTTTGTTATTGAGCAAGCACTCTGTGCCGCCGACTCCGGAAGGCAAAAATGTTCCGCTGCTCGCCTACGCGATTGCGTCGCATGACGAATCGCTTTTGGAAACGCTGCTCGATGCCGGCGCGGATCCGAACACGACGTTGCCCGATAAATGCGATAATGATTTTCTCGCGTTGCTGCCGCCGAAGTTGGCGAATTACATCGACGGCGACAAAGATGTGACCGCGCTCATGCTCGCATCCGGAGTGGGCGAGATTGATTCCGTGCGCGCGTTGCTCGATGCCGGCGCGGACAAAGATCGCGCGACCAAGCGTTACAAAATGATTCCGCTTTATATCGCAGCACAAACCGGCAAGTGGCAATGCGCGCAAGTTCTTCTCGGCAGCGGCCCTTCGCCGGACCAACTGCACATTGAAATTTCTCTGGCCTCGCAACACGTCGCGCTCATCAAAGCCGGCGTGCCGGTGTTCAGCACCGTTTGCTCGACTGGACGCAGCGGCTTTTCCACGCGCACCGGCGACTTCGTCATCACCGACAAGGAACGCAGCCATCGCTCGACCATTTACCATGTCGAGATGCCGTACTTCATGCGATTGAGCTGCCTTGATTTCGGAATGCACGAAGGCGTGGTCCCAAATTATCCGGCGTCGCATGGTTGCATTCGCCTGCCGGGCGACGCTGCGCGAAAACTTTTCGCTGAGATTCCGGTCGGGACGGTCGTCACCGTTAAGTAAGATCGACATCTCATCGCGCACCTCTCGGTGCGTGCGTTGACACGATTGTTAAGGCTCTTAACTTTTCGTCCACAACCTCACAAATGCTTGCGAACGCAGTAGGGAAATCGGACGGGAAAGAGTTTATTTCACATGCGCCCGGCTATTGGCCGGAGATCGCGCCCGAACTCTGGAATGATTGGAAATGGCAACTCCGAAATCGCGTCACATCGCTCGCTCAACTCGACCAACATGTCGATCTTAGCGACGAGGAACGCAGCGGGGTTTTGCTTTCCGGCGACAAACTCGCTCTCGCGGTCACGCCTCATTTTTTCAACCTGATCCCGCGGGACAATCCGGACGATCCCATCCGGCGTCAGGTCATTCCGCGGATCGAAGAAACGTGGGCGTCTCCTTACGACATGGCCGATCCTTGTGGCGAAGATTCGCACATGCCGGTGCCGGGGTTAGTGCATCGTTATCCCGATCGCGTTTTGTTTTTGGTGACCGACCGCTGCGCGAGTTATTGCCGATATTGCACACGCGCCCGCGTCGTTAGCGGAGTCGGCGAACAGGAATTGCACACCGATTTTGAGGAAGCGTTTCGTTATCTCGAACAACACACCGAAGTGCGCGACGTGCTTTTGAGCGGCGGCGACGCCTTGCTCTTCAGCGACGATAAGATCGACAAGTTGCTCTCGCGATTGCGCGCGATCAAGCACATCGAGTTCCTCCGCATCGGCACACGCATCCCGATTTTCCTTCCGCAAAGAATCACGCCTGAGCTGTGCGCGATTCTCGCGAAATACCATCCGCTCTGGATCAGTGTTCACGCCAATCATCCGCGCGAGATCACCATTGAAGTAAAACAAGCGCTCGAACGTTTGGCCAACGCCGGCATTCCGTTAGGCAACCAAAGCGTGCTCCTCAAAGGCGTGAACGACGATCTCGAAACGATGAAAACACTCGTGCACAAACTTCTCATGTGCCGCGTGCGTCCGTACTATCTGTATCAGTGCGACCTCATCAACGGCTCATCGCATTTGCGCACCTCAGTCGCGAAAGGAATCGAAATCATCGAAGGCCTGCGCGGTCACACCACTGGTTACGGCATCCCGCAGTTCGTCATCGACGCGCCCGGCGGCGGCGGCAAAGTGCCGATCAATCCCGGTTACATCCTCTATCACGACCAGGAAAAAATCGTCATCCGCAATTACGAAGGAAAAATCTTCGAGTATCCCGAAACCGGAAACGAAAACGTCCAGTTCGCGCCCCAACGCGAGTACCACGACGAGTATCTCTATTCATAGTTGTCGATCTTAGCTTGAGGACGCCGAGCTGTATGATATTGTCTTACAGCCATGAGGGAGACGGTCACGATCAGTATTCCGCAGATGATGCGGAAGCAGTTGTCAAAAGCGGCCAAGGCCGATGGGGTCACGCAAAGTGAATTCGTCCGCAAAGCGCTGAAGACGGAATTGTTCCGGCGAACGTTCCGAGCCGCCCGACTCCAATTACTTCCGAAAGCGCGCGCCAAGGGGATTTTCACTGACGAAGATGTCTTCAAAGCGGTTTCGTGAGAATCCTGTTCGACACAAACGTTCTCTTTGCCGCGTTTACGGTCCGAGGTTTTTGTGAGGAGCTGGTCGAAGAAACGGTCGATCTCTGCGCAATAATCTGGTCGGCGCCGCTGCATCATGAGCTCGTTCAGACATTACGTCGGAAACGCTTTCTTACGCCGGTTGTGCTGGAGGCGGTCGCCGCGTTTTCTGACCTCTGCGAGATGGTCACTCCAAGCAAGCTCCCTAAACGTGTCTGTCGCGACCCGGACGACGACATCGTTCTCGCCACCGCGCTGGCGGGGCGCGCTGACCTTATCGTGACGGGCGATAATGATTTGTTGGTTCTAAAAACTTTTCAGCGCATGCGCATTCTGTCGCCACGACAGGTGCTGGAAATTTTGCACTCTAATTAATCCCCGGCGTTCTTCGCCGAATCAAACGCGATCTCGCCGCCGATGATCGTCATCGCGCAGTGCGTCTGTAGGATTTCCGGCGCGGGGATTTTCATGATGTTGGCGGAAAGAACGGTGAAGTCGGCTAGCATGCCGATGTCGATCTTGCCTTTGTCGTTTTCTTCGAAGGCGGCATAGGCGGGCCAGAGCGTGAACATTTTCAGTGCGTCTTCGCGCGAAACGGCTTGCTCGGGATGCCAGCCTTCGCCCGATTCGCCTTTGATGCTTTTGCGCGCGACCGCGGCGTAAAACTCGATCATCGGCTCGCCGCGCTCGACCGGCGCGTCGGAGCCGCCGCAGATTATCGCGCCGGATTTCAGAAAACTTTGCCACGCATACGCCCCGGCGAGGCGATCCATTCCGAGACGCGCGGGCGCGAAAAATAAATCGCTGATCGCGTGCGACGGTTGCATCGACGGAATGACGCCGAGTTTGGCGAAGCGCGGGATGTCGGCAAGATCGACAATCTGCGCGTGCTCCACGCGCCAGCGCGGCTCGCGCACTTTTCGTTGATCCGGCGGGACAGCTTTGAACGCTTGTTCGTAAAGATCGAGAATCGTTCGGTTGGCGCGATCGCCGATGGCGTGCGTCTCGACTTGAATGCCGCGCCGCAATGCTTCCTTCAACAGCGGCCGCAATTCCTCCGGCTTCTCAGTGAGATAACCCGATGTCTCGGGCTTGTCCGAGTACGGTTTCAACAATGCAGCGCCGCGCGAACCGAGCGCGCCGTCGAAAACAATCTTAATTGTTCGCTGAGTGAAATGGTGATCGTAAGCATCGACGGTCGAACCTTCTTTCACGAACCAATCGGCTTCGGCCGGACCATAAACGGCATTGATCATTCGAATTTTGATTTTGCCCGCGGCATAATTTTTCCGGATAAGATCGACATCTTCCTTATGGCTGCCGGCGTTTTGGATTTCGCACCAGCCGAGTTTGATCTCGCGCTCGATGCCGGTGAGAAGCGCTCGTTCGCGTTCGGCTTGCGTCGGCTTCGGAATATTTTTCTCCACCAAATCCATCGCGTTATCGAGCAACATTCCGTTCGGTTCGCCGTCGCTCTTTAAAATTTGTCCGCCGAAAGGATCCGGCGTGTTCTTGTCGATCTTGGCGATTTTGAGCGCGGCGGAATTGACAACCGCAGCGTGACCATCGGCGCGAACAAGAAAGACGGGATGATCTGGCGCGATCGCATCCAAATCCTGTCGCGTCGGAAATTGCGCCGGCTTCCAAAACGTCTCGATCCAACCGCGACCATTAATCCATTTTCCGTGCTCAGTTTGCGCGACGCGCTCTTTTACTTTCGCGAGAAAATCTTCACGCGAGTTGGTTCCTTCGAGATTCAAACGCATCTCGCGCTCGCCGATCCCGAAGATGTGACAATGTGAATCGGTAAAACCCGGCGTCATCGTTTTGCCGGCAAGATCGACAACTCTGGCGGCGTGAAATTTCTTCGCCTCTTCGTTTGAGCCTACAAAGACAATACGATGATCTTTTACCGCGACCGCTTCAGCATGCGGTTGCTTTTCGTTAACGGTGTAGATGTTTCCGTGAACGAAAATAAGATCGACCTCTTCAACCGCGTTGGCGCTTCGCGGACAAAGTGAAATGCACGCGGCAAAAACGAGCAGCGAAAATTTTGGAGCGATCATCTTTTGCCAAGTTGAAAGTTTTTCGTATCGAAAGATGAGGACACGGCGGCTTGTAAGATCGACATAAAATGAGCGACGAATTTTCTTTTGCCACTGCCATTCTCATTCATAGACTCTCGGCGTCCCCTCAGGCGAGCAATACAACCTCAATTTTTTTATCGTCTGAACCAGGCACATCCTAATCTCTACTTTAGTTCGTTTTTAGGTTGGCGGCTGCGGTTGGACAGTGGTGGCGTCCGCTAACTTAATATGGCGAACTTTTTTCCACGCTGGACCAATTGGCTGCCGCTTAAGATCGCCATCTGCGGCATCCTCATGGTTTGCGGATTGACCGCGATGACGTGGTATTACGTGACGCCGAAGTACACGCGCGTCGGTTACGAGCCGATCCAGCCGGTGCCGTTTCCACACGACATCCACGTGTCGCAACTCGGAATGGACTGCCGTTATTGCCACAGTTTTGTCGACGTGGCGGCGCATTCGAATCTGCCAACGACGCAGACCTGCATGAATTGCCACACGCAAGTGCAGAAGGACAATCCGAAGCTGGAGCCGGTGCGCGCGAGTTGGAAAACGGGCAAACCGATAGAGTGGGTGCAGATTCATCGCACGCCCGATTACGTTTTTTATAATCACAGCGCGCATGTCAATCGCGGGATCAGTTGCGCGAGTTGTCACGGCGAGATCAATCACATGTCGGAGGTTTATCACGCGAAGCCGCACAGCATGGCGTGGTGTCTCGAGTGTCATCGGCATCCTGAAAATTTTCTGCGACCGGAGGACCAGATTTTTAATTTGGATTGGAAACCGGACGACGTGAAGCCTTCCGAGTTCGTGGCGAAATACGGCCAACCGCACGATGTCGATCCTGCGGAGTTCGCGCAGAAGAAAAAATTAACGCAGGGAGAGATCGGCCAGACGTTGAAAGAGAAGTGGAACATTAATCCGCCGACGAATTGTCAGGGGTGCCACCGATGAAACGCGTTTTCGAACATCCGCCGGAAGAGACAAAGGGAAAGCGTTATTGGCGCAGCGTCGATGAGTTGAGCGACACGCCGGAGTTTCGCGATTGGATTGAGCGGGAGTTTCCGAACGGCGCAGCTGAGTTGAAGGACGATGAATGGTCGCGGCGCGGTTTTCTGAAATTGATGGGGGCGTCGATGGCGCTGGCGGGAGTCGGCCTAACAAGTTGTCGTCGGCCGGAGGCCCATCTCGTCCCGTTCACGAAGAGCGCAGAGTGGACTATTCCCGGAAAATTTCTCTATTATGCGACGGCGATGCCGCGACGCACCGGCGCAATTCCGTTGATCGCGACGACGGTCGATGGCCGACCGATTAAACTTGAAGGCAATCCGCTTCATCCGGCGAGCGGAGGTGCGACCGATCTTTTCGCGCAGGCGTCGATTCTTGATCTCTACGATCCGTCGCGTTCGCGGCGTTTCATCAACAAAGGAAAACCGTCCGACCGCGCGACGTTCGAGAAGTACCTTGTCGATCTTGCAACGAAGGCGAAGAGCGACGGCGGCGCGGGGATGGCATTCCTAGTAGAGGAAGTTCATTCGCCGACGCGCGAGCGATTACGCGAGGAGATCGAAAAAACATTTCCGAAAATGCGCTGGTGCGTTTACGACGCCGCCTTAACCGAAGCGCAAAGCGCCGCCACCCAAACCGCGTTCGGCGCGAACACGCGACTGATCCCGCGCCTCGACCGCGCTGACATCGTGCTCGCGCTCGATAGCGATTTCCTCGATTGCGGCGAAGGCGATGTCGCGTCGGTGCGCGCATTCACCTCGCGGCGTCGAATTACCGAAGCGAAGGAAACGATGAACCGGCTCTATGTCGTGGAAAATCGTTTCACGCTCACGGGATCAATGGCCGATCATCGTCTGCGTTGTCCCGCGAGTCAGATTTCGACGGTGGCCTACGCGCTCGCCAAAGAAATTGCGGGAAGCACGGGCGACGCCGGACTCAGTTCGCTGCTCGGAACAATCACGCCGGCGGCGACGGAAGGATTGGATGTAGAATGGATCGCGGAAGCGGCGAGCGATCTGGTTTCGAAAGCGGGCGCGAGTTTGGTCCTGGCCGGACCGCATCAACCGGTCGCGGTGCAATTGCTCGCCTACGGAATGAATGCGGCGCTGAAGAACATCGGCGCGACGGTGATGGTGAGAGATTTCGCGCGCAACGCCAAGACGATGAGTCTGCACCAATTGGCGGCGGACACGGCGGCTGGAAACGTGAAGCAGCTTTTCATTTTCGGAGGCGACCCGGTTTACAATGCGCTTCGTTCGCTCCTGCAAGATCAGCCGGCGATTGATTGGGCGGATTTGCAGAAGAAGGTGCCCGATGTCGTTAGGCTGGGTTATCACGAAGACGCGACTTCGGCGCAAAGCGCGTGGCACATCCCGATGGCGCATTATCTCGAATCGTGGGGCGACGCGCTCGCATCCGACGGCACGTACTTGTCGATCCAACCGATGATCATGCCGCTTTTCGGCGGCCTTTCCGAAATTGAATTGATGAACGCGATCCTGGGCCGGCCGAAAATGGACGGGCCGGAACTGATCCAGGAAACATTTCGCGCCAGCAAACCACCGGGAGATTTCCAATCGGCCTGGTCGAAATTTTTGCACGATGGTTTCACCGCGCACATTCCGGTGCGCGATCGAGCGGCTGCCGCCATCTCGGCCGCGGCCGGCGGATTGGCGCAGCAACTCTGGAGTTCGACCCCGACGCCGACCGAGGACTCGCCCGAGATCGTATTCGTTAGGGATTATTCCGTCGATGACGGCCGCTATATTAATAACGGCTGGCTTCAGGAGCTGCCCGACCCGGTGACGAAGTTGACCTGGGACAACGCGGCATTGATGAGCCCGAACCTTGCGCGCAAGATCGACATCAACACTGGCGATCTCATTCGCATCGTCATCACCGACACGGCGCGCGATCAAAATAACGGACCGATCACGCGCGAACTGGTCATCGCCGCGCTCGTTTCGCCCGGTCACGTCGATCACTCAATCAGTATTCCGTTAGGCTACGGCCGGCGCATGCCGGGATTCGATTCGCTTCCGTACGCGGGCGCTGATGTGGAATCGAAACCGCAGACCGCGGATCAAATTGGATTTAACGCTTACTTTTTGCGCACGGCGACGAATCCGCACTTCGTCGTCGCTGACGGCAAAGAAATCGAGAGCGTGCGTGTGGAAAAAGTCGGTCGGAAATATCCGCTCTCGATCACGCAGGAACATTGGAGCATCGAAGGTCGCGGACTTGTTAGGGAAGCGACGCTCGATCGTTACCGCGAAGACAAGGATTTCGTGAAGAAGATCGCGGGCGATGATGAGTTGCCGGCGAAATTGCCGTCGCTTTACGCGCATCCGCCGATGAACGCGGAGAACCAGTGGGGTATGACTGTCGATCTTAACGTCTGCACCGGTTGCAGCGCGTGCGTGATCGCGTGTCAGGCCGAAAACAACATTCCGATCGTCGGAAAATTACAAGTGAGCCACGGCCGCGCCATGCATTGGATTCGGATCGATCGTTATTACGCGAGCGAGAAAGGATTCAACCAAGATCGACAAGAGTATCCGCAGAATCCCGAGATGGTGCATCAACCGATGATGTGTCAGCACTGCGAGAACGCGCCGTGCGAAACCGTTTGTCCGGTGAACGCGACCGTCCACAGCGAGGACGGACTCAACATCATGGCTTACAACCGCTGCGTCGGGACGCGGTATTGCGCGAACAATTGCCCTTTCAAAGTCCGGCGCTTTAATTTCTTCGATTACAATCAGCGACCGGTCGGCAAAAAGAAAATCGCCGGACAGTTCGGCACCTATCACGAGTATCTCGGTCCGCTCACGGCCAAGGGCGCGCCCGACATCGTCAAGTTGCAGAAGAATCCGAACGTGACCGTGCGTATGCGTGGCGTGATGGAGAAGTGCACCTTTTGCGTGCAACGCATCGAGGAAGCGAAGATTTCGGCGCACGTGCGCGCCGGTGCTTCGAACAACACACACATTCCGCGCGACTCATTCACAAGCGCGTGCGCGCAAGCTTGCCCTAACGACGCCATTGTTTTCGGCGATATTGCCGATCCCGAAAGTCGCGTCTCGAAAGTAAAGGCGCAGGAGCGGAATTATCGGCTGCTCGAATATTTGAATGTGAACACGCGCGTCAGTTACCTCGCGCGCATTCGCAATCCGAATCCGAAAATGCCGGACGCGCAACGGATCGGTGTTGCCAGTCCGGCCGAGAAGGAATCGGAAGCGCCGGAGAAAGCGAAACACAACGACGAGGCCGATCACGACAAGGGAACTTTGAATCCAAAGCCGGAAGGCGAACCCGAAGGAGAGGAGGCGAACCCGAGTCCGCAAGAACCATGATGTCGATCTTATGAGATGTCGATCTTACAACGCACTCTGTCATCCTGAGCGGAGCGAAGGACCTCACAGTTACTTCGTGGCGCACGCGAGCGTTCTTTGTGTGATCAATCACCTTTCGCGAGGTCCCTCGCCGTCTGCGCGGCTCGGGATGACAACAAAGTTTTAGAGATGCCTAACGAAGCCACAGCGCCAGATGTGATTGAAGACGAAGCGTCGAGTTCGACGGAGCGCCCGCTCGCGCGCGTGCCGTTGGTGTTGAACAAGCGGAACTTCAGCTGGATCACCGAACGCATTTCCGGCGTGGTCGAATCGCGCGCGCCGCGTTGGTGGTGGGTCACGTTCACCTTCACCGCGACCATCGCGTCGATCGGTCTTTTCTGTCTTGGCTACCAAATTTCCACCGGCGTCGGCACATGGGGACTCAATCATCCGGTCGGCTGGGCCTGGGACATTACCAACTTCGTTTTCTGGATCGGTATCGGACACGCCGGCACGCTCATCTCCGCCATTTTGTTTTTGCTCCGGCAAAAATGGCGAACGTCGATCAATCGTTCAGCCGAAGCGATGACGCTTTTCGCTGTCATGTGCGCAGCGATTTTTCCGGGCATCCATGTTGGTCGCGTTTGGATGGCGTGGTATTTGGCGCCGTTGCCTAACAATTACGGCATCTGGCCGAATTTCCGCAGCCCGCTGATGTGGGACGTGTTCGCGGTCTCAACTTATTTCACGGTCTCGGTTTTGTTTTGGTATACGGGATTAATTCCTGACTTGGCGACGTTGCGCGATCGCGCGACATCGAAGGCGAAGAAATTTCTTTTCGGAATTTTCGCAGTCGGCTGGCGCGGTTCGAATCGCAACTGGCGCCATTACGAAATGGCGTATCTGCTATTGGCCGGTCTCTCCACGCCGCTCGTTCTCTCAGTGCACAGCGTCGTGTCGTTCGACTTCGCCACGTCGATCTTGCCGACATGGCACACCACCATCTTCCCGCCCTACTTCGTTGCCGGCGCCATCTTCGGCGGCTTCGCCATGGTGCTGACGTTGATGATTCCGGCGCGCGCGATTTTCAAACTGCACGACATCATCACGCCGCAACACGTCGACAAAATGGCGAAGATCATTTTGTTGACGGGGTCGTTCGTCGCTTACGCCTACGCCATGGAATTTTTCATGGCCTGGTACAGCGGAAATAATTACGAGCGTTTCGCTTTCTACAATCGCGTGCTCGGTCCGTATTGGTGGTACTGGTGGGTCGGCATGCTCTTCTGCAATTTTTTGGCGCCGCAACTTTTCTGGTTCAAATGGTGCCGGCGAAATATTTTCGTCGTTTACTTCGTCTGCATGTGCGTCAACGCCGGCATGTGGTACGAGCGCTTCATCATCATTGTCGGCGGATTGCATCGCGACTTTCTGCCGTCGTCGTGGGGAATCTTTCACGCGACCTGGGTCGATATTTGGACATTCATCGGCACGCTCGGAATTTTCACGTCGCTCTTTTTGTTGTTCGTTAGGTTTCTCCCGATGATCGCGATGAGCGAAGTCAAAATCGTTTTGCCGGAAGCCGACCCACATCACCATGTCGATCTTGCCGGCGGAGAGGAGCGCACATGATCACGCCTTCCGGTCACAAAGTTTATGCAATGGCGGCGGAGTATCCGAGCGCGGCCGCGCTTTATGAAGCGGCCAAACTGGTGCGCGATGCCGGGTTCAAACGCTGGGATGTTTACTCGCCATTCCCCATTCACGGAATGGACGACGCCATGGGTCTGGGAAAATCCTGGCTCAGCGCGGTCGTGTTGTCGGGCGGCATCAGCGGTTTCTTAACGGCGATGATTCTCGAGTTCGGGCCGTCGTGGTTCATCTATCCGCTCGTCGTTCACGGCAAACCTTACACCTGGCGCACGGTGCCGGCGTTTTTCCCGATCATGTTCGAGCTGACCGTGCTCTTCTCCGCCTTCGCCGCATTCTTCGCCGTTCTCATCATGAACGGATTGCCGCGCTGGTATCATCCGATTTTCAATTGGGACCGCTTCAGCCGCGCGACCAACGACGGATTTTTTCTCGCCATCGAAGCGCGCGACCCGCGGTTCACCGAAGTGGAAGCGCGTGACTTACTCGAACGCAGCGGCGGCGAACACATCACCATCGTGCACGAAGACTGATTATGTTGCGCGGCTTTCTCTTGCTCTCACTTCTGTTTACGATCGCGATCGTCGCCATCTTCGGATTTCGCGGAGAGAAAAGCCGCGGGTCGCCGATCGAAGTTTTCCCCGACATGGTGCGACAAATGAAAGTGCGCGCCCAGGCGCCGAGCAATTTTTTCGCCGACGGCCGCGGCTCGCGCATGCCGATCAATGGGACGGTGCCGATCGGTTACGAAATGCCGAAGCCGGAAACAATCGCCACGCCGGCGACGGCAGTCGCCGTTCCGCCGACTCATCCTCGCGTCGCTTTCAGCAGCGGCTCCGATTATTACGAGAGCGGAAAAATGGGGACTAACTGGGGCACGGGCATTCCAGTGGAAGTGACGCCGCAGTTAATGCAACGCGGCCGCGAGCGTTTCAATATCACCTGTGCGATGTGTCACGGTGCGACTGCGGCTGGCAACGGCATCACGAAACAATACGGCCTAACGACGGTGGTAACTTTGCAAGACGATCGCATTCGGAAAATGGCCGACGGCGAAATTTTCAACACCATCACCAACGGAAAAAACACGATGATGGCTTACGGCCCGATCATCACCGTGAATGACCGCTGGGCCATCATCGCGTATTTGCGTGCGCTGCAACGAAGTCAGGGCGCGACCGCGGCCGATGTGCCGGCAGAACATCGCGCCGAGCTGGATAAACCGGCCGAGCAGCCGAAGGCGGCAGCCACACCGGAGGCGAAGAAATGAGCGAACGATCTGAAGTGCCAAAACCGGAAGGCGAATACTTCGAGGCGAATCGTTTCGGGGGATTGTCGATCTTGCTCGCATTGGTCGCCTTCGTCGCGCTCGTGCTCAGCGTTGTCGGCGCGGTGGTTGACCAGCATCAATTTGCTTTCTCATGGCTTTTCGGCTTCGCCGTTTTCTTCACGCTTCTGGCCGGCTGCTTTTTCTGGACCATCGTCCATCACGCCACTGACGCCGAGTGGTCCGTTGTCGTTAGGCGGCAACTGGAAAATCTCGCGACGCTCCTCGCCGTCATGTCGATCTTTCTCATTCCGGTCCTCGTCTTCCGGCATCATCTCTACGATTGGATGAACATTCCGCCGGGCCGCGAACCAGCGCTCGACACCAAGCGGCTCTATCTCAATTGGAATTTCTTCCTCATTCGCGCCGTCTTCTTTTTCGTTTTCTTCATCATCGCGTCACAACTGCTGCGCCGGTTCTCCGTGCGCCAGGACAAGGATGGCGATCCGCGTTTCACCCTCGCGATGCGAAAAACATCATTCGTTAGTCTGCCGTTCTTTGCGTTCTGCCTCACCTTTGGCGCGTGCGATTGGCTGATGAGTCTGAACTATCATTGGTTCTCGACCATGTGGGGCGTTTACATTTTCGCCGGCGCGGCTGGAAGCTCCATGTCGTTGCTCGTTCTCGTCATCAGCGCATTGCGCCGCGCCGGTTATTTGGAGGGAGTCGTCACGCTCGAGCATTACCACATCATGGGAAAATGGATGCTCGCCTTCTCCGTTTTCTGGGCCTACATCGGCTTCAGCCAATACATGCTCATCTGGTACGCGAACATGCCGGAAGAGACGCAATATTATCTCGTCCGCACGACCGAGAGTTGGTGGAACCTGAGCATGCTCCTCGTCTTCGGCCGCTTCTTCGGGCCGTTTGGAATTTTACTGCTGCGCTCGATCAAGAAACATCCTCACCAACTTTGTTGGGTCGCCGCCTGGATCATCTGCATGCAAATCCTCGACATGTACATCATCGTCATGCCGGCGCTTCATGGAACAGGCGTGCACGTGAGCGTGTGGGATTTCACATCGCTTATCGCCATCGGCGCAACGCTGGCCTTTGTTTATCTGCGCGTCGTCGGCCGCACCTCGCTCTTTCCGGTGCGCGATCCGCGCCTGATCGAGTCTTTGAAATTGGTGAACTGATATGGCCGAATCGCAATCACTTCGCCAAGTTGCGCAAACGCGCGCGCCGTTTTCGGCGTGGCTCGGGATTGTCCTGCTCTTCGCCATCTTTGGCGGAATCGTGCTGGCCGTGATCGGGCCGGCGCCGCGCGGCGACAAATACGAAGCGACGCGCGCGAAAAAACGGCAGGACAATCTCAAGACATTGCATGACGAAGAATCGAAGTCGCTCAGCGCTTACGCTTGGATCGACAAGAACAAAGGGAGCGCGCGGATCCCGATTGAGCGCGCCATGGAATTGACCATGGCCGAGTTGAAACAGAAACAACCCGCGGCCGCTGGCCCGATCGCAACGCCACCGCCGCCCGCCGCGTCAGCGCCGGCTGCTCCATCGCCCGCGCCATCAGCTGCGCCGAAAGCGAGCGCGCCGCCGAAAGCAACTGCGGTCGCCGGTCCCGAATCCGAAAATCGCGGACAACCTGCGGCCGCCTCAAATCCACCGGACGCGCCGCCCGGAACTCAACCCGGCGCCGCGGCCACACCCGCAACTTCTCCTCCTGCACCTGCGGCACAGCCCGCGGTCTCACCAAGTCCTAAACCATCGATCGCCCCAGCGGGTTCACCGCTTCCCGTTCGCGGAAAAGAAACACCAAGCCCGACACCATCTTGATTTCACCGCAAATGTACATGTCGATCTTTCATTTTCTTTATGGACGCCGCTGAGATTCCATTGAAAGCGCCAGCGCTCTCGACCGATGTTCAGCCGAGCGAAGTGGACACGGTCGAGCGCGCACTCATCGACGCTTCGACGCGCGTGCCGGTGTTGATGTTCTACACGTCGGCCATCGTTTGGTTGTTGTTAGGCACGCTCCTCGCCGGTTTCGTTTCCTTCAAACTGCATTCGCCCGATTTGTTATCGAACATCAGCTTTCTGACATGGGGCCGCGTTCGTCCGGCGCACATGAACATCATGGTTTACGGCTGGGCCTCGATGGCGGGAATGGGCACGGCCATTTGGTTGATGGCGCGTTTGTGCCGCACGGTTTTGCGGCGTCCGCTTCTTCTCGTGACCGGCGCGGCGTTTTGGAATCTCGGTGTGCTCATCGGCGTCGGCGCCATTCTCGCGGGCGACAACACCGGTTATCAGTGGCTCGAATTCCCGCCTTACGCCGCCATCATTCTTTTCATCGCCTATTCGCTCATCATGTCATGGGCGGTGCTGATGTTCCGCTTCCGTCGCGGCGGACAAATTTACATCACGCAATGGTATTTGTTAGGCGCATTCCTCTGGTTCCCGTGGATGTACGCGGCCGCGCAATTGATGCTCTTCGCCGTGCCGGTGCAGGGCGTCATGCAAGCGGCGGTCAATTGGTGGTTCGCCAATAACATGATGTTCCTTTGGTTCGGCGCCATCGCGCTCGGCACCGCCTATTACATGATCCCGAAAGTAATCGGTCGCCCGGTTTACAGTTATCATCTCGCCACCATCGGTTTTTGGACCTACGCGCTTTTCTCCAGTTGGACCGGAATGCAGCGGCTTGTCGATGGACCATTTCCGGCGTGGATGATCACCGCCAGCATCGCCGCCACCATCCTAACGATCATTCCGGTCACGACCGTCGGACTGAATCATCACATGACGATGAAGGGATATTTTCAGTTGATGCGTTACAGCCCCACGCTTCGCTTCACCGTTTTCGGCGCGATGTCGTACACGGTCTTCAGCGGAGTGGGCGTGCTCATCTCGCTGCGTTCCATCGCGCGCTACGTCAACTTCACGCAGGCCAACGTCGCTTACACCCATCTCGGCCTCTACGCTTTCTTCACCATGATCATGTTTGGCTCGATGTATTACATTGTGCCGCGATTGGTCGGGCGCGAATGGCGTTACGCCTCGCTCATCAAACTCCATTTTTGGGCGTCGGTTTACGGGATTGGTCTGATGACATTAATGCTCCTCGCTGGCGGCTTGGCCGAAGGATTGAACATGGACAATCCGACGCTTCCCTTTACCGAGAGCACGCAATCGCTCCTTCCATATTTGCGCGGTCGCAGTCTCGCCGGCGTCTTGATGATGGCATCGCATTTTATTTTCGCGTTTCATTTTGGCCTCATGCTTTTTGGTTTGGGCCGAACCGCAAGCGTGCCCACATTTTTAAATCCGGTTGAGGCCGAAGGCGCCGAGCCACAATTATGAACCGAGCGAGCTGGGACGAGCGAGGTGCACGGCAAAGCGGCGAGGGTAGCCGGAATTTTTCGGGAGAAAAATTATGAAAGGCGTCGTCTCACTCTTTCTCGGATTATTCGGAACGTTCGCGTTCTCCTGGCTCGGGCTCACCGTCATTCCGAACGCGCAGATCGGGCATCTCGATCCGCAATCGGACGAGGAAGGCACCGATGTTTATCCGATGCCGATCTCCGGCATGGCCGAGCGCGGCCGTCACGTTTATGTCGGTAACGGTTGCATGTATTGCCACAGCCAACAGGTTCGCGCCGATTACGCTGCTTCCGATATCGATCGTAAATGGGGCGAGCGTCGCAGCGCGCCGCGCGATTATATTTTCGCGCGACCAGCGCCTCTCGGAAAAATGCGCCTCGGCCCGGACCTTGCGAATATCGGCAAGCGCGCGCCTAACGAAGACGCGACTTCATCACCGTCGCCTGCTGCATCTCCCGGTACATCGACATCTCCATCGCCGGCTGAAAATAAAACTGCAGGACCCGCGCCGAGTCCATCGCCCGCGGCATCTCCCGAAAACGAAACGAAATCCGGCGAGCCGGCGCCCTACTCTGTCGCCTGGCATCATCGACATCTTTATTCGCCGCGCAGCGTGACCTTCGATTCCAACATGCCGGCCTACCATTTTCTCTACCAGAAACGCCGCATCACCGGCGAACCTTCTGCCGACGCAATCAAGCTCGCCGGCGCCGACGCTCCGCCCGACGGGTTCGAAATTGTCCCGACCTACGAAGCGAAATGTCTGGTCGCCTATTTGATGTCGCTCGATCAATCGCATCCGTTGAAAGAAGTGAAGTCTGCCGCGCCCGCCGGATCTCCGCCCGCCGCTAAGGTTTCGCCAGCTCCCGCAGTTGCTCCGCCGAAATGAACGACAAACCTTCAGACTCCGCGCCACGGTTCCGCCAGGGAATGGATTACGGCGAGAACGAAGAAGTGCAGGAAGTGCACGCCGCCATTCAACGCGAAAAACTCGAACCGCGCGTCGGCCTCGAACCGTTGTCGATCTGGCTGATCGTCGTTTACGGTCTCGCTCTTTTTTGCGGCGGCGCTTATCTCGGCCGTTACTCCGGAAACTTCAGCGGTGACGGTCTCGATCCGTTAGGCGGTCCGCCGCCATCGAAAAAAGCAGGCGCGGCCGGAGCAGCTGGCGCGGGTCAAACTGCCGAACTAACGCCGGTCGAGCGCGGCAAAAAAGTTTTTCTCGCCAACTGCGCGGTCTGTCATCAACCCAGCGGTGTCGGTTCGGAAAATCAGGGATACCCACCGCTGGCCGGCTCCGAGTACGTCAACGGCGGTTCGCGTCGCAACGCCATGATTGTGCTCAAAGGATTGCAAGGCCCGCTCAAAGTGAAAGGCAAACAATTCGGCAGCGCTGTCATGCAACCGTGGGACAAAACTTTGAACGATCAAAAAATTTCCGACGTCCTCACTTACATTCGCCAGGAGTGGGGAAACACCGGCAGTCCCGTTTCACCCGAACAAATCGCTGCCATGCGCAAGGAACTCGCCAGTCATCCCGATTCCTTTACCGAACCTGATCTGCAAGCGGTCCCGGCTGACGCAAATATTCCGGGCGGTGAAGAAAGCGCAGCGAAACCCGGTCAGCCTAAGCCTAACGAGCCGCCAAAACCCGGCCTGCCACCCAAAGCATAACATGCTGGTGTCATCCCGAGCCGCGCAGACGGCGAGGGACCCCACAAAACCACATTCAGTCACACAAGCTTTGTCGCGCTCGAATACGGACTACGTCATCGCGTCGGCAATCAGCTCCGCCATGTGTTTCGGATGTCTTTTCGTAAGATCGACAAGTTGATGCCGGCAACTTGTCCCTGACGCGACGACCACATCGGGATTGTGATTGTCGATCTTGCCGATCAAATCCGCTGCGACTTGCAGTGACAAATCATACTTCTCCGCCGTCATTCCAAATGCGCCGGCCATTCCGCAGCAACCGGTGTCGAGCAACGTCGCCTTCACTCCGGGCAGCCGTTCCGCAAGTCGCGCCATGAATTGCGGTTTGATAATCGACTTGGCGTGACAATGCGCATGAATCGCGACATTCACATGCCGATCTTGCGCGCGTAATGCGCCTGGCTCGCGTTCAAGAAGATCGTCGACGAATTGTTCGAAAAGAAAACAACGCGCCGCGATCTTCTCCGCCTTGTCGATCTTTAACTCGCGATAATCCTCCACGAACATCGACCAGCACGACGGCTCCAGAAAAATAATCGGCGGGGCCGATGGTTGAGCGGTTGAGGCGTTGAGGGGTTGAGAGGACAAGGAGTTCAGGAGATCGACATTGTGTTTTCCGACCTTGGCCGCGTAATCCAAGTTGCCCTGGCTGAAAGCCGGCCGGCCACAACATTGCCTGTCGCGCCGTAGCTGGCCGGAGGCGGATCGATCTTGCGCGAGCGTCACTTCGAATCCGAGCGCCTCGAGCACTTTCACCGCCGCGATCCCGATCTGGGGTTCGTTGTAACGCACAAAGGTGTCGTCCCACAAAATGACTTTGCCGCGTCCCGCACCGTTTCGCGATCGTTTTGCGAACCAACGATCGAATCGCTCATGCGCGTAATGCGGGAGCGACCGTTTCGCCGAAAGCCCGAGCGTCCTTTCCATGAGCGCGCGGACCGGCGCAAGATCGACAATCGCATTTGCCAACGACGGCATCGCGCAACCAAGTCGGCCTAACAAATCCACATTACTCAGGATGCGCTCCCGCAGCGGCATTCCATCGCGACGATGCCGCGCGTAATTCATCTCCGCTTTGAGCAAGGCGAGATTGACGTTCGACGGACATTCCGGCGTGCAACCTTTGCACGAAAGACAATTGCTCAGCGCCGCATCGAGCTCGTCTGAGCGCAACGGATCATGCCCGTTCGCGCGCATTTGCAACGCCGCGCGAATAATATTGGCCCGACCGCGCGTCGACATGACTTCATCGCCCGTCGCCAGAAATGTCGGACACATCATCGGTGCATCTTTGCGACAACCGCCGCAGCCATTGCATTGTTCGAGGTTGCCGATGAACGAGCGGTCTTTGAAAGCGAAAGCGAGCCGCGGCTCGAACGGCAGCTCGATCCGCGCAGAAAAATTATCGCGCAGGTGATTGTCGATCTTATGCCGACCGTCCGACAAAATTTTTCCCGGATTGAAAATGTTTTTCGGATCGAACGTCTTTTTGATTTCGCGCATCACGTCGAGCAGTTCGTCGCCGAGTTGCTCCGCCATGTATTCGGTGCGCGCGATGCCGACACCGTGCTCGGCCGAGAGCGAACCTTTGAATTGCTTCACTAGCGCCGAAGTCTCATTCGCAACCTGCCGAAACTTTCTAAGATCGACATCGTCATGCAGATCGAGCACCGGGCGCACATGCAATAATCCGGTGGCGGCATGTCCGTAGTAACTCGCCGAAAGCCCGAGCGGTTTCATGATCGCTTCGAGTCCGGCGACGTAAGTGGGCAACTGCGCCGGCCGAACTGCGGCGTCTTCGATAAACGCGACTGGTTTGGCGGCGCCGACGCAACCGGTCAAAAGCGAAAGCCCCGCTTTGCGGACCGACCAAACGAGATTCATTTCTTTCGCGCTCGTTAGGATTTTTGTGCGCAAACCAAGCGAGCGCGATTGCAAGATCGACAATCGCTCGGTCACGTTGTCGTCGTAGAACTCGATGATTAAAATGGCGGCGCACGGTTTGGCATCCAGCTCCATCAAATCGCGCGCCGCTTGGAAAAGAAGCTGGCCTTTGGTTTGATCGAGCAACGGACGATCGATGTGTTCGATCGCGGCCGGTTTCAGATCGAGAAGTTCGACCGTGGCTTGCATCGCGTCGGCGATGGAAGCGAAGAAAATCAAACCCAAACCTTTTTCGCGCGGCAGTGGTGAAATTTTTACTTCGGCCGAAATGATGGCGGCGAGAGTTCCTTCGCTGCCGGCGAGAATCTCGTTGAGATTCGGCGCACGCAGAAAACGTTCGATGCCATAGCCGGGCCAGCGTTTCAGTAAACCCGGTGGCATGTGGTTAGCGATGTCGGCGGCGCGCGCGCGAATGAGATTGTCGATCTTGCCAAATTCGTCGCGCAGCGATGAGGGATTCTCGATTCGGCCGTCGGCCATAACGATCTCGAGCGAGACAACGTGGTCCGCGGTCGTTCCGTAAACGGGGACGCGCGCGCCGGAAGAATTGTTCGCGATCATTCCGCCGAGTGTGGCGCGCGAACTGGTTGCGACATCGGGGCCGAAACAAAAACCGTGAGGTTTGAGGAAGGCGTTGAGTTGATCGAGCACAACGCCAGCGCCGACGCGCACGGTGCGATTGTCGATCTTGAGATTGTCGATCTTGCTATTGTGCGGCGAGAAATCGACGATAAGCCCGTCACCGATGGCACCGCCGGACAAACTGGTGCCGGCGCCGCGCGGAGTGATGGAAATATTTTCATCCGCCGCCGCTCGAATCACCGCGCTCGCTTGCTGCGCCGTGCGCGGGAAAGCAACGCCGGCCGGTTGGATTTGATAGATCGACGCGTCGGTTGCGTACAACTGCCGGGTCAGATTATCGAACCGCACTTCGCAATCGGTCGCGGCGATTTTACGTTGTTGAGCTGACGTCACGCGCTCTAAACATTGGTCGTGCGCCGCGGATTACAAGACGCGCCGCGATTGGCAGCTGATTTGCTTTAGTTGAGGCGTCAGGATGAAGATCGACAACGAAGCAAAGGTCCATCGCGTGCCGCGCCAAATTGCGCGGGATGTTCGCCGCGCGATCGAAAACAACGGCGAAGTCACGCTCCCTGGTTTTCGCCGGCACGATTCGCTTTTGACCAGACGGCACATCCAATTTTTCCTGCTGGCTATCGCCATGGTGCTGGCGCGGCGGCGTTCCGGTTAATCCGCGCTAAAGCAACGACAATTGCGCGGCGCTCGTTTCCGGTTCGGCAAAACGCACGCCGACGCCGATGAGCCGCACCGCTTTTCCAGTGCGCGCGAACGCTTCCATTAGCAGCGGCTGGAAGGCGGCCAGCGACGGCTCGAGACCGGCGCGCTCAACTGTCGTGCGCGTGAAATCGGAAAACTTTAGTTTCACGAAAATCTTAGTCACCGCGCGCGCGCCTTCTTTTTGCGCGAGCTCTGCCATCAGGTCGGCGAACAATTCTTCCATCTTTTCTTCGCATTGTTCGAGCGTGGTCAGATCGGCACTGAACGTTTCTTCGGTGCTGAGGGATTTGCGCGGACGATCTGGCTCGACCGGACGAGCGTCGATGCCGCGGCAAAGATCATAGAGCTCGAGGCCGAACTTGCCGAAAAGATCGACAAGTTGAACGCGCGAGAAGCGCTGCAACTGTCCGCATGTTTTCACGCCAAGCGGTTCGAGTTTTTGTTCAGTCGCCGGACCGATTCCCCAAATCTTCCGGACCGGCAGTTCGTGCATGAACTCCGCAACGTCTTTCGGTTTCACTTCGAGCTGGCCGTTCGGTTTGTTGATCTCGCTCGCGATCTTGGCTAAAAGTTTGTTCGGCGCGATCCCAGCCGACGCGGTCAGTTTTGTTTTGCGAAAAATAATTCGGCGAATGACTTCGGCCAGCGCGGCGGGCGCGCCCGGATGTTCGCTCACATCGAGATAAGCTTCATCGAGCGAGAGCGGCTCGACCAGTTTGCTGAAGCGATGCAAAATCCCCCTAACAACTGTGGCTTCCCGGCGATAAACATCGAAGCGAGTTGGAAGCACGATGAGACCCGGGCAGCGTTGCAGCGCCATAAAGGTGGGCATGGCCGAGCGGACGCCGAATTTTCGCGCTTCGTAATTACACGTCGTCAAAACGCCACGACGGTCCCGCGCGCCACCGACGCCGACCGGTTTGCCGCGCAAAGCGGGACGGTCGCGCACCTCGATCGCGGCATAAAAGCAGTCCATGTCGAGGTGGATAATGGCGCGCTCCGAGCCGGAGTGGCGTTGTAGATGTCGATCTTGCTCCACCTCTCAATGTAAGGCCGGGGCGAAAATTTTCACAAAAACGCGGTCGGGGTTGATCTGTGATTGACCGCGAAAATGCGACCGGATACTTCTTGAGGCCCATGTCTCTCATCCCTAGCGAATCGCACAGTTTCCCCGATTATTTCTCCGGCCGAATCAGTCGCGCCCGCGTGCTCAATGAAATCCAGGCGATGCGTCCGCAAATAAAACCGCAGCCGCGTCGGCCGCGCGCGGCGGCCATTCCGCAGAATGGAAATGGACACGTGCAAAATCGGAAGCCGTTCGGTCCGGTGCGCTTGTCGGAGCCGGTGCATGTCGATCTTTCGCCGACGCCCCGGCTCGGTATGGTAAGGCAGGAGATGGATCACGATTTGAAACCTGAACCGAATCTGGACGACAGGCGACGCAGTAAGATGCTGCGATTTATTTTCGCGGAGTTGGTTGCGATCGCGGTGTTGATTCCCGCGGCGGCACTGGCGCTCTTGCATCGCTTGACTGACCCGAATTTAATTCTGACCGCGAACCTGGTCACGATCGCCGCCTCCATCGCAGTGGCGGTGTTGCCGATCGCTTTTTTCGCGATCGCGCCGACGCTTCCGCGCGGGCCGCGTTAAGATCGACAATCGCAAGATCGACAAGTACGACTCTGAGCGTATGTCAGTCAGCGCGACTCGAGTCTTCATGGTGCGACATGGCGCGACGGTGTTGAGCGCGGAAGATCGTTTCGCGGGCGCGACCGATGTCGAACTTTCTGACGAAGGCCGTGAGCAAACGCGGCGGCTTGCCGAAAGATTAAGCGGCGAGAAAATCGCCGCGGTGTTCGCGTCGCCGCTCGGCCGCACGGTCGAGACCGCGAGCATTTTGTCCGCGCCGCACAAACTCGAAGTGCAAACGCGCGATGGCTTGCGCGAAATTTCGCATGGTCGCTGGGAACAAATGACGCGGCGCGAAGTCGAAGAGAAATTTCCCGACGAAGCGGCGGAGTGGGAGAAGGATCCGTACACCTTTGCGCCGATGGGCGGGGAAAGCGGACTCGCCGTGACCGCGCGGGCATTGCCGGTGTTGATCGATCTCGTGCGCGAACATCCGGGGAAGTTGCTTCTGATTGTTTCGCACAAGGCGACCATTCGGCTTTTGCTCAGTTCGCTTCTCGGGTTCGATCCGCGGCGTTATCGCGATAATCTCGACCAGAAGCCGGCGGCGTTGAACATTGTCGATTTCAAAGACGCCACGCGCGCGCGGCTGACGTTGTTCAACGACACTTCGCATTACGACAAAGCGGGAAAGGCGATTCCGAAAGTTCCGGGCGCGCAATTGTCGAAATGGTGGAACGAACGCGACGAAACTTAACCCCGCGCAAGATCGACATCTTTCATTTGGGCCGCTGGCACAAAAGTAGCGGCAGTGCGGGCGTGACTTTCACCCGCAAATCTGTCGCTCACGTTCCGCCGCTGCTGGCGATCCTGATTTCTTTCTGGCTCGTTTGCTCGGTCGCATGGGCCAAAGAATTTGCCGGCGGAAATCCTGATCCGCGCTTCTGGACGTTGCTCACACTCTTTGTGACGTGCTACGGCGGCTTCGAGATTTTTCGATTACGTCCGCGGTTGCATCAAACGCGTACCAGTGCGCACATGGGGGAAGTTCTCGATCGGCTTCGGGGAAATGGCTTTGGCGTAGTCAGCGATGTGCCGGCCGAAAACGGCAAGGTCGATTACGTCGTCGTTGGGCCGGGCGGCATCTATGCGATCGCGATGAAAAATCGTAGCGGCTCGGGCACAATCGAACATTCGAGCAATAACGAACTCATTTTTGGCGGAAGGATTACCGACAATCGTCCGCTTGGGCAAGCGCGCGACGCAGCCTCTGCATTGCAGGCGCAGTTACCGCAAAACTATTTTGCGAAGCCGGTGCTCGTTTTCGCGGGCGACTGGCAGGTCCGGCGCGATGCCGGAGATTACGATGTCGATGTTGTGACCGCGGACGCATTGGAAAAATATTTCGAGCGGCAGCAGCCGGAACTCACCCAAGGCGAAATCGCCAGCATCAGCTCACATCTCCAGCGTCCGGCCGGCAGCTAAAAGAATCTAAGGGTGCGTCGACAGACGAATTCGTTATGAGTTCGTATGGAAACGCGCGAAGCAATTATCATCGGCGGCGGCATCGCCGGATTGTCGGCAGCGATTTATCTCGGCCGCGCGCAACGCGACACGCTTGTGATCGATTCCGGTCACTCAATGGCAAAATGGGAGCCGAGCGTGGAAAATTATCTTGGGTTCCCCAAAGGCGTCGATGGCAACGACCTGTTAAAGTACGGCCGGAAACAGGCGGCGCGGCATGAGGTCGAGTTCGCGGAAGATGAAGTTGTCGATCTTTCATCGGACGACGACGGATTTTTTCTGCGCGGAAAAAAATCGGAGTATCGCTGCCGCAGTTTGCTTCTCGCGACCGGAATCTTTCATATTCCGCCCGACATCCCCGGAGTGAAAGAGTGTCTGGGGCACAGCATGTTTTTCTGCAAAGACTGCGATGGCTATCGCGTGCGCGGAAAACGGATCGCTATCTGCGGAGCGAACAACGAAGCGGTCGAGTACGCGCTCGGGATGTTATTTTATTCGGCCTGCGTCATTGTGGCGACGAACGGCGAAAAGATTCATTGGGATGAACAACACGCGGCCTGGCTGAGGGAATACGAAATTCCGGTGGAAACGGACCGGATCGTCGATGTCGATCATAAGAAATGTCAGGTGTGCGCATTGAAGTTTTCAGACGAACACGAAGTGAAGATCGACACTATCTTCACGACCCGGGGCGATATTTTTCACACTGGCCTGGCGGAAAAGTTGGGCGCGAAACTGGACGCCGACGGTCAGATCGAAGTTGATCATTGCCTGCGCACGAGCGTTCCTCGGCTTTACGCGGCCGGTTGTGTGACGCCGGCGAATTGTCAGATGATCATCGCCGCCGGTCAGGGCGCGACCGCGGCGCAAGCGATGAATCGCGATCTGTTCGAAGAGAGTTTACGCAATCACGAATTGCGACGTTTTCGCGAGGAACAGTTGGAAGATGAAAAGACCGTGCCGGAAGGAAGCGCTAAATAACTGGAGGATCGACAATGGGATTTGAACAATATCACGAGCCGCCGAAAGAATTGCCGGAAGAGACGCGCACGTTTGCGCGCATGATCGTTTCGTTAACGGAGGAAGCGGAAGCGATCAATTGGTACGAACAGCGGATGGCGCTGGAGAAGGACAAAAGCGCCCGCGCCATCATGGAGAATGCGCAGAAGGAGGAGTTCAAACATTTCTCGATGGATCTGGAGTGGCTGCTGCGGACAAAACCGATCTGGCGGGAAATCGCGCAAGGCGTTTTGTTCAAGAAGGGCGATATCGTCGAGCATGGCGAGGAAGCGGAAGAAGAGGCGGACTGATTCGCTTTATTGCCGCAAGATCGACATCTACATCTGCGGTGAAAATCAGCACGCAATCGAAATTTCGAGCTTTGCATTGAGCGGTTCTCTTTCGATATTGGCAGGGTAATTTTCCCAAATGGACGCTTCCACTTCGCTCGAAACCCACCACGACTCGCACGATCCGCACGCGGAGCACGAACATCACCAGCTCGGCTGGTGGCGGACTTACATCTTTTCGACCGATCACAAGATGATCGGCATCCAATACGGCGTCTGCGGATTGATTCTGCTTTTCTTCGGCTTCTCGCTCATGATGTTGATGCGCTTTCAACTGGCGTATCCCGGTCACGCGCTGCCGGTCATCGGAAATATGATCGGGCGAATCTTCGGCCCGGGCAGCATGGATGGCGGCAAGATGGCGCCGGAGTTTTACAATTCGCTCGGCGCGATGCACGGCACCATCATGATCTTCCTCGGCGTGGTGCCGGTGGCGTTCGCGGCCTTCGGAAATTTCGTGGTGCCGCTGCAGATCGGCGCGCCCGACATGACGTTTCCAAAAGTGAACGCGGCGAGTTTCTGGGCGTTCGGCGTTGGCGGTGTCATCATGCTGTCGAGCTTTTTTGTTCCAGGCGGCGCAGCCAAAGGCGGTTGGACTTCATACACGCCGCTCTCGGATATTTCGGATAAAGGCCCGGCTTACCACGCGATTTTTAATGGCCAGACGCTCTGGCTCATCGGCTTTATTTTTCTGATCACCTCGTCGTTGTTAGGCGCGGTCAATTTCATCACGACGATTATTCAACTCCGCGCCAAAGGGCTGACCTGGATGCGGCTGCCGTTTTTTGTTTGGGCGCAATTCGTGACCGCGTTTCTATTGTTGCTCGCGTTTCCGCCGCTGGAAGCTGCGATCGTTATGCAGCTGATGGATCGCGTCGCCGCCACCAGTTTTTTCCTGCCGACCGGTCTGGTCGTTAACGGCGCGCAGGTGCACATCAGCGGCGGCGGCAGTCCACTGCTCTGGCAACATCTGTTTTGGTTCCTCGGCCATCCGGAGGTTTATGTGTTGATCTTGCCCGCGTTCGGAATTGTCGCCGAAATTCTGGCGAACAATTCGCGCAAACCGCTCTGGGGTTACAAATCGCTCGTGTTCTCCGTGCTCGTGATCGGATTTCTTTCATTCGTTGTCTGGGCGCATCACATGTGGCTCACCGGCATGGGCGCGACCGTGAGCGCATTTTTCCAGACGACGACGCTGCTCATTTCCATCCCGTCGGTGATTATCTTGAGCGCGTTCTTCATCTCGCTCTGGGGCGGTTCGATCCGATTCAACGTGCCCATGCTGTTCGCCATCGCGTTCCTGCCGATGTTCGGAATTGGCGGCCTAACGGGTATCCCGCTCGCGTTTAATTCGGCCGATCTCTACCTCCACGATACCTATTACATCATCGCGCATTTCCATTATATCGTTGCGCCGGGGACTATCTTCGGATTGTTCGCCGGCGTTTACTATTGGTATCCGAAAGCGACCGGGCGAATGATGAGCGAATTCTGGGGCAAGGTGCATTTTTGGCCTACGCTCATTTGCATGAACGTCATTTTTTTACCGATGTTTTTGCAGGGAATGCTCGGGATGCATCGGCGTTGGTATGACGGCGGCCAGGGCTGGAGCATCGGCAACGAACACGTCTGGGGCTTGAGCGGATTCCAGTGGAACACGCCAATCTCGTGGGCCGCCTGGACGATGGGTCTCGCGCAAATTCCGTTCATCATTAATTTCTTCTGGAGCAGAAAACACGGGCAGAAGGTCAACGATAATCCGTGGGAAGCGACCACGCTGGAATGGACGGCGCCTTCACCACCGCCGCACGGAAATTTTATCGAGACGCCGGTAGCGTATCGCGGCCCCTACGAATACAGCCTTCCGGGCCGCGACAAAGATTTCACGATGCAAAACGAGCCGGTCGAAGAGACCGAGCGCACGCGCAAGAAACCGCCGATCGAGCCCGTGCTCGCGTAAGATCGACATGGAAATTCCGTATACCATTTCGAATCGTCCCGACACCGGGCTTTGGAATGCGAAGATTGGCATTTGGCTCTTTCTCGCATCGGAAGTGATGTTGTTCGGCGGACTTTTCTCCGCCTACATTTTTCTTCGACTCGATGCCCCGCCCGGAATGTGGCCGCACGGATTGCTCAACGTTCCGGTCGGCACCATGAACACCGCGATTCTCATCGCGTCATCGGTTACGGTCGTGCTCGCTTGGGCCGCGCTGAAGATGAGAAAATACCGCGCGTATTGGTGGTACATGCTCATCACCATTTTGTGCGGCGTAACTTTCTTGGCCGTCAAACTCGCTTACGAATGGCCGCAGAAATTCGAGCACTTCGGCATCTTCATTAAACCGGATCGTCTCGAGAAGTACGAACCATATCTCGGCAACAAACATCTTGCCGAAAAAGGTCTGTCGCCGCGCCTCGAGATCAGCGGACATTTGCACAATCACGAAGCGCTAAACGACGCCAACATTAAAGAGTACGAAGTCGCACTCGACCCCGTGAATGCCGATCCATCGAATCCCGCCATGGATCGTCCGCACTTTTTCTACGTTCCGCCCACGGAAAAGATCGGCAAGATCGACAAGGAGGATGTGGAACGCGCGACGATGTTTCTGCCGACGCACAGCACCTATTTCGCAACGTATTTCACCATCACCGGCCTGCATGGCTTGCACGTTCTCGGCGGCGTCCTCGTCTTCATTTACATGTGGCTGCCGGTCAGCAAAAAACTTTACCAGCGCAATCCCGAACATCTCGCCAACCGCGTCGAAGTCTGCGGACTCTTCTGGCACTTTGTCGATCTTGTCTGGATTTTTGTCTTCCCGCTCTTTTATTTGCTCTGAGTCATGAACAATCCGCCTGACATTTCGCAAGATCCGAAAGAGCATGAGGAATACGCTCACAACGTGCAAAAGCACGTGAAAGGTTATTTGCTGGTCGGCCTGGCGTTGATCGTTTGCACGGCCATCACTGTCGGATTGTCCTACGTGAATTTCGGCTCGCAAAAAGCGAACATCATCGTCGCGCTGCTCCTCGCCGCTTTCAAAGTCAGCCTCGTCGGAGCGATCTTTATGCATCTCGCGGCCGAAAAGAAGTTGATCTACCGCGTGCTTATTTTTACCGGCCTTTTCGTTTTCGCCCTCTTCTGGCTCACCTATTTCGCCTGGTACGATCCGATCGTTCGTTAAATGTCACTCAAAGCTTTCCATTTCGTTTTCATCGTTTTTTCGACGCTGCTTGCGCTCGGCGTTGGCGCGTGGTGCGTTTGGGTGAATCTGGTGGAAGGCGTTCCAGTTTATCTCGGCGGCGCCATCGCCTCGTTCCTCACCGCGGTCGCACTCGTCATTTACGGCGTCTGGTTTTACCGGAAAATGAAACGACTCGGCATCATCACATGAACGCGAAAAAGTTTTTGTCGATCTTGTCCTTTGCCCGCCGCGCCGGAGCCTTGTGCGTAGGCGGGTCGATCTTGCTCCCCTTGTCACAAGCGATGGCCTGTCCGTTCTGCTACGGCGCGCAAGATGGAAAATCGGGCGAGCACATGGCCGTCGCCATCTGGTTTTTGTTCGGCGCCGTCATGTCCGTCGTCGGCGGAATCGGCGTATTCAGTTACCAGATTTATCGTCACGGACGCACGCCGCTCCAGCCGCATCAGGAATTGACCGAGGAAGATTTGGGCAAATATGAGTAGCCTCGCGTTGATCAACGAATTCCTCGGCCAGCCGCCTAACGCCTCCGAGCACGGCTATCAGATCGATCACATCATCGAGTTTTCCCATTGGTTTATGGGCGCGCTGTTCGTCGGCTGGTCCGCGTTTTTCATTTTCGTTTTGTTGCGCTTTCGCAAAAGCAAACATCCCGTGGCCGATCATCACGGAGTGAAAAGCGGCATCTCCACCCATCTTGAATTTTCCGTCGTGCTGATCGAAGCCGTTCTCCTGATCGGGTTCGCCATTCCGCTTTGGGCTAAACGCGTTAACCAATTTCCTGATACGAAGGACGCGATTTTAATTCACGCCGTCGGTCAGCAGTTCAATTGGAACTTTCATCTGCCCGGTCCGGACGGACAATTCGGTCGGCGCGATGTCAGCCTGGTGACGAACTCAAACCCAGTCGGTCTCGATTCCAGCGATCCTTCGGCTAAAGATGACATCGTTACGCTCGGTGAAATTCATGTGCCGGTGAATCGGCCAGTCATCTTCGAACTTTCATCCAAGGACGTGATTCACAACTTTGCGCTCGTGAACATGCGCATCGCGCAGGACGCCATTCCCGGTTCCATCATCCCGATGTGGTTCAAGCCGATTAAGACCGGGAGCTACGAAGTCATCTGCGGTCAGCTTTGCGGGCTCGGTCATTACTCGATGAAAGGAACGCTCGTGGTCGATGAGCCCGCGGAGTATCAAGCGTGGTTAAAGGAGCGCGTCGAACTTTCCGGGAATCAAAGTGCGCCGCCGGCGGCGGCGCGCCCACCAGGCGAACCGGCGGTCGGTCCAACTCCCGGAACCATTGCGCCGCCCGGCGCACCGAAGACCGCCAATCCAACCGCTGCGCCGAGTCCGAGCGGTCAATAGTCGAACGCGCACGACGTGGCGCTAAGATCGACATCTTCATTGTCGGCACGTTGGCTGAACCGCTTTGCGTGGTTCACTGCGGTCGCCACGTTGTTTCTTATTTGCAGCGGCGGAATGGTCACGAGCAAAGGCGTCGGTCTCGCCGTGCCCGATTGGCCGACCACTTTCGGCTACAACATGTTTCTCTTTCCGGTTTCAAAATGGATCGGCGGAATCTTTTTTGAACATACGCATCGCCTCATCGCGTCGCTCGTCGGATTTCTCACCATCATCCTCGCAGTCTGGCTCTGGCGCGCGGAAGATCGGCCATGGGTTCGTAATCTCGGCTGGGCCGCGCTCGGCGCCGTTATCTTGCAGGGAATTCTTGGTGGATTGCGCGTGACCATGTTGAAAGATGAAATCGGAATCTTTCACGCCTGTCTCGCGCAAGCATTCCTCGGTCTGCTCATTCTCATCGCGCTTGTGACTTCAAGTTTTTGGCGGTCTCTGCCAAATTCACATGTCGATCTTGCGACGCGTCGATTCGTCATCGCCACGACCATGTTAATTTATCTGCAACTCGCGCTCGGCGCGACCATGCGTCATCAACATCGCGACCTGGCCATTCTTGATTTCCCAACGGCCAACGGACACTGGATTCCAGACACGAGCGCAAATACTTTGGCGAAAATCAACGCCTGGCGCGATGCGCGCGCACTTTCGGATGTGAATGCGTTTCAAATCTGGCTGCAAATGGCGCACCGATTTTTGGCGCTCATCATCACAATCTCGGTCATCACTTTTTGTGGCCGCGTTTGCACGCACGGGATCACGCTGGTGAAGCGATTGTCGATCTTGTGGGTGATCGGCGTGTTTGTTCAGGTCTCGTTAGGGGCTTGGACGATCTGGAGCAACAAAGCCGCCGACATCGCGACGGCGCATGTCGCCGTCGGCGCCATCATGCTATGTTTCGGCGTGAGTATTTCAGCGATTTGTTGGCGCAGCCAGCAAGCGAATGCATGAAGGCAACAGTGACTCTTCCGGCGTCCATCCAGACCAGACCATTTTCGGATTTCGCCGAGCTCGTCAAAGCGCGCCTAACAATGCTGGTTCTGTTGACGACGGCGGTGGGGTTTTATGTTGGCGCAAAATCTCCGGTCAGTTTCGCCGCGCTATTCCACGTCGTGTTTGGAACCGCGGCGGCCGCGGCCGGCGCGGCGGCGTTGAACCAATGGTGGGAGCGAAAAGTGGATGCGTTAATGCAACGCACGAAAACGCGGCCGGTTCCCGGCGGCCGCATGCACCCATGGCAGGCGCTGATTCTCGGCACCACATTGTCGATCTTCGGAGTGGTTTATCTCGCACTTACTTGCAACGTGCTGAGCGCAGCGCTCGCTGCTGCGACCATCATTATTTACATTTTCGCCTACACGCCGCTGAAGCGAAAGAGCACGACGAACACGCTCGTCGGCACAATTCCCGGCGCGATACCGCCAATGATCGGTTGGGTCGCGGCCCGCGGCAGGATCGACGCTGGTGCTTGGAGTCTGTTCGTCATTTTAGTTTTATGGCAACTGCCGCATTTCTTCGCTATCGCCTGGATGTATCGCGACGATTATTCGCGCGCCGGATTCCAAATGATTTCCGGGGATGACCGCACGGGAGAACGCAGCGCCAGTCAGAGCGTTCTCTTCTGCATTTTGCTTCTTATGCTCTCAGGGCTTCCCGGCTTTGTTGGAATCGCGTCAGCGATTTATGTTCCAATCGCGCTCGTCCTCAGCGGCGCATTCACAGCGGTGGCGATGCGATTTTTAAAATTACGAACACCGGTCGCGGCGCGGCAGTTGTTTTTCGCGTCAATCCTTTATCTCCCGCTGCTGCTGGCCGCATTGGTCATCACAAAACTATGAACGCGGCCACGGTTCTGACCACCCGCCAATCAGCCGCCCGTTCCGGCGTCGGAAAAATCATTGTGCTCGGTCTCCCGCTCGTGGCCGCGACTTTACTGTTCATTGTCTGGCGGAGTCAGGTAAATAAACTGATCAATCATCCGCTGGGTTCATACGGTACGGTGCCGTCCTTTCAGCTAACAAGCCAAAGCGAACAGCCTTTCGGGTCGGCGCAATTGGAAGGAAAGATTTGGATCGCCGATTTTATTTTCACGTCATGTCCCGGGCCGTGTCC
>JBBROO010000032.1:0-36119 GCA_038229295.1 Chthoniobacterales bacterium | reverse complement strand
GGGAACGCACCGGTGTTGCTTCGCCCCTCAGATGAGCACTTTTCCGAGCTCCACGCTTGCCCAGGCAGCCTGCTTGCGCGGACGCCACTCTCTTTCGCGGGAGCGTTCACCTAACCAAGCGATGCAGCCAACCGCGAGTGCCCCCTTGCTTCACGCCTTAACTTTTATGAACGCCTTGCGTAACTCGCGCGGTGGCTGATCTTGGTCTCGTTAGGTGACTTCTGCATCTCACGTCATGATCGAGGCTGGTCGTGGTTCGGCGCAGCGTGGCGATAGTCCTTTGGTTACTCGGTCGGTTATCGGCGAGGCCATGCGTCACAGAGACGGATGCGCTCCGTACGAGCGGCGGTTTGGGTTTGCTCGTCACGTCTGCACTGGCTCCGACGCGCCTGCAGCGAGAGCCTTCTCTCGGCGCGGTCTGTGGCGACGCGACCGGCGAGCGACGCGGCGCTGTGATACGGACTTCCGCTCCGTCGGCGACACCGCCGCTGAGTGGGAGGCGTTCCGTGGCGAGAGCGCGCTCTCGGGCTTGGGGCGAGACGATGCTTGCCGGCAACGCACGCTCGGAGACGTCCGTTGCGGTCGTGCGCGCACCGATGCAGAAGTTTCGCTTTCTATGTTTGCTCTGTTTTGCCACGCTTACCACCTAACCATGCGATGGAGCGAACAGCGGGCAGCCTTGCGATCTACGCTTGAGATGACTACAACCTTTTCGCTGCGGGCCACGCGCCACCCCGCCCGCTGTCGCTCATCTTGTTCTCGTTAGGCCTAATGAATACCGCACTTCGTTTGCTCTCGGTTTTTTGTCTTGTCTCTGCGTTTGGCGATGTAAACGCAGAGACGCACGGCTGGCAGCCTCCGCCGGGACATACACAAGTGCCGATCTGGCCGGGCGCGGTGCCGGATGCTCGGCCTGATAGGGGACCGGAGACTTTTGCAACGAACACGAAGGACTTGGTTGCTGGCAGGCCGTGGGTTCATGTCGACAACGTCTCTCAGCCAACCATGACGATCTATCCGCCAAAGGGAAAGAATACCGGCGCTGCGGCAGTAGTGTTTCCTGGCGGAGGCTATTGGCTTCTAGCCATCGACGTTGAAGGAACAGAGGTCTGTGAGTGGCTCGCGGCGAAAGGGATTACCGCTGTGCTGTTGAAGTATCGCGTCCCCGGGGAGGGGAAGATGCCGAGATCGGGGTGTTATCCGAACTCAGCGGAAGCGTTGCAGGATGCGCAGAGGACGTTGGGACTCGTGCGCTCTCACGCCGCGGAGTGGGATATCGATCCGCACAAGATCGGAGTGATCGGGTTTTCTGCGGGCGGACACCTAGTGGCGGCGATGAGCACCCTTTTTGAGAAGCGTTTGTATCCCACTGTCGATGCCGCCGACGAGGAAAGCTGTCGCCCGGACTTTGCCGTAGCTGTTTTTCCCGGACATCTGCTGGAGAACACCTCTAAGGAATTTGAATTGAATCCGTATGTTCCTGTCAGCAGCAAGACACCGCCTACTTTATTAATCCAGGCAGAGGATGATCCGGTGGATGATGTAGAGAATTCGCTGGTTTATTACGAGGCGCTGAAGAAGGCCGGAGTTCCTGTTGAGATGCACTTATATGCAGAAGGCGGACATGCCTTTGGGCTGCGGCGCTCGAAATTCCCAATAACACGATGGCCCGAGTTGATGGAGACGTGGCTGAGAACAATCGGTATGATTTCCGAGCCGAAGGCCTAACCAATCGATGGAGCGAACCGCCGCCCGCTGTGCATTTTCGTCTTTCGTGACCAGAATCGGTTCACTGCGATTCACGCGCGCTCTCGGCGGCGGTCGCTCATCTTGGGTCTCGTTAGATAGTGCGAACGAATCGTTTTTACGAAGTCCATCGGTTCACGATATAAACAACAAAGGAGCAAAGAAAATGAAACAGACATTAGTATTCACACTGATTGCCATTCTTATGGCGGCGGCACAAGCAAAAGACCAAAAAGGAATTCACAGCAAGAGCGATTTCACTGCGTTCCTGAAATCGAGGCACGGGATCGCCGGGAAAATTGCGTCGAAGTGTTCGGGAGATGAGATCAAGGTCATGACACAAAGCATTGTTTTCAAGGAGGGCCATCTCTCAGACATAAACGTCGATTGCCTCAAAGGTAAGTTGACGAAGGAAGAATTTAATCAGCTCTGGACTGAATTCGGTGAGAACCCGAAGGCAATTCTAATTGATTACCACTGCATTGGGACGAGTTGTTCAGGCGGGTTTCCGCAACACACGTGTAACACCGATTACTGTCACCCGTAACACTCTGACATCATCTATCTAACCAATCGATGGAGCGAACGGCCACCCGCTTTGCGTTCACGCTTTGCGTCGCTAGGACACACTCACTTCGGGCCACACTCGCTCTCGGTGGCCGTCGCTCATCTCTGTCTCGTTAGGCCTATGAATCGACACGCTTATCTAATTCTCGCTTTCTTGGCAACGTATTGTCCTGCTGCGCCGACGCAGCAGGACAAGGGCGACACACCGGATATTGACTTTGTTGCTGCGACCTTCCACGGCAAGCCGTTGTTCGACCTTTCACTCGACCAGCTTACCGATATTCTCGGCCGCCCCGCGTCGATTCGGCCGCCAAATACACCACTCTCTGGTGAGAAGAAGAAAGGCGCGATGCTCGCATACTTCGACAAGGGCTTGTTGTTTGGCTGTGAGCACCCAGACATCGACGCAAACCAAACCGTGAAGGCGGTTCAGGTCTATCTGGCACGAACCCGCCCCAGCAGCGGCACGCCGTTTGCAGCGTTCGCCGGCACATTATCCTATGGACTCAGCGGCGATTGGAAGGTGCCGCGCGTGCTAGAGACATTGGCACAGTACAAGCCGAAAGACATGTACGATCCGGAAAAAGCAAAGACGATAAAAGCATTGCAAGAGACGGCTAGGCAGATGGACGAGCTTACCCGAAAGGCTGGCGGCACTGTGCGTGGCTCCCCTCCAGAAGAAGACAATCCGCTAACGCGGATTCTCCTCGTTACACCAAAAGCTTCTGTTGAGTTTGCGTACGAAGAGAACACCAAGTTTATCGAATGGTTCCTGATAACACGCTAAGGCCTAACCAAGCGATGCAGCTAACCGCTGGCCGCTCCGTCCCCATCGCTTAACGTTATTTCCACATCGACATTGCAATCAAAGCGCGCTCTCGCCAGCGGTAGCTGATCTTGTTCTCGTTAGATGCATGACACGTTGAGCGCTGCGTCTGCCATATTCCTGATTGCGCTCGTAGGTGCGCTACTGGCTTCCTTTTACTTTCTCGACCGTCTTATTCGCCACGAGTACTCATTTCATCGCGAGGCGTGGGAGCGAGATGGCCGGCCGAATGGCTTCTTCTTTCGTCCGCCCGAACTCCGTTGGTTCCGCAGCGGCATGGCTTTCCAGCGATGCGCTCTTGGCTGGCCGTTTTACACGCCGCAGTGGGTGCAAGACGACCCGACAGCACGCTCTCTCCATCGGCGGATGCGCATGTGTGTGCTCATCTGGAATGCCGGCTTTATCAGCTTCCTAATATTTATCCTGCCTCATCTTGTAGCCACGCTATGCATCTAACCAAGCGATGCAGCCAACCGCGACCGCTCGTTTGCCACGCGTTCACTCTTTCATGAACGTCACTTGTAAATCGCGCGGTGGCTGATCTTGTTCTCGTTAGGTGGTTGTGTGCGCCCGTTGCCAATGACGCTGGTTCTCGCTCGATGATAGCTACCACGCTTCTCAGTCGTTCGTGCGCTTCTCGGCTCCATCGGCTTCGTGAGTTGCGGGCCAGTCAGCAGCGGAAGCGCGGTTGTGATACGGACTTCCCGCTTGGCAGCTTCTTGCTCAGCGCGCTGGCAGTTTTGCCTCGCCTTTTTCCAGAGTTCTGGTTCGATGCTTGGCGTGCAGCGGGGCGCTTTGTCATTCCAGACTCTGTTTCTCCATGTCTTCACTCCGATCCACGTCCACCACCTAACCAGGCGATGCAGCGAACGAGGACCGCTCCGATGTCTAGCTTTGAAGTAGCTAGTTACCTTTCTCCGTGGCGAAAGCGCGCTCCCGTCCTCGTCGCTGATCTTGTGTCTCGTTAGACCTATGAAAACATTTCAGCGTCGTGTGGCCGATTTCGTGGACGAACACAAACTCGACGCCGACGTCGCTCACCGCCTTCTCGACGCGATGTCCGAGTTCGGCGAGGTCGCTAAGGAAGCACTCAAAGCGTCGCGTTACGGGTCGACGACTTTTTCCCCCACACGAGATTGGGCAGACGAGCTGGGTGACCTTCTCTTTTCGGTCATCTGTGTCGCAAACAAGACTGGCGTCGATTTAGAAGACGCTCTCGATCGCGCACTGAAGAAATATGAGGAGCGAATCCGCCAACGTGGTGAAGCAGCATCCTACCCCGATCCAACGAAGGTCTAACCAGGCGATGCAGCGAACCGCGGGCCGTCCTTATGCGTAGCTTTGACTGTTGGCGAACGTCACTCGTAACACGCGCGGTCGCTGATCTTGTGTCTCGTTAGGTGCTATCACGCTCACCATGAACCGTCACGCACTCATATTCGTCCTAAGTTGCATCGCAATTGTACCGGCGCGCGCAGGCAAGCCACACGCGAAGTATCAGCCACCGGCCGCGAACCAGCCGCTGACTGCCGGCGCACTGCCATCCAGCGCGTTCCAGCCATTCCTCGATGCACGGCTCAACATCATTCTTGCTCCACTCGATGCGCCCGGGTTAAAGCACCCGGAAGCGGTCGCAGACCTTCGGTCAGCGATCGCTGACGGCATGAGCAAAGCTCCTGCCGCGCAGCAGCCAGCATTTCAGGCCGCTATCACGCTATGCAACGCTTTGTCACAAGCGGTCGATGAGCGGCAGCGTGCTGTCGCGAGCCTAAAAGGCTCCCAGCGAGACTCGGGTTATCCCGGCACCAAGCACGTCATGGCTCGTGAGGCCGCGCAGAACAACGCGTTCTTCGCGAACACACAAAAGGCTCAATGGACGCAGCGTTCGGCACAGTTACGTCAGCAGATTGAGCAGCTTTATGCGAAAGCGCGCGACATCGAGCGCCAAGTCTCAGCACAGCCCGGCACCTAACCAGGCGATGCAGCGAACGCCTACCCGCTGTTCGCCCCACATTTTCCATGACTAAACCATTCCACCTCCGTTCAACGCTCGCTCCCGGTAGGCGTCGCTGATCTTGTTGTCGTTAGGTCTCTCGCACGCCACTCGTAACTCCACACCCCATGAAAACAAAAACCGCACTCACATCCGTTATCGTTATCGCACTCATCGCCCCGGCATTCGCCGGTAAGCCGCACAAAGGCGGCAAGCCGCCGCCACAGCAACAGCAACCCGCACCGCCAGCGCCAGCGGGACCGCAGCCGCCGTCGGCTCGTCTGTCACAGTTCACCGCCGCGCACCTCGACGCCATCCTTAGTCCGATAGATCAGCGACCGGCGCTTCCACGCACCGAGGTTAGTCAGCTTCGCGCTGCTCTCGCCGACGAGTCGGCGAGAGCGGCCGAAGCCGAGAGAGAGCAATTCACGACAGCTATCGCTGTCTGCGACGCACTCAACAGCGCGATGGATGAGCGAGAGCAAACCGTCGCTAGCATCCAAGGTTCCGCTGCCGTGCATGGCCCATCAGACCTTGGTGCCCGCCGCAAAGACGTTCCTTCACACGGCACGCGCGCTGACGCGCGCCTCGCCAAAATCGAAAAACGTGAGGAGAGACACGAAGAAGGCAATCGAAAGCAAGAGGCCGCTCAGAAGGATGACTTCCTGACCCAGCAGCATAAGAATGCTTGGACTCAACGCGCGCTCCAGATTCGTCAGCACATCCAGATGCTCACGATGCGTCAGCAGCAGGCGGAGCGCGCCGCGGCACAGGCACGAGCAGCCGCAGCACCGCCAGCTGCACCACAACCTACTACGACGCCACACTAAGAGAGACCTAACCAGGCGATGCAGCTAACGCCTGCCCGTCGCACGACCCACGTTCAATGGTAGCTTTAACCTTTCACCTGCGCGCCACGCTCGCCCCCCGGCAGGCGTAGCTGATCTTGTTCTCGTTAGGCCTACAATGGCGCATCCAGACTTAAACGCGCTCCTCGACGATCTGCTGCCCTTTGCTAAGCGCCTCCTCGACGCGCAAGGCGAGTTCTACCCGTTTGGCGGTTCCATCACCTCGGATGGGCGGCACATCAGCGTTGGGGCCAAAGGAGAGTCAGACCGGCCGAAGTCGAAAGAGCTGATTGATCTTATGACAGCGAATTTCCGCAGCGAGGCTTCGGAAGGCCAGATCCGCGCCGCTGGAGTCTGCTTTGACGTGCGCATTGTTCCGCCGGAACAGGTGGATCAGACAGACGCTATTCAGCTTGCACTTGAGCGCGAGAATGAAGCCTTGGATGTTTTCATTCCATATGCACAGCTTCCTGATGGCGAGTTTACTTATGGTGAGATGTTCGCTTCACAGAGGACGGCAACATTTTTCATGCAGCCACACGCGGAGGCCTAACCAAGCGATGCAGCCAACCGCGACCGTCTTTATGCCCAGCTTTCAATCTTTCATGAACGTCACTCGTAATTCGCGCGGTGGCTGATCTTGTTCTCGTTAGGTGTATGAGCCTACGCGTCTGCTTTATCTGTATTGCGGCGAGCGCAAGCCTGCTCTCGAGCGTCGCGAGCGCAGCTCCACCTGCAGTTGCCTTGATCGATCTCCTCTCTCATCCGCAGAGGTATGACGGTCGCCGCGTCTCAGTGACGGGATACTACTACACCGACAGCGAGACGAGCTGCCTCTACGTCGACCGTGCGGCGTCGAAGCAGGGCGGTGTAGATCGCAGTATTTGGGTCGAGTACCGCGGAGTCCCCGACGTCACCGCGATCGATCACCGACAGGCGCGCCTTGTCGGGACATTCCACTACCGCCCAAAAGCGCGACCGGATGACATGCGTGGCTACGGCAGCTGGGGCGTGTGGACGGCTGCGCTACAAGACACGACCTCCTTCGAGCGTGCAAGATGAAGCCACGGCACGCACCTAACCAAGCGATGCAGCCAACCGCGACCGTCCCTATGCCCAGCTCTCAGTCTTTCATGAACGCCCATTGTAATGCGCGCGGTGGCTGATCTTTGTCTCGTTAGATGTAGAAGCGCATGGCGGACATCCATCAGCTGAGACTCGCCCGATGGCAGCGCATCCAGGAGCGCGGTATCTGGCGATTTGCGCTCGTGCAAGGCGTCGTGATGTACGGCCTCACGCTGTGGCTGATCTTCGCGGTCCTCGGGTGGTCACGCTACACTCACCACGACTGGCTCCGCTTCGTCGGCATAGCATTGGTTGGCGCAGTCATCGGCGGTTTCCTCTTCGGCGTCCTCATGTATTCATTCACGATGTGGACGTACGGTCGTTACCGGAAACACTCCTCGTGATTGCCACGTCAACATCTAACCAGGCGATGCAGCGAACCGCTGGCCGCACCGCGTTCTAGCTTATGGTTGCTACCACCTCTTATTCGCAGCCACGCGCGCTCTCGCCAGCGGTCGCTGATCTTGGGTCTCGTTAGATGGTAGCGGTCACCCAGTATGCATTCAGCTGGTACACCCTTGCCGCAATCGTCGTCTACTTCGCGTTCACGGTCGCAGTCTACCGCCATATCCGCGATCATCATCCGGAGCTTCACGAGCGCTTCGGCGGCCATCGGGTCTGGTTTTCTATGCCGGATCAACTACGCTTCTTTGGATTTCTCTTTGGTTTCCGCTACCTCCATGAGCATGACACCACGCTTTCGATTCTCGCTTTTCTCATGCAGGTTGCTTTTGTCATCGCCACGTATTTCATCTTCGCTCAGCCGATCTATTACTCTTGGAACAGTTAACCATCTAACCATGCGATGCAGCGAACGCCTACCCGCTTTTCGCCCTACATTTTCCATGACTAAACCCCTTCATTCACGAGCGGCGCTCGCTCCCGGTAGGCGTCGCTGATCTTGTTCTCGTTAGGCCTATGCGACGTCTGCGCATCTTCATAGCTATCGCGCTTCCAGCATTCCTATCTGCAGCAGCGGTTGCCGCTGAAGATGAGCCACCAGAGGAATTGTATTCATCTGACCCGCGATACTCGGTCAGGATTCTGCATAGCGCGCTGCCAGGTGCCGATCCGAATGAAGGCTTTTTCACGATTGCTGTCCGCAACGGACAGCAATACATCGCAAAGTATCCGACCATGGGCTTCTTGCTCGACGCGTTTTGGAGTCCCGACGGAAAGTACGTCGCCGTTGACAATCGCCGGGGGAACAGCGGCGATTATCTTTGGGTTTTCCGTCTGAGTGATGGACGTGCGATCAGGAGACCCGTGGACGCAGCCCCCGCCCATCCCGAAGACGCATATGAGAAGTACGTCGACGATCTTGTCCAGCGGGTTACTAAGAAGTTTCCGGAACTCACCTCCGGCGAGTTGAGGAAACTATTCACATTTGCAAAAGGATGGACAAACTCAGGCGATCTCCTCGTGAAGACGAACTTCGCTTTCCAAAACCTTCCAGAGGATCAGATCGCGATTCTCTTGCAGACGTTCAAAGTTGCCGACGATAAGCTAGTTTCAATTGATGAGAAGCCCGACAAAGCTCCGTGGCCACCAAAGACCTAACCAGGCGATGCAGCGAACCGCTGGCCGCTCCGCGTTTTAGCTTTCGATGACTTCGACACTTTATTCGCGGCGACACGCGCCCCCGCCAGCGGTCGCTGATCTTGTTCTCGTTAGGTCGCGTACACACCGCAACCAACGCGCGCACGCGCGCTAACGAACTTTCTTTCGCCAAGCTCAGCTTCTCGTGATTCGCGATCGAAGATTTTCCAAGATCGCTCTTCACTTACCATCCGAACGTTTCAAGGCTGGGGCCACCCACATCCCACGCTGTCCTCCGTCAACCTCGACGACCTTTTCAGTCCGTCTGCAAATACGAAGTCAGAAACGCGACTGCGTCCGCTCTGCTTAACATTGCCACACAGGCGCGGATGTCGATCTTGCGTTTTCTCTTGTCACGCGTCGCTCGTGACTTATCACTGTCTGTATGATCGTCGGCGTTCCGAAGGAAATTAAAGAGCAGGAGCAACGGGTCGGGTTGCTTCCTTCGGTGGCGGAGCAACTGACGCGGCGCGGTCATTCCGTTCTCGTAGAGAAGAACGCGGGCTTTGGTTCCGGTTATCCGGATGAAGATTACGTCAAGGCCGGCGCGGAGATTGTCGATCTTGCGAAGGATGTTTTCGCTCGCGCGGACATGATCGTGAAGGTGAAGGAGCCGTTGCCGGCGGAGTTTCCGCTTTTGCGCAAAGGCCAAATCCTTTTCACATATTTGCATCTGGCGGCGAGCCGGCCCCTAACGGATGCGTTACTGAAATCGGGCGTGATCGGCATTGCGTACGAAACAATTTCGGTGAACAACCGTTTGCCGTTGCTCGAACCGATGAGCGAAGTCGCGGGGCGGATGTCGGTGGTGATGGGTGCGAATTATTTGGCGAAATACAACGGCGGGAGCGGAGTCTTGTTAGGCGGTGTGCCCGGTGTTTTGCCCGGTCGCGTTGTCGTTGTCGGCGGTGGAACTTCCGGTGTGAACGCGGCGCGCATGGCCGCTGGTCTCGGCGCCGATGTGACCATTCTCGATGTCGATCTTGAGCGATTGCGCTATCTCGACCTGGCGATGGCCAGCACAAACACGTTGTATTCGAGCGAAGCCAATTTGATGGAGCTGATGCCGGATTGCGATTTGTTGATCGGCGCCGTCTTGTTGCCCGGAGCGAAAGCGCCAAAGCTCATCACGCGCGCGATGTTACGAAAAATGAAACGCGGCAGTGTGCTCGTCGATATCTCGATCGACCAGGGCGGTTGCGCCGAGACATCGCACGCGACCACACATGTCGATCCAGTTTATGTCGAAGAAAACGTGACGCATTATTGCGTGGCGAACATGCCGGCGGCGTATGCGCGCACGGCGACGCAGGCATTAACGAACGTGACTTATCGCTATGTCCAATTGCTGGCCGATGTCGGATTGGAAGAAGCGTGCCGGAAACAACCGGCGCTCGTCGGCGGGATCAACACGCGCGATGGAAAGCTAACGTGCAAGGCCGTGGCCGAGGCGCACGGAATGAAATACGAACCGCCAATTTGAATTAGATTAAGACCGAAAAGGTTGCTTGCCCCGATTCATCATTAACCGATATTGACCACTCAAATCCCAAACTATGAAGAAATACATCTGCATTCTGGCTGGCGCTGCGCTACTCGCGGCATGTGAACAAAAAAATGAAACTGTCGCCCCGGCGGCTAGCCCGAGTGGGACGACTTCTTCGGAGTCGACCACCACAACGACAACCACGTCACCGTCTCCAACCCCCTGATTGGGACTAACGAAACCTCAACTTAAGGAATATTTATGACAAAATACATCTGCCTACTGGCCAGCATCGTTTTGCTGGGTGCTTGCGAACAAAAAGAAACCACCGTGGCCACACCGCCCGGGGAGAAAAAGACGGAGAATAACACGACCATCGTGAAGGAGTCACCGGCTCCTGCGACGAAGAGCGAGACCAACAACACGACGATCAATACGACGACGTCGTCACCGACTCCGTAACCGAAACCAGTTTAGTTTTGCGAAATCTTCCCCTGCGCAAGCGGGGGAAGATTTTTGCTGTACGGATTGCAAGATCGACAAGCGCAAGATCGACATATAGAACGGCGGCATGAACTGGCTCGGACTTAATTGGTTGGCAATTCTTTGCGCGGGCGTGGCCTACTGGGTGTTAGGTTATGTTTGGTATTCACTCTTGTTCGGAAAAATTTACATGGCCGAACACACGCGGCTTCGCGGCGGACAGCCCGGGCCAACCGGCGCGATGGGCCCGAAGCTGCTGAGCACTTTCGTCCTGAATCTGCTCACAGCTGCGGCCATGGCCTACTTGATTTCGCGAACCGGTTTCGCCGACATGGGTCACGCCTTGAAAATTGCCGCTGCGACCGGAATCGGTTTCGCCGGAACCGCTGTGACGATGACTTCGATCTGGGAAGGGAAGTCGACGAAGATGTGGTTCGTGGATGCGAGTTATTATTTCGTCGGCGCACTTTTGCTCGCGATCATTTTAATCAGTTGGCGATAGGTGGCGCGTTGGTAAACTTATGCGGCTTCGCCGCCTTATTAACATCGTCTTCGGAGAAGCCGATCCACCTTGCTGTCATTCCCGAAATCGCGACGACTGACGCTTCCATCGGAATTTGCGCGCGTTCGGGCGGAGGGCCGAAAAATTCGCGGCGCGCTGATCTCGTTAGGCGTGCTCCATGTCGATCTTGCGCCGACGCGGGCCGGATTTATTACGTCGCGCAAAGTAGGCGGCGCCGTCGTGCGAAATCGCGTGCGACGCCGGCTGCGCGAGATCGTTCGTCATCATCAACACGCCATTGTCGATGGAACATGGTTCGTGATTATCGCGGGGCCGGGCGCAGCGCGCGCCAGCTACGTGGAACTGGAAGCTGAATGGTTGCGTCTGGCGAAGCGTGCTTCTATTCTAGCGCCCTGATGCGCGCACTCGTTCGTATTTTTATCCGAATTTATCAGGCTACGCTTTCGCCGATCTTGACCGTTCTCGCGGGTCCGAACTCGGGCTGCCGCTTTGCGCCGACCTGCTCGGAATATTTTTTGCAATCAGTCGAGACGCACGGTGTCGTGCGCGGAAGCTGGCTAGGCATGCGCCGAATCGCGCGCTGTCATCCTTGGGGCGCATCCGGTCATGATCCGGTGCCGCCGCGAGGTTTCGTTGTCGATCTTACGGATCGCTGCGTGTGATTAGCCGCCACAAAAATTTTTATGGATCGAACGTCATGGTCTGCCGTTGTGCTTTGCGCGATTGCGCTCGTCTTGTGGCAAGTCTACGTCGCGAAACAAGTGCAGCCGCGACAATCGCTCGCGGCCACCGGACCGGCGGCAACTATTTCTCCGACGCCGGTCGCGACAGCGCCTGATTCTTCGGCAGCGTTCTCTCCGCCTCCCGCCATTCCCGCGACGCAAGCGACGCCGTCCGCTTCGTCATTTCCGGAAGTAACGGAAACGTTGCGCAACGCCGACGTCGAGTTGCATCTGACCAATCGCGGTGGAGGCATCGCGCAAGCGGTGTTGCTTCATCACGTCGCCGAGGAAAACAAAAATGTGACGCTGAACTCGGGCGAGCATACTCCGATCGGTGCGCTGATTGAAAATCCGGCCGCTCCGGCTTTAGCGGAATTCAAAATCACAAAGCAAGGTGATGCGGTGCAGCTCGATCACGTGACGGCGGAGCAAATCGCGATTCGGAAAAAATTCTTTTTCCCGACGACCACTGAAAAGAAGGACGCGTTCCTGGTCGAGTTAGATGTCGATCTTACGAACGCGGGGACGAAGCCGTACACGAATCCGGGATATGCGCTCGCGCTCGGCTCGGCTTCGGCGATTCATCGCAATGATTACGCGACTTACACTCGGCTGGTCTGGTGTGTGAACGGCAGCGCGAAAGGAATTGATGTCGGCTGGTTCGGCGGCGGCGGCGGTCTTTTCGGAATCGGGCAACGCGTGCCGCAGCAATTTTATCAAGAGAATCTCAAAGGCGCGGAGTGGGCGGCGGTGAGCAATCAATTTTTCACGACGTTGATCGCGCCGCTCACGGGCAAATCCGACATGGTCTGGGCGCGGCGCTTTGACGTGAACGCGGAGCAGAAGCTTTACGGAATTGAAGGCGCGATGCACATGTCGGGATTTGAATTGCAGCCGGGACAGACTCGCAGTGAGCGTTTCCAAATCTATGCCGGGCCAAAAATTTATCATCGCCTCTCGTTGCTCGAGCATAACGAAGCGGAGGTCATGGAGTTCGGCATCTTCAAGATCGTCTGCCAGACTTTGCTGAACGCGCTGAACACGCTGCACAGCGCGCTGGGAAATTACGCGGCGGCGATTCTGGCATTGACCGTCATCGTCAAAGCAATCCTGTGGCCGATTCAAAACAAGGCAAACAAGTCGGCCCGGCAGATGTCCGCGCTCTCGCCGAAAATGCAGGAGCTGCGCGAAAAATATAAGGACGACCCGACGCGGATGAATCAGGAGCTGATGAAGCTTTACAAGGATTACGGGATCAATCCGGTCGGCGGCTGTTTGCCGATGGTCATTCAGATTCCAATCTTTTTCGGTCTCTTCACCATGTTGCGTCAGGCGGTCGAGCTCAGAAATTCGAGCTTTCTTTGGATCCGTGATTTGTCGCAACCAGACACGGTGGCGCATATCCCGGGAATCGGCTGGCCGCTGAATGTGCTTCCGATTTTGATGGCCCTAACGAACGTTTGGATGATGCAGCTCACACCGAAAAGCGGCGATCCCACCCAGCAGCGCGTGATGATGTTCATGCCGATCATCTTCGTCGTGTTCTGTTACAATTTTGCAGCCGCGCTCGCTTTGTATTATACAACTCAGAACCTGTTAACGATTCTGCAGCTGTACCAGAACCGTAGGCAACCGGTGCCGACCTTGGAAAGGATCGCGGCAGGAAAAAAGAAACGATTATGACGCCGAAAGAATTGCTTGATACCATTCTCGGTTTCCTCGGTTTCGTTGTCGAAATTCAGGAGATGCAGAACGAAGCTGGCAATCTCGTTCTGCAGATTTACACAGAAGAGAGCCGGCGCATCATCGGACGCGATGGCGAAACGCTGGAAGCGACGCAGTTCTTGCTGAATCGGTTGCTGCAAACGAAAGACAAAGACGCGCCTAAAGTCATTGTCGATTGCGAACATTACCGTTCGATGCGCGAAGATCGGATCGTGCAGCGCGTGCGCGAATTGGCGGAACGAGTGAGGATTAGTGGGCGCTCGTTGCAACTCGAGCCGATGAATTCCTATGAGCGCCGCATCGTCCATAACGCTTTCAAAGACGATCCCGATGTCGCGACGTGGAGTCCGTCCGATTCCGCGCGCATCAAACAGATCACATTGCTAAAGCGTCAGCCGAAGAAAGAGCCGGCCGAGAAAGAGTAGATGCTCGGCTCCTGCCGACTCCGTTGTCGATCTTGCTAAAGCTGCGGGCGAAACCGCGCGGCGTCCTGGCCAGTTCCTAGACGCACCTCTGGTCGCCAACGAAACTTTCGCAATAGCGGATTCTCTTTTTCTTCGACTACGTCGGCAATGATATCGCCGAGAAGGGGAGCGAACTTAAATCCGTGTCCGCAATCGCCCGCCGCGATGATTAAGCCTTCCCGGTCGGGATCGCGCGCGATCCAAAAATGTCCATCGTGCGTGTCGCAATACATACAGACGCGCGTATGAACGATCGGCGCATCGACCAGCGCGGGAAATGTTCCCGACAAAAACTCGCGCAAATTTTCCTCGTCTTCGCGGGTCACCGCGCGTTCCGCGGAATCGGGCGACATTTCGCGTCCATTGCCGTGATTGGCAATTTTTACGACGCCATCGCCATTGATCGGGAAACCGTAGTAACCGGTCGTCGTAATATCGGCTGCAAAAACCGGGAAACGATTCGCGTGAAAAAACTCCGGCCGCTCCGGTCGGAGATGAAACACCGGTTGACCGGCGGCATGAAGAAACTGGTGCGTGAATGGCAGCAGGTATGGAGTCCACGCCCCAGCTGCGAGAACCACCGCGTTTCCGCGAATGTTTTCTCCATCATCGAGGACAACGCCGCTCACCCGTCTGTTCGTTTCATCTAATCGAGCAACGCGACTGCCGGCCCGAAGTCTTACACCGAAAGATTCTGCGCGCTTGATTAATGCTGAAACCGCGCGGGCACTTTCGACGTATCCGGCCTCGATCTCCAACAACCCATCGCAATATCGTTCGGCATTCCACGCCGGGAACCGTTTTCGCAATTCATCCGCGTCGATACGATCGAATCTGTCACCTCGCTGCTCAAAGAGTTTTCGGCTTTCGTATTCAAAATCACCCGGTTGCAGCGGCCGTTGTCGGAGCAGCAGGAAGCCGACCTCACGGTAAAGATCGGCGCCCAGTTCGTCATTCCAATTCCGCCATTCGCGAATCGCGCGGGCCGCCAGTTCCGTGTATTCCTCGTCCGCGCCGTAAGCAGCGCGAACCGCCTTACTCACATCGGTCGAAGCAGCCAATGGATGAGGCAGGGGACCGGGGTCGATAAGATCGACATCGTGGCCTCGTTTTTTTAACTCAATCGCGGAGATAACCCCGTTAATTCCCGCTCCGACAACAATTACAGTCACACTTAAAATTCGAAAATGATTTTCCCCTCACGCTTGCTTTGTGCCGCGTGTGCCACCGCCGCTTTGACTTCGCTCAATCGGTACGACTTCTCAACTTTAGTCCGCAACAACCCCCGTTTTGCCATTCCGAACAACGCCTGAAACGCTTCCATCCGCTCTGCCATCATCGCGCGATCGTACCATTGGTTAATCCAGATGCCGCGAAAGCGCAGATCCTTAAAGATGAGCAAGCCGTTCGGAATTTTGAGCGGCTGCAAACTCATCGCGCCGTAAGTCACCATTGTCGATCCTGGCGCAAGCGTGTTCGCCAATCGCAAAGCGCTTTCTCCGCCGACCGCATTGAGCGCCAAACGAATCGGCGCACCGTCCGTCGCAGTCTTCACTTCGTCGCGCAGATTTTCTCCATCGACCAATACGACATCGCCACCTTCGGCGCGCAATTCCTCAATCAATTCTTCACGCCTAACGACGTTGACCGTTTTGAAACCAAGCTCATGTGCGATCTGAATCACTGCGCGGCCGGCCGCCGAATTGGCCGCGTTTTGAATCAACCAATCGCCCTTCGCAAGATCGACATAACCATGCAGCATTCGCCACGCAGTCATCGGGTTGATTTTTAACATCGCCGCTTGGATCGGTTCGATCTCCGGCGGAACAACCACCAGCTTCTCCCCTTCGACCGCGACAGCATCGCGCCACGTTCCTAAATTGTGCGGCAGGATAACGAGCGCGCCTATTTCCAAATTCCGCACCTCACTCCCAAGATCGACAACGACACCTGCGCCTTCCATGCCCGGAACCGCCGGCACTTCGCGGCGGCCCGGATATTTTCCTTCGATCGCATTCAGGTCCGCCGGATTAATCGGCGCCGCGCGCATTTGCACAACGGCCTCGTGCGCCGCCGGCTTCGGCCACGGCTGCGTCTCCACCCGCGAAACATCCGCCGGATTTCCGTGCGTTTCGTAAACCGCCACGTTAATGCTTTCTTTCATCGATGACTTCCGCAGCGCATCCTCACGCGTCCGCCAGTAATCTGCAAACTGGCGCGCGCGTCGCTCTGCGCGGTTTCGTCATAAATGTTCTACTGGCCGTCGCCAAAATCACCGCCGGCTTACTCGGCAACGCCTACGTCCTGATTGCCGACGGAGTCGAATCGACACTCGACATTGCCGGATCAATCATCATCTGGGGCGGCTTAAAAGTCGCGGCACGTCCGCCCGATGAAACGCATCCCTACGGCCACGGCAAAGCCGAACCGATCGCCGCGATCGTTGTCTCGATCGGCGTTCTCGCGAGTGCATTTGGAATCGCCATCCAAAGCGTGCGCGAACTTTTTCTGCCGCATCACGCGCCCGCGCCGTTCACCCTCGCCGTTTTGCTGGTCGCCATCGTGGTGAAGGAAATTTTGTATCGTTACGTCATTCGCTTTGGGCGCGATGTCGAAAGCACCGCCGTCCAGACTGACGCGTGGCATCATCGCACGGACGCCATGACTTCGGTCGCGGCCTTCATCGGAATTTCGCTTTCGCTTTTTGGCGGCGAAGGCTGGCAAGGCGCAGATAATTGGGCGGCCATTTTCGCTTGCGGATTGATTGGCGCGAACGGCTACCGATTATTGAAACCGGCCTTGCAGGAGATCATGGACACGGCCCCGCAGGGTCAGATTGTCGATCTTGTCCGGAAAGCCGCGGCATCGGTTCCGGGTGTTATCGAAGTTGAAAAAAGTTACGTCCGCAAAATGGGTTTGAGTTTCTATGTCGATCTTCACGTCGGAGTCAACGGAGACATCACCGTCCGCGAAGGCCACGACATTGCGCACGAAGTGAAGCGCGCGATTCAAAAAACAGACGCCCGCATCGCTGACGTGCTGGTGCACATCGAACCCGCGGGGGTCGATTCTTAACCAGCCAATTCTCGCACCACCGTAACGATCGCATCCGTTAGGCGGGCGCGCGCTTCCGCGATTCGCTTTGCGAAATGCATCAGAGAGCGAATGCGCTTTGGATTCGTTAGGAAATGAGCAATCACTTTCGTGGCCGGTGTTCGCTGTCGCTCGATGTCGAACAAAATATGCGGCGGCGCCGGCAAAGGTTCACGCACGCTGTCGCTGATGACGCGCAACGAAAGCAGCGGAATGGAACGCGTCCCACAGGCCTGCGCGATCACTTCCGTTTCCATGTCGACTGCATCCGCGCCGCTCGCCCGTGCGGCTTCATTTCGTTCTGAAATTGAATCGACGACCGATGTTGATGTTAAGAGATTCCCCGTGCGTGTGTTGCCCTCGAGCCGTTGACGCACGCGTGAAAGCAACGCGGCATCCGAAAAGTTTTCGGCCAGAATCAAATCGCCGACATTTAAATCGTCGCCTACTCCACCGGCGAATCCCGCGCTTACTAACACATCCGGTCGGACCTCGCTGAAGAAGCTGTCGATCTTGCGCTCGCAACTTTTGCGGCCGACGCCGGTGTGCAGAATGGCGACATTGCGATTGTCGATCTTGCCGCAAACAATTTTGTTTTTATCAACCTTTTTCTCCCTAACGAGCGCAATCAGATTTGAACTTTCCGCCGGCAGCGCGAATGTGATAGCGATCATCAAGCCGGACTATGGCGCATTCGGCTCGACGATTTGCACGACGAAACTTTTCGTTCCTTCAGACGTCGCCGGCGGAGGCGCGGTCGGCGCTCCGCCGATCATGGTGGCGATGGCCGCGCGAAATTCCGCTTCGCGATTTGCCGGAAGATCGACAAGTACACCTACGCGATGAACATCCGGTAATCCCTTGGTCGCTTTGCCACCGAGCCGTTGCGCAGTCGTAACAACTTGGTCCGCGACCGAAGTCAGACGGCCGATTGCGACCGGAATGGTGATGTCGTTCACGTCGAGTGGCGGCGGAATGAGTTCCGATTTCACCGATTGCTCAAGTGACTTGGTCAGTTGCTCGCGCATTTGCGTCTCGAGCAATTTGCGATTCGGATTGGCCGCTTCCTTCCGCGCGATGATCCAGAGACCGGCGCCCACATTCAGCGCCATAAGTACGATGAAAGCGGCGCCGACGCGCAGCGCCATCTTGCGGCCGTGAGCTGAACTCGCGATCTCATCATGAAAAATCACCTCGCGTGATTCGCCGTGCGCCCGCGCGTGAATTTGCCGCGCAATCTCGAGCTCGCGCTGCAGTTGCGCATCGGCAAGCAAACGCTGCTCCAGGTCCGCTCGCTCGGCCGGCGGCAGGTTTCCGTCGAGGTAGGCAAAAAGTTTTTCGGGATTCATCGCGGCGCGAAAGCGTGACGCGAGACGCGGGTGCGCGCAACGCCTAACTACTGATCCAGAATTCGAAAGCCGATCGGTTTGAATTTGTAATTGTTCGACATCTCGGCCGAGCACGCGGTCAAGCCGACGATCAAATCCATCTCCGCGCGCAGCGTGATGGCATCGCCGGCTTTGGAACGCGGCGGCAAGATCGACAATCGACCGTCGGGCGCGATCTCGACATTCATAAAAATGTTAAACGTGGTCGGTATCGCATCGGGCTCGATCTCGAATTGCGCGAGAGGCCGCGAAAGATTGGCGAAGCAGCTCGGATGTTCGTTCGTGTTTTTGTAAATAATCTCGAACGTTTCGCGGCTGCAGGGAGTGAGGAGAAAATCATGTCGGCCGACATCGTCCGCGGTGATCGTGAACATCGGCCGGCTGCGATTCGAATAGAGAATGTCGCCAGTCGTCAGGTAGATATTGTTCGCGTAGTCAATGCTGCGGCCGGACGACAGCCATTCGCTTTTGTCGGCGCGCGCGAACGCGACCAGGTCGGCCACTTGTTCGCCTTCAAGGTCGGTCACGCGGAGACATTGACCCTTTTTAATTTCGAACGCGGTCCCAGTCTGAGGCTCGAGTCGCTTCTCGCTCATGCGCTAAGATCGACAAGAAGGATTCAGTGCGCGAACGGACATTTGCCCGCAGTCGGCGGCGTCCAATCTTTCGCCACTGCGCGGCCGGAATATTGTCGCGCCTCCGATTCCTCACCGAAATCGCGCACCATGGGATTGATGCTGCCTTGCAGCGCGACTTCGCGTTCGCGAATCGTGTGCTGCATTCGCTTCCATTTTCCGTCGCGGCGCAGGCGTTGGAATTGTTCGTGCGGATTGAAGACGAGTGTCGGCCACGGAAATCGTCGCGCCTCGCGCGAGCTTTCGCCGTGCAACCCGATAACGTAAAACGCGCACCCGGCGAAGCTGAATGAGAATTGGGGATCGCTCAGATCCGGCCTAACGAGAGGGTCCCAGTCAAAATAGACGGAGTCGAGCGCGTGCAATTGCTCGAGTTGCTGCCAGAGGAATCGCTCGAATGTGGCCTCGTCAATTCCGCGCGGCCCGCGAAACACCGCCACGAATGTGGCGTATTCGTTAGCCGTGGCGATTGTTGATCTTGCGAAATGGCAGAGATCGCGCGCGAGTCCGGCCACTGATTCGGCCGAACCTAATTCTGGATAAATCGCGAAGCCGAGACCTTCCCTATTGAGCGCGGCTTTGGCGCCGACACACGAGAATTCCGGACGTTGCACGAAGTCGCAAAAGGCAAAGTACGCTTCTGACAAAAAGAGATTTTCATTCTCCGCGAATCCATCAACCGGCGCCATCGCACCGTTTTTTACAAAATGAAGGCGGCTGTTTTTTAACGCGAGCGGATCGTCAAACGGGTTTCCATTCATTGCGTGAATAGTGAACGCGAGCGGAGGCCCGATTGGTTTGGCCAAATTTGCCAAGGCCACGGACCGAACGAGCCGGGCACGATTTGCTCTTTCCCCTCGTGGAAATAGAGTAGCTCCCTCGTGGATGAAGAGGGTCTGGCTACGTTTCACAAGAGCGGGAGTTGGCGGCGCCGGGCGGCGATCGCGCTGGGAATTTTCTGCGCGCTGCTCCTGATTTTTCACCGACCACTTCTTCTCGGCCTCGGCCATCGCATCGCGCAGCACTACGCCGCGAAAGAAAATCTGAAGCTTGAATTCCGCAGCGAGGGAAGCATTTTCACCAATCTCACGATCCGGAGCCTGCATGTTGTTCCGACCGGCCCAAGCGACGTGGAGGCGATCGATGTCGATCTTGTCCACGCCGATTACGGTTTGTTAGGCCTGTTGCGGCACGGATTGGGCGCGATATGGAATCTGGAAGCGCGGAACGCGCGCATCGTTTTGAATCCCGCGGCGACGCCGCTGAAACCGAGCCCGCCTAATCCGAAAAAGAAGATCGAGCTTCCGAATTTGTTTCCGGAGCGGGTTCGCCTAACGGACGCGACCGTCGTCGTGCGAAACCAGCCGCACGATTTTGTGATGGAGCATGTCGATCTTGATTTGAATCCGCGGAGTCCCGGCGCGCTCAAGATCGACAAGCTGCAACTGGTCGGCGGGCAAACCTGGTTAAAAATTTCCGCAGGGACGACGTATGCGAACAGGAATTTAATTTTGAGCGATGTGGTTCTTTCGAATGAAGAGCGCATTCGCTCGCTCGATGTCGATGCCTCAAAAATCGCCGACGGGAAACTGGCGATGATTTTGGATTATCCAGTCGGCGCCGGACATCTGGCTGCGTCGATTAATATGACGGAATCGCATACCTCGCTGCAAACGGAGATTCATTTGCACGCCGAGAAATTTCCGGCCGGCGTCATTAACAAATACATCGCGCTGCCGGAAGGAATCGTCGGCGGCGAGATCGCAAAGCTCGATGTCGATCTTAGCGGGTTGTTGAGCGCGCCGCGAAGTTGGAACGGAACGGCTTTTGCGCAGCTCGACAAGTTTCATCAAGATGCGATCGAATTTGACCACGCCATCTTTCAACTCACGGCGAAAGATGGGACGGCGACTTTGCAATCGGGCGAGATCACGCAAGGACAAAACCAGATTCATCTTCACGGTTCGGCGAAATTGCCGGCGAACGTCAGAGAATTCGGACGAAGTCCGGCGACGCTCGAAATCGCGGCGACCGCTCCCGATTTGAAACAACTGACGGCGGGGATGCCGCAAAAGTTGAGCGGCTCGGGGCAACTCAACGGCAAGATCGACATCGTCAATGCCAAACTCACGGCCGACTTGGCCTTGTTAGGCGGATCGATCGCGTTTCAAGAAAACGCGATGGAGAAACTCAGCGCCAATATCAAAGCGTCGAAAGTGATGCCGCCGGCGGAGTCGAAGAAGCCGTGGTATGCCGATCTTCATTCAACGATGGATTTGCACGCCGAGAATGTGCGCAGCGGCGACTATCAATTTGATGCGGTGGACGGACGGATCGTGGAAGACGCCGAGCGCGTCGACTTTTCAAATCTGGTCGGCCGTCGGAATCAAAACGAAGTGAATATCCACGGCGATTATATTTTGCCGGAAGATTTTGGAACGGCGGCGGCGCAACCGGCGCACTTCAGTGTTTCGTTGACCGCGGCGGAGCTGGCGGATTTTTGGAAGGCTGACTCGGCGTGGAAATTGAGCGGGCCGCTGAAAATCACCGGGCAGATCGATTGGAAAAACCAAGTGGCGAATGGGCAATTGTCGATCTTGGGAACGAACGTGCGGATGCACGATCTCGTCTTTCAACAGATCAGCGGCGATGTGACGGTGGTGAACAATTTGGTGACGATGAAAGATTTCATCGTGCGATTAAATGAGCGCGACTTCGTGAGCGCGGACGGAAATTTCTCGCTCGACGCGCCCAATCATTACAGCGGAAAGATCGCGGTCAACATTGTCGATCTTGCGGTGCTCAAGCCGTTGCTGCGCGTGTCTGGAAATGAAAAGGAGTTGGGCGGCTCCTTCGTTTTGGATTGGGAAGGAAGCGGCGACGCGAAGACTTTCAAGAACACGGGCAAACTAAAACTCGCGCTCGAAAAAGGTCGCTGGGGAAATTTGCGGGCACTGCAGGCGAACGTCGATACCAGCTATTCGCCGGCGGGTCTCGATGTGCCGATCATTTTTCTCCGCAGCGACAAGATGGATTTTCAAGCAATCGCGCAAGCGAAAGGTGAGACGCTCGAGATCACCAAGATTCAACTCGATCAGGGCAAGGCGAAATACGCGTCAGGTTATATTTCGGTTCCGTTCGTGTGGAAAAATCTGGGCACGAATGCGCCGTTATCTCCGGCTGATGGCAAGGTGGCGATCACGTTTCAATCGGAGAACATCGACATCAAGAAATTGTTCGAGGATTTCGGGATGAAGCCGATGGCCTCGGGTTCTGTGAATGTGAAAGTCGACGCCAAAGGCACGCTCGGAAAACTCGACGCGCGTCTCGATTTGCAAATGCGCGAGCTGCGGAGTCCAGATCTGCCGAACTTCGATCCCGCCACTTTCGATCTCACCGCGCAGGCGCAGAACAATCAACTGACGGTCGCCGGTAAATTGCAGCAATCGAAGATTCAGCCGCTAGAGTTGACGGCAAGTTTGCCATTCGACGCGGCCAAAGTCGCGCGCGCCGGAGGTTTGTCGGACGACACGCCAATTACCGCGAAGGTGCATTTGCCGCGCAGTTCGGTGAATTTCATCCGGCAATTCGCGCCGGTGCTGGAGCAGATCGATGGCGATGTCGCGCTCGACGTCGATGTGAAGGGAACGATCGCCCAGCCGGTATTGAGCGGCTCGGGCGATATGACGGTGAATGTCGCGCGTTCCGACAATGCAACGGTGCCGGCCCTAACGAATTTCAAAGCGCGCCTGAATTTCGAGCGCGACGCGCTGACATTGCAACAATTCGGCGGCGAACTTTCCGGCGGGAAGTTCACCGTCACCGGCGGATTGAAGTTTCCGAAACTGACACAGCCAGTTGTCGATCTTGCAATAAAGGCGGACAGCGCGTTGATCGCGCGAAGCGACATCCTGACGGCGCGGGCCGATGCCGACGTCAAAATCGTCGGCCCATTCAACAGCGCGAGCGTGACTGGCACCATCGCGATGACGAACAGTCAGATTCTGAAAAACATCGACCTGCTTCCGATCGGATTGCCGGGACGGCCGCCGCCACAGCCGCCGGAGTCGCGCCCCGAGTTTTCGTTTCCAGCACCGCCGTTGCGCGACTGGAAATTTGATGTCGCGATTAAAACGAAGGATCCGTTTCGCATTCGCGGCAACATGGCATTCGGCGGCGCGGTCGCAGATTTGCACTTGATCGGCACCGGTTTGCATCCTGGTTTACAGGGGACCGTGCGATTGGAAAATGTGGAGGCGACATTGCCCTTCAGCCGGTTGGAGATTGCCTACGGATTTCTTTATTTTGATCCGAGCGATTCTTTAAATCCGAAAATGGATTTGCATGGGACCTCGGTCATACGCGATTACATCATTCACGTATATATATATGGAACCACGCTTTCACCCGAAGCCGTTTTCACGAGCGAGCCGCCATTGCCGCAGGAAGAAGTGATTTCTTTGCTTGCGACCGGAACGACGCGTGAAGAATTAACCGGAAACAATAACGTCCTGGCCGGTCGCGCCGCGACTCTTCTTGTGCAACAGCTTTACCGAAAAATTTTCAAGAAAGGCGCACAGACGCAGAACAATTCCGTGTTTGACCGGTTGGATCTTGATATCGGCCAGACTGATCCGCGGACCGGCCAGCGCCAGGCCACGGCACGATTCAAAGTGAATGACCAGTTTGTTTTGTTAGGCGACCTGGACGTGGGCGGTGGATTTAAGGGAATGGTGAAATACTTAATTCGATTTCGTTGATGCGACGCAGGCTCATTCTTTTTTTTAGCAGCGTAATCTTCGTCGTTCAATTGTCGGCGCAGACGGCGGTGGACGTTCCGCGCCCCGAAGAAAAGCAAAAGGAGCAGCACGCGGTGGCGAAGGCGCAGGACAAGAAAGCGCAGCACACGAACACGATTGAGTTTCAGGGACAACGCGCTTTCAAGGACAGCGAACTGCGTTCGCAACTGAAGGAGCAGATTGCATCGATCGACGAACTCGGCCTTACGGCGGCGCGGGCGGACGATCTCGCGTTCTTTGTCGAGCTTTTTTATCGCAAGCACGGCTACACCAAAGTGAGCGTGCATTACAAAATCGAATCGAGCGATCGGCTCCGACTCGACATCGACGAAGGCACGATCATGACGCTGGGCACGATCACGTTTGATGGGAACGAACACGAGCCCGCCGATAAACTCTTCGAATTTGTGGTCGGGCCGACGCGCGAGCGCTACTCGAAGTTGCAGAAAAATCTTCCATTCGTCGAAGCGGACGTGAAGGAAGGTGTCGATCTTCTCCATCGGCTTTATGTGGCCGAAGGATTTTTGGATGCCGCGGTCGATCCACCGCGTTACAACTTTCGTGATGAGACCAGTCAGGTCGATGTAACGATTCCGATCCGCGAGGGCCGCCAATATTTTTTCGGCGACGTCTCATTCACGGGCAAGACAATTTACGGCGCGGAGGAATTGCGCGGACAGATCGCCGATCTTCTCGAGGCGCCTTACACCGAAGCGCGCGTGGCCGATGTGCCGCGTCGATTGCAAGCCTATTTCAAATCGCGCGGTTATTACGATGTGAAAGTGGAGGCAACGGGCGAACCGACCGCGGCGCGTGACGGCCACATTCCGGTGCAGGTCGCGATCGCGCCCGGTCCTGTTTATCACTTCACCGACGCGCAAGTCAGCGGCCTCACGCGACTGCATCCGACTTATGTGACGAAACGCTTCAGCAATTTAAACGGCAAAACTTACAGCCCCGATTTGCTCGACGAAAAATTTCGCGCGCTCATGCGCACGGGTCTCTTCACTCTGTTGCAAATCAAGCCTACGCCCATCGCCGGTGACGCGCTCCGGCTCGACATCACCGCCGAGGAAGCGAAGAGCAAGGAGTTCGGATTGTCGGTCGGTTACGGCACCTACGAAGGTTTGATCGGCGGCCTGCAATATCGCGAACGCGATCTTTTTGGTTCCGGCCGGCCGATCACGTTCTCCACCGAAGTTTCGCAACGCAGCTACAAAGGAGAAATTCTTTACGAAAATCCATTCCTCATGGATACCGATGTCGATCTTAAGACAAAGGTCTACGCGGTCAGCTTCGATTACGATGGCTATTCGAAATTCGAACTCGGCGCCCGCGGCGAACTCACGCGCAAGATAACGAAGCAGTATGAGATCGGCGCCATCTTCACCGCGCGCCACGTCGAAGTCACGAGCGCGGAAATCAAAGACAAATATCTCGGGCAAACATCCTACTTCATCGACTCCATCGGTTTCACGCAGACTCTCGATCTGCGCGAGAGTCCGCTCGTCGCTCCGCGCGGATTCGTTTTTAACAACACACTCGATGTGGCGGCGGCGGCGTTAGGCAGCGAGATCGAACTTTTCCGCACGACCGTGCGCGCCGGTTACTATCTGCCCTTCGGTCCGAAAAATCTCACACCCGGCGTCGTCGAAGATAAACGCGGCACATTTTTGCAGCGCTGGTTCCAACAATCCGGGGTCGCGGTTGGCGCACGCCTCGCCGTCGTGCATTCGCTCAATAACACCGGCCCGGACGAAGCGGTCACGCTCCCGATCGACGAACGTCTTTTTAATGGCGGCGGCACCACCGTGCGCAGTTTCAGCGAACGCCAGCTCGGTCCGTTAGATCGACATCGTAATCCGCTCGGCGGGGAATTTTCCACCGTCTTCAATGCGGAATACACCTTTCCGATTTACGGCGAATTGCAGGGCGCCGTCTTCACCGACGCCGGAAATTTGCTCCCGACATCGGAAGAGCCCGGCCTCGATGAACTTCGTTATGCGGTCGGCCTCGGCCTGCGTTATCGCTTGCCCATCGGTCCGATCCGTCTCGATTACGGAGTGAATCCCGACCGGCATCCGGGCGAAGATTTCGGCGCGTTCCATTTCAGTTTCGGTTTCGCCTTCTAGTGCAAGATCGACAACGAGAACTCGGCGATGTCTCGCCGGAAATTTTTCGGCAACAACTTCATCAACTCGCGGATTGGATCGCCGAGTACCGGGAACACATCGAGCAGCGTCCCATCTCTGCGGAGATGAAACCGGGAGAAGTTCTGGAGCAACTCGATACCGCTGCGCCCGAAGCCGGCTCATCGATTGAAAAAATATTTGCCGACATCGACCGCGTCATCGTGCCCGGCGTGGTGCATTGGGCGCATCCGCAATTCATGAGCTACTTCGGTTGCACCACGACGAGTCCGGGCATTCTCGCCGAAATGATAACCGGAGCGCTCAACGTCAATGCCATGACGTGGAAGACAGCGCCGGCCGCGACGGAACTCGAAACCCTCGTGCTCGATTGGTTGCGGCAATGGCTCGGTTTGCCTAACGATTTCGCCGGCGTGGTTTATGACACGGCTTCGATCTCGACCATGCACGCGCTGGCCACGGCGCGCGAAACAGCGGCGCCGGAGACGCGGAAACTGGGGTTGAGCGGACGCGATCTGCCGGTCTTTCGTATTTATGCTTCCGACCAGGCGCACAGCTCGGTGGAGAAGAGTGCGATCGCCATCGGCATCGGGGAAGAAAACGTGCGACGGGTTCCGAGCGATTCGGAATTCCGGATGGACGTGGCGGCGTTGCGCAAAATGATCGCGCAAGATCGACAAGAAGATTTCCGGCCGATGGCGGTGGTCGCGACGGTTGGGACAACATCGACCACGAGCGTCGATCCCGTTTCGGAGATCGCGCGAATCTGTCGCGAAGAAAAAATGTGGCTGCACATCGACGGAGCTTACGGCGCGGGTCTGGCGTTGTTGCCCGAATGCAAATGGGTCGCGGACGGTTGGAGCGAAGCCGATTCCATCGTCATCAATCCACACAAGATGCTTTTTGTTCCATTCGATTTCAGCGCGCTTTACGTCCGCGATATCGGTCGTTTGCGGCGTCTGTTCACGATCGAGCCTGAACATTTGCATCTGCGCGACGCGAAAAGCGCCGAGATCAATTACATGGACTACGGAGTTCAACTTGGGAGAAGATTTCGCGCGCTCAAGGCGTGGGTGGTATGGCGCGCATTCGGACGCGAAGGAATCGCGGCGCGCATCCGCGAGCATTTGCGGCTAGCGAAACTTTTCGCCGACTGGGTCAAGATCGATAATCGCTTTGAGTTGGCTGCGCCGGTGAACATGGGCGTGGTTTGTTTTCGATTCGTTAGGGCCGACGCCGATAAGATCGACATGTTGAATAGCGAGATGGTGGAACGGATCAACGCATCCGGGCGCGCGTATCTGACGCAAACAAAATTAAATGGCCGCACCGTTATGCGCATCGGCCTGGGGAATGTGCTCACGACCGAGCAACATTTGCGGAACGTGTGGGCGTTGATTCAGGAAACGGCGACGGCGTTGTAACGGATTTGCGGCTGAGGACAGCCGCCTCTACAGTTTCGGCTCTCGAAAGGGATTTGAATTTATGATGTCACTTCTGCGCAAGCATCGGCAATGGCTGATGATCGTGATCGCCATTCTGGCGCTGCCGTTCTGTTTGTATTTCGTGAAGACGGATTACAGCCAGCTGAGTCGTCCGGATGAATTCGCGCGGCTCTACAATCGCAAAGTGACAAACGTGGAAGCGCAGCGCAACGCGCGGCTGCACGATCTCGCGATTGCGCTCGGGATGGAACAGCTGGCGCAAAGCTTGAGCGCCGGCGCGCAAACGCGCGAAGACGTTTATAAATTTTTCACTTACAATCGAATCATCCTGCAACACGAAGCGGAAGAGTTGGGGATTCGACCGACGCAATCGGAACTGGCGGACCACATTCGCAAATTGAAAGCGTTCCAGGGCGGTGCCGGATTTGACCCGATAAAGTATCGCGAATTTTCCGAAAATATTTTGCCGGCGAACGGCTTCACCGATGCACAGATCGAAGAGCTGGCGAGCGACGAGCTTTCTCTTATTCACGTCAAGCAACTGGTGACGGTCGGCCTTTCCGTGCCGGAATCGGAAAGTAAGGACAGCTTCGAACAAGCGCACGGGAAACTGATCGTGCACGCGATTCGAATTCGCGGGGCTGATTTCGAAAAGGAAATCAAAATCAACGACGAGGATGTGCAGAAATATTTCGAGGCGCACAAGAACGAATTGAAGACGGACGAAAAACGCAAGATCGAGTTTGTCGTGCTCGGCCTAACGGATGATCAAAAGAAGCTGGCCGGCAAAGAGCGGATCGATGCGTTGCAGAAGCTGGCCGACCGCGCGAACGAATTGACGCAGGCGCTGGCGGAAAAGGGCGCTGATTTTCACCAGGTCGCAGCCAAGTTTCAATTGCCGGTGAAGCTGACGGGCGAATTCACCGCCGGTGCGCCCGACCCGCAATTGAAAGAAGACCCGCAGCTTTCGACGACGGCTTTTCAATTGAGCGCGCAGGAACCGAACAGCGAGGCGGTGCAAATCGCGGACGGGTTTTACGTTTTGCATTTGGCCGGGGTGGCGGAAGCGCGCCTGCTCACAGTCGAGGAAGCGAAGGGAAAGATTGTCGATGCAATTAAATCGACGCGCCTCCGCGAGATGGCGGCGGAGAAGGGTCGACAGATTTCGCAGGAATTGCGCGCCGCGCAGCAAACCGGCGCGCCGCTTCCGCCGGTATTAGAGAAGGCGCACCTGAAAGCCGACAAGATTCCGCCGTTCACTTTGATGGAAGCGTTCGATCCCTCCGACGCGGAGAAGAAAAAGGACCGACCGAAGGATTTCGTCGGAATCAAAAATGCGGTCGGACAACTTCAGCCGGGAGAAATCAGCGAATTTTTTCCGTGGGAAGATGGTGGCCTGATTGTTTACCTGGAAAAACGCGAGCCGCCGGACGAAGTAAAATATCGGGAAGAAAAGCCGGCCTTTGACGAGCGGCTCGCGCGGAACAAACGCGAGATTGTATTCGAAGAGTGGCTGCGGGATCGACAACGCGACGCTGGAGTTCCGGCGACGCCGAAAGAGATGCCGCAAATGTCGGTCCCGCGAAAATCGTAAGTGCAGGAACGCGACGACATCTTCGATGACGCCAATGGCGACCTGGCCGTGGGCGAGTTGGAGAGCGCGGTCGGAAAATACCGGCGCTGTGTCGATCTTGATGGGGAATTTTTCGACGGCTGGCACGCGCTCGGAATGGCGCTGATGAAGCTGGGACGTTTTCCGGAAGCGATCGAAGCCGGAAAGAAAGCGACGGCGCTTCGGCCTAACGATCAGATCGGCTGGACGAGCTTGTCGTTATTCTACAATCGCAACGGCGACATCAAGGAAGCCGAAGCCGCCGGCACGAAAGCGAAGATACTTTCGTGGGGCGGAAAAATCGCGCAGGAGTAGATGTCGATCTTGCGATTGTCGATCTTAGCAGTGCGTCACCAAATATTGACGCGCTTATCGGCGGCGCGAACCATGGGCGAATTATCCGGAAGATTAAACGCTTTTTGAAACTCGGGCAGGTTCGCGAGGGGGCCATTCACTCGATATTGCGCCGGCGAATGCGGATCCGTGTTCAAACGCAGTTTCTGATCTTCATCGCGAATTTTCGAACGCCAGATGGCTCCAAACGACAAAAAGAAACGTTGTTCCGGTGTGAGTCCGTCGATTTTTTCCGGCGGCTTGCCGGCCTGCGCTTTTTGGAACGCGGCAAAGGCGATCTTTAATCCACCGAGGTCAGCGATGTTTTCGCCTTGCGTTAACTCACCGTTGACGTGCAATCCGGGCAACGGCTCGTATTCGTTATACTGATTCACGATCGCCTGCGAGCGCTCTTTGAATTTCGCGCCGGAATCGGCGGACCACCAATCGCGCAAATTTCCGACCGCATCATATTGCCGGCCCTGATCGTCGAAGCCGTGAGTCATCTCATGGCCGATGACTGCGCCGATGCCACCATAGTTAATGGCGTCGTCGGCGTTCGCGTAGAAGAACGGCGGTTGCAAAATTCCGGCCGGAAATGCAATTTGATTGAGCGTCGGAATGTATTGCGCGTTGACGGTGGGCGGCGTCATCTCCCATTCCGATCGATCGACCGGTTTGCCGATTTTTTTGAAATCGCGATTCGCTTCGAAGTTGGAAGCACGCAAGGCATTGAGCACAAACGGGCCACGGTCGATCCGGAGCAGCGAGTAATCGCGCCACTTGTCAGGGTATCCGATTTTCACCGTGAACGCGCCGAGTTTTTTGAGCGCCTCTTGTTTCGTCGGCTCGTCCATCCACTCGAGCGTCTTGATGCGCTCACCGAGGGCGACTTTGAGATTGTTGATCATCTCGAGGACGCGCGCTTTCGCTTCTGGCGGAAAATAATCGGCCACGTACAATTTGCCGAGCGCTTCACCGATGGCGCCGTCCGCAGAGATGACGACGCGCTTCCAACGCGGCTTGATCTGTTTCGTACCGCGCAGAATGGCATCGTTGAAGTTGAAGCTTTCGTTCACGAAATCCTTCGAAAGGTCGCCTCCGACTGCGCCGATGAGATGCCAGCGCAGATACGTCTTCCAATCATCGATCGAGGTATTAACGAAAGCGGCGTTGGCGGCCTTGAAGAAATCAGGCTGATGCACATCGATATCGCCCGGCTCCGTCAGATCGATTTCCTTGAAATAATCCGCCCAATTCCAATCGGGCGTGAGTTTTTGCAGTTCGGCCTGCGCCATCTTGTTGTAATTTTTCTGCGGGTCGCGCAATTCCACCCGTGTGCGCGAGGCCTGCGCGAGCGCGGTCTCGAGCGCCAGAATTTTTTTTGCATCCTCGCCGGCTTTGGCGGCCGGTTGGCCTAACAAGGTCAGCATTTTGGTGGCGTGAGCGACATACTGGTCGCGCAATTTTTTCGAAGCCTCGTCTTCCTTGGTGTAGTAATCGCGGTCCGGCATACCGAGTCCGCCCTGCAGCGCATTTGCGATGACCATCTCGCTGTTCTTTTCGTCCTGCGCGGAACCGAACGTGAAAAACGCGCCAATGCCGAGCGTGTGCAAATGCGCCACTTCTTTGAGGACATCGCCACGATCTTTAATCGCGTCGATGCGTTTGAACTCGTCTTGTAACGGCTTCGTGCGCGCGGCCTCGATCGCTTTCTCGTCCATCCCGCTGGCGTAATAATCGCCGACCTTCTGCATTTCCGGCGCCGTTTTTGGATCGACATGTTGCTTCGCCGCCTTTTCCGAAACTTCATGCAACGCATCGTTGTTCTTCTCGATCAGCTCGTTAAAACTTCCCCAGCGCGCGAACTCCGGCGGAATTTCCGTCTTCTTGATCCAGCCGCCATTGGCGTAGTGGAAAAAATCATCCTGCGGCTTCACCGCGGGATCGATGTTCGCCGGATCAATCGGCCGTGGGTTCTTGTCGATCTTGGGTTTCTTCGCCGAAGTCTGGGCCGTGGCGGTTTCGTTAGGCGGCGGCGGATTTTTATCGACGTGGGTCTTGCCCGCGTCTTTCGCTCCAGGCTGGGGCGGCGTCGTCCCGACGACAGGCGACTTTTCCGGTTCCGATTGCGCGCAAAGAGAAAACGCGCTGATGAAAGTGACAGCGACGACGGTCAGAAATTTGATCATCGCGAAAGAAACGCGAAAGGAGATCGATTGTCCAACGGCGACGCGGCCCAATAAAACGGCAATTCATCTCACCGCCATTCGCTCATGGTGGCCGGGGTCGAAGAAGAGCGAAATGCATCCAGATACTGGATTTTTTTCGAATCCATGAGAAGAAGATACGCGGCGTCCAGCGTGGCGTCCTCCTCCCGTGATCGCATTGCAACATCGACAATCGTATTTTGCGCGGCGCGTCGTTTCGGCGATGAGCGCTTTGGCGCTTGCTGTCTCGGTGGCAGCAGCGGCGAATCCGTGGCAAATCACTAAAGTCGATGGTCACGATTACGTAACCGTAGATAACATCGCGACGTTCTACGGATTTCCGCCACTCGACAGCAAAAACGGCAGTCCGGCGCGGACCGAGAAGACACTCAAGATCGACAACGGCAGGGACGAGATTGTATTCAAGCTTGATAGCCGAGAGGTCATGATCAACGGCGCGCGCAACTGGCTTTGCTTCCCGGTCATCGCGAAGGACGGAAAATTTCTGGTCGCGCGGATGGACCTGGCCAAAACGATGGAGCCGCAATTGCGTCCGCACATGATCCCGAACATCGGCAAAGTAAAAACGGTCGTGCTCGATCCCGGCCACGGCGGTTACGACAAAGGCGCGTGCAGCCGTTACGGCTGCGAAAAAGATTATGCGCTCGATGTCGCGCGGCAGTTGCGGCCGTTGCTTCAGGCGAAAGGCCTGCGCGTCTTGCTCACGCGCGAAGGCGATTACTTTGTTCCGCTGGAAGTGCGCGCGCGCATTGCGAATGCGGCCAGGGATTCCATTTTCGTAAGCATCCATTTTAACGCGACCGACAAAGATCCGGCGGCGACGGGATTGGAGATTTATTCGTTGACCCCGCTCGGCGCGCCATCCACGCAGGATGAATGGCTGGCCGCGACGGCGATGAACGATCAAAACGGGAGCGCGGTCGATACCCACAGCATCGAATTGTCCGCGTGCATTTATCACTCGGTGCTCGGCCACATTGCGGAATACGATCGCGGCATCAAGCGCGCGCGCTTCGCTGTTTTGCGCCTAACGAAAGTACCGGCCGTGCTGGTCGAAGGCGGATTCATGACCGAGCGCGGCGAGAGCCAATTGATCGCGAACAAAGATTGGCGAACGAAACTGGCCGTCGCTGTCAGCATGGGCATCGACAACTACCGCTCGTTAGCCGATCGCAAACAGAAGCCGTTGCTGGTGCGTGATTACACGCGCAAGAAAGAACCGGAAATGTTTCCGGTCGATGTCACGTTGCAGCCGAGCGAAGCGCCCACGCCGACGATGTCGCTCTGGTAAGATCGACATCGCGCAAGATCGACAAGGTGGATCGCGATCTCCGAGCGCGATGTTATTAATGGCGGCGAGGCCGCGTAGAGTTAACCTCGTCTTCGGAGAAGCCGATCCGCCTTGACCTTGCTGGTTAACGACACATAGCCTCATCGCCTATGAAGAAATCCATCACCTATGCAATCGCGCTGTTGTTAGCCATGACCATTGTCTCCTTCGCGGGCGATAACGACGCGATCGAGGCCAAAGAGAAAGCGGCCTGGCAGGCGTTCAAAGACAAAGACGCGGCCGGCTTCCAGAAAGTGATCGATAAAGATTTCCGCGGTGTCTATGACCAAGGCGTCGCCGACATGGCGAAGGAATTGTCCGACATGAAAAAGTGGGACATGAAATCGTTTGCCATCAGCGATTTCAAATCTTACTCCGACGAAAAAGACGTAATCGTCACCACGTACACGGTAAAAGTCGAAGGCACGTATGATGGCAAAGATGCTTCCGGCACAATGAACGCCGGCTCCGTCTGGAAGAAAGAAGGCAACGATTGGCTGGGGATTTTCCACACCAACGTGATGCAGCAGGCGGCGAAGTAAGCCAATCCCTTCGTTAGGGCGGAGCGGCGGCGGTAGCACTATCGCAGTTCGTTCCGCTACTAAGCAAAGACCGACCGTCGACCTCGCGAAATTTCTTTACGGCTTCCACCTCCAGCCCGCGGGATGAAAGACGAAAGGGATCGTGATCTTTGATGCGACCGCTTTTCCGTTCCGGAACGCCGGCAGAAAGGTCAGAGTCTTTGCGTACTTTACGGCGGTCGCCCCGAAATTTTTTCCGGGCGGCGTTTCCTTAAGCACATGGATGTCTTCCATCTTTCCTGATGCATCGAACGTCATACTAAGATCGACAACGGCGGGCCGGTCTTCACTCGCCCACGATCCAGACGGATATTTAACGGGATCGTAGTAATGATTCGAAATGTAAATGGATTGCGGATCGATGAAATCGGCCTCCTTAATGAGCTCGTCGGTTTGCTGATTAGCAAAAATCCGGAGATGCGGTTTGCCGTTCTCGACGTGAAACATGACCGTCCCATGCAACCACGCAAAGGTATTGTGATGGTTGTAAACGGCGGGGATAAATCGAGCGCGATAGATTCTTACCTTCACCTCATCTTTGAGCATTTTTCCGCCGTCGCTGTAGCGGTAGACCTCATAGTACCAGGCTTTGCCATCGGGATCGACGCGACAGGCGAAAAGGAGGATCGCATCGCCCTGACCTTTTTTCACCAGGCCTTCGGTATCGATCAAATTAATCAGGGCGTTCGAACCGGAGCCGATGAGCGCGGGCCGGATGTCCGGCAGGCTCTCCGCCATCGCCCGAAACGTCGTCCCGTTGAGAATCGTTAGGGCAATCGCCGTCCGGGTAAGGCAGGGCCAAACAGATTTGCGGTGGGATATCGAAGCCATTTGTAAAATCGCGCTTTTGTTATTCTCAGATTCGGATTTGCCGATGCCATCGCGTGCCTTGCCTTGCACGCGGCGGCGAGTTTTGTCGTCACGGTTCGCGTTGACGTTCCTCCGGCGAGACCCTATCGTCGTGTCGCAGTGCGGGGGAGCCGGTTGGCTGAGACGTCAGTGAGACGAACCCCTTGAACCTGATGCGGGTAATGCCGCCGAAGGGAGCGAGGACTGGCGGTTTGTTTCAGCCATGCGTTTTTCCCGCGCATGGCTTTTTGTTTTTATGAACCTTCTGTTTTTTTCCACAGATTCCCTCGGTCCCGATTACACAGATTCAGGGAAAAGAAATCTGCGAAAATCTGCGAAATCTGTGGACTTTTATTCTTATGAGTAAGCCCGAGAACTCTGTGAAGATTCCATCCAGCGATAAGCCGCTCCCGAACAGTAAGAAGGTTTACGTCGCCGGAAAAGTACATGTCGATCTTCGCGTGCCGTTTCGAGAAATCTCGCTCGCGGACACGAAGACGATGAGTGGCGAGATCGAAGTGAACGAGCCGGTGCGCGTTTACGACACGAGCGGGCCGTGGGGCGACGCGGATCAACATATCGTTGTTGAACAAGGTTTGCCGGCCTTGCGCGCGAAATGGATTCGCGATCGCGGCGATGTCGAAGACATCGAGGGACGCGCGGTTTCGCCGATCGACGATGGATACCTTTCTGAGAAGCACGCAGAGCAGAAACGCTCAACGCTCAACGCTCAACGCTCAACGTCCAATGGCAGCAACAGCAATCTGCAATCTGCAATATTCGATCTGCAATCGCGCCGACCGTTGCGCGCGAAAGCGGGCAAGGCGGCCACGCAATTGTATTACGCACGACAAGGAATCGTTACGCCGGAAATGGAATTCATTGCGCTGCGCGAAAACATGGGACGCGCAGCGCAAAAATCCGAAATCCGAAATTCTGAAAATTATTTCGAGATTCGAGATTCGAAATTCGAGTTTGCCCGGAACGATCTTCGCCAGCAGCACCCTGGCGAATCATTCGGCGCGGCGATCCCGCGCGAAATAACGCCCGAATTCGTCCGTGACGAAGTCGCCCGCGGCCGCGCCATTATCCCGGCGAACATCAATCACCCGGAAAGCGAGCCGATGATCATCGGCCGCAATTTTCTGGTAAAAATCAACGCCAACATCGGCAATAGCGCCGTCGCGTCGTCGATCGAGGAAGAAGTCGAGAAGATGCGTTGGGCCACGAAATGGGGCGCCGACACGGTGATGGATCTTTCCACCGGCAAGAACATCCACGCCACGCGCGAATGGATCATTCGCAACTCGCCCGTGCCCATCGGCACCGTGCCGATTTATCAGGCGCTCGAAAAAGTCGGCGGACGCGCGGAAGAACTGACCTGGGAAATTTATCGCGACACCCTCATCGAACAGGCGGAGCAGGGGGTCGATTACTTCACCGTCCACGCCGGGGTACTATTAAGATACATCCCCATGACGGCGCGGCGCGCCACCGGCATCGTCTCGCGCGGCGGCTCGATCATGGCCAAATGGTGCCTCGCGCATCATCAGGAAAGTTTTCTCT
>JBBROO010000031.1:0-36588 GCA_038229295.1 Chthoniobacterales bacterium | reverse complement strand
CGATATCGAAATGTTCCGCAAACTTCTCGACGAAGCGCGCGCCGGCGACAACGTCGGTGTGTTATTGCGCGGCGTGAAGAAGGAAGACGTCGAGCGCGGTCAGGTCATCGCCAAGCCCGGCTCGATTACGCCGCATAAGAAATTCAAAGCGGAAATTTACGTGCTGAGCAAAGAGGAAGGCGGCCGTCACACGCCGTTCTTCACGAATTATCGGCCGCAATTTTATTTCCGCACGACTGACGTAACCGGCGCAGTGAAATTGCCGGACGGCGTGGAAATGGTTATGCCTGGCGACAACATCGCGATCGAAGTGGAACTTGGCCAACCCATCGCAATGGAGAAGACGATTCGTTTCGCCATTCGCGAAGGCGGCAAAACCGTGGGCGCGGGTCGCGTCAGCGATATTCTCGATTAAGTTGGGAACGCGAAAACTTACGCCAGTAACTCAATTGGTAGAGTAGCGGTCTCCAAAACCGCCTGTTGGGGGTTCGAGTCCCTCCTGGCGTGTTCGCAAGATCGACAATGAAAAGATCGACATGATCACGAGGACGAAAAACTTCTTTAACGAAGTGAAGGTCGAGCTGCAAAAAGCTTCGTGGCCGTGGGAGTCGAAGGAAAAAGGCATCCGCCGCTACAAGGAACTGACGGACTCCACGCTCGTCGTCATCATCGCCATGCTTTTGTTAGGCGGTTACGTCGCGGCCTTTGATTTCATTCTCGTTAACGTCGTGCATTACTTCACGGCAATTCGTTGATTATGGCCCAGGCAATCGCAGCAAAAGATCAATGGTTCGTGGTGCACGTGTTGTCCGGACAGGAAAACAAAGTGCGCGAGAACATCGAGAAGCGCGTCAAGACCGAGGAGATGAGCGATCTCGTTTACGAAGTGCTCGTCCCGACCGAGCGCGTCTCCGAAATCAAAAAAGGCAAGAAGACCGAGACGACGCGAAAATTTTTTCCCGGCTACCTCATCGTCAACATGCATCTGCTCGACGAGAACAATCAGCTCGTCGGCCGCACCTGGTATTTCATTCGCGACACGCCGGGCGTGATCGGATTTGCCGGCACCAAAGACAAACCGATCCCGATGCGACCATCGGAAGTCGAGAGCATGCTCGCGCAAATGAAAGAGCGCGAAGAAAAGGTGAAACCGAAAACGAGTTTCGAAGTGGGAGAAACGGTCAAAGTCGCGGATGGCCCGTTCCAAAACCAAAACGGCATCGTCGAAGAAATCGATCCGGAGCGCGGCAAGCTGCGCGTGTCGGTAACAATTTTCGGCCGCGCGACTCCGGTCGAACTCGAATATTGGCAGGTCGAACGCGGCTAAGATCGACAATCACTCTTAACGGCTCAACTACTCAACCTCTCAACAGATTTAAATGGCTAAAGAAATCATCGCTCACATCAAATTGCAGATTCCCGCCGGTCAGGCGAACCCGGCGCCGCCAGTCGGCACCGCGCTCGGACCGCGCGGCGTCAACATCATGGCATTCTGCAAAGAATTTAACGCGACCACTCAGAAACAAGCCGGCGATATTCTCCCCGTCGTCATCACCGTCTTCAAAGACAAATCGTTTACCTTCATCACCAAGAGTCCGCCCGCCGCGATTCTGTTGAAGAAAGCGGCCAACATAGCTGCCGGTTCGAAAGAGCCTAACAAGACCAAAGTCGGCAAAGTGACCCGCAAACAAGTGATGGACATCGTCAAAACGAAGGCGAACGATCTGAATTCGCGCGACGACGAAGCGGCCTTTAAAATCATCGCCGGGACCGCCCGGCAGATGGGTCTCGAAATCGTCGATTAGATCGACAACTGCATTGCGCGGGCATTCGTTTTGCTAATCGGGTTGCCGCTATGCGTCCACGACCGCCGCGAACTCCCGAACCCGCCGAGATAGTCACTCTCGACATTTCCGTCGAAGAGGATGTGACGCCGGCGGCGCGAGGTCTCAAGATTTTGTTGCTCGAAGATCGCGATGATTTTCGGAATGTTATTCACGAACACCTCATGAGCTACCCATCTTACCAGGTGACCCCGGTCCGGAGCGGCGTCGAGGGTGTGCGTGAGATTATCAAGGGCCCCTTCGATCTCATCATTTGCGACATGATGATGCCGCAAATGGGAGGCGAGATGTTTTACTGGGCGGTGACGCGGGTCCGGCCGGCTGCTCGTGAGCGCTTCATTTTTTTTACCGGTCACAGGAACAATCCGGCGATCGAGTTTTTCTTTCAGCGCGTGAACGCGACCGTGCTCTTCAAACCATTCAAGCTCTCCGCGCTCGACGTGGCTATCAGTAAAGTCTTACGGAAGCTCGGCTGATAAATTGACGAGATGCTTTCGCCAACGCCGGCACCTTGCGACCGACACCGAGATCGTCGGTTAGATCGACATCTTGCGCCGCGCAAAAAAATCGCGCGCACACACCAGCGACACCAAAGCGAACACCGCCATCAACGTGGCCGGTTCAGGTACTGTTGCGACAACAAAGTTGTCGAAGTTCGCCAACTCATTCGTCGGACCTGAGGAGTTGTAGAATCCGGCGTAGACAGTCCGCGCGATCGTGAACGTATTGACCGGCGCCGTGAGCGAGACGCTGCTGCCGTCCAAAAGAATATTTGAAATGGTTCCCACGCCAGCGGTCGTGTTTACCTGATAGGTGAGCGTGTGAATAACGAGAGGATTGAACCCGGCGACGGTGGTAAAGATGCCGCTGTCGGAGCCGCCGATGATGAGCCGGACGCTGCCGGTACGGTCCACGGTTAGACCGGTGAAGTTATTGAAACAGTGCGACGACCCGCCCGAGCCGAGCGCGACCGAGCTGAAAAAGCCGAGGCCGGCACCGCGATGCGCGTTGTTGGCTTGCGTTTCGGATTGACCGCTGACGTCGAATTGAATCGAAAGTTGAAACTGAGTCGCGCTCGCGATGTTTAGATCGACAGCGACTCCCGCGTCGGCGCCGAGGCGCGCCATGTTTGATTGAATGTCCGCCTCGTAAGGTGTGCCCCCGGTGGGTCCACCGATGGTGCTGACGTTGCCGTTGCCGGCGTAAGTTGTTCCGGGCACATCGGTCGGGGCCGGCATTCGACCCAGCAACGCCGTGTTATCTGCGGCCGTGAAAGAATCGTCGATAATGACCGAAGCGGCCGCGCGATTTCCGCAGAAGAACGCGACGAACAGGCCCGCGCTCAGCGCGACAACGAGGCGCGACTGAAATAGAAATTGTCGATCTTACGGAGCATGGGCGAGGCGAGTTCTTCACGGAGTGCAACTCCCGTGCCCAAAGAGGGCTTGCCGGCAGAAAAGGCGCAGATTATTTGCCCGAAATCGTCGGCACCTCGTCCGCATTACCGAGGAATTCCCAACGGTGCGATGCGCATCTCTCTTTGTTTCATTGCCGTCGTTTGCTTGTTGTCGATCTTGTCCGCGCGCGCGGCCGATCAACCGATCGTGCTCAAAGCCGCGCGCATGTTCGACGGCAAATCCAATTCGTTAGTCACAAATGCGGTCGTTGTTGTTCAGGGAGATAAGATTGTCGATCTTGGCAGCGGCCTAACGATTCCGAGCGGTGCTCAAGTTGTCGATCTTGGTGACGTGACGTTGTCGCCCGGATTCATGGATGCGCATACGCATTTGACGCTGGAATTTTGGGGCGAGTTCAACAAGCGGCGCCTGGCCGAGCTCGATCTCAATGTCTCCGAGCAGGCGCTGAAGGCTTCGACATTCGCGCGCGCCACGGTGGAAGCAGGTTTCACGACCGTGCGCGATCTCGGAAGTCGCTTCGTCGGCAGCCGCGAATTTGTCGATGTCGCTTTGCGTAACGCGATCAACAAAGGTTACGTGGTCGGCCCGCGCATGCTCGTGGCGACGAAAGGAATCGGCGCGACCGGCGGACATTTCGATCCGACCGGCGGATTTCGCGATTTGCTTTTCGGCCGCGAACCGGACGCGAGCGAAGGCATTGCCGACGGCCCGGACGAAATTCGCAAAGCGGTGCGGTTTGAAGTGAAGAATGGCGCGGACGTGATCAAGGCCGCGGTGTCGGGCGGCGTGTTGTCGTTAGCCGACGAAGTCGATACGCCGCAATTCACTCCCGCGGAAATCGCAGCGCTTGTCGATGAATGCCATCGGCTGCGCAAGAAAGTGGCGGTGCATTGTCACGGTGACCAGGCGGCGAAAGATGCGATCGCGGCGGGCGTGGATTCGATTGAACACGGTTCGTTTTTGAAACCGGAGACGCTGCAGTTGATGAAAACGAAAGGGACTTATCTCGTCGCGACGTTGATGGCGACCGAGTGGATCATGGGCAAGATCGACAATTACCCTCCGGCGCTTCAGGCGAAGGCAAAAGCGGCGGCCGCCGCGCGGTCCGATATGTTTCGCAACGCGGTCAAAATGGGTGTGAAGATTGCGCTCGGGACCGACTCCGCCGTTTTCCCGCACGGATTAAACGCGAAGGAATTCAAACTGATGGTCGATCTCGGGATGACGCCGATCGATGCATTGAAAGCAGGCACGTCGAACACGGCAGATCTTTTTGGAATCGCACAGAAAGTTGGCATGCTCGAAAAAGGAAAGCTGGCCGACATCGTGGCGATGCCGGGCGATCCGACTAACGACATCACGGCGACTGAGCGAGTGTCGTTCGTGATGAAGGAAGGGAAAATTATCCGCAACGGCACGCCGCCGTTCAACGTTTCGGCAAGATCGACATCCGCCTCCTCCGACGCTACGGCGGACAGGTCGGAGTTGCCGGCGTCGGCGTTCGCGGACTAACGCTCGACGCGCGGCTGATCCACCGAAACTCCGAGCCGGAGTGGCAAATTATCCCCCGTGGCTAACGACCGCGACGGTCGCGCTCGTCGAGCTGGCTCGACCGATATAATACAGCGAGACACCGCCCGCGCCGTAAATGCGGTAGAAGGTGTAGGGCTGGCCCTGGATGAAGATGGGATTGTCCCAATCGATCCGTGTCGGACGCCCGACTGAAAACGAATTGACGGTGACGGAATCGCTGAAGTTAAAACGATTGTCGCGGAAATCACCGCGCGCGTCGTAAGGCGTGTAGCGGAAACTGCGCACTTCGTTGCGCGGATAGAAATCGCTGGTGAATGCTTCGCCTTCGCTGACCAACGGGATCATGCGATTGACTTCCGTGCGGGTGGCGACTGGATCGACAAACGCGGCCTGGATGTAATCTTCGCCAGCGTCGCGATACGAATACAAGGCGATCTCGTAATCGAGCCCGCCCCATTGGCTGAGATTAATCGGATGACCGAAGGCAACGTTGAAAACGTGGACGCGCGGCCCGTGATGAGCCGACATGGAATCCATCGCGGCCGCTTCATTATGAGATGTCGATCTTTCGGCGATTGCGATTTCTTCTTTGGATGCGACGAGATTCGATCCATGCAGTGAGGAGACTAACGAGTCGCTCGCGCCTTGCGATTTCAATTTCGCTTCCTGGTCCGCGGTCAACGGCTGCATCAATTTGCGCCGCGTCACTTCATCTTTAATGGAGCTCTCGCTTTCGTGAGCACGCACGAGGAGGGATACTTCTCGGAAGTCGAGCGGCCGAGCACCGGCCAGTGGCACCGCAAAAAGTGCGGCGAGGATGATTGATAATCTATAATTGACGGGGTTGTTCATACGGACTGGTTTTATCAGAGCGAAATGAGTTTTGACAACGCTAAAATCGTCGCTACTCTGCACGTCCCGCTGCGGATTAGCCGTAGCAAAAACAGCAGGAGCCGCGACTCAAAACGAGCCGGCGATTGAACTGCATCACACCATGCCAGAAAACAGAAGCAAACGTTATCGCGCCGCGGCCGAGCAATTGGACCGGCGGAAGGCTTACAATCTTAACGACGCGGTTGCGACGTTGAAGAAATTTCCGGCGACGAAGTTCGATCAGACGGTGACGGTTTCTTTTCGTCTCGGTGTCGATCCAAAACAATCCGACCAGATGGTGCGCGGCACTTGTCCGTTGCCGCACGGAAGCGGGAAGCAGGTGCGCGTGCTTGTTTTCGCAGAAGGCGCGGCGGCGAAAGCGGCCAAGGAAGCGGGCGCAGAGTTTGTCGGCTTTAAGGACATGATCCAAAAATGCCAGGAGGGTTTTCAAGATTTCGATGTGGCAGTGGCGACGCCGACCGCGATGGCCGAGGTGCGTAAGCTTGGAAAAGTTTTAGGCCCGCGCGGATTAATGCCGAATCCGAAGACCGGGACGGTGACCGAAGATACGGCGAAGGCGGTGCAGGAAGTGAAGGCCGGACGCGTGGAATTCAAACTCGATAAGAACGGAAACGTGGCGGTGCCGGTCGGGAAAGTTTCGTTTGAAGAAAAGGCGCTGGTTGAAAATGGAACGGCGGTCATCGACGCAGTCGTTAGGGCACGGCCGGCGACGGCGAAGGGCCGTTATCTTGAAGCGATGACTTTGAGCGCGACGATGTCGCCCGGCATTCATGTGGACCCATCGCCTTACCTGACCGTTTAATGAAAGATCGACAATCGTAAGATCGACAATATGAGACCCGAAAAAGCCAGCATCGTTTCTGATCTTTCCGAAAAGCTGAACAAATCTCCGTTTGTGCTCGTGACTGATTACCAGCGCATGAACGTGAATCACTTCGCCGATTTGCGGAACCGTCTCGCAGCCAAAGGCGCGGAAGTGCACGTCGTCAAAAATAGTTTTCTGCGGCGCGCGATCAGCGATTCCGGTTTGCCGGATGTCCAAGATCAGCTAACCGGCCAGACAGCTGTAGTGACCGGAGAAAAAGACGCGGCGCCGATAGCGAAGATCTTAAAAACATTTGCGGCCGAGTTCAAAATAGCCGCGCTGAAAATTGGAATCATCGATAAGGCGATTTTGTCGACCAAAGAAGTCGAAGCGCTGGCCGAATTGCCATCGCGCGAAGTTTTGTTGTCACAATTGCTCGGATTATTCATGTTGCCGGCGACGAAGCTCGTTAGGGTATTGAACGAGCCGGGCTCGGCTTTCGCCAGATTATTGAATGCAAAGGCGAGCAAGATGCCGCCAGAACCAGAACCGGTCGCTGTAGCTCCGGCCCCGGCCGAAGCGGCTGCGCCAGTTGCGGAAGAGAAGAAGGAAGAGCCGCCGAAAGTTGAAGCAGCCGTTGAAGCCGCACCGGTCTTAGAATCCAAACAGGAGGAGCCGAAAGCTGAGCCAACTGCGGAAGCGGCGGCCGAGCCGGAAGCGAAAAAGGAAGAATCAACTCCGGAGGGTTCTGCCTAACGAATTTCGTTCCGCGTTAGCGGGACGAGCAACCAAACAAATGTCCGGATCGGCGGCTGTCGATCTTAATTCTCCGAAAGCTTTTGGAGTCGGCAAACCGAGGAAACGAAAATGGCAGATACAGATAAAATGGTGGAGCAACTCAGCGGATTGACCGTGCTGGAGATTGCTGGATTGGTGAAAACGCTTGAGGAAAAATGGGGCGTGAGCGCAGCGGCTCCGGTGGCAGCAGCAGCGGCTCCGGCAGCGGGCGGCGCGGCAGCACCAGCGGCAGAGGAGAAGACGACCTTCGAAGTGATCTTGAAGGAAATGGGCGCGAACAAGATTGGCGTAATCAAGGAAGTTCGCGGCGCGGTTCCAGGACTTGGATTGGCTGAGGCGAAAGCTTTGGTCGAAGGAGCTCCCAAAACGATCAAGGAAGGTGTGACCAAAGCGGAGGCCGAAGAGATCAAGAAGAAGATCGAAGCGGCCGGAGCGAAGGTCGAAATTAAGTAATCAATTTCAACGCGAAGTTGATTGTCGATCTTGCATTGCAAGATCGACAATCGAATCGCCGCGGAGATTTTCTCTTGCGCACGACGTTGAGTCGTGGCAGAAGTCATCTTCGTTAAAGATAGAAGTAAGGCGATTTATTTTTAACCGCGCGGACGAACGAAAAATTTTAGGAAGGCAACGGAACGGTGGGGGTCAGTTTGACAGACCGCTGTTTCGCTGCCATTTTTGTCGTCTTCGCACGCGGCGAGTGCCGTAAACACCCCAGAAAATCTCGAGCTGTCTTCGTAAGCGGCGCGAGTTCCAGCTTGGAGAAGGAATAATTTATGTCAGAACGGGCAGAACGTATTCATTTCGGCAGCATCAAGGAGGCCATGGAGCCGCCGAATCTTATCGAGGTGCAGTTAAATTCGTATGTCGATTTTCTGCAGAAGGATGTTCCGTTTTCGAAGCGCAAGATTTACGGGCTGCAAGCGGTCTTTAAAGAAGTTTTCCCGATCGAGAGCTACGATGAAAAGGCGGTGCTCGATTTCAGTCATTACGAAATCGGCGAGCCAAAGCTGAGTGCGCTCGAAGCCCAGCGCGAGGGACAGACGTTTAGCGCGCCATTGCATGTGACTTTCCAGCTGCGCGAGGAACGCGGCACGAAAGAAGAGAAGGTTTACATGGGCGAAATCCCACTGATGACGCCGCAGGGAACGTTTGTCATCAACGGCGCTGAGCGGGTGGTCGTTTCACAGTTGCACCGCTCGCCGGGCATCGCTTTCGAATCGAGCATCCATTTGAACGGAAAGGTTCTCTACAGTTTCCGCATTATTCCTGATCGCGGTTCCTGGATCGAAGTGCAGTTCGATACGGCGGACCTCCTTTATATTTATCTCGATCGCCGCAAACGCCGCCGCAAATTTCTGGCGACGACTTTTCTGCGCGCTCTCGGTTATGGCTCCGATGAAGAGGTGATCAAAGTTTTCTATAACATCGAGAATCTCAAGCTGAGCGAGAAACTTGATGAAGAAAAATTGGCCATGAAAGTTCTCACGGCCGAAGTGCTCGATGGCGAATTGACTGTGGCCCGCCCGTTTGAGCCGCTCACGCTCGCGACTGTTCGCGAGATTATGAAGCTCGGGATCAAAGAGGTGAAAGTGATCGACATCTCGAATGACGACACGGTGGTCAAGGCGTTGAAGAAAGATCCCGCGCATGATCAGGAAGAGGCGCTGAAGGATATTTATCGTCGTTTACGCCCTGGCGATCCGCCGACGGTGGCGAATGCGCGCGCGCTATTGAAGCGGCTCTTTTTCGATCCGAAAAAATACGATCTCGGCCGTGTCGGCCGTTACAAGCTCAATCAAAAGTTAGGTATCGATGTCGATCTTACGGAGCGGATCCTGACGGACAAAGATTTCATCGCGGCCATTAAGTACCTGATTAATCTTCGCCGCGGCGAAGGCACGCTTGATGACATCGATCATCTCGGCAGCCGACGTGTTCGCACCGTCGGTGAGTTATTGGCGAATCAATGCCGCGTCGGTCTCGCTCGCACTGAGCGTTTGGTGAAGGAACGCATGACGTTGTTCGACATCAATGTCGACGGCATGACGCCACAGAAACTGATTAATCCGAAGGCGCTGAGCGCGGTCATCCGGGATTTCTTCGGACGTTCGCAACTGTCGCAGTTCATGGATCAAACGAATCCATTGGCAGAATTGACGCACAAGCGACGTTTGTCCGCTCTCGGGCCAGGCGGGCTTTCGCGTGATCGCGCTGGTTTCGAAGTGCGCGACGTGCATCCTTCGCATTACGGTCGCATTTGTCCGATTGAAACGCCGGAAGGTCCGAACATCGGTCTCATCAGTTCGATGTCGACTTTCGCGCGCATCAATGAGTTTGGTTTTATCGAGACGCCTTATCGCAAGGTCGAGAAAGGTCGGGTGTCGGATCACATCGATTATCTCACGGGCGATCGCGAAGAAAATTATCTCGTCGCGCAAGCGAACGCAGCCGTGGATGGCCGCGGTCATTTCACGAGCGAAAAAGTTTCGGTTCGTTATCGCGGCGATTTTTTGGAAGTGGAGCCCTCGAAGGTCCATTACATGGACGTTTCACCAAAGCAGCTGGTTTCAGTTGCAGCGGGCTTGATTCCGTTTCTCGAACACGACGACGCGAATCGCGCGCTCATGGGCTCGAACATGCAACGCCAGGGTGTGCCGCTGATTGTTTCGGAGTCACCGCTGGTCGGCACGGGGTTAGAAGGAAAAGTGGCGCGCGATTCTCACGCGGTCTTGATCGCGACTGAAAGTGGCAAGGTTGCGTCGGTCACGGCCGATCAAATTATCGTGACGAAAGATGGTCACGTTCCGGAAAGCCGGAAGAAGATTAAGACGGATATCGAAGCGGGCGTTCACGTTTACGAATTGCGCAAGTTCATGCGTTCGAACGCGGGCACGTGCGTAAATCAGAAGCCCATCGTGAAACGCGGTCAGCATGTGAAGCGCGGTCAGGTTATCGCCGACGGACCGAACACCGATCACGGTGAGCTCGCGCTCGGCCGCAACGTGCTCGTCGCGTTCATGCCGTGGAATGGTTACAACTTCGAAGACGCCATCATGATTTCGGAGAAGGTGGTGAAGGAAGACATCTATACTTCCATTCACATCGATGAATTCGAAATCGGTGCGCGTGATACAAAACTCGGCCCCGAAGAAATTACGCGGGACATTCCGAATGTCAGTGAAGAAGCGCTGCGTAATCTCGGACCCGACGGCGTCGTGCGCGTCGGCGCAGAAGTCAAGCCGGGCGACATTCTCGTTGGCAAAATTACACCGAAGAGCGAAACCGAACTTGCGCCGGAGGAACGTTTGTTGCGCGCGATTTTCGGAGAGAAAGCGGCCGACGTGAAAGACACGTCGCTAACTGTTCCATCGGGCACCTACGGAATCGTGATGGACGTGAAGGTTTCATCGCGTCGCGAAGTTTCGCGGGAGAAATTGACCCCGACCGAAACGAAGAAGCAGCTCAAGTCGATCACGGAGGATAATCGCAAAAAGAAGGATGAGCTGACGGAGCAATTGACCGATTCGCTCTCGAATATTCTGCTGGGCGAAAAGATTCCGCTCGATGTCGTGAATGCGGAGACCGGTGAAATTATCATCCCGGCGAATCGTAAGATTACCAAAACGCTGCTGCGCAAACTCGCCAACGTTTACGATCACATCGAGATCGATCCGTCGCCGATCCGCAACAAGATCCGCGAGATCATCGCTTCGTACGAGCATAAGTTTGCTGAGCTCGAGCTGGAGCGCGAACGCTCGATGGACCGGGTCGAGAGCGGTGACGATGTCGATCCTGGAATAATCAAGCAGGTCAAAGTTTTCATTGCGAGCAAGCGCAAGCTTTCAGTGGGCGACAAAATGGCGGGACGACACGGGAATAAGGGCGTAGTGGCGCGCATTGTGCCGGAAGAAGACATGCCGTTCCTGGCGGACGGGACGCCGGTTGAGATCGTGCTGAATCCGTTAGGCGTGCCGAGCCGAATGAACGTCGGTCAGGTTTTGGAAACGCACTTGGGCGTGGCCGCGAAAGCGCTCGGCTTTAAGGTGGCGACGCCGGTCTTCGACGGAATTCAGGAAAAGAAGATTCGCGAATACCTGACCGAGGCGAAGAAGAAAGAGGGTTTCTCGTGGGTGAAGGAAACGGGCAAGTCGCTTCTGTTCGACGGTCGCACGGGCGATGCGTTCGATCAGGAAGTCGTGGTTGGTTACATCTACATGATGAAGCTCGGCCACTTGGTCGCTGATAAAATCCACGCGCGCGCAGTCGGACCGTACTCGTTAGTCACGCAACAGCCGCTCGGCGGTAAGGCGCAATACGGCGGTCAGCGTTTCGGTGAGATGGAAGTCTGGGCGCTGGAAGCGTACGGCGCGGCTTACACCTTGCAGGAACTTCTCACCGTGAAATCGGACGACGTGCAGGGACGCACCCGCATCTACGAATCCATCGTTAAGGGCGATAACTCGCTCGAGGCGGGAACACCGGAATCTTTCAACGTGCTCATCAAAGAAATGCAGTCGTTAGGCCTCGACGTCAAAGTCGGCGGCCAGGCGCCGCAAAGCGTTTTTGATGTGGCCTGACAACTTGGAAAATTTGCAAGATCGACATCTACATCTGGAGAATTAATGAACGAACATTCCTGGCGTGAGTTAGTGGGCGAAGAACGCCCCGTGGGTTTTGACCAAGTCGCCATTGGCGTCGCTTCGAGCGACACCATGCGCTCGTGGAGCAAAGGCGAAGTCAAAAATCCGGAGACGATCAATTACCGGACGTTCAAGCCGGAGAAGGGCGGATTGTTCTGCGAACGAATCTTTGGTCCGACGCGGGATTGGGAATGTTCGTGCGGAAAATACAAGCGCATCAAACACAAGGGTGTCATCTGCGATCGTTGCGGTGTGGAAGTGACGCTGGCGCGCGTGCGCCGCGAACGCATGGGTCACATCGAATTGGCGGTGCCGGTTTCGCACATTTGGTTTTACAAGTGCATGCCCTCGCGCATTGGCCTGATGCTCGACATGAGCGCGCGTCAACTCGAGCGCGTTATCTATTATGAGGACTACATGGTCATCGATCCGGGTAAGACGGCGTTGACCAAAGGGCAATTGCTGACCGAGGTCGAGTATCGCGAGGCGCAGGAACAATACGGCGAAGATTTCGTCGCCGGCATGGGCGCGGAAGCGATCAAGAAACTTTTGTCCGAGGCCGACCTGAACAAGCTCAACAAGGAGCTGGAGAAGGCGATGGGCGCGACCAAGAGCAAACAGATTCGCAAGAAACTGGCGAAGCGTCTCAAGCTTGTGCAGGGTTTCGCTTCATCGCACGCGCGTCCTGACTGGATGATTCTCGATGTGTTGCCGGTCATCCCGCCGGATCTGCGTCCGCTCGTTCCGCTGGAAGGCGGACGTTTCGCGACCAGCGATCTGAACGATCTTTATCGCCGTGTCATCAATCGCAACAACCGTCTCAAGAATTTGCTCCAGCTCAAAACGCCGGACGTCATTATTCGCAACGAGAAGCGCATGTTGCAGGAAGCGGTCGATGCGTTGTTCGACAACGGTCGTCACGGTCGCGCTGTCACCGGCGCGGGGAATCGCCCGCTGAAATCACTTTCCGACATGCTCAAGGGCAAGGGCGGACGTTTCCGTCAGAACTTGTTAGGCAAGCGCGTCGATTACTCCGGCCGATCGGTCATCGTCATCGGTCCGGAATTGAAATTGCATCAGTGCGGTCTGCCGAAAAAGATGGCGCTGGTTTTGTTCGAGCCATTCATTATTCGTCGGCTGAAAGATCTCGGTTATGTGCACACCGTGCGCAGCGCGAAAAAAATGATCGAGCGGCAAACGCCGGAGGTGTGGGACATTCTCGACGAAGTGACGCGTGGACATCCGGTGTTGCTCAATCGCGCGCCCACGCTGCATCGATTGTCGATCCAAGCTTTCGAGCCGCAGTTGATCGAAGGCGAAGCGATCCGCATTCATCCGCTCGTTTGCACCGCTTACAACGCGGACTTCGACGGCGACCAGATGGCGGTGCACGTCCCGCTCTCGGTCGAAGCGCAACTGGAAGCGCGCATGCTCATGCTCGCGCCGAATAATATTTTCTCACCGTCGAGTGGCAAACCGATCACGACGCCTTCGCAAGACATCACACTCGGTTGCTATTACGTGACGCAAAATCCGCGGTCGAAGAAAGAGGACAAATATATTCCGTTGTTCGACAACGCGGTTGAAGTGGAGTTCGCCATCGCGGATGGCGCGGTCAAAACGCACGATCGAATTCGTCTCAGAAATCCCGATTTCGGCGAGCAGACGATTTACGGAAACCCCGACGCGAAAGTCATTGATACCACGGCCGGTCGCGTCGTTTTCAATGAGATTTGGCCGAAGGGACTTGGCTTTTTCAACAAGGCCGCGGGCAAGAAACAACTCAGCGACATTATCTGGCGCTGCTATCAAGTGGCGGGCCCGCAACAAACGGTCGAGACGCTCGACAAGTTGAAGGAGCTCGGATTCACCGAAGCGACACGCGCCGGTATCTCGATCGGAATTTCGGACATGATTATTCCGAAAGAGAAGCAGACCGAGCTCGATAGTGCCTACAAGCAGATCAAGCAGGTCGAACAGCAATATCGCAAAGGCATCATCACGGATGGCGAGCGCTACAACAAGATCATCGACATCTGGACACACGCCGGCGACGAAATCTCCAGCGTCATGTTCCGCACTCTCGAACACAACGAAGGCCGCAAGGAATTGAATCCAGTTTATTTGATGGTGGATTCCGGCGCGCGCGGAAATCGTCAACAGGTGCGTCAGCTCGCCGGTATGCGCGGGTTGATGGCGAAACCTTCCGGCGAAATTATCGAACGCCCGATCACTTCCAATTTCCGCGAAGGCTTGAGCGTGCTCGAATATTTCATCTCGACGCACGGCGCTCGAAAAGGTCTGGCCGATACCGCGCTTAAAACCGCGGACTCCGGTTATCTCACACGCAAACTCGTGGACGCGTCGCAGGACGTCATCATCAACGAGATGGATTGCGGCACGGTCAACGGCATCTCGGTTCGCCCGATCTATGAAGGCGACGAAGAAGTTGTCGATCTTAGCACACGCATCATCGGTCGCGTCAGTTGCGAAACGGTTGTCGATCCGGTGGAGAAGAAGAAAAAAATTGTTAAAGCGAATCAGCTCATCGACGAAACGATCGCGAATAATCTGCAGCGCATCGGCGTTGAGCAGTTGAAGATCCGCTCCGTGCTGACGTGTGAATGTGGCCGCGGTGTTTGCGCACTTTGCTACGGACGCAATCTGGCCACCGGCCAGTTTGTAAAACTTGGCGAAGCCGTCGGCATTATCGCCGCGCAATCAATCGGCGAGCCGGGCACGCAGTTGACCATGCGCACGTTCCACATCGGCGGAACGGCCAGCCAGACATTTAAGCAGCCCATCATCAAAGCGAAGAACGATGGCGCGCTTCGCTTCAACGATCTCCGCACTGTCCAGGCGCTCGATGGCAGTTGGATTGTGTTGAACAAAAATGGATCTGTCGGCGTGCATAACGCTGAGGGACGCGAGCTTGACCGCTACAACGTTGTCATCGGCTCCGTCATTTCGAAAGCGGACGGCGCGATGGTGAAGAAAGGCGAAACGTTTGTGCAATGGGATCCATACAACGTTCCGATTCTTACCGACAAGAGCGGCAAGATTGAGTTCCGCGACATGATCGCGGGCGTCACGATCAAGCGCGATGTCGATGAAGCGACCGGCCTGATGGGCACCGTCATTATCGAGCACAAGGAAGATTTGCATCCGCAGATCGTCATCATCGGCGACAAAAAAGAAGTGTTGGCGAATTACTCCATTCCGGCCGGCGCGCACGTCATTGTCGAAGAAGGACAAAAAGTTCGCGGAGGCGCATTGCTCGCCAAGACGCCGCGAAAAGTGGCGAAGACGAAGGACATCACCGGCGGTCTGCCGCGTGTGGCCGAACTATTCGAAGCGCGCCGTCCGAAAGACGCGGCTGAGATCGCGAAGATCGATGGCATCGTTGAAATGGGTGGAACCGCGCGCGGCAAACGCAAGCTGCTCGTGAAAGATCCCGAGACCAACGTCGAGGAAGAGCATCTCATTTCGATGACCAAACACATCATCGTGTTCAAGGGCGATTTTGTGAAGAAGGGGCAACAGTTGACCGAGGGTCCGGTGGTCCCGCACGAAATTCTCGAAGTGTGCGGCCCGCAGGATTTGCAGGAGCACCTCGTCAACGAAGTGCAGGAAGTTTATCGGCTCCAGGGGGTCGAGATTAACGACAAGCACATTGAGATCATCGTTAGGCAGATGTTGCGCAAAGTGAAAATCACCGATCCGGGCGATACCTCGTTGCTTTGGGGCGATCAAGTGGACCGACTCGATTTCGAAAGCGAGAACGAACGCGTGGTCGAAAAAGGCGGCAAGCCCGCCGAAGCGACGCCGGTGTTGTTAGGCATCACCAAGGCTTCGCTCGAAACCGACAGCTTTATTTCGGCGGCGTCGTTCCAGGACACAACGCGCGTGCTGACGGAAGCGGCTACGCTCGGCAAAGTGGATCGGCTCCGTGGATTTAAAGAGAACGTGATCATGGGTCACTTGATTCCCGCCGGAACTGGTTTCCCGCAGCATCGCGAGATCAAGCTCATCGAGAAGGGTGAGCCCATCGGCGCTTCGCTTGCGGAAGAACCGGAGCCGCAACCCGCGATCGGGTAAGATCGACAATATAGTTTTTCCGGCCGCTGCATAATGCTATCGTTTTAGCGTGTTGAATCTGGAGCACATTCGTCAACGCCTCGGCTCGGAGTTCCAACCGTTCACGATCCACTTATCGAATGGAAGGAACTTTCCCGTTCCACATCCAGACTTCATTGCCGTCGGACGCGGAGTTGTGGTGGTGATTGATGGCGCTGATCTCTCCCACAAAATCGACGCGTTACACATCGTGTCGGTGGACGACGCGACCGCCGGGCAAAATTCAGACGGCAAATAGCCGTGTCCATCGTCACCAAAACCGGCGACGCGGGTGAGACATCGCTCATGTACGGGCGGCGTGTTTCGAAAACCGATCCGCGAGTCGAAGCCTACGGCTCCGTCGATGAACTTAACTCCGCTCTCGGATTAGTCCGGGTGCTTAGCCCGGACAACTTTGTCGCCGAACAAATCCTGGCCGTGCAAAAGGATTTGATCGTGGTGATGGGTGAGCTGGCGACGGCGCACGAAGATCTCGAGCGTTATTTGAAAGATGGCTTCAAACTCACCTCCGCAGAAATGGTCGATCGCCTCGGTGGAGTAATTGTCGATCTTGAAAAAGACAAGGCGCTTTATCCGAAAGATTGGGTCATGCCGGGCGGAACAACGGTTTCAGCCGCGCTCGATTTTGCGCGGACCACGGCGCGACATGCCGAGCGTCGCGTGTCTGCATTGAAAGATTTGAATCCCGAAATATTGCGCTATCTCAATCGGCTTTCGGATTTGTGCTGGGTCCTCGCGCGCCATGCTGAGAAGTTCCAGCGAAGGTGAGATCAGAAGTAATCCGGCAGAACTACACTTTTAACCTGTCCAGCTTTTGGGGTCAGGCCACCGCGCGTCAAGAAGCGACGCCGACGCCGGCAACTCTGATGTCGATCTTGCTTGTTCGACTCCCATTTACCGGGCGGAGTTAAGGACTGGCGTCGGAGCTGACACCCAATCCTCGAGATTCAAACCATCCAACATATCTAATGCAATGATATACGGCTGATCGTTTAGAGCGAGCAGGTTGGACAGGGCCAAAGCGACAGGCTTGATATGGCGCTTTGTATCATAATCCGAAAGCTCCAACACTGCCGTCTGCGCGGTGCCCGCTACGCCAGCCAGTGCGTTCTGGTCAGGGAACAATACCAACAGCAGATATCGGTGCCGGTCGTCAGGGGAGGGATATGCATACATTTTCACGTGCATAAGCCAATTGTCTTCAGGCTTTACCTTACCAATTATTACTCGATGTCCATTTAGCACTTGATCTACCGCAGGTCCCTTGGTGCTCATCCAATGCGCCCCGGTTTGAAGCATGAACGAGACTAGCACTCCTAAACCGAACACCACGGCCAGCCGCGCTAAGTTTGCCACGTTCATGGCTTATTGTAACCACCATGGGTTTAGTCCAGGTATCCATCCCGGCAGTGGCGGTTTAAATCCAGCGTCTTGCAATCGATCGCAGGCCCAGCCAGAGCAGTTTCGCCCGCCGAAAGGTGAATTTCTTACGTCATAAGGCTGACTCCATCCTCCCTGATTTTGGCTTATGCTGTTCTTGAGCTTATCGACACTCCCGGGACAAGCCTTATACGTTTTGCCGCCAGGATTTTTTGGGTGATTACCATCGTTCTTAACTTGGCCAGGCGAGAGAGGTGCTTGATTCCATCGCGGATAAAAACCCCAGCTTCCAAAAGGTGTCTGTAGGAAGGTGTGTGGGATAGATGTTCCGTTTGTATAGTTCTCGAGATTAACATCCTGAATGTTGTCGCAGCAGCACTTGATGCCTGCATCATCGGTACATTCTTTTAAGCCAAATGGATCCCATGCGTTTACGGGATTATTGCTGACGTAACGGCAAAGATTAACGTCGCCGGCGTCGAAGCGGAGAGAATCGGTCTGCAAAAATCTTCCAGCACTCGGCCAATACATTCGATTTCGATAATCGTACAGCACGGCCTGCTGAACATATTCGCGGCCAGTAAACAAAAATCGGTTTCCGCTGGCGGAGCTCGAGACCGTATTGCCACTCGCGTCCTTGAAAGTTGGCGCGCCGAACACGTCGTACGCGTAACGTTCCGTGACGTTGCCAGCGCCGTCCGTTAACGCAGCGGTGCTGCCAAGCGCGTCTTGATGATAGTAGCTGCTACCACCGCTGGCCGTAACCCGAGCCACGAGATCGTCGGCGCTAGGACCGTGAATATAACGCACGATCAATGCGCTGCTCGCGTTCTGCTCTTCGACTAAATTCCAACGATCGTAATAGAAGAAGGTGACGACGCCGTTGATTGTCCGACTCGCGCATCGGTTTCGGCCGTCGTAGGCAAACGTAATGGTTGTTCCGCTCGTGAACGCCGTCGTTAGGCGACTCTGCGCATCGTAGGTGTAACTCCAGCCATCCTGGCTGGTCATGTTTCCGTTCTGATCGTATGCGGGTGTCAGGGTTCCCGCGGCTGTGTACTGATTTAGATTATTTGCGGTGTAACCACTGTTTCCGCTTACCGAATCGGTGACGCCGCTTGCGCCGCTGCGATTGCCGGTCGCGTCATAATTGTAGCCAACCAGCCGGTCCTGCGTGTTGTTTCCAGCATTAAAGTTGTACTTCACCTGCGTCACTTCATCAATGGCATCGTATCCGTACGTGTCGGTTTTCGTGACTCCGCTGATCGTCTCTGCGCGGCTTGTACGATTATTCACGGAGTTGTACGCGGAATCGTACTTCGCGAAGCTGGCGGCACTTCTTTGATGGTCGATGCTCAATAATCGATTGCCGTTGTCGTACGAATAGGCGGTGCTAGTGGTGTTGCCGTATGATCTGCTGAGCCGATTGGCGGCGAGGTCGTACGTAAAGCTTGCGGAGATGCTGCTGGATGTGATGGTCGCAACCTGGTTTCGATTTGTGTAGGCGTAGGAAGCGCTGCTTCCGCTGGGGTAGGTGAGCGTCGATCGATTCCCGTCCGCGTCATAAGCGTAAGTGACGGACTTGGGTCCGCCGTCGCTCATGATTTGTTCAGTCTCGCTCAAGAGTTGGTTGGCGTTGTCATACGTGTAGCTCAACGTGCTGACACTGGTGGAAAGAGTGAGCAGGCGTCCGGCGACATCGTATATTTTATTCGTCGCAGGAGTCGAATCGCTCCAGGAAGCGGCGGTTTCTCGGTTCCGGTTATCATACGTGAATGTCTGGGTCTGACCCGCTCGCGTCGTGTACGTCGCAACGTTCCCGGTGGCGTCATAAGTCCAGCTCTCACTGCCGCCGCCGGTTGGGTAGGCGAGACCGGTCTTCCGGTTCATACCGTCGTAGATGAAAGTGTAGGTGTTCTGCCGTGCATCACGCAGCGTGAGGATGTTCCCCGCGCCGTCGTACGTCATATGCGTATTGTTTCCGGCTTGATCGGTGATGTCGGTGCGACGATTCGCGCCGTCATAGATATAATTAGTCGGATTAAGATCCCCGGATCGTTTTTCGGTCAACAGATTGCTCGCATTGTCGTACGTCCATTCGGTATAGTTCCCATTGGGATCAGTCGCGCGTGTCTTCCGATCTCGGTTGTCATATGTGTAACTCCAGACTTTCCCGCGCGGGTCAGTGGTGCTGGTCAAGTTGCCAAGCGAATCGTATCCATAACTGGTCGTGGCGGCATCGGCTGTATTTGCTCCGGCTGTCTCGCTCGTCTTCTGCCACTCGGTATCGTAAACGATCGTTGTTTTCTTGCCGCTGGGCAAAGTGATGCTGATCGGCTTATCCTCCGCGCTGCACGATGAAGTACAACCGCCATTTGGAAGCCCATACGCGTATTGAGTTGTCCGGTTTAATGGATCGGTCACTGACGTGACTCGATTGTATTGGTCGTACGTGTAGGTCCAACTTTTCCCCAGCTCGTTTGTCACCAGTGTTCGGTTGCCGAAAGTATCGTAAGCGAATGTGCGTATGCTCCCATCCGGATTTGTGGTGGAGATGACCTGGCCACGCTCATTGTACTGGTAGCTTGTGACGTTGTTGCGGCCATCTTTCTCAGTCAGCACGCGACCAGCGCCGTCATACGTGTAAGTTGTGGGATTTCCTGCGCCATCAGTTTTCGTTTTGATGTCGCCCACTTTTCCATCCATGTCGGTTGCGGTGTAATAAGTAAACGACTCAGTTGCGCTGTTGGGCAATCGGTGGTTTAACAACAGTCCGAAATTGTTGTTGTCGTAAGTAAACGTCTCGTAACTCTGGTCCGGGTAATCGATTCGCGTCGGCCGTCCGTTGGTGTCGCGCGTGTACGAAGTGACCTTGCCATTCTCATCAGTAGCGGTCGCTTCAAAGAATGGCTTGATGTCGCTCGTGAAGGTAGTAGCGCGAAATTTGCCGTCAGGGAACGTCACACGGCTCGGATTGCCGAATTGCGCCGTGCGTTGATAGGAACTGGTGCCGTTGGCGTCGGTATAGCCCGACTGCATTCCCCAGCTGTCATTGAAGTAGCCGTAGCTTTGAACGCGCCCTAACGAATCGGTCCGACTGGCGACATGTCCGCCGCTGAAATTCAGTTGGACTGTCGTTCCACCGGTGGTGACGATGCGTATATTGTCGTTCGAAGGTGCAAGACTGGCGATGACCGTACCATCGACCAGACTCTTTTCCTGAGATATGAAACCCTCAATCCCGTTTGCCTGATATGTGTACGCGACGCGTGAGATCGCGCCCTTGTAACGCGGGTCGTTTGCAGTCGCGAGCGTGGGACGACTTCCAATCGTCGGCGTGGAATAACTGTATTGCGCGGCAGTGCCATCACTATAATTCGCCTGCGTGAGCGTGGAGTAGATCGACCCGCCCACGGTGAACATGGTGTAGTTGTAATTTACCGAACGCCCATCGCTGCCGAGTACTTGCAGAATTCCTTCATCAAGCGGACCGACAACAAGATTGGAATTGTACCCGCCATAGCCGTCCGGTTTTGTGAACGAATTGTTTGGATCGATAATCCAGGTGCTCCCATTGACGACAAGCTTGTACTGATAGGCGCCCTGCGAGATGTTCATCGTGGTCGTCCATGTCGATCCCGATTTGGTTAACGGATTAGCTGTCGCGCTCCAATTGTTGAACTGTCCTGCGACTGAAACACTTGTGGCGGTTCCATTCGTGTATGAAAACGTAATTGGAACTGGTGAATTGCTTGTTCCGATATCCTGATTCGTTACCGGCGACATCACGGAGTTATTTCCGGTGGAGGGTCCGCCAGCTGGAAAGGTGGTCGGGTTATTAGGATCCGAGACCCACGTATTGCCGTTAACGACAAATTTGTATTGATACGACGTGTTCGGCTGAACCGGCACGTTGGCTGTCCAAGTGCCGTTGTTGTTCACCATCGGATTAGCATTGGCGCTCCACCCGTTGAATTCGCCGGCAACGCTTACCGTTGTTGCGGTCGCGTTCGTGTAGGAGAAGTTTGCGTTTACAACATTGAAGTTGCCGATCGAGCCGTAATTGATCTGGATATAGCGACCACCGAGTTCCGTCACCCGAGTAACACGGTTCTTCGAGTCGACCGTGAATGCGTAGAAGTTGTTGTGCTTATCGTAAAATCCATTGGTCGAAAACGTGGTCGTGCCGCCATTAACTTGTTTCCGAAACGAGATTCTTTTTCCGTCCGGGAACCACAAATAATACTGATTCGAATCGCTCGATGATTGCTCGATGCGCTCCTGTGTCGCACTTACTCCAGTGAGATAGAGCGATGTTGTAGTCTCTTTGTGAAAATCGAATTCAGTTCCGTCTGGGTAATCAACGTGAATAATTTCTGTTCCCGTGACCGGGTCAGTTCCATTCGGCACGATGTTCCAGTAGTAGCTGTGTCGCCAGCTTCCGCCGGTGCCGAGCGGAGTTGGAATTGCCGGCTTGTATCGGCTGGTCGTGACCCGCTTGAACGCCAGTTTCTCTTCGCCGACACCGTTGAAAATTTGGAGATCAGGAACCTCTCGATGTACGTTGCCTGTGTAGGCGTTAAATTTGTTCGCTCCGCCCTGACCGGAAGGTGGAGGAGGCGAACAGGAGGGAGATGGCGAAGGGCTGCCACCACCTCCTGGACCGCCGAAGCCGCAATTTCCGCAATCGCCAGCTTGTGCGAGCGATACCAAAGCGAGATTAATTACACAAAAAGGTACGAATATTTTTTTCATTGCTAAGGTACTTTTACTTTAGTGTTGGTGGATCAGCTTTCGGGTTGCCGGTCGGCACCCAGAATTGAAGTGCTTCTTCGATAGTCCCGCGTCGCAAAACGATTTCGTACGATCCCGTTCCACTGTCGGGTGTGAAGACAAAAGAAATCGTTTTGTCACCGGTTAATGAGAAACGCTTGCTGTTTCCGCTGTTGTCGATCTTTCCGCCATGCACCGCCTGGACGAAAACATCTTCATGTGTGTTGTCTTCTGGCCACGAGAGCTGGATCGGCACCGATTGATTTAACTTCACGGCGATTCGCTCGAAGTGGCCGGCATTATTTTTTGGTGAAAGCGATTTTTCACCGAGCTTAACCGACGCCTGCCCCGGCACCGGTGTTGGCATTGGTTGCTCCGGTGCAATTCTCGGAGGCACTGATGCGTAAGCGACGGAGAGACTCGGGCGCGGTTGCGCCGCAGTTGTGCGATTCGAAGAGGTCGCGCTTGTCTCAGTGTGAGCGCCCAATGGAGTGATTTTGCTGGCGCTGAATTTCCAAGTGAGAACAACGAGCAATAACAGACCGAGCACTGCTACGCTCAAAATCATTCGCCGATTCATACCACCCCCAATTTTCCGCCAAGCAGCACCCTACACGAATCGTCCAGACAAGCTCGACATTAATTTCGTAACATTTGTGTGACGACTTTTAGGAAGCATCGATGCGCAATCCGAAGCCATGAATATTCCGTTTGCCTTTCCCGCGCCGGTGTAGCATCTTCCCCGCTCGCTGTTCCGCCTCTCGGCTGACGCGATTTTCCCTATGGCGAATCCTACAGAATTAGTGCCTGAGCTTTTGGAAGCGGGCGTGCATTTCGGTCACCAGACCAAGCGCTGGAATCCGAAGATGAAGCCGTTCATTTTCGAGAAGCGCAACCAGATTTACATTATCAACCTCGATGAGACGGTGCTGCAATTGCATCGCGCGACGGAATTTCTGCAGGAAGTGACGCGGCGCGGCGGAAAGATTTTGTTCGTCGGTTGCAAGAAGCAGGCGCAGGAAGCGGTCAAGGAAGCGGCCATCGCGTGCGGACAATTTTATGTGAACCAACGCTGGCTCGGCGGGACGTTGACGAATTTGGCGACGATTCGAAAAAGCATTGGGCGTTTGAAATACATCGAAGAGATCGAGAAATCGCCCGAGTACAAAAAGATGGGGAAATCGGAACTAGCCGCGTTGAATCGCGAAGCGGCGAAGCTGCGGCGCAATCTTGATGGCGTCCTCGAAATGTCGCAGTTGCCGCAGGCGCTGGTGATTATCGATACGCCACGCGAGGAAAATGCGGTGAAGGAAGCGCGCCGTCTCAACATTCCAGTGGTGGCGATCGTGGATACGAACGCTGATCCGGAAGTGATCGATTATCCAATCGCGGGAAATGACGACGCGATTCGCGCGATTCGTGTGGTGCTGCAAAAATTGGTCGATGCGATTGTGTCGGCGAGCGGTGAGGCCCGCGTGCGCGAGCAGCTCGACATGTCGGCGGTGTCCGCGTAGCGCCGCGGTGGCGAACCGGCTGGTGAAGATGTCGATCTTGCGACGAATCTTTTAGTTTATGGAAATCAATCCAACGCTCGTTAAGCAACTGCGCGAGAAAACGAACGCCGGCATGATGGATTGCAAACGTGCTCTGGCCGAGAGCGGCGGCGACCTGGAGAAAGCCGAAACGATTTTGCGGACGAAAGGAATCGCGAGCGCGGGCAAGAAAGCATCGCGCGCCGCGAAAGAAGGGATCGTCGCTTCCTACATTCATTTGCAGGGTAAGGTCGGCGTGCTGGTGGAAGTAAATTGCGAAACGGATTTCGTGGCGAAGAACGAAATCTTTCGCGCGTTCGTGAAAGACATCACGCTGCACATCGCGGCGGCGCATCCGCTTTACGTGAGTCGTGAGGAAGTTCCGGGAAAGACCGTTGCAACCGAGCGCTCGATTTACGAAACGCAGGTCAAAGGCAAACCGGCGAACGTGGTCTTGAAGATTGTCGATGGAAAGTTGGATAAGTTTTACAGCACGGTCTGTTTGCTGGAGCAGGGCTTTATTAAAAATCCGGACCAGACGATCAAGGAATTAGTCGGCGCGAAAATCGCCGAGCTCGGTGAGAATATTGTCATTCGCCGATTTACTCGATATCTCGTGGGCGAACCGCTGGCGGAAGAGTTGCCGGCTGCTGAGAAAGTCGAAGAGACGGCGGAACAAGCCGCTTAGATCGACATCGGAATCTGCCGGCGAACCGCGGGCGAGATTTTTTAATCGAAATACGCGCAAATTATCGCGCGCATCCGTTTTCTTTTTAGAGTGGCTGCCGTTCGGCGCTGCGCCAAAGGCGGGCAGGGAATGATTCCGGGGCCGCCATAAAACACAAACAGGAGGAAATTATGAAGCTGGATACATTGAACAAACTTTACGTTGAAGAATTGCGTGATCTTTACAACGCCGAGAACCAATTGCTCAAGGCGTTGCCGAAGATGGCCAAGGGCGCATCGTCGGCAGAATTAAAGCAGGCCTTCGAGGACCATCTCGAAGAAACGCAAGGGCACATCGAGCGGCTGGAAGAAATTTTCAAGGGACTCGATGAAAATCCGAAGGGTAAAACTTGCAAAGCGATGAAGGGCTTGGTCGAGGAAGGCTCGGAGATTCTGGAGGAAGATGGCGAGGAGTCAGTGCTCGACGCCGGCATTATTGCGGCCGCGCAAAAAGTGGAGCATTACGAGATCGCGAGCTACGGCACGGTGCGGACGTGGGCGAGCTTGTTAGGCGAAGAGGAAGCGGCCGATTTGCTGCAGCAAACTCTCGATGAAGAGGGTGAAGCGGATAAACGATTGAACGAATTGGCGGAGGAGATCGTGAATCAGGACGCGCTTTCCGAAATTGAAGAGGAAGAGACCGCAGTCGCGGGTTCGCGTCGCCGTTAGATCGACATCTACGAAATTAATCGCCACCGCCGCCTTCGTGGTCGCGGTGGCGTTTTCGTTTTAACCTGTAAATTCTTAGCGCGATGGGACTGACCGAATACAAACGGAAACGTAATTTCGGCAGCACGGCCGAGCCGAAAGGCGGTAAGCCGTTGCCGAAGGCGGTCAAAGGCGCATCGCGTTTCGTGATTCAGAAACACGATGCCAGCCGATTGCATTACGATTTTCGTTTGGAGATGGACGGGGTATTGAAGTCGTGGGCCGTTCCGAAAGGATTGCCATGGGCGCAGGGCGAAAAACATTTGGCGGTGGAAGTGGAAGATCATCCGGTCGAATACGCGACCTTTGAGGGGATCATTCCGCAGGGGCAATACGGCGGCGGCACGGTCATGGTTTGGGACCGCGGAAAATATTATGTCTACGGCGAGCAACCGCTGAAAGCCCTGCGCGATGGCCGGCTGCACCTCGTGCTCGACGGCGAGAAGGCGAAAGGGGAATGGGCGCTCATTCGCATCCGCAGCAACGAAGAGAAGAATCAGTGGCTGCTTTTGAAAGCGGGTTCGAGTTTGAAACCGCTTTCGAAAAAACGCGATGACGAATCGGTCAAGAGCGGGCGGACGATAAAACAAATCGCTGCAGATCGCGACGCGGAATGGGAGTCGAATCGCAAAGACGACGACACCAGCGCAAGATCGACATTGAAGAATCGCGTGAAAGCGGCGCTTAAAAAAAAAGAGCCGCGCGCAAAAAATAAAAAGGTAGCGCCCACAAGATCGACATCTTCATCTCGGAATGGTGTCGAAGATGCGATTGTCGATCTTCCATCGGCTAAAGCGCGATTTGTCGATCCAATGAAGCCGCGTTTGGTCGATGATCCACCGACGGCGGGCGATTGGATTTACGAACTGAAGTTCGATGGCATCCGCGCTTGTGCGATCAAAGACGGCGCGAAAGTGAATTTGATTTCGCGCAATGGGAATGAATTGCGTCCGCGCTTTCCCGAGATCGCGGTGGCGATGAAGAAGTTGTCGATCCAGGAAGGCGTCATGGACGGTGAAGTGGTCGCGCTTGATGGAGAAGGACGTTCGTCGTTTCAATTATTGCAGGCGCTGGAGATGGAGGGACGCAAAGCGCCGGTGTGTTTTTATGTTTTCGATTTGCTGCAACTCAACGGCAAGAGTTTGCTCAAACTCCCGTTGACGGCGCGCAAAGAATTGCTCGCGAAAATTTGCGAAGGCGTGGGCGATCCGATCCGTTATTCGGGCGAGATCGGCGGAGACGCGAAGGCGCTGTTGAGCGAAGTGAAGCGACGCGGGCTGGAAGGACTCATCGGCAAAGAGCGCGAGTCGATTTACGAAGCGGGCCGACGAAGCGGTGCGTGGATCAAATTGAAATGCGTGAACGAGCAGGAGTTTGTCATCGGCGGTTTCACGCCGCCGGGCGGAGCGCGAAAACATTTCGGCGCGGTGCTGGTCGGGTATTACAAGAACAAAAAGTTATTGTTTGCGGGCAAAGTGGGCTCCGGCTTCACCGGAAAGTCATTGTCGATCTTGCACAAAAAGTTTTTGGCGGACCGGCGCGATGATTGTCCGTTCGCCGATCTTCCTTCGAAACAAGGCGGGCAATGGGTGCAAGGGATCACGCCCTCGATGATGCGCAAAATGCAATGGACCAACCCGGTTTTTGTGGCGCAAATTAAGTTCGCAGAATGGACGCGCGATAAAAAATTACGCCAACCGGTGTTTCTGGGCTTGCGCGAGGACAAAAGTGCGCGCGAGGTCGAGAGCGAGGGTTGACCCATCCTTGCGAGTGCCGCCAGGATGCGCTAAATGCTAAACGCCGACATGAAATCCAAATCGCAGGGTTACATCATTTTGTTTTCATCGGGTTTGGGCCTGCTTTTTTTTCTTCTCGCCCACTCAGGCGCGGGCCAGGACACGACTTTTGACGCGGACAGTGGCCCGACCAAGGGTGACGCTATCCCGCCGTCATCGATGAATCAAAAGCCTCCCAAGTCCGGCGAGATCGACAATGGCGAAACCAACATCGACAATAGCACGGTAGAGGACACGAAGAGGGTTTACGACAAAAACGGCACCTCTCCGACGCCGTCGGTAAACCCATATGGCGCGGGCGAACCACGGGACCGTATCAATTTCGGTAAATTGAAGGAAAGAGTGGTGAAAACAGAATCGAAATCCGAGCGCATCAGGAAGACCGAGGATGGAAGTTCGGATGCGACGGAGCCGACGGGAGCATTCAAGGGGAGTTTGTTAGACATGCGTCTTCCTGTTTCCCGAACTTCGTCGGCGCCGGCGCGAGTTTTGCCGAGCGCGACGCCGAATCGATTTCTAAAGCCGTCGGAAAACGCAACGCCCGCGCTCGAGTCAACGCCAGCCCCGCCGGGGCCACCGGGCGAATTGGAACCGTCATCCTCTGCCAAAGTGGATCTCTCTCTTAGCCTGAAGCCGGAGCCGAGCGCGACCGCCACGCCGCAACAGTAAGCCGGAACACTTCGTGCTTGGATCGACAAGCAAGGGGAGAAGGTTATTGACAATTGTTCACAATTGTCCGAAACGACATTCCCCGCTTTAAAAAGGAGATTGGTTATGCGTCCCACATGGAAAGGCAGCATCAGCTTCGGATTGGTTTATATTCCGATCGCGGTTTATCCGGCCACGCGCGAAGAGAAGCTTAGCTTCCGGCAATTGCGCAAAACCGATCTCAGTCCGATCAAATATAAAAAGGTCGCGGAAGCGGATATGAAAGAAGTCACCGCCGACCAGATCGTGAAAGGTTTCGAGTACGAACGCGGACGCTTCATTGTTTTAAGCGACGAAGATTTCGAGAAGGTGCGCATTGAATCGACGCACTCGATCGACATCACGGACTTTGTCGATCTTGAGCAGGTCGACCCGAAATTTTTCTACAAGCCGTATTTCCTGGAGCCACAGAAGGGCGGCGAAAAAGCCTACGCGCTTTTGCACAAGGCGCTGAGCGGGACGGGCAAGATCGGCATCGCCAAAGTGGTCATCAGCAATCGCGAGCATCTGGCGGCGGTGAAGCCGGACGGATTATTTTTGATTCTGGAGCTGATGCATTTCGCGAGTGAAATTCTGAGCGCGGAAGAATTGAGTCACGGTCCGAGCGCGGCGTTGAACGAAAAGGAACTGAAGATGGCGCAAGCGCTCGTTGATAGCATGTCGGTGAAGTGGGAACCGGAAAAGTATCGCGATGAATATCGCGAGGCCGTCATGGAGATGATCGAACAAAAAGCGAAGAACAAACAGATGCCCGCATTACCGGCCGCCGCGCCGCGCAGCACGAACGTGGTCGATTTGGTCAAAGTGTTACAGGAAAGTCTGAACCGCAGCCAATCCGTGCGGGTGAAGCGCGGCAAAAATGGAAACGGTGCGCGAAGATCGACATCGACACTCGTAAAGCAAAAGCGTCGGGCGGCAGCGTAACTCAGCCGCGGTCTGCTACTGCGAGGGCAACTTCCGCCTGTGCCGGATCGATGGTCTTGCGAAAAATCATCCAGACGCCGATCAGAACAAATCCCGCGCCTAACAACGACCAGAGGGGAAATGTTTCGCCGCCGATCCACCAGCCGAGCATGACCGCGCCGGGCGGAGTGATGAGCGAGATGGTTTGCAGGTTTGTCACTGACATGCGCGGCAGGAGCCAGTAGAGAAGCAAAAAAGTGAGCGCGGACCCGATGACAGCCAGGTAGAGCAAACAAAAGATCGACATGGTGGTCCAGTGGAAGCGCAACGGGTTTCCGTCGACGGCAAATCCGACGACGAGCAACGGAGCGGTACCGAAAATCATTTGCCACGCGGCGAGCATGGCGGGAGCGAGTTGAATCGCGCGCGCTTTCAGGAGCACGTTTGAGTAGGCGGCGCTGGCGGCGCCAACGACAATTCCGACGCCGCCCCAAAATGCGAGCGGGCCGTTAAAGTCGAGTAAGCGGGCGCAGATCACGGCGACGCCACCGAGCGCAATGAGTGCGCCGCCGATTTTTTGCCAGCGCATTGGTTCGTCCGGCAACATCCAATGCGCAAAGACGATTCCGAAGATGGGGATGGTCGCTTGCAAAACGGCGGCGAGACCCGACGAGACATGCAGCTCAGCCCAAAAGAGCACGGCATAATTGATCGCGAACATGAGGACGCCGGTGAGAGCGAGCACGAAATAATCGGCGCGGCGTCGCGGCAGGAGCGGGACCCGGCCTAACGACACCGCGACGAGGACGACGATGGCGATGGAAAATCGGAGAGTGACGAAGGAGATGGGCGGCAAATCGCGCAGGCCGACTTTGATGGCGAGCCAGGTGGAACTCCAGACGAGGCAAAGCGTCAGCCAGGCCATAACAATTCGCCAGTTCGTTCTTTTCATCCGCGCGCGACACTCGCGCGGAAGCCGCGCCGGGTAAAGCGGAGTGAGATGTCGATCTTGCAAGGCGATTCGGAAGTCGCTGCATTTGGCGCTTCACTTATTGCGTCTTTACCGGCAATACTTCTCGGCTTTCGCCATTATGCCTAGATTCCTCCTCGCTCTTTTTCTGATAGTGGTTACTCCCGGAATCGGCGCGGCGGCCGAAGTCAATCAGGCAAGCATCACAGCGATTAGCCACGATGTCCGACTGGTGGCGACAGGGATGACGGAAAGAAGGGCGGCGCTGAACGAAAATGTGCATGAAAACGCGGCGGTCCGGACGGGCGCTGACTCGCGCGCAGAGCTCACGTTCGCGAGTGGCGCCAAGGTGCGGTTAGGTGCAAAGAGCTCATGTCATTTCAATAACGGCACGCGAACGCTTCATCTCGAGCAGGGAGTGGCGCTGTTCGAGATTCCGAGGAACACGCGCGGGGCGAAGATCTTAACCGGAACAATTGGCGCGGCCATTAACGGCACAACGGCCGTGTTCGAAAATCACGGGAGCGTTTTCAAATTTCTCGTGTTGCAGGGGACGGCACGTTTATATCGGCCGGGGCACTTGGGAGATTCAGTCATCGTGGGCTCGGGGCAAATGGTGTTCGGTGATGCGAAGGCGGCGTTAAGCGGAGCGGTTGATTTCGACGTGGAGCGGTTTGTGAAAACCTGCCGACTGATTGGAGAATTCGCACCGTTGCGGAGCGCAATGTTGATGGCGTCAGAAGGTCGGAAGCAGGAGAAGGCGAAGTCGAAAAAGAATTTGATCGATACCAATCTGGTGATTTTTGGAAATGGCTCGGTGGTTTCACTTGTCGATCCAACGCCGGGAGAAAAAACCGATTCGCCCGCGGCAACATCGGCGACGCCAATTCCACCGACATCTTTGCAGGCCGATCCAGAATCACTGGCGGCGATCAATACAGCGAGAGGGATTTCACGATAGGAGAAAGTATTATGAATGGGACCAAGGGAAAGACTACGCGATTTTGGTTTTGTATTTTGCTGTGTCTCGTTGCGGGATCGACGGGCGCTCCGGCGGCGTCGCTAAAAAAAGCGCGAGTTACGCAGATCATTAAAGACGTGAAACTGGTTGCCGGTCAGGCGGTGCGGCCGGCGACAGTCAGTGATGAAGTTGCCGAGGGAGCGGCGGTGCGAACGGGATCGGAATCGCGGGCGGAATTGACGTTCACCGATCTGACAATCACGCGTCTGGGCGCGAACACGATTTTCAGTTTCAACGAGGGGGCACGCCAGATCGATCTCGGCAGCGGTGCAATTCTCGTGTCCGTTCCGCGCGATGGTGCGTCGGTAAAGGTGAGCACGGCGGCAGTAACGGCGGCCATTACTGGTGGCACGGCGTTGATGGAAGCGAACAAAGGTTTGCCGACAAAAATATACGTGCTCGAAGGGAGTGGGCAGGTTTGTTCCAAAACGAACCCTAACGAATGCCAGACGGCAGCCGGCGGAGAAATGATCATGGTGACGCCGGACGGTCACATTATGCCGCCGGTAAAGTTTAATGCGGGATTACTCTATAAGACTTCAGCGCTGATCGCGGATTTCCCGCTGCTCCCGAACGCGGACTTGATCGCGGCGGTGATTGCAGAACAACAGATAAGCTTCGCAAACCAGTGGAGCCCGTCGGGCCAGGCTAACGGATCCAACGGCACCGCTTACAGCAATCTGGTGAACACTATTTACCAAAGTGTCGCCGCATCGACCGGCGCGAATTTCACAGCAACGTCGCCGCCAACATTTGTCACCGCGACATTTACTGGAGCAGCCACGGGAAACTGGAGCGACCCGGCCAGTTGGAATCCCGCGGTCGTGCCTAACAACGGCAATGGGCAAACCTTCGATGCGGCGATGTCGAGCGGGACGCTGACGCAGGACATCGTCGGCGGGGTCACGATCCAACAATTCACCATGAATGGCGGAACATTGTTCCTAACCAATCCACTGACGCTGAACACGGGTCTGCAGTACAACGGCGGCACCATCAACAACGGTACCTTGTCGATCTTCGGAACAAGCAATCAATCGGCGCCGTTCACGATTAACAACATCAACATCAGCAACGGCGGCACCTACAACATCAACTTCGACGCTAGCAGCGTATTCGTGGGGCTCGGCAGCTTCGATAACAACGGCACGTTGAAGAAGACGACCGGTAGCGGCACGGATATTTTTAATAACGCGCTGAACAATTCCGGCACCGTAACCTCGCAATCGGGAACGCTAAATATTTCCGGCGGCGGAACGAGCAACGGCACATTCACCGCTGCGTTCGGCGCAATAGTCGAGTTTGGGAACAATTACGTTTTCACCAACGGCTCGCGTTTTGCGGGCACCGGCCAGATTCAATTCGATGCCGGAACGCTCATGAGTTTTGCGGGTTCGATCACGAACGACGCGCAGATTCTTGCGAGCTCCGATATTCTCATCAATTCTCCCGTCACACTGACGGGAACCGGCGCGCTCACTTTGTTCGGTCCGGCGCGCGTGCTCGGGGCCGGCAGTTTAACGAATGCGAGCACGATCAATGGCGATACGGCGAGCGGCGGGAGTCTCGGAGCCGACCAGCTCGGTATCGTAAATAAAGCGGGCGGGTTGATCGATGCGAACGTTGCCGGGCAATCACTCGATGTCGATCCTGGCAGTAGCGGCTTGAGCAATCAGGGAATCTTGCGGGCCAGTAACGGTGGTTTGTTGTTCGTGAATGGAAACAACAGCGGCATTTTTAATAACGGTGGCGGAACCATCACCGCGTTGAACGGCTCGGAAGTTCAGTTGCGTAATGGCGCGGTCATCAATGGTGGAACCTTAAGCACGTCCGGCACGGGCCTGATCCGCAATTTCAGCGGCGCTTCGCTTATTTCCCTGACCAACAGTGGGAAGTTCGTGGCCGATGACGGCACGACAACGACGCTGACCGGCACAATTACAAACAGCGGTTCGATCGATCTAAATTCGACCGGGAGCTTCACCGATCTGGTTCTGAACGGTGACGTGACGTTGAATGGCGGCGGGACGATCAATCTGACAACTTCGGCGCGCGTGCTTGGCAGCGGGACGTTGATCAATGTCAACAATACGATCCAAGGCGAAACGAAGAACCTGGGCAGTCTCGGCTTCGATCAGATCGGCATCATCAATCAGGCGGGCGGTGTGATCGATGCGAACGTTTCTGGATTCGCGCTCGATGTCGATCCAAGCGCCAGCGGTGGGCTGGCGAATGCCGGCATCATGCGAGCGAGTAACGGCGGCATTCTCGTGCTCAACGGAAACGGCGGCGGTGCGTTCAGTAATAGCGGAACGATCGAAGCGATCACCGGCGGAGCGCTTCAATTTACCGGCGACGTTACTTCGAACGGGATTGTCGATCTTAACAATAACACGCTGAATGTGACCGGCAGTTACACGCAAACGGCCGGCACTTTCAAGATGCGTGGCGGCACGGTGACATCGACGAGCACACTCGATTTCCAAGGCGGATTAATCGACGCGCACGGCACGATCAACGGAAACATTTCCAACGCCGCAACATTGCTACCCGCGCTCGGCGGGAACGGCCTGAATGTAAATGGGAATCTCACACTGCTCGGTTCGTCACAGCTTAGTTTTCAACTCGGCGGATTAACTCAGGGCAGCCAGTACAGCTCTCTCAATGTCAACGGCACCGTTGCGCTCAGTGGCAATCTAGTGATCTCTTTCGCAAACGGATTTCAGAATTCAGTTTCGAAGAGCGACTCCTTCACGCTGCTAACATCGACATCGAACTTCAGCGGCTCGTTCGGCAACGTTCTCTCGGGGACGCGCCTGCTTACGTCGGATCAATCAGGTTCGTTCCTCGTTAGCTACAGCGGCAACACGCTCGTCCTTTCTAACTTCACGAGCGGCTCGAGCCTCATTACGACAGTCGTCTTTAACGGCGCAGCGAACGGATTGTGGAGTGATGCGACGGTCTGGAATCCAATGATCGTGCCGAACAATAACGGCGCGAATCTGTTCAACGCGCAGATGAACAGCGGCATGTTGACCCAGGACCTCGCCGGCGGCGTTACCATCGAAAATTTTAGCATGAGCGGCGGCACGCTCGTTTTGAATAATCCGCTGACGTTAAACGCGGGGCTTACTTACGATGGCGGTACGATCAACGGCGGTGCCCTAACGATCGCGGGCACGAGCACGCAGTCGGCGGCGATGACAGCCAGCGGCCTAACGATTAGCAACAGCGGCTACTACCAGCTCACTTTTGACAATAGCAACGCGTTCGTCGGATCGGTGACCTTTAACAACTCCGGCACGGTGGTGAAAACAGCGGCGTCGGGCCCAGGAACAATCACATTCAATGCGGCGCTGAATAACGCCGGTGGTTCGATGTCTTCGCAGAGTGGGACATTGCGCTTCGCCGGTGGGGGCGCGTTGTCCGGCACGTTCTTCGCCGATGTCGGCGCGCAGATCCAGTTTTCGAACAACTTCAGTTTCGGCACCGGTGCGGGGTTTATCGGCGGGGGCACAATTCTGTTTGATAATGGAACATCGACATCGATGTCCGGAGCGATCACGAACAGCGGCAATCTCCTTTTCAATTCGACGGGCAGCTATACCGATCTGGCTCTCGGTGGCGATCTTACACTCTCCGGTGGAGGAACTATCACGCTGCAAAACGCCGACCGAATCTTGGGGAGTGGGATTTTGACGAACGTCGATAATACGATTCTGGGCGAGACGAGTAACAGTGGCGGTCTCGGTTACGACCAGATCGGAATCGTTAACCAATCCGGCGGCGTGATCGACGCGAACGTTTCCGGGTTTGCGTTGAATGTCGATCCAAGCGCAGCGAACGGCCTCATCAACCAAGGGGTCATGCGCGCGAGCAACGGCGGAATTTTGTTGCTCAATGGATACAACGGCGGCGGCTTCAACAACACCGGCGGAACGATCACAGCGCTCGACGCTTCTCAAGTCCAACTGACAAATGGAGCGAACATCAGCGGTGGAATTTTAACCACGGTCGGGTCGGGCGGAATTTATAACATTAGCACCGCGACACTGACTTCGTTAACGAACGCCGGGAACTTTATCGGCAATAACGGCACAAGCACATTCCTGGTCGGCACCATCACCAACACCGGGAACATTCTTCTCAATTCCATCGGTAGCTATACCGATCTCGTCGTGAACGGTAACGTCACATTGACCGGCAGCGGTACGCTCAGTTTGCAAAACGCGGCCCGTGTTCTCGGCAGCGGCGTGCTCCTGAACGCGAGCACGATTCGAGGCGAGACGAGCAACTCCGGCAGTCTCGGTTACGATCAGATCGGCATTGTCAATCAGGCGACTGGCCTCATCGAGGCGAACGTTTCCGGTCTGGCGCTCAATGTCGATCCGAACGCGGGGAACGGATTGACCAATAACGGGACGATGCAGGCGAGCAACGGTGGCATTCTGCTGCTCAACGGATACAACGGCGGCGTATTCACGAATAATAACGTCATTCGCGCCTTGGATGGCTCGCAGGTTCAGTTGACGAATGGGGCGGTCGTCAGCGGCGGCACGTTTACCACCGCCGGTTCCGGCGTTATCCGCAACATCAGCTCCGCCACGCTCGATTCGCTGACAAACGCGGGAAGTTTCATCGCCAACAATGGCACGACGACGACTTTGACCGGCACGATCACCAATATCGGGAGCATCCTTCTCGATTCGACCGGCAGTTATACCGATCTATTTATTAATGGAAATGTCAGCTTGAATGGAAGCGGCACGCTAACCTTGCGAAATGCGGACCGTGTTCTCGGCAACGGCGTGTTGACCAACAACAGCACAATTCAGGGCGAGACGAGCAATTCAGGCGCTCTCGGCTACGACCAGATCGGCATCGTCAATAGCACTAATGGGCTGATCGACGCGAACGTCTCCGGCCTGGCGCTCAATGTCGATCCAAACGCGGCCAACGGGCTCGTTAACAACGGCCTCATGCGCGCGAGCAACGGTGGCATTCTTTTGCTCAACGGTTACAACGGCGGCACGTTCACGAATAACAATATCATTTCCGCGTTGAACGGTTCGGAAGTGCAATTAACCAATGGCGCAAATGTGATCGGGGGCACGTTCACGACCGCAGGCTCCGGTGTTATTCGTAACGTCAGCACCGCGACGCTGACCTCGTTAACGAACGCCGGCAGTTTTATCGGCAATAACGGCACGAGCACTTTCCTCAGTGGCTCCCTTACAAACAACGGCACGATTCTGTTGAATTCGACCGGGAGTTATACCGACCTGGTGTTGCAAGGCGATGTCACCCTGACCGGTAGTGGCACGCTCATCCTGCAAAATGCGGACCGCGTTTTGGGTAATGGAATTCTGACCAATGCGAGCAACATCGTGGGTGAGACGAACAACAGCGGCGGACTGGGTTTCGACCAGATCGGTATCGTCAATAGCGGCACTGGCATTATCGACGCCAACGTTTCGGGCCTTGCCCTTAATGTCGATCCAAACGCGGCCAACGGATTAGTTAACAACGGGATCATGCGCGCGAGCAACGGCGGGATCCTCCTGCTCAATGGTTATAACGGCGGCACCTTCACCAACAACGCGACCATTACCGCGCTCAATGGTTCCGAGGTTCAATTAACGAACGGCGCAAATGTAATCGGGGGCACCTTCAACACCGTCGGCACCGGAGTAATTCGCAACGTGGCCACCGCGACCCTGACCTCGTTAACGAACGCCGGCAGTTTTATCGGCAACAATGGAACGAGCACTTTCCTCAGTGGCGCCATTACAAACAACGGCACGATTCTGTTGAATTCGACCGGCAGCTATACCGATCTGGTGTTGCAAGGCGATGTCACGCTGACCGGTAGTGGCACGCTCATCCTGCAAAATGCGGACCGCGTTTTGGGTAATGGAATTCTGACCAATGCGAGCAACATCGTGGGTGAGACGAACAACAGCGGCGGACTGGGTTTCGACCAGATCGGTATCGTCAAT
>JBBROO010000030.1:0-37199 GCA_038229295.1 Chthoniobacterales bacterium | reverse complement strand
GGTCCGGATAGTCATAGGTTGCGGTGGCGTCCGACAGAAAGACGACCCGGTAGTTACGAAACATCGCGTCCCTTGCCGTTGCGTGGCAGCAATTCTCGGTAGTCGTCCCCGAAATGATGACGGTATCGACGCCCCACTCGCGCAAGATAATGTCCATGTCCGTGGCAAAAAAACCGCTGTAGCGATGCTTCTTGATGACATGCTCCCCCGGTGCCGGCGCGAGCTCGGGGTAAATATCCACCCCCGGGGTGCCATCGACTAACGCCGCACGATTGGCGATTGGCGGATGCATATTGAAGAGTCCCATGTCGCACCCGTCACGGCGATGCACATGAGCCGTATAGATGATTTTGATTTTGGCATCCCGGCAGACTTTCAGCGCCTCGGCAAGCTTGGGCACCACGGCACGTGCCGCAGGCGTTTCCATCGCAGCGCCCGCCGCCACGAAGTCGTTTTGCATATCGACCACGATCATCGCGGTCTTCTGCGGATCGATTGTGTCAATCTGCATGACTCATCTCCCCTGTGTTCATTTGATAGTTAACCATAGCACCTAACGAGATATAGACGGAGTTATTCTGCATTCAAAGGCGCAATAATTCCGCCTAATCCGTCAACCTCAGCGCCGCTCCTCGGCGAGATCGACAATCCTTAGCGCGCATCGCAGTTCGACATTTCAAAAAATGTCGAACAAACCCTCGCCATTCTAATTCGAGCTGCCGCCAAACCCGCATCGTAAGCCGCTTACGATGCAGGAAAAATATTCGCAAGCCTAACGAGAATAAGATCAGCCACCGCTGGCGGGAGCGAGCGTGAAGTGGAATGTGTGTGTTGAAGTCATCTGGAAATTAGACATCGGAACGGCCAGCGGTTGGCTGCAGCGGTTGGTTAGATGATGGGGTTGCTTCCAGTCGATACGCCTTTCGTCTTCTGCAGAAATCGAGCGTGCCCAAAATCATCGCTAGCGTCCAAAAGCCGACAAGCACGAGAAACACGATGGATACAGCGGAACGCGCGGTTGGGAAGTAACCGAGGACCATTCGACTGAGCTGCGCCAAAATGATGATGACGCCAAAGTAAACACCGACGCTACGAATGACAAACCTCGGCGTGGACTCGACGATGACCGCTCTGTAGCTGGGGTCATTCGCCTTATCGGGCGAGTGCTCGTCAGTGTATTCGCGCAAAGTGCGTGAATCACTGCGGGGCATGCCGAATAGATCCTCGCGTCGCTCCCGATGCCAAAACTGGAAGCGATAACGAAAACGGTCGATAACGTCGCGCATCATCTAACAAGATATAGACGGAATTATTCTGCATTTAAAGGCGCAATAATCCCGCCTAATCCGCCAACCTTAGCGGCGCGAGCGCCGCAAGATCGACAATTCTCAAGCGCGCGGCGCAATTCGACATTTCGAAGAACGTCGAGAAGACGCTGGAGATTTTAGTTCAGACGGCCGAGAGGGCGGCGTCGACGTGAGGGTAGTTTAGGAAAACTTTGTCGAGGCGCGCGGTCTCTAAGATCGGGCGCACGTTTTCCTGCAAGCCCGCGAGCGCGAACTTTTTGAAAGATTGTTTTGGCGGGACGCCAAAACCAGCACGCGAGACGCGTGCGCTACCCAGAGCCTCACGCCGCCGTGAGCGCGGCGTCGACGTCGGGGAAAATGCGGAAGACTTGGTCGAGGCGCGCGATTTCGAAAATGGAGCGGACGTTTTCCTGCAAACCGACGAGGGCGAATTTGCCGCCGTATTCCTCGGTGTGTTGCATGCCTTCGATCAATACAGCGAGACCGGAGCTGTCGACGTAGGTGACGCGGGTAAGATCGACAATCACCGGGTCGAGCTTTTTCAGCGCGATCTGCGCGAGCGACACAGCGACGCGCGGCGAGACATGAAGATCGATTTCGCCATCGAGCGGCAAAACGTTTGGACGATCCGTGGCCAGAATCGTGTTTGTTTGTTTCGGCATAAAGTGTTCTCCCTTAACGTCCCTTTACCAACCAAGCGTCTCGATGACTTCGTTTACGTTTGCGAAATCATCAAATAAAAAATCGGGCGCATGCGTAGAAAGTTTTTCGCGCGGCCAAAAACCAGTGGCGACGGCGATGGTGCGTGCGCCGATCGCTTTTCCGCAGGCGATATCGTGGCCGGTGTCGCCGATGACGTCGATCTGCGCGGCATCAAATTCGTCGCCATGTTTTTCTTCGGCGCGGCGGCGGGCGAAGGCGCCGAGTTGGTTCCGATCGTGATGATCATCCGCGAACGCGCCGAACGCGAAGTAGTCCCACAGTCCGTAACGCTGCAGTTTTAATTTCGCGCCGCGCTCGACATTGCCAGTGAGCAAACCGAGGACGCGATCAGGTTTTGATTTCATTCGGGGGAGAATTTCGGAGATGCCGGGAAGAATTTTCCCATGCAACGTCGGCAATAGACGGGCAAGATGCGCGACGTATTCATCGAGAAATGAGGAAATATTTTCGGGCGTAAGATCGACATGGTACTTTTTCAGAATGTCGGCCGCGATGTTGGAATCGGTTTTGCCGGCGATCTCGATGTCGCTCAAGTCGTCGTGCGCGTCGTAGCGTTTTTCGATGACGATCTTGAGCGCTTCCATGCCCGCGCCCATGGTGCTGACGAGGGTGCCGTCGATGTCGAAAAGGAGAAGGCGCTTATTTTCCACAGAGAAAGTTGTCCACAGATTACGCAGATTTTCACAGATTAAGACTAAATCTCGCCGAATGATTCGCAGGGCTTCGGCGATAACTCTGCGGACATGTTGTAGCGGCGGTCTGCGACCGTCGCATTAATTCGACCGACGGTCATAGACCGCCGCTACATGAGAATTAGATGACTGGCGCGTGCATGGTTAGCACGGCGATCATGCTGGCGAGAAAGGCGAGGATGGCGACAGCGGCCGCTGCAAAAATCGCGTTACGAGTAGGATCTCGATCTTTGCTGCGACCCGGGAACGGCGATGCGTTTGCGAAATCAACCGGCGCGGCGCTGGTTTCGGCGGGTCGTGCGGCGACTTCCTCTACGTGAGGCAACGGTTGCGATCCGCGCGTGTCCGGTTCGAAGCGCGCTTCGATGGCGCCGAAACGAATGCGATCGTCGAAGCGCAATGTGGTTTCGGTAATGGGCTGGCCGTTGACGCGCGTGCCGTTAGTCGATCCGAGATCTTTAAGTCGATAGGTGTCGCCCTTTAATTCCAATTGCGCATGCCGGCTGGAAACGGACGGATCATCAATGACGATCAAGTTATCGGGTGCGCGACCGATGGTGACCAACTCTTCGCTGAACTCGTGTGCGAATCCGCTGATGACGACTTTTGGCATGTCGATCTAATGGTAGGCGACGAAGTCGTGTCGTGTCGAGCCCCGCCACGGCGCGGAGACATCGCTCAATCTTCTGCGCTGTCATCCTGAACGAAGCGAAGGACCTCACACACGCTGAGTGGTCGCACTGTTTAAGTTGGGTGATCGAAAATTCCATCGGCGAGGTCCCTCTCCGTCTTCGCGGTTCGGGATGACAGAGGGTGTGCGAATTGACCCCGTTACGGCGCGCCCGCATAGTGGCGGCTTCATGGGCATTGAGTTGACGCGTAATTTTTGCATCATCGCGCACATCGATCACGGCAAGACAACGCTGTCGGATCGATTGCTGGAAACGACGGGCACAATCCATCAGCGTGATAAGCAGGACCAGTTGCTCGATTCAATGGATCTCGAACGCGAGCGCGGGATCACGATCAAGGCGCATCCGGTGGCGATGCGATACACGAGTAAATCGGGCGAGAAATACCGGCTGAATCTTTTGGATACGCCGGGCCATGTCGATTTTGCCTATGAAGTTTCGCGTTCGTTAGCCGCGTGTGAGGGTGCGTTGTTGATTGTCGATGCAGCGCAAGGCGTAGAGGCGCAGACGGTGGCGAACGTTCATCTCGCGCACAAACAAGGCCTAACGATTGTGCCGGTGATCAACAAAATCGATCTGCCGAATGCCGACGTGCCGTCGGTACATCGACAACTCGAGGAGATTCTCGCGATTCCGGCCGAGGAAGCGATCGACGCGAGTGCGAAAATGGGAATTGGGATCGAGGAAATTCTGGAAGCGATCGTGCATCGGATTCCGGCGCCGGAGAAACCGAAGGACGAAATTTTGCGCGCACTCGTGTTCGATTCGGTGTTCGATGCCTATCGCGGTGTGGTCGGTTATGTGCGCGTTATTTCCGGAAAAATGGAAGCCGATCAAGCCATCAAATTGATGCGCAACGACGCGCGCTACGAGATCAAAGACGTGGGCGTGTTCACCCCCAAAATGTATCCGCAGCCGCGATTGAACGCGGGCGATGTCGGTTACTTCATCGCCAACATCAAGACCACGGCCGAATTAAAAATTGGAGATACGGTGACGGACCAGCGCAATCCGGCGCGCGAGCCATTGCCCGGATTCCAGGAGATTCACCCGATGGTCTTCAGCGGGATTTATCCGATTAACACCGCCGACTTCGAGCATTTGAAAACGGCCATCGGCAAATTGCGGCTGAACGATTCGGCTTTCGTGTATCAACCGGAAAGCTCGGTCGCGCTCGGCTTTGGCTTTCGCTGCGGCTTTCTTGGATTGCTGCACATGGAAATCATCCAGGAGCGATTGCGGCGCGAGTACGACATGGACATCATCGCGACAAGTCCGAGCGTCATCTACGAAATCATCACGACGCGCGCTGAAACGCTTTTGATCGACAACCCCGCGCATCTGCCTGATCCCAGCATCATCGAAGAAATTCGGGAGCCGATCGTGAAAGCGTATGTGCTTTGCCCTAACGAAAACATCGGCGACATGCTACAGCTCATCATGGAAAAGCGCGGCATCATGGACCACACCGAAACGTTGGACGTGCGGCGGGTGATGTTGCATTGCGAACTGCCGCTGAACGAAATCCTGGTCGATTTCAACGACAAGATTAAGTCGATGACGCGCGGTTATGGCTCGATGGATTACGAACACGCTGGATATCGCGCGGCCAGATTGGTGAAGCTGGATGTGCTGGTGAATGGCGAACCAGTCGATGCCTTTTCGATGATCGTGCACCGCGATCGGGCGGAGGCGAGGGGACGACAATTGGCGGCGAAATTGAAGGAAGTGATTCCGCGCCAGCTTTATCAGGTGGCAATTCAGGCGGCGATCGGCGGAAAAATAATTGCGCGGGAGAGCGTTTCGGCCTTGCGAAAAAATGTGACCGCGAAATGCTACGGCGGCGATATCACGCGGAAACGCAAATTGCTCGAGAAACAAAAAGAAGGAAAGAAACGAATGAAGAGCATCGGCAAAATTAATATTCCGCAGGAAGCATTTATCGAAGTGCTCAAATCGCAGTAACGTTCGCGCAAGATCGACATGTTCACTTCACGCTACGTTAAACACAGCAAACTTTTGCTTCGGCACGCGCAGAAATTCCTGCGTTACAAGACCGATGTGCTGAGCGAGACCGATCGCGAAGAAGTGGCGGCCGGCATGCGGCGATTGCACGCGGCGTTGCGACAACGCGACCGAAAACAAATCGAGGGCCGCGCGGAAGAGCTCGACCAGAAATTGCACACTCTCGCGCCGATCAACTGGGAATCGCATTGGCGCGAGCATGTCGAAGTGATTTTGGTGGCCATTGTCGTCGCGGTTGGAATTCGCTCGTATTTTTTGCAGCCGTTCAAAATCCCAACCGGCTCGATGCAGCCGACGCTCAATGGCATTATCGGTTACCCGTCCGACAAACCCGCTCCGAATCTCTTGCGGCGCGTCGGGGAGTTTGTCGTGCTCGGTCGCAATTACATCGACGTCGTCTCGCAGGAACAGGATCAGATTCTGCAAGTGCAACCGAAGAAATTTTTGTTCTTCTTCATGTTCTCTCGCGTCATCTGTAATCATCAAAGTTTTCTCGTTTACGCGCCCTGGGAAACATTGCGCGATTATTGGAACATTGTGCCGGGGCGCATGTGCCATAAGGGCGAAGTGCTGGCGCGTGGCGCGATCGATACCGGCGACCAGGTTTTTGTCGACAAGTGCAGCTATAATTTCGTCAAACCACACCACAGCGATGTTTTCGTTTTTCGGACGACGAACATCCCCGCCATCCGCGAAGACCCGGTCACGGGCGCGCCGTTTTACATTAAGCGCCTGACCGGACTGCCGGGTGATACGTTACGGATCGACCCACCGCGTCTTTATGTTAACGACGTGCCCGCGGAGCAGATTGCCTACGGATACAAGCGCGTGATCGAAGCAAAGTTTCCGTATCGCGGTTATTCGCAGGGCCCGCTGACATTCACCGACGCGGAAAAGCAAGTGCAACAAATTCAGATGGCGAAAGAGAACGCGCAGAAGAGCGGGCAGACCGATCGCGTGGCGGCGCTCGAGGCCGAGGAGAAGGAGGCGACGGAGCGTCTTGAAAACATCAACGGGCGCTTACGCGTCCCCGAGCACAGGTATTTCGCCATGGGCGACAATAGCTACAATAGTTACGACAGCCGTTATTGGGGACCTGTGCCCGAAGAGAATTTGGTCGGGCGCGGTCTTCTGGTTTACTGGCCCTTTAATCGGCACTGGGGCTTAATTCGTTAGGCAGGTCATGCTGGCGAATGTCCCCCGGGTCTATTTGCTGCTCGGGTTTTGCGGCGGCTACGCGCTCGTCATGTTTTTTAATCCCGCGCGGCAAGCCTTGCGCGACGGGCTTCGCTGCATCGCCCGCTACAAACGCGTCTGGCTCACTTTCGTTTTGCTCGGTCTCGGCTATTCCGTTTTTCAATTTGCCACTTTTTCGCAGGTCGAAAGCTCGGCTGACTTAAATTTGGATCAGGTCGTGTCTGTGCCGACATGGCATTGGCCCCGGCTCGCCGAAGTGTGGACCGAAATTCCGCTGCCCACCTTGGAAGGAGTGGCCGGAATTTTCGACAACGCGACCACGACCTATCCGCTTTCGGTCATCGCTGCGTTACTCATGCTTTCGAATTGGGGCGGATTGCACGTGGGGTTGTGGCGGGCGCTGCGAAGACGTTATCCCATTCTCAGCTACTTCATTTACCTGATATTCCTCCTCAGCGCAGTTGCCTCCATCATCAAACCGATCGTGTGGTATCTGCCGCGTTGGGGTGGACTCATGCCAGCGGTGCGATTACTGCAAATTTCCGCCAGTGTCGATGCCGTCGCTTTCATTTTCGAATATCTGTTCGGCGTCTACATCCAGGTTTATCTCATCACCGTTTGTCTGGTTTGGGTGCGCGGCTTGAGTTTCAACGAAGCGTCGCTCTTTCAATTTGCCATGCGCCGTTTCAGTTACGTCCTGAAATGGGCCGGCCTCGTTGTCTGCATCAGCACACTGCTCGTCAGGGTGCCGCTCTTGCTCGCCTACTTTATGAACGTGCCGGACGTGCTCGATTATCTGCCCTACCAGCGAATGTTCATGTCGATCTTGTTAATCGTGTTCGCTTCCGTCCAAATTTCGCTCGCCTTGCACAACGAAAACCTTTTCGAAGCCATCGGCGCCCACGCCGAATTCATCCGGCGCAATCTCCCTCGCTTCGCCTGGTTTCTACTCATCTGCGCGCTTCACTTTTTCTTCATCATGGCGTGCGACGCCGTCATGCGCAGCGCCATCGCCGATCGCATCGTCGCGCTTATTGTTTGGAAATCGGCCTTCGTTTGTTTGCGTGGCCTTGTCACCGGCTGGTTGCTCGCCTCCTGGGTTTGTTTCTTCCGACGGTGCGAACGCGGCCGACTCGAACAGGAAAGTTGGATCCAATATTAGTGAGGCCAACGTGAGCCGGAACGCCGCGCAAATTACCCGTCAAAGCAAGTCAAACCTCGCGCTCGCGTTCGTTTCGTTAGGCCGCGAACGCCGCCGCGACATCACCACCTTCTACGCATTCTGCCGCGTCATCGACGACATTGTCGACGCCTCGTCGTTGGTCATCGACGAAAAGCAGCGCCAGCTGGACCAATGGCGCGCCGCATTGCGCGGCTCCGTGGCCGACGAGCCGGGTCTCGCTCCCGATATTCGCCGTTTGATCGACAAGTACTGCCTCACGCCTGAAATGTTCAATGAAATCATTGCCGGCGTTGAAATGGACCTGCGCACCTCGCGTTACGCTACCTTCGAGGAGCTGCGTCTTTATTGTTATCGCGTGGCCAGCGCGGTTGGACTCATCAGCATCGAGATATTCGGTTACAGGAATCCAGCTTGTAAAGAATACGCCATCAATCTTGGACTCGCGTTGCAGATGACGAATATCATTCGCGATGTCGGCAAAGATTTGCGGCAAAATCGAATCTATTTGCCGCAGGAAGATCTCGCGCGTTTCAACTATCCCGAGTCCGCACTGCAAGATCGACAAGACAACGATGGCTTCCGTCGCTTGATGCAATTTGAAGCGGATCGCGCGAAGGATTTTTTTGCGCGGGCGGCGGTCGCGCTTCCGCGCGAAGATCGACAATCAATGGTCGCGGCCGAAATCATGGCTTCGGTTTACCGCGCGCTTTTGGCGCGGATGGAGCGCGATCACTTCTGCGTATTTGAAAAAGAATATCGGCTGACCAAATTGGAAAAAGCCAGCCGGATCGCGGCGCAGCTCGTTAAGTTTTACTTGAATGCGGCGCGGTCGCCATCCGTCTGACTTGCCAGTTGCCAAACTCTCAACAAACTATCTTATGAAAAAATATTCAGCTATCATTCTAGCTCTCGTCCTCGGCCTGTCGGCCCTCGGCTCTCTCAGCGCGGTTTATGCCGCCGGCGGAGGAGACGCCATTATTGCCGTGCAAGTCACGAACGAAGACGCGGCCAAGAAATATCCACCGCCTGCCGGAAAAAGTTATCCGGAAGGTATTAGTACGAGCACGACTACCGGCGGCTTTTTTCAAAGTCCGTACTCCGGCAAAACTTACGATTGCCGCAAAGTGAAGAAGAAAGCGCTCGTATTAGATGCGAGCGTGAACAAAGTTTTCATTCGTCCGTAAACCGCTCGTAAGATCGACAATCACCATGCGCCGCGGAGTCCCAGATTCCGCGGCGCAACTTCCGTCGCAGCGCGGCGGTTCAATTCGAAATCAGAAAACTACTCATGAACAAAAAACTCTTTGCCTTTGTCACATCGCTCGCGCTTTCGGCGGGCTTCCTTACATCCTGTGATTCGCCGACCGGTAAGGGCGCAGCTTACGGCGCAGGCGCCGGCGCAATCATCGGCGCTGCCGCCACTGGTCATGTGCGTGGCGCCGCCATCGGCGCAGCCGCGGGTGCGGCGACCGGAGCATTGATCGGTCGCGCCATCCAGGAAGATCAGGCGCGCGAATACGGCCCGATGCCCGAAGGAGGATATCCTTGGGCGCGCCCGAGCGGATCGCCTGGATTAGTCGTTAGTCCATATCCGCCTCACAGCCTGGTCGATGTTCGCGGCATTCCGCACGGAGCACTCGTGCGCGATCCGTCCAGCGGCGGAGTATTTCGCCGGCCGTAAGATCGACATCGTCAGCTTCAGAAACGGATTGGTTCCGCGCGCGCGGGATCAATCCGTTTTCTTTTGCAACGCATCCACCAACGCCTGCGCTTCCTCCGTCATCTTGAGCAACTCCGGCCAGGGCCGATGATGATTTTCGCCCGGTAATTTTCGCGTCGCATCGAAGCCCATGTGCGAGCCGATATTCTGCTCGCTCGGCGCGTGATCAAGCGAGTCGCTCGGGTTTTTAATGACGGTGGAATCGCGCGCCGGGTCCGTGTTCGCGCACAAACGAAACAGCACCTCGCTCGGGTTGTGCACGTCGCAATCATCATCCACCACCACGATGTATTTGCTGAACATCATCTGCCCCATACCCCAAAGTCCGTGCATCACCTTGAAGGCCTGATACGGATATTGCTTTCGGATGCTGACGAAGACGAGATTGTGAAACACACCTTCCGGCGGCAGCGTCATGTCGACCAGCTCGGGAAAATTCATTTTGAAGACGGGCAGGAAAATCCGCACGCTCGCGTCGCCCATGTAAAAATCTTCCATCGGCGGAATGCCGACGATCGTGGTCGGATAAATCGCATCCTTGCGATGCGTAATCGCGGTCACGTGAAAGACCGGGTAATCTTCGAGCGCGGTGTAAAAACCGGTGTGATCGCCGAACGGACCTTCCGGCCGGGTTTCGTTAGGCTGGACGTAACCTTCCAGGACAAGATCGACATCGGCCGGTACATCGACATCGACGGTTTTGCATTTCACCAGCTCGACTGATTTGCGTCGCAAAAATCCCGCGAACAAAATCTCATCGAGCCCATCCGGCAGCGGAGCCGTCGCCGCCAAAGTATACGCAGGGTCCCCGCCGATCGTTACCGCGACCGGCATCCGTTCGTTGCGTTCGTAGTAAGTTTTCCCATGGCGCGCGCCGACTTTGTGCACCTGCCAATGCATTCCAGTCGTGCGCTCGTCGTAAATCTGCATGCGATACATGCCGACGTTGCGCGCGCCCGTTTCGGGATCGCGCGTGTACACGTTCGGCAGCGTGATGAATCGCCCGCCGTCTTTCGGCCAGCATTTCAGAATCGGAAGATCGCGCAGCGAGAATCCATTGAGCGTTGAACGTTGAGCGTTGAGCGTTGAGCGTTCTCCGAGGATCTGCACGACTTCCTGGCACGCGCCGTCTTTCACGCTCTTCGGACGCGCATGGAGCAAATGAATTCCTTGTTTCAGTAAGCTCCAGCCTTCGCGCAGATCAGTCGGCGGTTTCGCTTTGAGAATGAGTTGAATCTCCTGCGCGATTTCATCCACGCTCTCGCGGCCGAGGGCCATGGCCATGCGTTTGCGCGATCCCATCGTGTTGATCGCGACCGGAAATTTCGAAACCGTTCCGTCAACAATCGGCTGCTCGAAGAGTAACGCCTTTCCGCCGCCGGGCGATTTCATCTCGCGATTCGCCCATTCGCTGATGAGCAAGTCGGTATCGACCGGAACGTTGACGCGCTTCAACTCGCCCGCCTGCTCGAGCGTTTTTAAAAAATCGCGGAACGAGCGGTAAGCCATTTAAGGAACGCGCCGCGGAGTTGTTAGGCGACGCGTGTGCGAAATTTCTATCCGCGAGATGGCGTCAGGTATTGAAACGACATCACGCGACCGCCCGAGAAGGTTACGGTCTTATATGGGTACGAAATCGTCGGCGGAATGTAGGAATAATAAAATGGATCGTAGAACGGATCGCCGAAGAAAACGAACGAGCGGCCGCCGTGATGATGATGTGCTCGCACCACGCCCACCGCGCCAAATCCACCGTAGCCGCCAAAGCCCGAGCCATAACCGTAGGGGCCGTAACCGTAGTACGGATAACCGGATGATCCGTACGGTGCGCTGCGGCTTTGGACATAGACCCACGTCTCTGTGTCGCGCCCACGCATATTGCCGCGGAATTTTTGCTCGGGTGAACCCCAAGCCAACCAAACGGCTTGCTCGGACATGCCGGCGCGAATTTGACCCTGACTCACCAAAGCCTGGTCGCGCGCCGAAAGGCTATTGAAGAGATCGCGATGTTCAGACACGCGCGATTCCGTCGTTTCACAACTCGTTAGGACAATCCCGCTGGCGGAAACAAGCGCCGTCAGCGCCCAGGAAAAAATTCGACGCTTCATAGAAAAAATCATACAGCCGCAGATTAAGAGTTCAACCGCACTTTCTTGATTCAACCCGACCTTGCCGATAACGTTGCGCTGCAATGCAAGATCGACATGGTCATCGCATCTCTTATCTCCGCGTCTCGGTCACCGACCGTTGCAACGAGCGCTGCGCCTATTGCATGCCGGGCGAATTGCATGAGTGGCTGCCGCGCGAAGGCATTCTGAGTTTCGAAGAAACCTTGCGATTGATTCGTGTCGCGTCCGATCTCGGCGTCTCCAAAGTCCGCATCACCGGCGGCGAACCGCTCACCCGCCGCGGCATTGTCGATCTTATCCGCGGCGTCGGAAACATTCCCGCCATTCGCGACATCGGATTGTCAACCAATGCGACGTTGCTTCCAAAACTCGCGCGTGATTTGCGCGATGCCGGCGTGCGCACGGTCAACATCTCTCTCGATACGTTAGATCGACATCGTTATGCCGAGGTCACCGGCCGCGATTTTCACGAGCAAGCGCTGGCCGGAATCGACGCGGCCATCGACGCGGGTTTCGAGCAAATAAAATTAAACTGCGTCCTCATGCGCGGCTGCAACGACGATCAACTCGTGCCGCTGATCGAATTCGCCGCGAAGAAAAATCTCATTCTGCGTTTTATCGAGTTGATGCCGGTGACGACGACCGAAGTTTTAAGTGACGAAAACTTCATGTCGATCTTGCACGCCAAGCGCGCGATTGAATCGCATTTCGGCGCATTGATTCCAGAGCCTGGTTTCCAAACCAACGGCCCGGCCATGTATTATCAGGTTCCCGCACGTAATCAGCGCATCGGATTCATCGGAGCGATGACGAACCTGCACTTCTGCGAAAGCTGCAACAAACTTCGCCTGACGTGCGATGGAAAATTGCGGCCATGTCTCGGCAGCGCGCTTGAGTTCGACATTATGAAACCGATGCGCGCCGGCGCGAGCGACGAAGAGTTGCGTCAATTCATTCTCGACGTGGTCGATCGCAAACCATTGCAACACGACTTCCGCGAAAATTATCAGCCAGACCGCAAGATGATCGCGATCGGCGGATGAAGCGCCTCACCCACATCGCGGCGGATGGCCGCGCGCAGATGGTCGATGTTTCCGCGAAGCCGTTGAGCACGCGCATCGCAATCGCGGCCGGAAAAATTTCGCTGCGAAAGGAAACGGTCGATCTTGTCCGCAAAAATGAAATTTCGAAGGGCGATGTCATCGCGACGGCGAAAATCGCAGGCATTCAAGCCGCCAAACAAACCGCGCATCTCATTCCGCTCTGCCACACCTTGCCGTTGAGTGAAGTTAAGATCGACATCGTCATCTCGGGCGAATCCGCTGAGGTGAAGTGCACCGCGCGCACCGTCGCGCAAACCGGCGTCGAAATGGAAGCGCTCACTGGCGTCGCGGTCGCGTTGCTGACGATTTACGACATGTGCAAAGCGGTCGACAAGGAGATGGTGATCTCGGCGATCAGACTTATTGAAAAAACGAAGCGTGATGTCTAGACGCGCCTTTCCCACAACGCTGTCATCCCGAATCGCGAAGACGATGAGGGACCTCGCACGCGATCGCTGGTTACACAAAGGCCGTGCGGATACGCCGGCTGAAAGGGTGAGATCCCTCGCCGTCTGCGCGGCTCGGGATGACAGCGCATTGTGTGGGGAGGCTCGTTAGGCATGCAGATCGTTGTCGGCATCATCACCATCTCCGATCGGGCGAGCGCGGGAGAATATGTCGATCTTGGCGGACCGGCGTTGAAGAAGTTCGCGGGCGAAGCGGGTTGGCAGGTGTTGGCGGAAGCAATCGTGCCGGATGATTTGCCACGCATTCAGGAATCCATTCGTTCCTTTGCGCAGCAAGGTTGCGGATTAATCCTAACGACTGGCGGAACGGGCATCGCCGCGCGTGATGTCACGCCGGAAGCGGTCCGCGGCATCATGCGGGTCGAGTTGCCGGGATTCGGCGAAGTCATGCGCGCGGAGTCGATGAAGATCACGCCGAACGCGATTCTTTCGCGCAGTCTGGCGGTGATTGTCGATCAAGCACTCGTCATCGCGCTTCCGGGAAAACCGAGCGGCGCGGTGGAGTGTCTGGGTTTCGTAGCGGGCGCAATTCCGCACGGCGTCGCGCTCGCCCAACGAGTTCCGACTTCCTGCTAAATCGTGACGACGGTGACTTCCGGCGGGCAATTAAAGCGCAATGGCAATGAAGATAAAGTTCCGATGCCCGCGCTGACATGAAGAATCCCCGACTGCGTGGTGAAGCGTCCGTAATCGTATTGGCCGACGCCTGAAGGCAACATGACCGGACCGTAGAATGGAATGCGGACCTGGCCGGCGTGCGAATGCCCAGCCAGAATCAAATCATAGTGCCGGTCGCCTAACGAATCGGCGATGACCGGGTAATGCATCAGCAACACGCGCCGGGAGTCCGAGCCGGATTTGATTTCGGGGAATCCATTTCGGTCCATGCCGATCAACTCCAAATGGTACTGCGGCAGGAGGACGCTCCGATTCGTTAGCCAGCCGCCGCCGGTCGCGGCAAAGGCGGCCTCGAAATTGGAGAAAGGTGCGCCGCAATAATAATCGTGATTGCCGGGCACGCCGTAGACGGGCGCTTTGATTTGCCGGATAAAATTAAGCGCGTCCCCGAGAAACGTTTTGTCTTCCACCAAATCGCCGGTGAAGCAGACAAAATCAGGACGGAGTTTGTTGATCGTTTCTACCACCTCGGCGGCCAGAGATGCATCGTCGCTGTAATGCCAATCGCTGAAGTGGACGAAGCGCGACTTTGGGTGCGCGCTCAGTTTCAATTTCGTTACGCGTAGCCGGCCGGCCAAAGCCAGCGGCGTCCCGACCCCGGCTGCGGCGAGCGCGCTTAAACCAAGAAATTTACGACGGCTGATCTTCGACATTCGCGATGAAAGAAGCATAACACATTCTCAACGCGGGTGGATGTCGATCTTAGGAGATGTCGATCTTGCGCGCGCTTAATCCGGCCAGATCAGGAGATGCATTGCGCTGAGTCCGCTGCCGGTTAATTGCGCATGGCCGCTGCGCCCGGTGATGTCGCCACGCGTCAGGTGCGAATAATCGACCGAACTTTTTTTTGCGTAGGTCACTTCCGGCTGCCGGACCTGCTTCGAGCTGGCCTCGATCTTCAACGGCAATCCCGAGCGCGCGAACGAGACTTCCCAAGATTGCATGCGTGCGTCGATGCCCTTCGTCACCATCCATGGATAATTTTTCAACAGCTCGAAGTGCGAACTTCGCGGCAACGCAACTTTGTAAAATGTTTCCTCCTCGGCAGAAAATTCGGGAATCGTTAGGGCCGGATTTTTCTGCAGCGCGAGATAAAGCCGGGCAATGTCGAGGCCGACGAGATTTAACCCGTTGTAAACGCCGTTGTGGTTCGGATCGTTTTTGTAACAGGCATCGTGCCAGGCTTCGAAGTGATGGCTCAGAAGAAGATTCAGTTCGAGATGCACATGGGCGCGCTCGCGATTGATTCCGACTCCGGTGTAACCCATCACCGCGATCGGCTCCGATTTTTGCACGCGCTGTCCCGGTTTCACCGCGATGGAGCTGAGATGTCCGTAGAGACTGTAATAGTTCGAACCGTCCCAACGATGCTCGATGACAACGTAGCGGCCGTAATTTGAATAGCCGGCCACCGGATTTACGTGCACCACTTTGCCCTCGGCGATGGCGCGGACTTGATCGAGCGGTTCGCCATTGGCGTCGCGTTGCATCGGCTTGATGTCGATACCTTCGTGAAAGCGCGTGTAAACAATTCCGGCGGAAGTTTGCAACGGATCGCGCACAAAACCGTAGCGGCCGCCTTCCCACGGCGTTGATTTCGCGCCTTGATAATCACGCTCGATGTATTGATAAAAATCCGGTCCGCCATTTTCGCGAAACAACGCGTCATTGTCGGTGGGTAAGGCAAGATCGACATGTTGACCTTGGGCGATCATTTTCAAATTCGACAACAGGAGCAGCGCAAATGCCGAAAGGAATCTTCGCATCGCCTTATCGATGACGTTTCCCGATCAATCGCCAATCTTTTTTCATCAGCGCGATGTCGGCGGCGGTGAGTCCGGAAGCGATGTAGAGTTTTCCGTCCGAAACGCGTTTGTCGATCTGCATCTCAGTGATGGCGCGGCCGTTGATGAACACGAAAATGAAACCGCCACGTTTTTCCACGCTCAAAGTGTCGAGCGCGAGCCGGCCGTGCTCATCCAATTGGAAAAGCGCTCCGAAATTTCCATCGCCAACTGAATAAGGAGTGAACGCGACCACGTCTTGTTCTGAAATGCGCGCGATTTTTTCGATGGCGACGTTTTTTCCGGAGAGTTGTGCCCGTATCGACGAAGAAAAAACTGACGTATCTTGCGCGTTCGCTTCCGCGTGCAGACGAAGCATGCAGTGTTTGGTTTTACCGAATGCGCTCGGGAAAATGAGCGTGGCCATCACGACGCTGGCGAGGAACCGCTTCATGGTCGATTTGATAAAGGGTTTGACAGGATTTGCAACGTTTGCTGATTAACGCGCTCATGTTACGCGGCTTTAGCTTGCTCTTCGTGGGGTTCCTGGCGCTGGCGCGTGCTGACGCGCAGGAATCGCCGTCATCCACAACGACGTCGACGCAGTCCGTCACTCAGACCAGCGCAGTCGCACCGGTTCCGACGCCGCTTCCGGCCCCGACGCCAGCACGGCGAGGTTTTTTCGGTCGGGTCCTGCATCCATTTTCCGGCGGAGCGTCCGCGCCTGGTCCGGTGGCGAAAGATCCGAAGCTGCGCGGTCTCGTGCTCAATCTCCAGATCACGCCACAAACGGTGAAGCTTTCCGAAGTGCGGCAGCTGCAAATTAAACTAACGGTCACGAACCGGGGCAAGAAAACCGTCAACATGGATTTCCCGAGCGACCAGAGGATCGACATCTACCTCATGAATTCCAGCGAAACCGTTCTCACGCGATGGAGCGACAATCACGCCGTCAAAGAAATTCCCGGCACGCTCCTGATCAATCCGCTCGAACAAATCGAATACAACGAAACCATTTCCACGCGCGAGCTCACGCCGGACAAAGTGTTCATCGCCGAAGTTTTCTTCCCGAAATATCCGGAGCTGCGCACGCGCCAGAAATTTCTGACTGCGCCGTGAGCGCGCGACTTTTTTCCGATTACCACTCGCATCCGCAGGGTCATCGCACCGAGCCTTACACGCAGGAACTTCTGCAACCGTGGATCGACAGCGCGCGCGAGCGTGGATTAAACGACATCGCTTTCACTGATCACGATCGTCACCACGCGGGCGTCGATTTTGACGAAATCGAAAAGCTGCGCGAAAAAAATCCCGACATTAAAATCCGCGCCGGTATCGAGCTCGATAACGATCCCGGAACTTCCGCGGCCGGTCGCAAATGGGTGGAACAAAATTGGGATAAACTCGATTTTGTTTTGGGGTCGATCCATTACCTGGAACGCGACGATCAAATGTTCGACACCGTCCCGGAAGGCGCGGCCCAGTTCGAGGGCCGCAAGATCGACATGGTGTATGCCGAATATTTTCGGCGCGTCCGCGAAATGGCCGCGACCGGATTGGTTGATTGTTTAGCGCATGTCGATCTTGTGAAGATTCATGGACATCGACCAGAGAGCGACATCGCTGCGATGGTCGATGAAACGCTTGGGTTCATCGCTTCGCGCCATCTTGCCCTCGAATTTTCCACCGCCGGCTGGCGCAAACCGGTGAACGAACTTTATCCGAGCGACGAAATCATTCGGCTCGCGCAGGCGAAGGGGATCGCGTTTACGACGGCGTCGGACGCGCATTCGCACGCGCAACTCGGCGACAAGTTCGACCGGCTCGTGGAGAAGATGTCGATCTTAGGCGTGCGCGAAGTTTGCGTTTACGAAAAGCATAAACGCCAGACGCGTGTTCTTGGCCCAGTCTGATGATGGACACGACTCCAATACGCGACCGTTGGTTTACGCGGCCCGGTCTCTGGTTTTGGCTGGCCATCGCCCTCGGAGCGGCGCTGCGATTTTATTTTGTCGCTTTCACCGACGGCACTTACGACATCGGCCTTTGGAAAGCGCAGATCGGGGTGAATCATCCGCCGTTTATTAAATTCGTTGAATCGCTTTTCTTGCGTGCGGCCGATGCGACCGGAATCCATTTCCGGATTTTCCTGCGCGCGCCTTTTGCCTTACTCGATGCCGGCTCGTCCCTTTTGCTTCTGCTGTTGTTAGGCGAGAACCGCTGGCGTTGGGTGTTGGCCGCATGTTGCTGGCTCAATCCGCTCGCCATCATTTTCTCCGCCTATCATGGCAACACCGATTCGGCGGTCCCGTTCTTTCTCCTGCTCTGTGTATGGTTGTTGTCGAAGGGAAATACCGTTGGCGGAGCGATCGCCGCCGGAGCTGGCCTCTGGATTAAGCTTCCCGGAATTCTGGCGTTCCCCGCGTTGGTCTTTTTTATTCGGGGATGGCGAAGACGCTTGCTTTTCCTTGTCGTTGCTGGAGCCATCGCGATTTCAACTTATCTACCCGCGCTGGTCGGTGACGCCAGGCGCGTTGTCGTAGACGTCTTCGGCTACCACGGCTGCCAAATTCATACCGCAGCCAACGTGACGATCTGGGGTCCGAACGTTTTGCTTTTCTCCTTCATCGCTCCGCCCCAAAAGTGGCCCGTCCAATTTCACGCGCCGATTCTTTTTTTTATCAATCACAGCTGGCAATTGGCCCTGTTCCTCGCACTTGGGCTGACGTGGCTGCGCCGCTCGCGGCTTTCCGTGCCCGAACTTTGCGCCACCATCGGGATGGTCTACGTCATCATTTATGGGTGGAGCGATAACTGGGCGTTTCAATATTTTGCCTGGTCACTGCCGTTTTGGTTTTTTCTGCGGCCGTGGTTTTTCGTGCCGGCGATTGTGTTCGGAAGCGCCTATGTCTACTCGCTCTATTGGCTGGTCTGCGGTAATCCGTGGCTTCTGGGACAATGGGACTTTGTCGGTCACCCAACGTGGCCGGCGGGCATTCTTTGGATTCGCAATTTCACCGTGCTCTTCTTTTTTCTAAGCGCCTGTGTCTTTCTCGCGGTCGCCATCGCGCACGAGCTGAAGTCCTGGCGCAAATCTACAGCCCTGGCATCGCCAGACCGCCCGTGATTTTCGTCATCTCGGATTGCGCCACCGCTTTGCCTTGCTCGATCGCGCCCTTCACTCCGCTCAACACCACTTCCTCAAGAAATGCGACGTCGTTAGGATCGACAATCTCCTTGTCGATCTTGATCGAAATAATTTCGCCGGCGCCGTTCGCCACCACTTTTACTTTCCCGCCGCCGGCCTGGACTTCGATCGTCTTCTCCGCCAGATCGGCCTGCGTCTGCGCCATTTGCTCCTGCATCTTCTGCGCCTGCTTCATCAACTTGTTCAAATTCATATGTCGATCTTTCGGTCAGGCTTTGATCTCGCCCTTAAACATTTCCAACGCTTCCTGAATTATCGGGTCCGCTTTGTCTTCGTTCGTTTTCTTCGGCGTCATTCCTTCCTTCGTGCTCAATTTCAAAGTCCAATCGCGTCCGCTGATTTCTTTGAGTAATTTTTCGAGCTGCTTCCGATTGCTCGTGGTCGCGAGTGTCTCGATGGATGCTTTTTCCTCCGGCGGATAGCCGAGCGAAAAATTACGGCCGTCGGCGCCGATGACCCCTAACGAATCGACGAGTGTCCGCAAAAATCCGCGAGCCGGAATTTTCGCGCAGACCTGCTCCCAGATTTTTGCAGGATCGACAACGTCATTTGTCTGGGTAGCGCGGGCGTCTCGCCCGTGCTGCTCCGCGTCTCGCGGAGCAGATTTCTTGGATGTGTCCGGCGAGACGCCGGACACCGCGCGCGAGACGCGCGCGCTACCCTCAGCCACGCGCGGTGCTGCCGCGGAACCGGCGTCAGCGACGCCGGCTACAGCTTTCTTGGTCGAAACCTCCTTGCCATCGCGCAACGCATTCAAATTCTCAATCACCTCACTCAGCGTGACCTGACTCAAAGTTTGAATCGCTTTGATGAGCGCCACTTCGAAATGCAATTTTTTGTTCGGCGCCCATTTCATCCGCCCTTCCGCTTCAGCGAATTGGTCGATCAATTCGAGCAATCGATCTGTCTCGATCAATTCCGCCTGCGCGCCTAACGAGGTCTGCACTTCAAGATCGACATCGTCACTCAGCGCATCCGGTTTCACTTTGAACACGAGCAGATCGCGCAGATACGAAATAAGATCCGACATGAGCCGCATCATGTCTTTGCCCGTTTCGCATTGCTCGTGCAGCAACTGCACGGCGGCTGCCGTTTCCGCGCGCAAAATCTTCTCCGTAAAACTCGCGACCGTTTGCTGGCTCGTAAATCCAAAGACCTTCAACACGTCTGCTTCGTTGATCGGGTCGCCGCAGAACGCGACGAGTTGATCGAGCATCGATTCGGCATCGCGCAATCCGCCTTCCGCCCCGCGCGCGATCGCGTAGGCCGCGGTCGGTTCGAGCGAAAATTTCTCTTTGCCCGCGATGAACTGGAGATGATCGGCGATTAAATTGGTCGGGATGCGATGCAGATCGAACCGCTGACAGCGGCTCAGGATTGTCGACAAAACTTTCTGCGGCTCAGTCGTCGCGAAAATAAATTTCACATGCGGTGGCGGTTCTTCGAGCGTTTTGAGGAGCGCATTGAACGCCGCGGACGAAAGCATGTGCACTTCGTCGATGAGATAGATTTTGAATTTACCTTTGGCCGGCGCGTAGCGGACGTTGTCGCGCAACTGGCGCACATCTTCGACGCTGTTATTACTCGCGCCGTCGATCTCGATGACGTCGAGACTATTTCCGGCCGTGATTTCTTTGCAGTTATCGCAAACGCCGCAGGGCGTCGTCGTTGGACCGTGAATGCAATTGAGCGCCTTCGCTAAAATTCGCGCTGTCGATGTTTTGCCGACACCGCGTGGACCGACGAAGAGATACGCGTGCGCGAGACGATTTTGCGCGACGGCGTTCTTCAGTGTTTGCGAAACGTGGCCCTGCCCGACAAGATCGTCGAACGTCTGCGGTCGATATTTACGCGCGAAGACCTGATAGTTCACGCCGACAATCTAAATGCGTTGCCCGAAGCACGAAAACTAAAATCCATCTCACGCCTGCGAAATGACAGACCAACTCTCCGTATTTTTTCTTGCGCAAGACGAGCAACAACCCGGCGCGGTGATGCAGCGGCTGACTGATTTCATTGGCGCGGCGCGGCAGACACTCGACTTCGCGCTTTACGATATGCGTTTCGGCGATGCGTTGAAGAATCAATTCACGAATGCCCTGCGCGATGCGGCCGCGCGCGGCGTGCAAATCCGAATTTGCTACGACGGCGATAAGCCGTTGAATCCAAATCTCGCTGCCGGTCAGGATCCAGCGCCGCCGGGGACGGGAACGTTTGTGCAATCGCTCGGATATCCGTGGCGGCGCATCGCCGGCATGAAATTGATGCATCACAAATTCATTGTGCGCGATCGCGCCTCGGTCTGGACAGGATCGACAAATATGACCGACGACGGGTTTACGCTGATGGAGAACAACATCGTGGAGTTGGATTCGCCCGAGATCGCGAATTATTACGCGACTGATTTCGAGCAGCTTTGGAAAAAAGAAAACTTCGAGGACACCGGCGACATTCAAACAAATCCAGTCGCGCTAAAATTTTCCGGCGCGGACGCAAAGGTGCGCGTGATGTTTTCGCCGGGTTGCGGTCTTGCCATCGACACCGAGATCGCGCGCCGCGTGCACGCCGCGCAGCGCCGCGTGCGTATTTGTAGTTTATTGATCAACTCCGGCACGTTGATCTCCGCTCTTGTCGATCTTGCGCGAGACGGGCGGGTGCCGTTCGATGGAATTTACGATCGGACGCAGATGGCCGACGTGTATCGCCAATGGCAGGAAGTCCCCACGAATCGCTGGAAGATTCCCGCGCTGCAGGAATTAATCGCCCATGCCAAGCTCGTCGGAAAAAATTCCACGCCTTACTCGCCCACTTCGCGCCACGATTTTATGCACAACAAAATCCTCGTCATCGACGACACCGTCATAACCGGTTCCTATAATTTTTCGCGCAGCGCGCAGTTCAACGCCGAAAACATTCTCTTCATCGAGAGTGCCGCGCTGGCCGAGCGCTACAGCGTTTACATCGATCACTTATTGGAGAAATATCGCCACGCTCCATGACTTCGAAAATTTTGGCCGCGTTTTTAATTTTGCTCGCGGGCGATTTGCGCGCGCGTGAACCACAGACATCTCCGCCGTCCGTAAGATCGACAACGGCAAACAAAGTCGTTAGGGCGCGCGATCTCGGAATTCCGTTCGATGGCACGCCCGGACAATTCAACGCCATTACCGACATTGCCGGAGTTGAAGTCGGATACACGACCATCGTGAGCGGCGAAGGGAAATTGGATGTCGGTAAAGGTCCAGTGCGCACCGGCGTGACCGCGATTCTCCCGCGCGGCCATGATTCTATGAACGATCCCGTTTACGCCGGCGTGTTCAGTTTGAATGGCAACGGCGAAATGACCGGCACTGCCTGGTTGGAGGAGAGCGGCTTTCTCGAAGGGCCGGTTGTCCTAACGAATACGCACAGCGTCGGCGTCGCGCGCGATGCGACCATCGCGTGGCGCGTGAAGAACGGCGCCGCCGATAACACCGGATATTGGTGGAGCCTGCCGGTCGTCGCGGAAACGTGGGACGGTTGGATGAATGACATCAATGGCTTTCATGTGAAGCCGGAACATGTCGCGCACGCGCTTGATACTGCGCACGGCGGAGCGATCGAGGAGGGAAGCGTCGGCGGTGGAACTGGAATGATCTGCTACGAATTCAAAGGCGGAAACGGGACCGCTTCGCGCAAGATCGACATCAAGGCCGGAAAAGATTCTCCGCCAAAAACTTTCGGCGTCGGCGTCTTCGTCCAGGCCAATTGCGGGCGCCGCCCGCAATTAACGATCGCCGGCGTGCCGGTCGGCAAAGAAATCCCGGGCGAAGTTTACAAGGAAGAAGCCGGTTCCATCATCATTGTCGTCGTCACGGACGCGCCGCTATTGCCGCACCAATTGAAACGTCTCGCGCGTCGGGCCTCGTTAGGCCTGGCCCGCACCGGCAGCATTTCCGGAAACGGCTCCGGCGATTTGTTCATCGCCTTTTCAACGGCGAATGCGAAAGCGGCAAACCCAGATCAAGTGACGCGTTCGGTCGAAACCATCCCGAACGATCTGCTCGATCCGATTTTCGCCGGCGTCGTGCAAGCGACTGAAGAAGCGATCGTGAACGCGTTGGTCGACAATCAAACCATGACCGGGCGCGACAATCACCGCGTGGAAGCGCTGCCGCGTGAGCGCGTGCGCGCGTTGCTGAAAAAATATAATCGCGCGCCGTAGATGTCGATCTTGCGCTAGATCATCGCGATCAGGAGCGGCACGATTTTCTTCGCGGCCATTTCCAGCAGGCTAATGGTCAGCTTTTCGGCGCGCTCCTGCGCTTGCGGCGGCTGGCTGTCGATGAAGAGTTGCAGGCTGCGTTTTTGTCGCTCCACAAAATAACCAAAGTCCTCGCGATCGAGTTTCTTGTCGCGAACCTCGAGCAAACGTTCTTCCAATTCCTGGGCGTTTTCTTGAATGAATCCCGTGCTATCGCCTTTTGCTTTGGCAAGTAACTCCTGAAATTCCTGTTTGGCGTCGGCCACGGATTCGTCGCCGATTTGATCGAGCGTGTCACTCAGTCCGGATTTCTTGGCCGGAGATTTTTTCGGCGCCGTCTTCTTCCGCTTAATTTTATTTCCCGAGGGCATGATCGTAATCCTGGTTGATCCCTTTCTTCATATCGCTCGCCAGGTTCGGAGTGATTTTGTTGTTGCTCGCTTTATTCCGCAGGTGCTCAGCGTCCTTCCGAAATTGATTAGCCAAATCGCGGATGACGGGCCGCCGCGCCACGACGTTTTCTTTGGCCAGAGCTTCGTCAAACTTTCTGTTGCCGGCTTCCGCCTTTGCGTCGAAAGCCGCAGCATCGAAGTGTTTGTTAGGCACAGCGAACTGATCAACCAGCGCGAGGTGCACCGTGCGCAGACTCTCGATCTGGGCGTCGCTGTCCGTTTTGTTAAATGTCATCGTGCCGCAACCGGTCAGGGAAACGGCGGCGAGAGCAATCACCGCGGCTCGAACAATTATTTTGGCGGAGAGAATTGGGTTCATAGCGTCAGTCGTTAGGGGTTCGATGTCGATCTTGCGCCTTTCGTTTTACTGCTGTCAAGACGCGACCGGTAGACGAGCAGGGCGGCCGCAATGTCTTCCACGGCCATGCCCAGCGATTTGAAAATAGTCGTCTCGCTGGCGCACGGATCAATTTTGCCGGCGAGCGCTTCGCCCAGCTCGGCGTAAATCTTCGCGCCGGAGAGGAGCACGTCGCCGGATTCCTTCATCGCTGCTGCGCGCGAATCGACAAAGAGGACATTGCTCATCGCGTCATCATCCAGCTCGCGCCAATCCGGCCGGCATGCGCCGACGGCATTCACGTGACATCCCGGCTTCAACCACGCTCCATGCAAGATCGACATCTTCGAACTCGTCGCGGTCACGACAACGTCGGCATCGCGCACGGCCGCTTCCGCCGACATAACCTTCGCGCCAATTTCTTCCGCGAAGCGCTGCGCGTGTTCGGCGTTGGGACTCCACACACGGACTTCGTCGAATTGCCTAACAAGTTGCAACGCTTCGAAGTGACTGCGCGCTTGCACGCCGCTGCCCAAAATCGCCAGCACCTTCGCATCCGGCGCGGCCAGAAGTTTCGTCGCCGCGGCGGACACGGCTGCGGTTCGCATCTCGGTGATGAGCGTTCCATCCATAATCGCCAGCGGCGCGCCTGTTTTTGGATCGACCAGAAAGATCGTCGCCATGTGCGTCGGAATTCCGAGCTGCGCGTTCGACGGATAAAACGTCACGATTTTTATTCCAAGTCCTTCGGCTAAGGCCGGCATCATTCCAAAAAATCCGCCGGGCGGATCGATCGCGATGACCGAGCGCACTGGTTGAACAACTTTGCCGGCGGAGAAATCGATCAGCGCTTTCTCCATCGCCGGAATCAGATCCGCCATTTTCAAATGGCGGCGGACCTCTTCTTCGTCGAGAAAAAACGGCGCGCGCATACCGTTTAGTGTTGTAGTGGCCGCTCCCCGCAGCGGCAAGAAAGCATCAATCGACGCCGAGCTGTTAATTTTTCTGTTCTTACGGAGAGGAGGGAAGTGCAGTCCCCGATTTCGATTTCGCCAAGGATATGTCACCGCTGTTAACACTACCATCGGTGTTTATGTCTTGGCGGAAATTGGATCCTGTAACAGCTTGGCCTGATTGTGACTTTGTCTGACCAATATCAGCCGAATTCGTGGAACCATCCCCAGTTGTGTCGGCAATGAGTACGCCCATCGAAGGGCTCAAGACAGTATCGCTGTGGTTTCCAATTGAATCGCTTACGTTTGTCAACGTGACCGTGATGTAGCTCGCATTATTAACTCCTCTGAGCTTAACGATGCATCTACTGGGATCGCTGCTATCGACCATGATGCTACTTACCGTGCCGCCGCTACATCTGGCGCCACCGACGACAGCAAGATTGTTTGCGAAGGTAAGTACCATGGTGTACTCGCCGCTCGCTCCGCCGCTGCGACACTCGACTCCGCGTGGCCCTGTCAGCGGTAGGTTAATATCAAATGCCCCAGCGGAGCCGTGGACTTTCTCCGATGCAGCGCTAAGCAACGGCACTGGTGTGGAAGTTGGCACGGTGATAGGAAACAGTCGGATGGTTGTAGGAGTCATGAGCGCAAGGTAATGACCGTCCTGACTGGCGACCAAAAGGCCCGGACTGAACTGGCTTGGCGAAGAAGGCAAATGCTCACCGATGCTCAGTCGGAATTTCTCCGCGTAAGTGTTCGTGTCGTAGGCAATGATCTCATCAGTTGAGGTGTGAACCCCATAGAGAAGATCTCTTGTCGCGTCGAAAGCAACGCCGCTGTCCATTGCATTCGTAGCGAAAGTGTGAGCCAGGCCAAAATTTGGTGCGGTCTCCACCTTGGCATTGTTGCCAATCCGCGTAATCAGAAGGGCGCCGTTTCGGCTAACCGCAGCATTGGTCTGAGAAAGATAATTACCCGCTCCATTGTTAGACCCGAAAGTGTTGGTAACAGCACTGTAAGTGAAACGTGGTCCGCTTGAATCATTCGACTCAAGAAAGTAAAAGCGTGCTCCATCAGCGCTGCGAGGAATCGCCGTTTCCTGGCGAACGTATCCGCTGAAAGCACCAAAACCAGATCCTGATGCATCGGCCCGAATCGAAATTGCATTAGTGTTAAGATCGATTTGACGCACAGGCACCCATCCTGACCCACCGAATGTGCCGGTTCCGAGCGCGAGCCCATTCGAGCCGACGGCAACATTCCACGCACCGGTCTCGCCTCGAGCGAGTGCGTAGTTGATGTTCGTGACCAGGCCGGTTTTGAGATCGAGCTTTTGAAACCGACCTTGCGTAAGGCCGGTCAAATATTGCGCGATGAGGAGGTAGGAATCATCGACTGCAATATCGGCCCCCCCCAAATCTCCGCGAACGTTGTAGGGTGTACCAAAGGTGCCGGTGGAAAGATTGTATGGCCAAACGAAGCCAGTCCCCGTAGTGATGTAAAGATGGGTACCCAAGTGATCGAAAACCATATCCCGGGGGTACGCGAAGGCGGGTGTTGGAGCGGGCGACGGCGTCGGAATTGCCGCTGCAATATTGAGGAGACGAATTCCGGAAGGAGTTTCGATTGCGAGAAATCGACCGTCGTGACTAGCAACTAATGTCCCGGTGCTAAAGGGCTGAGTTGAGGAAGAAGTGCTTATGTTCTCTCCAACATCCAGCCGAAATTTCTCCGCAAAAGTATTCGTGTCGTACGCGACAATCTGATTACTGTAACTGTTAGCCGCATAAATAGTGTCAGTCACAGCGTCGAACGCAATTCCGCTGTCGGCAAAATCGAAAGCCTCGGCAAAATTGAAGGCCGGTGCGGTATCTACGGAAAACCGACGCGGCCGCTTCTTGTTCCTAAAAGGGTGCCGTCGCGATTAACGGCCGCGACCCCTGAAAATAAAGGTGCAGAACTTTCGACCCGCGGCCCAAAAGCATTGTTGACCGTACTATATGTAAAAATTAAAGCAGGGTCGATCTCGGCCTCTATAAAATAGAAGCGGTTTCCATCCGCACTGCGATGTATTCGCGTCGACGGTAGTATCATAGAGCCTCACGGTGTTACGGGTGTTACGTCGTTGCGGATGGTGACTGAATTAGTCGCCAGATCGATTTGGCGCAACGGCACAACGCCCGACCCGGTTACGGGACGGGAAGTCGTAACTAACGCTATCCCATTTGCGCCAATCGCGACGTCCCATGCCCCGCCCTCGCCATTGGTGAGCGGGTAGTTGATGTCAGTGATGGCGCCCGTGTGTAAATCGATCTTGTGAAATGTCCCCTGCGAGTTAGCCGTGTTGTTCTCAGCAGCGAGAAGAAACGAATCGTCGGGCGTAATGTCGATGCCCCAGAGTGCCTTTCCAGCATAATAGACAGGCTCAAGCTGACCGGTCGAAAGGTTGTAAGGCTCGACTAATCCATCGGACGTGGAGATGTAAAGATACCGTCCCGCATGATCGAAAACCATGTCTCGGCGTGTTGTAACCGGAATAAGCGTACCTTGGGCATGCAAATCTTTGATCGTTGCAATCGCGGTAACGATGGATAGCCAAATCGCTGCAAAGCGGATTATGAGGAGACTGCGGTAATAGACACGCACAATTCGGATTCGGATCACCTCTGTCTGCCGGTTGCCGAACCTAGTAAAAATTCCTTTAGCTGGTGGCTTCAGCCTCGCGATCTTTTTTAACTTATGGCAGCAATCGCTGACAGCGTTTCAATCAAGCTGATCAGTCTCGTCGAGCATTTGTTTTTTCAAATTCCGCCGCGCCGCTTTTTTGATGGCGCGGCGTTCGTCGACGACGGCCCGCTTTTCTGCTTGTCGATCTTGCCGCGTGCGATTGATTGACTCGCCTCCCGGCTCGCCAACCCTCTCGGGCTTTCCCGTCCACGTCGCTCGGCTCCCGCCGGCTCCGTTGTCGATCTTCGCCGGCAGGTGTGAAATCTTCGGTCGCCGCGCGCCGACTTTGCGCTCGTTAGGCTGGGTGTACGGGTCCACGGCGCAATGTTAGAACCGCCTCTCCGTTTTTTTGCCGGAGAGGCGGATTGAGTTTGATGAGTTACTTCAGGGTGATCTCGCGCATCGTTTTCGTGCCGAGAATTTCGCGAATCTCCATGCGCTTGACTGAGCCCTGCCGCTGTTGATCTTCGCCGCCGATGAGTTTTTGCGCGATCGGATCGGTCTTGTCGCGCAAGCCGTCGAGCGCGGCCATGTTTTTGTATTCGACCATCAGGAGGATGTCGAAGTCATCGTGACCGGCGGCGTCACCGATGAAGATTTTGTAATCCATGATGATGCCCTGCTTCTTCGCTTCGTCGCTCGTGGACTTGTAGGCATGAGCAAGATTCTTCAGATAATCATCGCTCATTCCGGGTTTCGTTTTCACCATGGTGATGTCCCACACCGCGCCTTCGGTATAAGGGGCTGTGCTTCCACTGCTTGCTGTCGTGGTAGTGGATGTGGTCGTTGAACTCGTGGTCTGCGCGGAACACAAGCCGACCAGACCGAGGACTAACACTGCGCTGAACATGATTTTCGTTTTTATCATGCGCGCAGCGTGATCGAGTCAAAGTAAACCCGCGAGGAAAATCTGCCGCCGGGCTTGTCTCGAATTAGCCTGGTTGATAATCTGTGAATGATGCGACGACGGTACATACTATTTTTCGCTCTGCTGGCGTTCGCCGTGACTCGTCCGGCAGTAGCACGGCTGTGGGAGACGGAGCAACAGCTGCAAGCGCGCTACGGCCCGCCAATCAAGAAGATCGAAAACAGCCCCGACGGCGGGAAGTTCTACACCTATCGCTTCAAAGAGTACAACATTCTGGTCAGCATCATCGGCGGCAAAAGTGAAAACGAGTTTTATGTTCGTCAGGATCGGAAGCCGCTGACTACGACTCAAATCACTTTTTTCCTGTTGCAAATTTCCGAAGCAAGTGGCGACCGTTGGTGGTGGGACCGCCGCCTCCCGATGAAGGTCCTCGGACAAAACTGGAAGGCTGTCTCCGTAGATTTCAATCGGGTGCCCACGACCGATTCTCCGGGAGTGGAAGTTTGCACCCTCTCATATGCTAGGCGTGTAAACCTTATATCAACGGAGAAGTTGCCCCAGGGCATCCCAACGCCGCCTCCTTCGTAATTCGATTTTCGGCTGCGCCCGGCCGAAAACAAATTATCCGATGCTCGACTTCGCACTCATCCGCGCGGCACATGAGCGCATCCGTGCGCATATTAACCGCACGCCGGTGCTGACCAGCTCACGACTCGATGCAGCCAGTGGCGCATCTTTGTTTTTCAAATGCGAAAATTTCCAGAAGGTCGGCGCGTTCAAGGCGCGCGGCGCGACTAATGCCGTGTTTATGCTGGACGAGCCAACCGCGACGCACGGTGTGGCGACGCATTCATCGGGCAATCACGCGGCGGCGTTGGCGCGGGCGGCGAAAATTCGTGGCATCGCCGCGCACATCGTGATGCCGTCGAACTCGTCGAAGACGAAGGTCCGCGCGGTCGAAGGTTATGGCGGTCGCATTACGTTTTGTGAGCCTACGCAGTCGGCGCGTGAAGCCACGTGCGCAGAAGTGATCGCAAAAACCGGTGCGACCATGATTCATCCGTTCGAAAATGAAAACGTGATGGCGGGGCAGGGGACGGCAGCGATCGAGCTGCTCGAAGACGTCGATGTCGATCTTGTGTTGTGTCCGGTCGGGGGCGGCGGTTTGCTTTGCGGCACCGCAGTCGCCACCAAAAGCATCCGTCCGAAAACGAAAGTCATCGCGGCGGAGCCAGCGAACGCGGACGATGCCGCGCAATCATTTCGCGCGCAGCGATTGGTGCCGTCGGAAAAGACAAACACGATTGCCGATGGTTTGCGCACAAATGTGGGCGCGCCGAATTTTCCGATTATCCAAAATTACGTCGACGACATCGTGACCGTGAGTGAGGAAGCGATCATCACCGCGATGCGGACGATTTGGGAGACAATGAAAATCATTATCGAGCCATCGGCCGCGGTTCCGTTCGCGGCGATTCTCGAGCGCAAGATCGACATGCGCAATCGGCGCATCGGAATTATTCTCAGCGGCGGCAATGTCGATCTTGATGCGTTGCCGTGGAAATGATGACGCCAGCGCGCTCACGCTGACCCGTGCGAATTGCCGGTTGGACTAGGGCCGGCCGCTAACGAGTGGCGAGTTCGCCGACTTCAGCTCGGCGATAGTTTGTTCGAGCAAACCAGTCCTCTCGCGCACGCGTTCTTCGAGGAGCGCTTTCTCGCGTTGCAATTGCCGATGCAGAAAACGGGTGCGCAAAACACTTTCGATTCGCAGCCGGACTTCCACGTCATCAAACGGTTTCGAAAGGAAATCAGTAGCGCCCATCGTTAGGGCACGGCGTTTTGCGTCGGGCGAGCAGTCCGCCGTTAATACGACGATAGGGAGATAAACTTCCGGCGGCGTCATTTCGCGGAAGGTGCTTAGAATTTCGAACCCGTCCGGGTGCGGCATATGAAGATCGAGCAGCACGAGATCGGGATCGTCGTCCGCAAACATCGACACGGCACGACGCGGATCAGCCGTGACGGTGACATTTTCGTAGCCGGCAGTTTGCAGAAAGCGAGCGAGGACTTGGATATTCATCAGCTCGTCATCAATGATGAAAATTTTCGCTTGGTGAATCAGGTCGGTCGTCATGGCCAGGTCGGGGCGATTAGCGCGCGAAGGTCGGCAAAGAAAGTTTTCGCTTTGCTTTTTGTTCTGACGATTTGCGAGGCGGCAGGAATCCCGATCCGCGAGTTGGTTGCGTTTCCGCTTCGGCAGCAGTGATTCGCACACTTACGCAAGCATCGCTCGCATCCTGGCCCGCGAATCTGGAGTTCCACTGCGCCTGCGCCGCGCGCGCCAATCGCCGGTAGTTTACATCGAGCGCGCGCTTGAGCCCGTGGATCATCTCAAACTTGGCCGCCGCTGCGTGGATCGCCTGATAATCGGATTGGCCCTCGTCCATGAACCGGATTTGAGCAGGAACTACGCCTAACGGACTGGCTCGCGGGCAGGATCGACAATTACATTTGCAGGGATGCGGTTCGCGAATCTCAATCACGGAATTGGTAACGCGCTTTCGAGAATCTGTGCTCCCGGTTGTGATTGCACGCGTCTTTGATAAGATCACTGCGGTGCATCGGGCTTCCAGGTTGAAACTGCGTTTCGTGGCAATTGCCGCCGGATTAATGTTCGCGCCGGCATGGCAAACATTAGCGGCGGGAAATAACACTTTTTCGCCAGTCGATCGCAGCCGGCTGCCGGCCGCGCTGCAGAATGTCCAACTCGAACATCTCTCTTCCGGCGCACTCATGTTGCTCGACCACGATGGCGATCTCGTTAGGCCACCGACCCCATCTTCGGCAAGATCGACATCGTCATCGGCGGACAATGCGGCGGCCGCGAGCGTCGCGCTCGATCCGCGCATTAACGGAAATCTTCGATTGGGCGATGACCCGGCAGCGCTTCCCTCCACCATGCGCGCGCAAGCCGAGCCGGACATCGAACGCTCGCCCAGTGACAGCGATTTTCTGGTCGGCGCGTTTCAGGAAGGACGTTTCACGAATGGCGGCGCGGTCGATTGCGGCTACTCGGTCAGCACGGATGGCGGATTGAGCTGGACGCGCGCGTTGATTCCAAATCTGACCACCGCATCGGGCGGAACCTATTTTCGCGCGACCGATCCGGTCGTCGGTCTCGACCTTAACGGCCGTGTCTTCATTAACAGCGAAGGCGCGACCGACGCGAATTTCAACAACGGAAATATTCTGGTCAGCCGCTCACTCGACAACGGACAAACATTCGGCGCGCCGGTCATCGTTTATCATCCGGCGAGCACGAGTTTGTTTCCGGACAAACCGTGGATGGCCATCAACACTTTCGCGGGCACCGCCACCGTCGGGCGCATCGTCGTCACCTTCACTTTGTTTTCCAACACCAGCAACGCCGGTGGTTCGATCCAACGCTCCATCAGCACCGACGCCGGTCTCACCTGGGGCAGCGTCGCCTCCATCTCATCCACGGTCACAAGCGCGCAGGGATCGCAGCCGGTGTTTTTGCCTAACGGCAATCTCGTCATCGTCTATTGGAATTTTTCTTCGCCCGAAAAACTTGAGGCCGTCATCTCGACCGATGGCGGACAGACTTTTGGCAGCCGGAAGCTCATTGCCAATGCGACCGAGTACAACGAAACCAGCATTCGCACCGGCGGCTTTCTTCCTTCTGCCGTGGCCGATCGCACGAACGGCAACCTGTTTGTCGTTTATCAAACGCGACTCTCGAATATTCCGAGGATCGCGTTTACGAAATCGACCGACGGCGGCAATACGTGGTCGATTCCGATTGCAATCAGCGACAATCCCACGACCTCGGGTGTATTTAATCCGGCGGTGAATGTTTCGGCGGATGGCCAGACTGTGACCGCTGTTTTTTACGATCATCGCAACAACCCCGGCTCAAATGTTCTTGTCGATCTTTACCTGGCGCAGTCGTTTGATGGCGGTGCGACCTGGCAGCCGAATATTCGTCTCACTTCCACTTCGACCGACGCCTCGCTCGCGCCGCTGACCGACACCGGATACATGCTCGGTGATTATCAAGGCTTGGCCGAAGCGACCAACGTCAACGTGCCCGCCATTCCGCTTTGGATCGACACGCGCACGGGCAATCCCGATCCGTTCATCGCGCGCGTCGGTATTTCGCCCACGCTAAATTTCACCAGTTGGCAGGCCGCGCGGCTTTCGTTAGGCCAAATCAATAATCCCGCGCTCGGCAGCAAGACCGGCGACGCCGATTTCGACGGCAAATCCAATCTGCTCGAATACGCGCTCGGCACATCGCCGACGACACCGGACGCAGTTGGCCTAACGATCAATCACCCAGGATCGACATATAGTGTTACGTATCCGCGCCTCAAAGCCGCGATCGACGTCACCCTGCACGCATTCCGTTCTCCCGATCTTTCGCCCGGGAGTTGGACACAGAACGATGTCGTTGAAACGCTGTTAACTGATGGAGCGATACAAATCTGGCAAGCCTCCACGCCCGCGAATTCGTCGCCGATGTTCTTCCGCTTACAAGCGCAGTAGAGTTAAGGCAGTCAAACCCCGGCTGCTTCGCGCATCGGCCGAGTCAGAGGGACCGGCAGTCTGCTGTCCGGTTACCGGCGGTGGTCGATCTCTCCCCGGATTAGCCCCGTTGCGGCAGCCGCCGCCGACTCAGCTTTCATGAAAAGCAAGTCGCAGAGCGGCCTAACGAAACGGCGCGCCGGGGGATCAACGGCGCGCTTTTTTGTTCTTAGGGCGAACTTTTTCCTGTTCGCAACAACAATTTTTGGACGCGATACAGCCGCGGCATTCTCGACTTCCGAATTGTCAATCAACAAAGTATCCGTTTTTCCCTAACGGCACCGCCTACTGAGAGCTGTCTGGATTCAGCTCGACGACGCCTTCCAAGGCGGCAAACGCGTCGAACCCAAATACCAATGGTGCCTATGAAAAAGAATCTTCTTTCGTTAGTCGTCGTACTCCTAGTTGCATATTCGCTACCGACAAAACTCTTCGCCGAAGGTGAAGACAACCCGACCGGCGTGAGCGGAATATACAACGGCAATATTACTTCCGGCGGCTCCTACGACCCTTACACGGGCAATGCCATGCGGGTGGTAGATGATATCGTTGTCCCCGGGACCGTTGGCGCTTATCCACTCAAATGGACGCGCTACTTCAACAGTCGGTACGAGTACTATGGCAAATGGACCTACCCGACAGACTACGGCATAACGCAAGGCCATTTTTATTTTCCGGACGGCCGGGTAATCGGTTATGAAAGCTGCTTCCGGGATATACCAGAGGGAATCGGAAGTGCGAAAGGGCACTGCGCCATATTTTTGGCCGACGGGGGAAAGGTCATCATGGATGGCCCGCCGGGTGGGAGCTCAAGTCGGGTATTGGAGATTGTCGATCCTTACGGACAGGCGACGACGTTTACTTATCTGCAGACGAACGGCTACCCCGAGACGAGGATGACCGAGCCGGGAGGACGTTATCTAAAGATTAGCTACGGCGATGTCGGAGGCCCAAGGGACGATGCGTTCAAGATTCAGATAACAGACGTGAGGGCATACGACTCCGCAGCCGCAGGCAACCAGACACAGTCGGTGCATTACACATGGGGAATTGAGGCTAAAAGCGGTAGACATGTAATAACGCAAGCCAGTTATAGCGATGGCACTGCTGCGAATTATACTTACGACCTCGTTCTGGATTCTAGAGACCAGTGGAATATCCCGATTCAACACGTGGTCCTTCTCACAACCGATGACGTCCGGGCCCACAGCTCAATGCGGCAGATCTCTTACTCGCTGGGTGGTAGGGGCAGGCTTCTCGCCGAGAAGAATTTCGTTACACATCAGGCCGTCTCAACCTTGGAACCGGTGAGCCCCGGCGATCAGCAAAGACACGAGACGCGAGGCGACGGGGCCAAGCGCACTTTTTCTTACGGAGGACCACACCTGTACGAGCAATGTACAGGGGGAGGACCAGAAGGAGAGCCGAGAGACTGTCCCGAGAAATGCTACGAAGTACAAGACCAGCTTGCCGGAAGACTTCTTTCATACACCGACTTTCAAGGACACACGACCAGCTTGGAATATGGAACTACAGACAATCATCGTTTACTGGGCTGGATATGGAAGGTCACCGACGCCAACAACCAGACCACCACCTATGACCGACAAAACGATAGTTGGGGGATTACGAAAATTACGCATCCAGACGGCACCTACATCGAGCAAACCTACTGGCCTAACAATAGCACGTCGAATCCATACTACCTTGAAAGCAGAACAGATGAGAACCGAAAGACGACCGTTTACCACCGCGATGATCTTGCGAACCCGGCTGCGATAACGCAGAAGGATTACCCCGATCAGACCTTTGAAACGTTCGCCTACAACAATTTTGGCCAGGTAACAAAGCACCGGAAGCGCAATGGTGCGTACGAACATTTCCAATACGACTCGTCGCGGGGTTTGCTCATGAAAAAATGGAATCCCACGTGGAATGCTGCAGCACTCGAGACTGATCCGAAGACCGTATATGAGTACTACACTTCACTGCCATGGATTGATCGGGTTTATCGCGAGACCGATCCGCGCGGCATCGTTACCGAGTACGAGTATGACTACAAGTTCGATCCCACCGGCGCGACCACTACCGAGCGCTGTGCGGGGCGTGGCTTGGTCACGAAAATCACGCACGTCAGCGACAACGGGACTTATCAGGCGTTCGGCTACAACAAATTCGGAGACAAGCTTTGGGAGGAAAATGAGCTGCGGAAACGGAAGACATATACCTATGACGATTACGGACGAATTCTGACGGTTACTACTCCATCCTCGCCTCTGAACGAGACCACGACTTACACCTACAACCCAACCTTCAATTTATCCGCACAAACTTCCGCACTCACGTCCGCACTCACGGGTACAGCCCTACCTTCCGCATGCCCCGACTGCGACAAAGAGCCGCCTGCGTCAGCGCCTACGTCGTACTCGCACACGAGCAATTCACCCGACACGATCACCACGCCGACCGGAATCGTGACTAAGAATATCTATGATGGAAATTGGCGAAAGGTTTCCATGAAAGTCGCGAGCGCGGTGACACTGTTTGGCTACGACAACGTCGGCAACCCGACGACGGTCACAGATCCAAACAACAACAACACGACGACAGATTACGACACGCGCAATCGCAAATGGCATGTCAAAGACGCGTTGCAGAATCAAACAACGTTTAATTACGACAATGTCGGTAACATTACTAGAATCGACCGCCCCGACGGAACCACAGAAGTCAAAACGTATAACGAAGTAAACAGAATACTGACCGATACCGTGCCCAAGGGGGGCACGCCTCAGGCGGTAACGGAGACGCTAACGACGACCTTCAATTATTATCTCGGTACGGAACCGCGAATGGCCGGTGAGCTCTGGCACGTCATCGATGGCAAGACTCAGCAGACTACCTTCGAATACGACGCTGCCGGCTTAAAGACGAAGATGTCATATCCAAACGGCGACAATCAGGGCTGGATATACGATGAGGCAAAGAACGTAATCGCGCGGCGTACGGTTAACGGCGTGGCGCAGCTTTTTAGTTACGACCAGCGCAATCGCCCGTTGGCGATGTCATGGAGCAACGGCGCTGATTGGTCGAATTTTGGCTATGACGTTGCCAGTCACATGATCAGCGCGCAGAATCCAACATCGACGATCACTCGCGGATACGACGACAGTGGCCGGCTTACGTTGGATCGACAAAAACTTCAGATACTTCCCATTACGGCCGTTTCGCGAAAGATACATGGCGCGGCGGGCTCATTTGATATTGCCTTGCCTCTGGTCGGTAAAGCTGCTGTGGAGTGCCGCAGCGGCGGGACAAACAAGGACTTTCAATTGCTCGTGACATTTCCGCGCGCGATCACTTTCAGCAGCGCGGTACTCACGTCTGGAATAGGCAATACCACGAGCAGCAGCACAAGCGCCGATGGCAAACAGGTAACGATAAATCTGACTGGCGTGAACAATGCGCAAACTATTGTGGTCACATTGGCAAACGTGAGTGACGGGGCCACCACAAACGATGTTCGCGTCGCCATGGGTGTGCTTTTCGGCGATGTGACGGGCGACGGCGTTGTCAATTCCGGCGACATTAGTCAAACGAAAGCCGTCTCGGGTTACGCTGTCGATGCTTCGACATTCCGGGAGGACGTGACCTTGGATAGCGCTCTTAACTCTGGCGACGAGGCTGCAGTGAAATCGATGGCAGGCACGGCCCTTCCCGCCGTTTCACCGTTGACCCAGCCCGGTTCTTCCAGCGCTGACCTCGACGTTCAGTACACCTACGATGCAGACGGCAAAGACAAGCGACTTTATGTTACGAGCGCCAATTACGATCTTACTTACGGATACGACAATCAGGGGCGCTTCGAAACGATCTCCCAAGGCAACACATTGGAGTTTCAGTATTCATACGATGCCGCCTCGAATGAGACCATCCGCTCAAATAAGCTCAACGGTGTTGATCAAAATTACGGCACTCCCGATGCCTTGAACCGGATGGTAATGCGCGATGTCGTGCACTCAGGATCGACAATTTCACACGAAGCGTACGGATACGATGATGCTACGCATCGGCCGGGGTTGCTCACATCGGTCGAT
>JBBROO010000029.1:0-38697 GCA_038229295.1 Chthoniobacterales bacterium | reverse complement strand
CGGATTCAAATGCGCCGCGGCTTTCTGCGACATCAAAAAACTTGGGACCGGTTCTGGTTCAGAGAAAGGACGCAAAGACGATCTCGCGCTCATTGTTTCGGATGTGCCGGCGGCGGTCGCGGGAATGTTTACCACGAATCAAGTTTGCGCTGCACCGGTGAAAGTAAGCCGGAAAATTGCGGAGAAAAAATTCGCGCGCGCCATCGTGGTCAATTCTGGAAACGCAAACGCGGCGACAGGAAAACAAGGATTTGTTGATGCCCAACGCATGACCCATGTCGCTGCGAAGACGCTCGCTCTTAGTAAGAGCGACGTTCTCGTTTGTTCGACCGGACGCATCGGAGTGGCGATGCCGATGCGAAATGTCGAGCGTGGCATCCGCGCGTGCGCGCCGCTCCTCGCAAGATCGACATCGCACGCGCGCGCGGTTGCAAAAGCGATCATGACGACCGACACGCGACGAAAGGAAATCGCCGTCGAATTCAAGATCGACAATCGCATTGTGCGCATCGGCGGCATTTGCAAAGGCGCGGGGATGATTCAGCCGGGCATGGCCACGATGCTCGCGTTCATCACCACGGATGCCGCGATCGAATCGAGTTCGCTCAAGCGCGCCTTAAAAATTGCCGCCGCGCAAAGTTTCAATCGTATCACTGTCGATGGCGACATGAGCACAAACGATTCGGTCATCATGCTGGCGAATGGATTGGCGGGAAATCGGCGGATCGATCTCAAAAAATTTCAGGCCGCACTCAATCACGTTTGTCTCGAGCTGGCCAAGATGATTGTGCGCGATGGCGAAGGCACTTCGCGTGTTGTCACATTGCATGTGCGTGGCGCGCGCAACGATCGTGACGCCGAACTTGGGGCGCGCGCGGTTGCGAACAGTTCGCTCGTGCGCACGAGTTGGTGCGGCGGCGATCCAAACTGGGGACGCATTTTGTGTGCGCTCGGTTATTCCAAGGCGAAAGTGAACGAAGCGACGGTCGACGTTGGCTACAGCCGCTCCGGAGAACGGGAAATTATTTGGGGATTTCGGCGCGGACTTCCCAGCGGATCGTTAGGCCGGTTGGGAAAGATTGTGGCGGCAAAAGAATTCGATGTTCATGTCGATCTTCACCTCGGCCGCGGCGAGTTCATCATGTTTGCCAGCGACCTGACGGAGAAATACGTGACGTTCAACAAAGGCGATTCAACCGGCGGATGAAAATGCGAACGCTGCAACGAGGTGGCTCGAGATCTCCGAGCTCGATGTTAAGTCGGGCGCCGAAGGCGCATATTTTACCAACGCGCCAGGAGGTCGCGTTCCACCACTAATGGAAGAGACTATTTCCAAAGCCGCGACGTTACTGGAAGCGTTGCCTTATGTGCAGCGATTTCGTAGCCAGGTTTTTGTGGTGAAATACGGCGGCAGTTTTATGGATTCGCCTAACGAGGAAGAACGCCATCGCGTGGCGCGCGATGTCGTTTTTCTCGAAGCGGTCGGCATCAATCCGGTCGTCGTGCATGGCGGCGGGAAAGCGATTACGCGCGCGCTGGAAGAAGCCGGAGTGAAAGCGGAATTTGTTCACGGACATCGCGTGACCGATGACGCGACGATGGAAATCGCGGAGCGAGTTTTGTCGCGCGAGATTAATCCGGAGATCGTGAAAGCGATCGAAGAGTTTGGCGGGAAGGCGCGCGGATTTGCCGGATCAGAAATTTTTCGTTGTCGGAAGTTAACGCGAGATGACGATGTCGATCTTGGATTTGTCGGCGATGTTTATGAAGTCGATGTCGACCCTTTGCGCGATTGTATTCGGCGGAGCGTGACGCCGGTCGTTAGTCCGACGGCGCGCGGTGAAGATGGCAAAATTTACAACTGCAACGCCGACTTCGCGGCGGCGAAAACGGCGATCTCGTTAAAGGCGCGACGTTTGGTTTTCCTGAGCGACGTGCCGGGATTGCTGCGCGATGCGAACGATGCGCAAAGTCTCATTAGGCATTTGCAGATCGAGGAAGTGCCGGCGCTGCGGAAGGCCGGCGTCATTGCGGAAGGAATGATTCCGAAAGTCGATGGTGCGATCGCTGCGATCGAGAGCGGGGTGGAGAAGGTGCAGTTTGTCGATGGACGGATTCCGCATTCGATTTTGTTGGAAATTTTTACGGACGCGGGTGTGGGGACGGAGGTCGTGCGATGAAGATTGAAGAAAACGTTCAACGTTCAACGCTCAACGCTCAACTCTCAATTCAGAATACGTTCGAACGATTTGTTGTGCCTTCGTATGCGCGGTTCGATCTCGTGTTGGAACGCGGAGAAGGGAGCTACGTTTGGGATGCGGATGGGAAGCGGTATCTCGATCTGGGCGGCGGGATCGCGGTTTGTTCGTTAGGGCACGCGAACTTGGAGATCGCTGATGCTTTGAACGAGCAGGCGCGGAAGCTCGTTCACGTTTCCAACTTGTACTATAATGACCTGCAGGGACGGCTGGCGAAACGGATTGTCGATCTTATCGCGCCCGGGCGGGTGTTTTTTTGCAACAGCGGGGCGGAGGCGAACGAGGGACTTTTCAAATTCGCGCGCAAAGTGGGTCACGATTCCGAGCGATTCGAAATCATCACGACGCACGATTCGTTTCATGGACGAACGCTGGCGGGAATTGCGGCGACCGGTCAGGAAAAAGTGAAGAAAGGTTTCGAGCCCGCCGTCGCCGGATTCAAGCATGTGCCGTTCAATAATCTGGAGGCGATGCGCGCGGCCATCACAAGATCGACAATCGCCATTCTGGTGGAGCCGGTGCAAGGCGAGAGCGGGATTACGATCGCGACGCCGGAGTATTTGTTAGGCTTGAGGAAGCTTTGCGATGAAAACGATTTGCTTTTGCTTTTCGATGAAGTGCAAGCCGGACATTTTCGCACGGGGAAATTTCAAAGCTGGCAGCGCATCCTCGAGAAGGAAGATGTCGATCTTCTGGCGGACGGGGCGGCCATGGCGAAGTCGCTCGGCGGAGGATTTCCGATGGGTGCGTTTTGGCTGCGCGAAAAATTTTGCGATGTGCTTTCAGCGGGCACGCATGCGAGCACGTTTGGTGGGACGCCGCTAGCCTGCGCGGTGGCGTTGAAGATTTTGGATGTGATCGAGCGAGATCATCTGGCCGATAATGCGCGCGAGCTTGGCCAATATTTGTTGGATCAGTTGCAAAGTTTGAAGGAAAAATATCCGAAAGTTTTGCGCGATGTTCGCGGTTTGGGTTTGATGATCGGAATTGAATTCGCGGAACGATTCAAAGCGGCGGAGCTGGTGAAGCGGCTTCATGAGAAAAATGTGCTGACGATTCCGGCGGCGACTTCGGTGATTCGTTTGTTGCCTCCACTGAATCTTTTGCGAATTGAAGCGGAGGAGGGATTGCGCGCGATCGAAAATGTCGTTGTCGATCTTGCGCGATCCTGAAAGATGTCCACAGATTTCACAGATTTACACAGATTTCCGGAGAGGAAGAAGTCGATCTTTAATCTGTGGAAATCGGCGTAATCTGTGGACGAATAAGCGGTGAAGAATTTACTCAGCATCGAACAACTTTCTCGGGATGAGATCATGTCGATCTTGCGGGCGACGGCGGATTTCAAAACGAATCGCGGACGGATTTCGGCGAAGCCGCTGGCGGGACAAACGTGGGCGCTGATTTTTTCGAAGCCGTCGACGCGCACGCGGGTTTCGTTTGAAGTGGGGATTCGCGAGCTGGGTGGCGAATCGATTTACATGAATGCGGCGGATGCGCAGCTCGGCCGCGGGGAATTGATCAAGGACACGGCGCGGGTGCTGGCGCGGATGATTCATGGCGCGGTCATTCGGACGTATGCGCAACGCGACATCGAGGAGTTCGCGGAGTTTTCCGGCGTGCCGACGGTGAATGCCCTAACGGATGCGGAACATCCGTGCCAGATTCTGGGGGACATTTTCACGATCGGTGAGAAGCAGGACCCGCCTACGCTTGCCTCCGGCGTGGCAGGCAAGATCGACAAGAAGATTGTGACGTTTATCGGGGATGGCGCTTCGAATACGGCGACGTCGTGGTTGTTCGCGGCGGGCAAACTTGATTTTGAATTGCGGATCGCGTCGCCGAAACGGTATCAACCAAAAGCAAAGACGCTCGAGCGCGCCGGCGGGCGCGTAATTTGCACGGAAGATGTGGCGGAAGCGGCGCGCGATGCGGACGTGCTTTACACCGACATCTGGGTGTCGATGGGAATGGAAGCGGATGAAGCGCGGCGCGAGGCGGAGCTCGGGCCGTATTGGATTAACGAGGCGGTGGTGAAATTGGCGAAACCGGATGCGCTGGTGATGCATTGTCTCCCGGCGCATCGCGGGCAGGAGATCGACGCGAAAACATTCGAAGCGCACGCGCAAACGATTTTCGATCAAGCGGAAAATCGGTTGCACGTGCAGAAGGCGATCCTGGCGGAACTGGCGGGCGAGGCGAATTCGCGCCGCTAAAGGATGTGAAAAATGTTTAGCGTTATTGAGATTTTTCGTTGACAGCGTATTTGAAATCTGAGAAATGACGAGGGTTCAAAACAAGGGAAACACGGAACCATTATGATTAAGAAACTTGCTTGGGGATTTGTTCTCGTTGCAGCGATCGCCACAGTTCGGGCGGCGAACGTAGCATCGGATAACGCTAACGATGCTACCTATACCGGCACGAGTAGCTGGAGCACCGGCCAGAATGGTGGGTCAGGTTTTGGTGCTTGGACACTTGCATCGGATGCAAACGGCGGCTCCGCTGGGTTTTTTCTCGCGGGTTCAGGCGACACAGATCTGAACGGAATTGCGACGGGCACGCATGCGTGGGGGACTTTCGCTAACGGGGCCAACTTTCAGGATGCGGTCGCGTTCCGCGGATTTACGGGCGGTTCGATGTTGGTCGGTCAGACTTTTTCGATATCGATGGAGAACGGCGGCGTTCAGACTGGCGGTTCGGCTGGTTTTACATTGCGGACGGGCAATACGACAACGACGGCTGGCGACTACAACACGGGATCTCGGTTTGAACTGTTTTTCCTCGGCGGCGGAAGCAATTACTCGATCGTAGATAGCACTGGTGTTCGAGATACGGGGATAGGTTTTACTGACGGTGGCCTGACGATGAGCCTGACTTTAACGGGGACGGACACGTATTCGTTTTCGCTGAGCCCGGTCGGCGGCTCGACAACCACTCTGACGGGCACATTAGCCGGAACAGCGGGCGCGGGCTTGGATAGCTTCGCGATGTTTAATCGCGATGCCGAGTTAGCCAATGTCTATTTCAATAGTGTCGGCCTAAGTGCGGTTCCAGAGCCTTCGACTTTGTCCTTGCTGGCGGGCCCGGCGATTTTGGGCGCGTTGTTCTTTATTCGCCGCCGTCGCGCGTAAGATCGAATCACATTTTTGATTTCTCGAAAGCCCCTCGTGTTCGAGGGGCTTTTTGTTGCAAGATCGACAATCGATCGGCGCCTAATTTGAGGCAAGAAACAGGGCGAAATCTCTCGCGCTTTTTCCGCAATACGCTAAAGTTCGCAACGATTTCCTCTGCTGGTAAATACGCGGGGCGAGTCGTATCTTAATCTCCCCCCGAAGATGAACCGTTTCCACGCCCGCGCACTCGCTCTATGCTCGCTGGCGCTGTGCCTCTTCGGATCCGCTTCGCTGCGCGGCGAAGCGATGTTGCAATATTTCAATACGGATTGGAACGAGCTGGCGATGAAGATGCCGGAGCTGGCGGAAGCGGGTTACGATTCGCTTTGGCTGCCGCCGCCGACAAAAGGGAGTGGCGGATTGTCGGTGGGTTACGATTTGTTCGATCGGTTCGATCTCGGCAGCAAGGATCAGCGCGGGTCGGTGCGGACGCGTTACGGAACGGAAGCGGAACTTTTGCGCATGGTGGAGGTGGCACATCGTTTCGGCATTCGCGTCTACTTCGACAATGTGATGAATCACAATGGATTCGAGGTGCCGGGATATAACGCGAATACGCCGATAGATATTTATCCGGGATTTGTGCCGGAAGATTTTCATCTGCGCCTTACACAGGAAGGTTTCTATCGCAAGTGGGACAACATCGCGAACTGGAACGACGCGTGGCAGGTGCAGCACCGAAATTTTTCGGACTTGATCGACATCGCGCAGGAGCCGGGGACGACGAATCAAAATTTTGGCGCGAGTGAAGGATCGACGTTTCCGAAGATCAAGTTCGTCAGGCAACCGAACAATCCGGAGTATTATTGCACCGCGCCGAACGGAACCTACGTCGGCTTCGGCCCGAACAACGGCATCACGGTGGCGATGTTGAACGATCCGGCGAACGCCGGGATCTATGCGGAATACGTTCAGGATTTTCTGAATCGCTCCGCACGGTGGATGATGGACCGGACAAAGGCGGACGGGTTACGCCTCGATGCCGTAAAACACGTGCCCTACGATTTCTTCGGCGCGAGTTTCGGATCGGACAAAGATTTCAGTTCCTACGGCTACCTCGGTCAGGCGCAATTGCAGTTCAACCTGACCCGCGGGTTTAACGACACGAAATTCAACGCCACCGCCGGATTGCCAGCGCTGAACCTGCGCGAGTCTTTGTTCGATACGGAGAAGCCGCGGCACAATGCGATGATGTTCGGCGAACATCTGGGCGAGCCGCCGCCTTACGGAGATTATTTCAACGCCGGCATGCGTTTGGTGAACAATCCGCTGCAAAGCGCGATGAACGGCGTGCTCGGAAATCCATCGAGCGGCTTGCAGGGGTTGGACGCGCCGGGCAGTTACGGATTCAGCGACAGCCTCGGGGTCATGTACGCGCAGAGTCACGACAACGATTACGCATCGCGCCGGGAATTGCAGTTCGGTCTTTATTTGACGCGGGCCGGTCTTGGCTCCGTTTACACGGACGGGAATCATCAATCGCAAACCCTCAGCCAAAGTGGTGGCGCCTTTCCGCGTCACGCCAACACAGCGTTCCTCGGCCAATTCAACGATCCAAAAATTCCGAACCTGCTTTATATCCACAATCAATTCGCCCGCGGCTACCAACTCGGAAAATGGAGCGACGCGGATTTTGTCGCATACGAAAGGATCGACAAGCGGGAGAACCTGAGCATGCCGGATGGCGACGGCGTGACGATGTTGTTTTTGCTGAACGACAACTACGCCGCCGGACAAGGACGCAATTTTAATCCGAGTTTTCCTCACACCGCTTTCACGAACGATTCCTATCTCTACAATTACTCGACCTTCGGCGGCGGTTTTTATGCCTACGCCAGCGCGATCGCGAGCGGGTCGGTCATCGTGCCACCTGGAGGTTACTTTGCTTTTTCGTGGCGCAATCCGGAGGAATCCGATCTCTGGTCGTTAGGCGGCGGCAAGGCTCTGACGATTCTGCAAAACGGCCAGCCAACATCGACATTAACTTATCTGCGCAAGGACGGCCCGGACGGTGATCCGAATTTCAATCCGTATAGCGTGGTCGGCGCGGTCCCGGGAAGTTACGCCTATCCATTCACCATCCCGCGCGTGACCAACGCGAGCGACTTGAGTTTCACCGCGCGCACCGATGGCTCCGCTGAAAATATTTTGATGGAGCTCGACGGCGGCGTCGACATCAACTCGCAGATTCCGTTAGGCCCGACCACGGGCGAAAAGCGGGACAATCCACCCGGCCTAACGACGGACGTTTTTCTTGGATACGAACAACCGCAGTATGTCGATCGTATGGGGCCGGAAAAATTCGCGGCGATTAACACCGCGCGTTGCACGTTTGGTTCGGCCGGCGCGGAGACTTACACTGGCGGTGCCGCGACCGTAAACGGAAACGGCGCAAATCCGCAGGACGCCGCCGCAGCCACGTTTGTGTTTCACGATCCGAACGCCGGCTTTGAAACGTGGACCGGTTCCCATCCTGCCACGCAATACGTCGATAACGGGTCGACCATCCAAGTGTTCGCGAAAACGAATTCCGTCGGCGCCGGATTCCGCATGTTCTTTTACTTCACCAACGATGGATCGAACCCCGAAGGCGCGGGCGGCGTTGGGCTCGGCACGACTCAGGTCGCGGAGATGACTTACCAGCCACCGAACACGAGCGACGGAAATAATTGGTGGGGACGGACGACGGTCGCGCGGCCGGCCGGCACAATTAAATACAAGATCGGCATCTTCAAAACCGGGCAAGCAAGTCAGTTCCCCGGCGGTGCGGTGGAAGTCGGCCGCAAAAAGAAAATGATGACCACGTTCCAAATCCCTCATTTCAATGGAACGACGGCGCTGGTTTATCCGCATAACGATTACGGTGTCACGCAGAATGGCCTAACGGAAGGATTCCATGTTTTGCGCGCGCGGGCGTTTTTGAAACGCGACAGTTCGGGAGTCGGCAACGGATTGCGCAGCTCGATCTATAACACCTTCACCCAATCGTTTTATTACGACGCGCAGCCGCCCCAGGGCGAAATAAAGTTTCCGGCCGAGAACGATGCCATTGGCGGTTCGCGTTACGGCGTGGTCGTGCGGACCGATCCGAGCGTGACCGAAGTTTGGTACCACATCGACGATGTCGATCCTACGAACAATGATACGGCCACGCGGACGCAAGCGGGTAACGGCGCCGGATTCGAGCCGTTCACCGACACAAATGGAAACGGTACGCGCGATGCCGGCGAAGCATTTGTCGATCTAAACGAGAATGGAGTCTGGGATTCAAACATCGCGACGACATGGGTGAAGGCGACGGAACTGACGTCGAGTCCCGCGGTGAACAGTGCGTATCCGCGCGAATGGCGTTTCGATTACACGAATATTCCCTCGAGCGGCAGCGCGGCCATCCAGGTGCGGTTGCGGGAACTTTCATCGGCGGCTTACAAAGATTTCAATTTGAGCGACGCGGCCGGCCATTACACCACGTTGACGCGGACCGTGACTACGGCCGGGCCGAGCACGCGCATGTTCGTCGCGTTTCCGTCGAACGATGGCGACCTGGTCGATGCGAACTACGTGATGAAAGTTTGGTTCAGCAAATCGCTGGCCGACGGCATCGACATGCCAACGTTGATCAATCGTTTTCTGATCAAGATCGCGAGCAGTGAATCAGGCTCGCCGGCGAATGCCGTTCCACAAAGCCGCACTAACTACACCATCAATTACGACGTCACGTCCAATTACCACGAGCTCGCATTTCAATTGCCGAATCTTTACAACGACAATCCGGATTTCCTACACACCCTCGACGTTACTTACACCAACGTGGGTAGCGCGACGCTGGAGGCGACGCGACTCGTTAAGGCACGGGCCGTGGCGGCGATTCGCGATGTCATTGTTACTCCGCCGGAAGTTGATTCGGACGGCAAACCTTACGTCATCACTTTGCCCGACGTGGCAACGCCGACGGCGGCGCAACGCGCGGTGCCGATTCGCGTTGAGACGAATTTGAATGCGACCAACGTAGCCATCACTTTTACGCTCGGCTCCGGTAGCGTCACACTGAATCCGGCTACGGCAGACACGCCCAATCCAAGCACGAGCGGATCGAGCAAATTTTGGGATTTCACTTGGAACAATGTGACCGAAGGAAGTTACCAATTCGTTTCCACGGTGACGGCGCCGAGCGGGACGGCGACGGCGACACGGAATGCGCAGATCGTCTTCCGCCAGCTTGTCGCCGCGAACGCAAATAAGAATGATGTCGATGACGACGGCCTTGGGCTTTACGGGCCGACAGCGGCGCCGATTGAAACGACCGCGATTCCTTTGCCGACCACAAATTCCGAAACATGGACTAACGACCAGGTGCACATCTGGGCGATCTCCGGCAAAACCGATCCGCTCAATCCCGATACGGACGGCGATGGGTTGTCCGATGGATTGGAATTGGGTTGGGGCGCAGCGGTCGGCGATACAAACGCGATGACCGACACCAACGGAGATGGCGTGCCGAATTTTCAACCCGATCTCGATCCCCCGATCTACAACACGACTGATAACGGCGCCGCGCCGAGCGGGCAGGACTACAGCTTCTACGACCCGTGGCCTTACAATCTGAACAACGCGCGCACCGATCTCATTGCCGGCACGGTGACCGATCCTAACAAACCAGATTCGGACTACGATGGTTTAAATGACGGATTTGAAGATCGCACATTTTCGATCACCACTGCGGGCGGAAATACTACTTACAAACTCATTCACAATGGCCGCGTTGATATCGGCGTGCCGGACGCGGGCGGCGTGCTCCATGCGATCGCGCATCCGCCGACAGTTTACAATTCATCGAAGATCGATATGCAAAAAGTTTTGGCGCACGCGCCGAACGCGGTCTGGCTCGAGACCGATCCGAATAACGGCGACAGCGATAACGATGGCATCACTGACGGCATCGAAGATCTGAATCACAATGGAATTGTCGATCTTGCGGTGATCGATCGAAACCAAACCGACGTGCAGGGAAATTTTGTGGTGTTGGGAACGTTCGACGATTTCAAAAAGAGCGTCACCGTTACCGGAACCGCCGCGGGAGCACAGACCGTAACCCTTCGTTACTCGGATTTTTGTTCGACCTTCATCGATCCGACCAATGCGCTCACCTATACCTCGACTGCGCTCGACAAATCGAAACTCGATGCGGTGTTTCGTCCGGGTGGAAATATTCGCGCCGATAAGATCGACATCGTCTGGCTCGAGACCGATCCGCGCCGCACGAGCACATCCGGCGACGGCTTGCCTGATGGCTGGAAACTCCAGCACAATCTTGATCCCTTCGATGATGGCGTAATTGGTCATTACAATCTGCGCACCGGCAAAGTCATCGCGAATAACAACAACGGACCGAGTGGCGACATCGACGGTGATGGATTCACTAATCTCCAGGAGTTCGTTAACGGCACTGATCCGCGCGTAGCTGAAACGGGCGTGCCACCTCCAGTGGGTGCGATCACGATCGGGCCAGGATCGACAACGACGATTGGCGCGGTCGTTAACAAACACGAGTTCACCGATTGGACAGCGAACGATCTGATCGCGCTCGATGCTTACGACGGTGACGGGCAGAACTTCAGCCAAGGCGACGTTTATCATGCCTACGACGGCTTCGATTCGTCGCGCGACATGGTCGCGTTCTATGCGCATGACGGGGGCGCGGTCGCACAAGGTGGCGACGGTAATTTCTATTTCCGCGTCGACATGCAGGACCTCGCGGCTTACGCGGAGCAGGGGAATCTCGATCTTTACGTGGCGATCAATTTTGGAAATTCCGGGATCGGTGAGTTCAATCTGCCCGACCAAATCGACACCGGCACAGCATTGAAGTGGCAGGCCGTGGTCGCGGCTTATCAGACGGACAACGGACGCGTCTATCTTTGGAACCCGGCGGCGGGAGCGCCGCATTCAACCGCGATCGGTCAGGACCTGGCCCAATTCAACGTAACGGTGCGCGATCAAAACACGCCTAACGGATTCAAGAAGGCATATTACAATTCCGATCTCGATGCGGTCGAATTTTCCATCAGCCGCCAGGCTCTTATCGATGCCGGTTGGAACGGCGATGCGGCCAATCTTCTTTATCAAGTATTCACGACCAAGGATGGCACGCAGAACAGTCCGGTCGGTGCGGGCGATATCGGCGGACGCTCCGACATTCGCGATTCCATCCGCGATAACGGGATCGCATCCGATTATTATCAGGACCAGGCGAACATAAACGGCGCGAACAGCGTCTTGCATCAATGGGTCGGAATCAACGCGGATAACGACCGCGGCAAGCGCGTGAAAGTCATGAGCGTGGTGCACGGGAATCAGGCGATCCAACCTGGCAGCGTGACGCAAGCGCTCATTAACACCGGCGCGGGCGCGGGATATTATCGCGTGCTCGACGCGCATGAAGTGTTCAGTGTTCCGCTCGCGCTCCACGTGACGCCGACGCTGGCGTCGTCGATTCAGTGGGCGAAGGTTGGATCGACAAATACATTTCGCGATGGGCCGGCGCTCAATACGCGTATCGGAAATTTGATTGGCGCGGGGACGATTGACTTGTTAGGCAGCACGTTCTCCGATCACATCCTGGATTACTTCCCGACGGCGTACAACATCGACAACGTCGGTCTGGCCAACAGCTTTCTCATGTCGATCTACGGGCAGGCGCCGTCGGCAAACGTTTTCTGGACGCCCGAGCGCGTCTCCGATTCCGGCGTGCTCCAAAAAGTTTCCGATCTCGGATTCAATTACACGTTCGTCGATCAAATGCGGCACATCTTTAAATGGTTCGGCCGCAATTCCGCGCTCGGCAGCGACGGTTATCGCATCAATCAGGTTAACAACGCCAAAACGTTCGTGATCAACGACAGCATTGGCGCGCAGCTTTTTCTGAATAACGACAACGGCTTGCCGGGGTTGCTGCGACAATTGCTCAGTCGCAAAGCGCGCGACGGTCAGCAAGACCAAGTCGTCACGTTCGTTAACCAATGGGAAGGTTTTGCGATCAAGGCGAATGCGGATGCCTACGACAAGAATATTCGGTGGCTCGCCAGCCATCCGTGGATCGACATCGTCACCCCCGACCAGATCGCATCCGGTCAGGTGGCATTCAACCCCAGCGGCGGCGGCAGCCTAACGAACTGGGGCGCGGTCGCGCGTGGGACTGGACTGGCGTTGTCGAACGTGTCGAAGGATTTCATCGATCACGCCACCGAAGAAGGTTACGACCATTGGTACAGCGGTTCGGGATTGGAAGAGGCGTTGCAAACGAAAGTCTTCAGCATCCGCACCGGCGTGACGATGCCAACCACTTTTGGTTTGCTCGGCACGAACGGTTTCATCAACTCGACGTGGAACGCAGTCAGCGGAATTATTCCAGGGCCGAACACGACGGGATTATTTTCGCTCGCGCGCGCGACGCTGCATGCCGCCGAATTTGAGACGGCGTTTCACAATCAGACGAACAACGATCTGAGCAAGTTCAGCACGGGCGCTTATATCAATCCCGACACGACGAACCAACTGTTGGCGGGATTTTCGAAGATCGCGCAGGCGCAAACGCGCGAGGCATCGATTTATGCGCGAGTGAATACCTGGTCGCAAGCGACCACCGCTGGAAATTCCAGCAGCAGCGTCATCGCCGAACAAGTAGATGTCGATCTTGACGGCGAGAATGAGTATCTCATTTACAATGACCGCTTGTTCGCGCTCTTCGAGCGAATCGGCGGACGCTTGACCGGCGCGTGGTTGCGCGATGTCGATACCGGTTACGTTTCGCAGGTCGCTGGAAATTTCGCCAGCTACGCCGGCTCGGAGACGGAAGAAGAAGGCGCGGGTAATTTCGCGGGCGGGGCGGTCAACGCATTTCGCACCTCCGGATTCAAAGATTGGTTCGTTAAGATCGACAATGCGGGCAACGGCACATTCCAATACGTAAACGATCTGTATACGGTCGTGCCGGCGCCATCTGGAATCGGATGGAAGTTCACGAGCTCGGACGGGAAGATTTCCAAAACGATCACGCTCGCTAGTGGTAAGGGCGCGTTGCAAGCCAGCTACACGACAACCGGGTTTGTTCAGCTGTTCGTTAGGTTCGGTTTGTCGCCCGATCTTCTCGATCTTTTGACCGCGGGCCAAGCGCACTTGAGCAATTTGATTAGCAGCGCGTCGGAGGTCGATCTCTTCAACAACAACTCCGGGCGAACGGTGCGTGCTTATTTGCGTTTTGGTGGCGCAGGATTTTCCGGCGCGGCCGTTAATGGGGCGGCCAATGATTCCGACGCAGTGGTCCTCGATACCGTCGCGATGCGTAATCAGGCGCAGACGCAACAAGTCGAGCTTCAAGGAAACGGCTCGATGAATTTCGCGCTCGGGTTTGAAACAGGTGCGGCGTTGTCCTACGACAGTGACGGCGATGGATTGCCGGATTGGTGGGAAATCAAATACGGCCTGAATCCAAACGATCCGAATGGAAATAATGGGGCCAATGCGGATCTCGATAGCGATGGTAAAACAAATTTGCAGGAGTTTGTCCTCGGAACAAATCCGAACGTGGCGGATGCGGCCAGCGCCGGCCTAACGATTGTGCGTACCACGGTTTCAACTGTGAAATTAAGTTTCCCGAGCATTCACGACCGCATCTACCGCATTTTCTACAGCAACTCGCCGGTCGGTCCATGGCTGCAGGCCGGCTCCGACATTCCTGGAACAGGATCGACAATCGATTACATCGACAATGGAATCGGCACGGGATCCCCGCCAACAGTGGGCCAGCGCCGTTTTTATCAACTCCAGGTCAGTTTAGTTCCTTAGTATGATTCGGTTCTCGAAAACAATTTGCTGCTTCGTCTTCATTTTTGCGGCTCGTTGGAGCATTGCCGCGACGATGTCGGTGACGGTAAATGGGACGACGACGAATGGAAATTACGGGATGAGTCACATCTTCGTCGATGAAATCGCCGGCGATTCGGTGCCGGTGACGGTGTTCTTCGATCCGCAAACGACGAACGTCGCGCTCGCTGAAGTTTATACGAACTTAAATCGGCGCGACAAAGCGACCACGCTTTGGACCAAACATACCTTCACTGTTAGCGGCGTGGAACAGAACGCGACCCGACCGGGCGACAGCAATCTGATTGTCGATCTAACAACGGATGTGCAGCGTGGCAGCAACATTACGGTGACGGGCACGGGCTCGTACGATGGGATGTATCGCGTCGTTTCCGTGCCGGCCTCGAACAAGATCGAAATTGCGCATTCTTTCGGAAGCAGTGCCTCAGGCCAGGTGAAACTAAATTACGAGGAAGGGATTGTCGCGTTTGACGGAAACCAAATCGCAGCAGGTGATGACACGCATTACTTCAAGAGCTATCCGATGGCGTTGGTGTCGGGCGGTTACACGTTGACGTTGAATGCGCAAAAAACCGGCGCATACCGGATCACGGCGCGTTATCGCCTCAATGGCGAGGGCGCGAACACGTGGCACTACTTTAATGACTTCACGCCGTCGGGCCAAGCCGTGGCCAATCGTGATTTCGCTCTTGTCGTTAGTCCAATGATCGCGCGCACGATGACGATGGCGGAGATCGATCCGGTCAACGTCAATGGCACTGGAACGCAGGCCAGCCAACGGGGAACGATTGCCGATCTGGCCGATGCTTCGAAGCGATGGAATTTCACTTACGCGACCGCGCTCGGCGTCAACTGGCTTTGGCTGCAACCGATTCATCCTTTCGGAATTGATGGTCGTCAATTAAGCGCGGCCGACATTAACAACCGGACCCCAGGCGCGAACGAGACCACCTACGTTTACAATCAGGGTAGCTCTTACCAGGATGCTAATTACGCCTTCGCGCTTGGCAGCCCATACGCGGTTAAGAATTTTTTCGAGATCGAACCGCGATTGAGCCGTGACGGGTCGAGCCGCGATGCGGCGAAGCAGGAATTTTCCAACATGGTCCAGGCGGCAGACACGGCTGGCGTCTCCATCATGCTCGACGCCGCGTTTAACCACAGCTCCTACGACGCGGAGTTTGGCGACCTTGGCGTGCAATTATTTGTTCCTGATACCGTCGCCTCGAAGACGTCGTTGATTCGAAACTTCGAGCTTCGCTTGTATTCACGCACCAATGCCTATGACCAGCGCGCGAGTTTCTACGACCAAAACTCAAACCCGAATTCGCCCAACACGAATATCGCCATCGCGCCCGACCGTTATGATTTCGGCAAATTCATCGATACCGAAGATTTTTATTTCGGAAGATATGCGGCGCTCGTGCCGAATTCAGGAGGGTCCGGGAATTACACGAGCGAAGCGGACTGGTTCGATTATTCGGTCGGTGACGAAAATTCTGCGGGCAGCGGCAACGGCCACTTCGACACCATTACGCAGAACATGTGGCATTATTTCGGCCAGTACGTTCCGTATTGGTTGTCGCAAACTGGCCATCGCGGATTTAACAGCACGGCGGCTGATGGTGGTTACGCCGCCCGACTTGCGTTAGATCGACAAGGACTCGATGGCCTGCGCGCGGATTTCGGCCAGGGGCTTCCGCCGCAATGTTGGGAATACATCATCAACGTCGCGCGCAGTTCGAAGTGGACCATGGTCTTCATGGCCGAGTCGCTCGATGGCGGGAACGTCGGTTATCGTTCCGCGCGCCATTTCGATATTCTCAATGAGAACATTATCTTTGCCTTAAAGCAGAGTCCCATTACGACTGACGCCCTGCGCGGAATCTACGACGGCCGCCGCAACAGCTATGGCCAGGCACTCGTGTTGCTTAACACCGTTTCGCACGACGAAGATAACTATAACGACCCCTGGCAGGCGGTCGTTCGTTTCGCCGCCAGCGCCACCATCGATGGCGTGCCCATGATTTTCCCGGGTCAGGAACTCGGCCTCGTGACCGATCCGAACGGCAACGGCGGATCGGGATACAACTTCGGCTACGATCTCTTCGAGCGGAATTTCGGAAAGTGGGTCCCACATTTCAAGACATACAACTCGATGATGCCTCTCTGGAACAATGTCGATCCTAACAATCCCACCTACAATTTTGGCAATGCGCAACTTCGTCAGGTTTACGCCGGAATGAATCAGGCGCGGCTTTTCAGCAAAGCACTGCGCAGCTCGAACCGTTATTATCTTAATCAGGTGGGCGGCAGCGTGCAGGAGAACATTTTCTCCGTCGCGAAATACGAAACGCCAAACGCATCGCCCGGCCTAACGGATGTCGTTTTTGGATTTGCCAATCTCGATCGGAACAATGACCAGAGCGGAAATTTCAACGTCAACATCTCGCAGAACGGCTCCAATCTTTTCGGCATCAAATCCGGACGCACTTACGACGTGAAGAACCTCGCTGCGTACGTCGGACAGAATTCCACGCGACGCGATATCTTTTTGAACCGCAAAACCGGAGACCAATTACTTACCGGCGGATTGTTTGTCGGGATGAAAAAGGTGCCGACGACCGATGCCGGTTGGAGCAGTGCGCCATACGAAGCGCAATATTTGAAGCTTTACGACGTGACCGCACCCAGCGGCACACCCGGAAATCCCGTCGCGCCTAATCCGTATCTCTACGCCATCGGCAATAGCGTGATGATCAGTTGGCCGGCCGCGGCGGCCGACAGCGAAGGCATTACGCCATGTTATAAAGTCAGCGTGTCCGCGAATGGCACCCCGCGCGCGCCGTTCATCACTTGCTCGACTAGCGCGACATTGTTCGGCGCGGCTGGCCAGACATTGACGGTCACGATTCAAACGGTGAATCCGAGTGACGACGCCGTGACCGGACCGGCCAGTGCACCGGTCGATATCAAATTGCTCAGCGCCAATGGCGATGAGGACGGCGACGGCATGATCAACTCGGCCGAGGATCTCGCCGGCACAAATCCGCTTGATCCATTGTCGATCTTTCACGTCTTGGACATCGCGCGTCCGGATACGAACAATGTTTCGGTGACGTGGAGTAGCGTGGTCGGTAAAAAATATTTTGTGCAGTCAGCACCCACTCCGACCGGCCCGTACAGCGATGTCGGTTCGCAGAACACGGCGTCGTCCGCTACCTCCAGCGAAACGCTGCCGGCAATGCCGCCGGCGTTTTATCGGGTGCGCCTCGCGCCGTAATATTCTGTAGCGGCGGTCTATGACCGTCGCAATTCTCGCAACCCGCGCTTGGCACAAGCGCTTCCACAATTCAACATGTCGATCTTGATGCGCATCTTTTCATGCACGCTCATCGCGCTCGCGATCTCACTTCAGCATTTGCCGGCGCAAACAAATGCCTGGCCGAGTGAAGCCGTCTTCTATCAAATTTTTCCGGAGCGTTTTTGCAACGGCGATTCGGCTAACGACCCCATCCGCGATTCGCTCGATAAGCCGATCGCGCCCGGCCCCAACTGGAAGATCTCATCCTGGACGGCCGATTGGTACGCGCGCGCCGATTGGGAAAAAGAACTCGGCTCCGATTTCTACAAGGACGGCGTTTTCGAGCGGCGCTACGGCGGCGATCTCAAAGGCGTGATCGACAAGCTCGATTACCTCGCTGATCTCGGCGTCAATGCCCTCTACTTCAATCCACTTTTCTTTTCACCATCGCTCCACAAATACGACGGCAATTCCTATCACCACATCGATCCCTATTTCGGGCCCGACCCGAAAGGCGATCTCGCTTTGATCGACAAGGAGACGGCCGACTCGCGCACGTGGCAGTGGACTGCAGCCGACAAATTATTTCTCGAACTTTTGCGCCAATGTCACGAGCGCGGCATGCACGTCATCATCGATGGAGTTTTCAATCACACCGGGCGCGAATTCTTCGCCTTCAAAGACGTTCGCCAAAATCAGAAGAATTCCCGGTACAAGGATTGGTACGCGATTGAAAGCTTCGACGACCCGCGCACGAAGCGAAACGAATTTAGCTACAAAGGTTGGTGGGGCCACGCGTCGCTGCCGACATTCGCGCCCTCGCGCGATGGTAAGGACATGCACGGCGGGCCGAAGGCTTACATCTTCGAAGCGACCAAACGCTGGATGCAGCCGCGTGGGAAAGTAGCCGACGGAATTGACGGCTGGCGTCTCGATGTTGCGGAAGAGCGGCCCGCAAAATTTTGGGCCGACTGGCACACGCTCGTCCGCCAGTTAAATCCGAACGCTTACACCACCGCGGAGATTTGGAAGAATGCCGCCGAGCTCGTGAAACAAGGTGGATTCTCCGCCTCGATGAACTACAACGCGTTCGCCATTCCGATAAAAGGTTTCTTGATCGACAATAATATTTCGCCGACAAAATTCGGACAACTTCTGGAGAGTCGCCGCAAGGAATTTCCACCTGCCACCGCCGCTGTGATGCAGAACCTGATCGATTCCCACGACACCGATCGCCTTGGTTCCATGATCGTAAATGGCGAGGGAACCGTTTACCCGAACAGCGACGACATCGTTTTCAACAAGAACAACGATCCGCGTTCTTCGCCGACTTATGACCTGCGCAAGCCTAACGAGCGCGAGCGAAACATTCAGCGTCTCATTGTCCTGTTTCAAATTGCTTACGTCGGCGCGCCGATGATTTACTACGGCGACGAAGCGGGCATGTGGGGCGCGGGCGATCCGGACGATCGCATGCCGATGATCTGGCAAGATCGACAATACGATGCGCAGGCGATCGATCCGCGCGGAAAGGAACGGCAACTCGACGAAGTGAAGTTCGACGAAGAGCTCTTCCGTTTTTACAAACAAGTCGTCGCCATACGTCGCCAGCACGACGCGCTGAATCACGGCGATTTCTCCATCGTCGCGACGGACGATGTCCAGCGTGTCATCGTGACAAGCCGTCGATCAAAACGCGAAACGCTGATCGTCGCGATCAATCGGAGCGACCAGGATGCACATGTCGATCTTCGACTCGCCTCGAACAAGCTCACTCCGATTTTTGTAACGCGCGGCGAACTCGACGCGATCAAGACGCAAACCGGCGCCATCGGAATTGAGATCACGCTACCCGCACTCACCGGCGCGGTTTTCACTTACAACTAAGATCGACATGAAACATTTGGCGATGTCGATTTTGGCCGCGGTCGCGCTGAGCGCCTGTGGGCGTGCACCGGATTCGCGAACGCACATTCTCATCTGGCATCAAAAGATCAGCGGCGAGCGTGATCTTTTTAACGAGCACGTCGCCCGTTTCAATCGCGTTCATCCGAATTGCCTCATCGAAACGCTTTACAAAGAAAACGAAGAACTCCGGAACCTGTTTGTTATCGCTGCGGTCGCCGGTCAAGGCCCGGACATCATTTACGGTCCGGCCGATAACGTCGGCGTTCTGGTCACGACGCAAACCATCTTGCCGCTCGACCAGATTTTTCCGGACGAATTCTTTTCGCGTTTTGTTCCGCAAGGAATCGTGAGCTGGAAGAACGCGCGCTGGCTCGTCGGCGATCAGATCGGCAATCATCTCACGCTCGTTTACAACACCGCGCTCGTCCCGAAACCTCCGGCCACACTAGACGAACTCATCGCCATCGGTCAGGGCCTAACGAAAGGCGATCGCTATGGTCTCACCTGGAATTATCGCGAGCCATTTTTCTTTATTCCATTCCTCACCGGATTCGGCGGTTGGGTCATGGACGAGCAGGGACATCCGACACTCGACAACGATCGAACCGTTGCTGCGATACAATTCGTTCTCGATCTTCGCGACAAATACAAAATCATTCCGAAGGAAGGCGATTACGAAATTGCCGACATGCTTTTTAAAGAGAAGCGCACGGCCATGATCATCAACGGCCCCTGGTCGTGGGCTGGCTATCACGTGCCTAACGGGAGCATGGTCGCGCCGCTGCCGTTGAATTCGCAGACTGGCCTTTGGTGCGAGCCGATGATTTCGGCGAAAGGGTATTCGGTCAACGCGAACGTCGCGGGAGCGAAACTTCAGATCGTGCGCGAGGTCATCGAATTTCTTTGCAGCGCGGAAGTGCAGGAGGAGATGTCGATCAAACTTTCGACCACGCCGGTAGATCGACATGTACTGGAGTCGCCGGTTGTGCGTGCGAATCCCACGCTCATCGCATCGATGCAACAAATCGAGCACGGCCGATCGATGCCGATCATGCCGCAGATGCGCGCGATCTGGGAGGGAATGCGCGGGCCGTATCAACTTGTCATGAACGGCGCCATCACCGCGCGCGAAGCAGCGAAGCGAATGCAGCGCGAGGCGGAAAAGAATATCGCCGACAGCAATCTGTGATGTCGATCTAACTCCATGTCGATCTTGTCCGAGCAAAACAAAGTTCGTTTTTTTCTCGCCACGCTTCTCGGCCCGGCGCTGCTCGTTATCTTCGCGGTCGTCGCTTTCCCGCTCGTCTTCAATTTCGTTTTGGCGTTTTCGAACGCGAACATCTACCACATCCGCGACTGGCGATTGATTGGCTTCGCCCAATTCGTTTCCGTTTTCCGGCAGCAACTCTTTTGGTCGATCCTGCTCAAGACCATCATCTGGACGACGGTGAATATTATTTTTCACGTGGTCCTCGGCGTTTTCCTCGCCGTCATCCTGCATCAAAAATTCATCCGCGGTAAATCCGTCTGGCGCGTTTTGTTGATCCTGCCGTGGGCGATGCCGCAATATATTTGCGCGCTGACCTGGCGCGGCATGTTCAATTACGAATACGGCGCCGTGAATTTGTTGATCACGAAATTTCTGCACGCGCCGCCAGTGCAATGGTTGACTTCACCCTTCGAAGCATTTCTCGCCGTGATCATTACCAATATCTGGATGGGTTTCCCATTCATGATGGTGATCGCGCTCGGCGGGTTGCAATCGATCCCGGAAGAACTTTACGAAGCAGCCGATGTCGATGGCGCCTCGAAATGGTTTCAGTTTTGGAACATCACCGCGCCATTGCTGCGACCGGTTATGATTCCGGCGATCACGCTCGGAGTCATTTGGACGTTCAATAACATCAACGTCGTCTGGTTGGTTTCGAACATGGGCGAGCCGGCCGACTCGACGCACATTTTGGTTTCCTACGTCTACAAAGCCGCGTTTAGCATGTATCGCTTCGGCTGGGCCGCGGCGCTCTCGGTCGTGATCTTCGCGATCCTGTTTACTTTTTCGCAGGTGTTTTTGAATCGAACGCGCGCGACCGAATCGATCTACTGATCGTTTTTCAATTCCAAATAGCACGCGCTCAAAGGCGGCAACTCGGCGATCGGAATGCCAGCGTCACGCACAAATCCGACTGTCGATCTTACATCGGCCAACGGGATTTCATTCAAGCGATCGAAGATACGCAAATGCGATTGTCGATCTTCCGTGGGCAATACGGAATCTGGAATTCGAATCGAGATATCTTTCAACGGCGTGGCCGGATGTAAGTTCACGACACCGACAATTCGTTGTCCCGTTTTTGCATCGACGCGCGCAAAACTATAAAGCCAATGACCACTTGCGGTCTCGTTAGGCAATCGGCCATACGAGGTGTTGTCATGGTTGAGCGCATTGAGGGGAACGAAATCGCCATCGCGCAGCGCGGGCTCATTCAGCAGATTGAGCAGCCGCGAATAAAAAGCGCGAAGTTGCTTTTGCTCGTCCGATAATTTGCCGCCGTCGTATTTGTGCCCGTTCACCCACTTTACTAACTCGGGCATCGACCAGTAATCGAAAATCGACGTGCGGGAGTCGTCGCTGCCGAATCCTTCTACGCCTGCGCCGGGCTCGCCGACTTCCTGTCCGTTGTAGAGCATGACCGGCCCGCGCGAGAGACCGAACAAAATCGCGGAGACGGGTGCGCCAACTTTCATGCCGTGACCGCCCCATTGCGATTTTGCAGCGATGCGCACTTCGTCGTGGTTCTCGGCATAACGAAGCGAATGTTCGAAGACTGAGGAGTCGCGGCCGAAGTCAATGTCGTTTGCCCAACCTGGTCCTTCGTAGATTTTTTTGATCGCGCGATATGTCGGATCGTCGTAGACGGCGTTAAAACCAGCGTTGAGTAAATCGACCATGACGTTGGTTTCTTTACCGGCAGCGGCCGACTGAGCGCTCGGCACTTTCGCGGGATCGTTGTCATACGCCTCGCCGATAAAGACAAGATCGACATTCTTCTTTCGCGCTTCGGTGATGACCCACTTCCAAAACTCCGGCGGAACCATGTGCGACATGTCGCAACGAAAGCCATCGACGCCTAACGACTCCCAATAGTCAATAATCGCCGCCATTTTCTTCCATGTGTCGGGCACCGGCTTGTCCGGCGCGGTCGCGTTCGGAAAGTCGCGCGTATGTCGATCGACGAAGTTGAAGCCGTAGTTCAGCTTCACCGTTTCGTACCAGTCGTTAATCGACGGAGTCCAGCTCGGCACATTGTTGCCAGTGACCTTGCCGTGATCTTTTTCGCCATCGAAAAAGCCATCGCACTTTATGCCTTCTACTTTGCAGGTCGGACTTTGCGGTTGCCCGTCTTTCATCGTCGGCAAATGCAGCGGCGGTCCACTCGCGTCCGGCTTGAGATAAAAGAAATTGTTCTGCGCGGAGAAGAAGATCGACATGTCGTCGCCGGCACCGTCGTTTCCTTTCGTGCCGAAATTCAGCTCCGGTTTAATGTCGGAGGAGTAACTGCGCGCGACGTGATTCGGCACAAGATCGACAATCGCCTTCATACCGTGCTGATGAATGCGCGTGAGCAGCGCTTTGAATTCGTCGAGCCGCTTCTCCGGCTTCACTGCGTAATCAGGGCAGACATCGAAATAATCTTTGATTGCATAAGGGCTGCCGGCGATTCCCTTGAGTAAATCGGGATCGCCCGCCGGCGCGCCGATGTTCGAGTAATCGGTGCCGGTCGCCTGTTGCAAAACGCCGCTGAGCCAAATATGCGAAAACCCCATGTGGCCTAACGAATCCAGAGTGACGTCATTGATGTCGACGAATTTGCCCGCGCCGTTTTGGGCGAGCGTGCCATTGGGGGTGCGGGTTTCGTTCGTGTTCGAGAAAAGCCGGACGAAGAGTTGATAGATGCAAATCCTGCGCTTCGGCGTGTTCACTTTTGTCGGGGCGGCGCTAACAACGTCGGAAGCGGTGAGAAATAGCAATGCTGCGATGGTCGAGCAAAGATGTATGCGGCGACGCCGACCTGCTTTCACTCGAGCGGACTTTCTGGCGATGTCGCGGTCGGCAACATGCCTTCTGCTTCGGTGGCGAGTTGCAACCGGCGCGGCGCCAGCGGCGTCTCCGGAACGAACAAAGTGATGATGGCCGCGAACAACATGAAAACGCCGCCGGCCATGACGGCGTAAACAAGATTGCCGCCGAGCAGATGTTTCACCGCCGGGCCGAACGTGAGCGCGGCCAGAATTTCCGGCAGCACGATGAAGAAATTAAAGATGCCCATGTAAACGCCCATGCGCTCCGCTGGCAACGCACCGGCGAGCATGGCGTAGGGCATGGAGAGGATCGAAGCCCAGGCGATGCCGCCGAGAGCAAGCGCGCCTAACAACAAACTCTTTTGCCCTTCGCCGTGGATGAAACCGATGGCGAGCAGGCCGATCGAGCCCAGGGTCAGACAGGCCGAATGAATTTTGCGGCGATCGAGTGTGGTCGCGATGGCCATCAATCCGAACGCCGCAATGAAGGTGACAAAATCTTTGGCGGCATAACAAACGCCGGCCCACTCTGCACCGGCTTTGAACAACGGCGACTGAGTGTCGTTAGTCCCGAAGACGAGCGGGACGGCGTTTGAAAAATGCAGCCACATGCAGAACAAGCCGAGCCAGGTGAAGAACTGGACGAGTGCGAGCCATTTCATGGTTGATGGCATTTTGCGCAGTGCGTCCGGAATTTCCTGAACCAAATGGGCGAAGCCACTGCGCTCTGATTTTTTTCGGCGAAACTTTTCCAAATCCTCGGGCGGATACTCTTTTGAAGTGAACACCGTCCAAAGAACAGCACCGAGAAAAGCGACGGCGCCGATGTAAAATGCGAACTTAACATTTGGCGGGATGGCGTGCGCAGCGCTCGTTTCGCTGGTGATACCGAAGCCGTGATGCAAAACCCACGGCAGCAATCCGGCGATGACCGCGCCAGTGCCAATGAAGAAACTTTGCATGGTGAATCCGGTCGCGCGTTGTTCTTCAGCGAGATTATCGGCGACGAAAGCGCGGAATGGTTCCATCGAGATGTTGATGGACGCGTCGAGAATCCAGAGAAGGCCTGCGGCCATCCAAAGCGCGCTGGAGTTTGGCATGAGAACGAGCGCGGCCGAGCTGAGAATCGCGCCGGTTAAAAAATAGGGCCGGCGTCTGCCTAACGGACCCCAGGTTCGATCGCTCATGGCGCCGATGATCGGCTGAACGATGAAACCGGTAAGCGGCGCGGCCAGCCAGAGCAGCGGAATCTGATCGTCGCGCGCGCCGAGATATTTGTAGATGGGACTCATGTTCGCCATTTGGAGTCCCCAACCGAATTGGATTCCGAGAAATCCGAAACTCATGTTCCAGATTTGGCCGAAGTTTAGCCGCGGCTTCTGCATGAGAGAAGATGTCGATCTTGCGCAAGATCGACAATCACATTTTCGCTACTTCGACTCGCGCGCGACCTGGAATTGATTAAAGAAGGCGTCGTATTTTTCGCCGTTGCGATCGAAGAGGGCGAAACTTTGCACGGATGCGGCGGCGCTGAATTTTCGGCCCGGCAGTTTGACGACATTCTTATCTTTCAAGGTTTGGATTTCGAGATCGTAGGTGTCGCTGCCCGTGACGGTGACGGTGACGGACACGCCGGCATCGGTGAAGGCGACGCCGGAGTCAACTTTGTCAGCGCCCGAGCCGTCAAAGATCTGGTAGTTGCTCTTGCCCTGGTAGTATCCGAATTCGAAAAGAGCGTCCTTATTGTAGTCGGCGACCGAGGAGTTGGCGTTGCCGGATCGCAACACGACGCCAATCGATCCCTGAGTCGGATCGTCTTTCTCGAATTTCTTCTCGATGGTCCCGTTCTCCATCATGAAAGAAAATGAATCGCCGGTCTGGAGCGGCTTCTCGAAAGCGCGATAGGCGACGGCTTGCTCGAAGCCGGAGCCATTGGCGAAAACCCCGAAGGCTTTGTCGCTTTTTTGAATGCCGTTGAGGTCCTGATTGTTTTTTGTTTCGGCGATGAAGAATCCGGAATGGCGATCGCTGTCGTTGCCTTCGTTCGTTAGGGCCCAGGCGCTGAAACCGCTGCCGCCGTTTTTGGTGTTGTCCCAAGTGCCGCCGTAAGCAGACTGGCTGGCGTCGTCTTCGGCGACGACATTAGATTCAGCGAAGAGGGGAGAGGCGATCACGATCACGAGCAGGAGCAGGAGAGGAGATTGTTTCAGATTCATATGTCGATCTTTGGTTAACCTTTGACTGCGCCGGAACTCATACCAGAGATGAGATAGCGGCTGAGGATGAGGAAGAGCGCGACAACTGGAATGGAAACGAGAATTGCGCCGGAGGCGTAGAGTCCCCATTGCGTGCTCATGTTGGATTGAAACATTTTGAGGCCGAGAGGCAGGGTGAAAATTTTTACATCCTGTAAGACGAGGGCGGCAACAACATATTCGTTCCATGCGGTCATGAACGAGAAGAGCGCTGTGATGACGACGGCGGGCGCGGCCAGTGGGAGAACGACGAGATAGAATGATTGCCAGCGCGAACAGCCGTCGATGCCAGCCGCTTCTTCAAGCGAGAGCGGAATGGTGTCGTAGTAACCTTTGAGTTGCCAGATGCAGAACGGAAGTGCGGTAGCGGTGTAGATGATGATGACGCCGAAGTAGGAATTGATGAGGTGAAGTTTTATCAGAATCAGGTAGAGGGGCAGTAACAACATCGTGGCGGGAAACATTTGCGTGACGAGCAGTCCATTTAGCGTGGTGCTGCGGCCGAGAAATTTGAAACGCGAGAGCGCGTAACCGCATGTCGATGCAAGCGCGACGCCGGTGAAGGTGACGGCGAGCGCAATTAAGGCAGAGTTGCCGACCCATTGGAGAAACGGCGTTTCGGTGAGAAGGATGCGGAAATTAGCGAGCGTGGCGCCTTTCGGGATGACGGCGAGCGAAGTGGAAAGCAACTGATCGCTCGGACGCAGCGCGATGGTGATGATCTGCGTTATGGGATAGATCGCGAAAAATGCGAACGCGCTGAGCGCTAGATAGCTAAGCCCTTTTCCGGCGACGCCCGCTTGCGCGCGGTGGCGATTGTTGCGCGCGGTCGTGGTCATTCAGATCAAAGCTCCGTGCAGCGGTAAAACGGCAGCGGTTTACGCCGCTTTCGCAAGGCCGTTACGGAGGAGGAAGCGCAGTGCCCGATTTGCTCTTCACGAAACCAATATCGCCACTGTTCAAATTAGCATCGACCGTTACATCTTCACGGAAGTTCGAGGCGGTCAGGAGTTGACCGGATTGCGATTTCGTCTGAGCAATGTCGCCCGAGTTAACGTTTCCATCGGCCGTCGTGTCGCCCGCCAGAACGCCCATACGAACGGCGACATCGTTAGTGTTCGTGCCGTCATTTACGCTGGCCAGAGTGACCGTGACATACTGCGCGTTAGTCACGCCCGTCAGGTTTACAGTGACAGTGGTGCCGCCTGCAGGCGTACCCACAATGCTGGCCGTGCCAGAAGTGACCGATATCCCAGTGAAGGTGACAGCGACTGGGAAGGTGAGGACGATTTGGTGGTCAACGCCCGCTCCGGCGGGAGTGAATCCGGCAGCTCGGCATTCGATACCTGGAAGGACTCCAGCCGCGGTTCCGACTGGGAGATTCACGTCATAAACAGTCCCGTTGTGGCTCTTTCGAGAAACGGCCGAATTGGCGGTTACTGGAAACGCGTTCGTCCAGAAGTTAGAAGCGCCGTTAATCTTCCGCACGACGAAGCCAGCTCCCATCGGTATGATATCGCTTCCGCGATCGGACGAACTGGCGTCACCAGTCAGCCGCCAGCGCGTATTATAAAAATAAGTAGCACTCGGTGCCTTATCAAAAGCAGCGACCGCATTGTTAAAGAGAAGGAGCTGATCGGTCGCGGTAAAGGCCGCGCTTAGGCCGGTCGCATCCAGTGACACATCCAAAGGTCGGACGATGCCTAACGGATTGTCCTGACCCGGACTAGCCGCCGTCAGCAGCGGCGCGGCGATCTTCTTCAATAAGACAGAGCCGAGATTGGTAAGCGGAAGAGTCGGAGCGCCGTTTTGGTTTCTTACTACGAAATAGCCGTCGGGAAGTAACGCGTCATCATCTCCAACAGCCGCGGGGCTGATACGCTGCCAGGCGCCGCTCATAAAGTAATATTCGGCACCGTAGGGAAGATTGATGCCCGGTGCTGAATAATTCGGGACCCGAATCAAAGTCTTGTAAGTGGCGATCGATGTAGTGGCGGTAAATGAAACACCTACGTCAGAGGCAGGGAATATGGTGGCTGGCGTCCAGTTCGGTATGATTGTGATTTGGGTTCCGGCAGGAATACCGCTGGCATCATCCAGCGCCGTGGTCGCCACGGTCAGCGTGTTGCTTGTGTTTCCCGTAATTGGGTAGGTGTGACCTTCCTTCGCGCCGGCCCCGGGGCCGATCAATACGTAGTAGTGGTTGCGTTGGGCTCCGGCGTACACAAACTGCGCCGGACTCGCTACCCAGGGACTGCCCGAAACCGTAATCGTATTCGCGGTGGTAGAGGCCAGAGCACCGACAAACTCCGGCACGCGGGTAAATGGAGAGGAGACGTAGGTATCCGAGCTGCCCAAAAGCGTAGTCGTCGTGAACCCGACCGGGTCAGTGGTCACGGTTTGCGCTAACGCAGATGTGGAGGCGGTAACGACGAAGACGAGGGAAAATAAACGACGCATAAGAGAGGCCCTTGAGATAAAACTACCGTAAAGGGCAGCCCATATTACAGCAAGAAAAATTCCGTTTTCACGTAAAATTCTTTTGGGGCGAATTTTCATGTCGATCTTACGGCAGCGGGCGGATTTACCTCAAGCGGTAAAAGCGTTTCGTCGCAGCTGAAGCGGTGACGGTGCGTGATGTCGCTGTAACCGGGTCGGGCGCGAAAGCGACTCCGAATCTCGACGTCGCATGTATTGCTCGGGGGGGGACTTGAACCCCCATGCCTTTCGGCATACGCCCCTCAAACGTACGTGTCTGCCATTTCACCACCCGAGCGGCTGAGAGATAAACGGTAGATTGTCGATCTTGGCCCGCAAGCCCTTTGTCGCAGCCAACTGAGCGATTACTTTGTCTCACGATGTCGATCTTGCGAGCACAACCGGAGGCGGGCGATTGGATCAAAGTGGACCTCCACATCCACACGCTCGACGATCCCAAAGACATCATCGATTACTCCGCGCATCAATTGCTGGAAAAGGCGCGTTCGTTAGGCTTTGGCGTTCTCGCCATCACCTTGCACGACGCTGTCTTTAATCGACCAGAAGTGTTTGCCGACGCGAAGAAGATGGGAATTTTGCTCATTCCCGCGGCGGAAATGCGCCTGGAAGGCGCCGACGTCATCGTCCTCAACATCACGCCAGATGAAGTTGTCGATCTTCGGAGCTTTGCCGAACTGCGCGCGCTCCGGGCGCGACGAGGCAGCTCCATCTTCACCATCGCGCCCCATCCGTTCTACGTTCTCGGCGGCTCCATCGGGCCACGGCTCTTCAATGAGATCGATTGTTTCGATGGGATCGAGCTTTGTCATTTTCACAAAGGCCCGCTCAATCCGAACTGGCGCGCGGCGCGCGTGGCAAAGAAATTCAAGAGACCGCTCATCGCGACTTCCGATGCGCACCAACTGGATGCCTTTGGCCGTCATTACACGGAAATTCCGAGACCTGCTGAGTTGACCACCGAAAAAGTTTTCGCTGCGCTGCGCGATGGACCGCTTCGGCTAACGAGTCCGCCCGCGTCGCTGGCCGATCTCACCAGCGCTATTTATTGGATTTTCCTGAAGCATCCGTTCCAACTGCGGCGACGACATGGCCATTCCACATGTCGATCTTGAATTCCGCATCTAACTGCGCAAGCTATCGCGCATGAAGATCGCGCTTCCCATTTTGCTAGTTGTCGCGATGGCGTTTACGGGGTGTGAGTCGCCGGCAAAAAAAACGAAGAAAGACGCGCTCAATAAGAAAACGAAAGCTGATCTGCGCGACGACAGCAGTGACGTCGACCTGCAAGCGTTCATCGGCCGGCTGCGCAAGGCGGTCACTTCTCACGACATGAACACGATCGCTTCGATGATGACATCGAATTTCGGTTACAAATTGAATCCGCCGATGGAAGGCGAAGGGGTCTTTAAATATTGGGACGAACAAAATCTTTGGCCCGAGCTGGAAGGCATTCTTTCGGAAAAATTCGTCAAAAGTGAAGACGGCGAGTTCATGGTGGCGCCGCCGCAATTCGCCGACAAATCGCTGCACTACGATGGTTATCGCGCCGGCATTCGCCGGGTGAATGGCAGTTGGAAGTTCGCTTACTTCGTTAACGGCTAGCGCGGGTGGAGGCGCCGAATCCACTTGTCGATCTTGGCTTGCCGCATCGGCCGCCGTTTGTTTTTGTGCAGGAATTAGTCCGTTGTGAACCCGGCATCGAAGCAGAATGTACAACCATCTTCGAGCCTAACGATCCGATGTTTCTCGGACATTTCCCTGGAAATCCCCTCGTGCCAGGCGTGATTTTAACGGAAGCGCTCGCGCAAACGGCCGGCATCGCCGCCGCGAGTGCAAGATCGACAAGTGCATCGCCGCGCTTTTTGTTATCGGCCATTCGGCAGATGAAATTTTTCGAGGCCGTGCGACCGGGTCAGCGAATCGTTTTACGCGCGCTCAAATCGGGCGAGGTGGACAACCTATTGCAGTTCGGCGTGGAAGCGTTGGTCGATGGAAAACAAGTAGCCGCCGGCCAGCTCGTGCTCAACGCGATTTCAGGAATTGAAGCCTGATAAGAAAATTCATTGCGCAGGCGCGAAACAATATCAGGAAATGTTTTCCCAATATCTAATTAAAGGAACACGACTCGGCTTTGAAGGGAAAGCGATTCGGTTATTTGAGTTCTTAGGGCAAAGCCCAGCCGGAAGACTGGATCCCATAAAACAGATCTGGCGATGATTTCCGGCCGAACCGGTCTACGGCTTTTTCGTCTTGGATCCTTCTTTGTCGGCACGATCGCCTTCTTTGATCGCATCCTGCTCGCTCATGTATTTGCCTTTTTTGGTCCGGCCGTACCATCTCGAGCCTTGGGTGTGATAGACATGAGATTCCGTATTTACCCACACCATTCCCGGACCTCCGCCGGCAGCCGGGGCGCCGAGAGGTTGGGGAGGGGTTTTTGTTTTTGCCGCAGTAGTTGTTGTTGCGGCTGCTGTTGTTGCGGGAGAGGCCGACGCGATCGGCGACGCAGTGGGGCTCGTGGAAGGCCGGCTTAACGAAAATAAGGAACGCCTCGCTGCCGGCGATGGCGACGCCACTGGTGTAGATGATGCCGCCGGAGATGCAGCGGTAGCAGCTGTGGCCGCCTCCTTCTTTTTCGAACGTTTTTGCTTGGCCGGGCTGGCCGAAGCTGCGGCCGTAGGAGATTCAGCTGTCGCGGGGGCAGAAGCTGAGGCGGATGGGGCGGGCGAAGGGGACGCTTCTTTATCTTTCTTCTTCGAATGTTTGGTTTTTGGCGGGACTGGCCGAGGCATCGGCGGCGGGCGATTCGGAAGCTGCAGTTGTAGCGGCGGGCGACGCTTCTTTATCCTTTTTCCTCGAATGCTTCGCCTTGGCCGGACTCGGAGATACCTCAGCGGTCGCCGTCGGCGACGGACTTTGGGAGTGGGAGGTAACGACGGAAAACGCCGCGAGAGCGACCGCGATGGTCAGGCCAATGAGCTTGTTCATCACTCACGCTAGCGAAGGCTGGGGAGTGCGTGCAACGCTAAAATGGCGAAATGGAGCAGGCCTTTCGGCATCCGACCCGCTCCATTATCGGAGAAACCCGATTCGCATTACTTTTTGGCCGCTTGTCGGCTCCGATCACTTCGACCGGCTGCGCCGACCATTTCAGCACCGTACGCGCTTGAGCGTATTTACCGGCGCGCCGCGACCAGCCGAGACTTCGGCGCATCATGCGCCGGAAGAAGAGCGTCCGATACGGAGCGGAGGAAGCAACGGAGCCGCTGACCGTGCGCGAGGGAAGAAGTGTTGTACTAGGGTTGTGCGCGGGAAGGAAAACTCAGAAGTGGCGGAGATTTTGCAGGCCAGCCCGGAAACGATTCGAAAGCACGTCGAACACATTCGCCGCAAATACCGAAGCGAATCGCGCCTGAGCGTGATCTCGACTTATTGGCAGCGACAGCTTGATGAACGCGACCGCCTGATCAAGAAACTGCGGCGGCAGAAATCGAGCGAGGGCTGATCTTGTACGCGGTTGAGCGTATTTACGTTGTTAGGCTGGATCGCACAGACTCGCCGGCGTGTTGATCAAGGCGGCCACGGCTTCAATCTTCGGAAAAGCTGACCGCTGTGCCGCAATCGCTCGCAGCTTTTGCAAAAACACTTCCAGCTTTTGGTTCGTGCCGTATCGCTTTCGCGAATCGGCTTCCATCTTCTTCCAAAATCCGTACGCGATTTCAGAAATCGCGTCCTCGTTTCCCGAAAACGCTTACCGCGGTCGAGCGAACTGGTACCCGATTTCACAAACCCGGTACCGTCCCGAACAACGTCCTCCGCTTTCGCTCGTGCCAGTACCTGTTTCGCCGAGGCCGGTACCACTTTTGCGCAACTGCTCCGGCTTTTCGCAGAGAGCCTTCCCCGATTTCACAGCCCCCTCCAACAACCAAACTCAGCAGCACCATCTATACATCATGACTAAAGCTACAATTGACTTCAGCGGTTACACCGGCGCGGACCTTTCACCCGTCGCGCGTGCGCACCTGCGGCCTCAAAGGCGTCATGGGCGCCTGGAGCGATCCGGCCAAAATCATGGTCGTCTAGGAACGAGATACAGATATCTGGCTCCTTCACCGGCGGCGCTTGAAGTCGAGGTGAAACCGCTTCATTATTTACGGGTGAGCAAAGTCGAACAAATGGAGGTTGAGCTCCGTAAGCTTTCGCAGTCGGAGCTTCGTCAAATACGTCAATGGCTTGACGACAAGATCGAAGACGAGTTGGAATTTACGCCTGAGTTCGAACGTTCTATCTTGAAAGCAGAACGCGACATGGCCGATGGAAAAAGCGCGCGCTGCGGTTACGCAGTTCTAGTCTGAGGGCGAAACCCGGACTAAATCAAACTAAATACCGTTACGCTTCTTGCTCTTCGATTTCGCGAGCAAACCGCTCGGAAAACTGACCCGCTTCTTTCTCATGAACGATTTCTTTCTCGACCGGCACCTTGTTCAGAATACTAACTGCGTTGTCGAACGCGGGTCGCAGCTCGTCTTGCTGCGGTTCTCCAAGCAGCAGATAAAGTTTGAAAGGCTCGCTCGCGTTCTTAACGCTCTCTATCTGACCGAGCCACTCATGCGCTTTCCTTTTAATGCTGTCCGGTGAGCTTAAATCGAACGAAAGCGGCTCGAGGCAATGCCAGACACCATTTTTCCATGCGTGCTCAAATTCCACCTCATCGTCTTGTACAGTGATTTTTTTCGGCTGGAGATGTTTTAGGACATGACGGACTTCGAGATTTCTTTTGTACTTTCTCCAAACATCCTCGTTAGTTCGACGTTCAGCTTGAGGTCGTTCATCATATCGCGTGACGAGGCGATCAAACAGAGCCTCGAGAGTCTGGGATGGATCATCCGTTAGTCCACTACCAACCGGCGACCACTGCAATGAACTGTCGTCCGCCGGTAGAATTGTGTGTGCGAGATCGAGTGCCGAGCTAGGTTTTCCATCCAGCGGCAGCTCGTTTTTAAGTTTGTCGCCCATCTTCTCAAAACACGATTGAATGAAACGCATTAATCCTCTGAACGCCTCGCCATCCATTCCAGGGAAAGTCTTTGTCAGTCGGCTGTACGTCGTTCGGCAAATCGCGCTCGCGTAACGCGCTTCCGGCGCATGAATCGCGACGCCGACATTCATGAATTCACCGGTGGTCGTATCGTGCACGTAGCGGAGCACCGTGTATGTGTACGCCGTCTTCATTGGAGTGCTTGTACTAGCTGATCTATTGCCAAAGGAAGCTTTTCTTTCAACTCCCGAATATAGCCTAAAATGCGATCCGCGCTCGCTCCGTCGCCTACCCACCCCTCCGGAAGAGCCTGGCGATATTCTTCGAGGCGCCCATCGGTGATTATGTCGAACGCTCCACTTAGACGATTTAGATCCATTTCTTCGCCACGGAGTTCTTCGAGAAAAACATGTCTTACTGCCGCTGGCAGACCTTGGGGAAATTGTGCACCGCCTTCTTCCCAGGGTGCATGGTACCCGAGAACTCCCTCGGTGAAGAATGCGAGCTCGTGATCGTAAATCGCAAACTCGCGACCATTGAACAGCAAATTCGGGTTCGCCACTGTACGATCTGGATTCGCGATGAAGTGATCGAAAGCGAAAATTTCGCCGGCAGTCAGGATGAGTGTTCGCGGCAATGGCTTCTCGACAGGATAGATCGCGAATCCGGGTGGCAATTTCTTCGACCCGAAACACGCGCTCGGACCTGCTTGCGCTTTCTCTGCTGTTCCGGTGTCGCTGATCGTCTCGATGAATTCCGGCGACAATTGGATAACGAAAGGCTCTGGAACGGGAAGATCGAGATCGGCCGCAAGCATAGCTGTAACCGCTTCTGCGACCAATGCGCGCTCCTTCAACTCACAACCCGCTGCGAACTTCGCTATTAATTCAACCTCGTCTCCGTTCTCAAGCGTGCACGCGAGCAGACAAGGCTGCGTCTTCCCTTTGCTCATTACTCGATCGAACCGAACGGCTGTGGCCGCGGACAACATCTACAATTCTCCTTTGAAAGCGCGGTCGAGGATTGAAGGAAGAAGCGCGTCGAGTTCGGCGGCGGTCTCGGCTTGCAGACGCTTCAGCGCGTCCACCTCCGCTTGCAACGCGTCCAGCTCGGCCACGATCCGGCGTTGCTCGGCGAGCGGTGGAACTGGCACTTTGAACGACTTAGCATTTGCTCCACTGATTCCGATATTGCCTGCAGTTGTCTTGCCGAGTTCTTCTATTTGATCTCGGACGCTGCGGGAACTTAAGGCGAACACCAGAAAGTCTGGCGTCATCTTCATTGGGTCGGGGCGCAGCCGCATAAGTTTGTCAGGGTAGACAATGCGATTCTCGTTTGCGCCCTTGTAGATTCCCGGCTTAGCCACGCGATTAATGTCGCCGTTGTATCGAACGATGAAAACGTCGTCGTTCTGAAGCAAAAATGGCTGCGCATCTTTGTCGGACACTTCGACGTGCTTCACGGCGCTGGTGTCCACGAATCGAGTCGGAGAACTGGATACGGCATTAATGCGCAGCATGTTACGACCGCCACTTTCCACCGGTTGTTTTGGTGACAAACCGTTGCGGGGATTTCCCGCCAGAACTTCGACCATCGCTTTTATTGTCCAATCGCTTTCGTCGAGAAGTTTAGAAGTTGCACGACTAACTAGCGACTGAGCTTCTTCGGCGGCTTGGTGGCGGAGGGTGCGGGCTTCGTGGATTTGGGCGGCCAGTTCCTCAACCCGCGCCACCACCCGCCGCTGTTCCGTCAACTCCGGCAGCGGAATTTCGGCACGCTCAAATCGAGCCGGATGCAGGCTTTGCCGCCGAACATTGGTGCCGGTGCTTTGGCTGCCGATGCTCTGCCAGTGGTCAGGCACTTTGAAAAAGTAATCGAGAAACTTTTCGTTAATCCGTTCGCGGTTCAATTCATAAACCACGAATGCGCCGGACATGACGCAGTTGTCTGTCTCCTTCGGTGCGACTCCGAATGCGCCTTCCCAGGCCATGATTTTGCAGTAGATAAAATCACCCGCGCGAATTCTCTGAATCTGAGGCAACGCGAAACTTGAGCCGAGCTTTCGTGCTCCAACAAAAATTCCACGAGCGAAGCTGTAAGTCCCGGCGAATGGATACTCAGTCAGTTCGTCGCGCGGCTCGAATCGCTCCACGCGCCGCAGCACTTCACCCAACTTCACTCTTGGCAACCGCCTGCTCATGCGCCGTGTTTCGCGATGAGACTGCGGATATTGCCCATGATTTCCGCGATGCGCTGTTCTTTTTGCAGGATGCTGGCGGCGAGTTGGTCGGGCGGCAAATGTGCGATGTCGATCTTGGCGTGCGGGTTCTTGCGATCAAGATTGCAACCGTTGGCCAGCAGTTCGGCGGCTGGAACTTTCCATGCACGCTCGTTCTCTTCGCGCTTGTTCCACCACGCGACGAGCGGCGCGAATTCTTCGAACTGGATGGGCGCGGTCTTGGTGTAGTTCTTCCGTCCTTCTGGCAGCGGCTGTTCGTAATACCAGACTTCGTCCGTTGGTTCGGAACGGTCGAAGAAAAGAATGTTCGTCGGAATGTTCGTGTAAGGCGCGAACACGCCGTTAGGCAGGCGCACGATTGTGTAGAGATTAAAATTCTTCAGCAGTTCTTCCTTGATGCGCGCGCATACGCCATCGCCGAAGAGCGTGCCGTTAGGCACAACCACAGCAGCACGTCCGGGTCCGAGTCCGGACTGGCGATTAGGCGCGCGCCTAATCTTACGCATGATCAACTGGAGAAATAGAAGGGCAGTTTCCGCTGTTTGTTTGTCAGTCGGGAAATTCGCAAGAATGCCGCGTTCTTCTTCGCCGCCGAATGGCGGATTCGTGAGAATAATATCGACGCGCTCTTTCTCGCCGATCTCGGTGATCCGAACCGCGAGCGAATTGCCCGGGTTGATCTGCGGCGATTCGAGCCCGTGCAGTAAAAGATTCATTTGCGCGAGCAGATACGGAAGGGGCTTCGCTTCGCCGCCAAAGATGCTGCGCTTTTGCAGCGTCTCGCGCTCGCCAACTGTTTTGCATTGTTGCTCCAGATGTTCGAATGCTGCGACGAGAAATCCGCCGGTGCCGCAAGCGGGATCGAGAATTGTTTCGCCCAACTTCGGATCGGTCACCGCAACCATGAATCGAACAACAGCGCGCGGCGTGTAAAACTCACCCGAATCGCCAGCGGCGTCGCGCATTTCGCGCAACAGTGATTCATACAAAGAACCGAGTGTGTGTAGTTCTTCGCTCGAACCAAAATGAATGCCGGCGACTTTGTTGATCACATCGCGCAACAGATAACCATTGATCATGCGATTGATCGTACCTTTGAAGACGGTCGCGATAACGTCGCGTCGATCACCGCCGTTGCGTCCAATCAGACTGCGCAAGTAGGCAAATAGTCCAGGGCCGCGAGTCTGATCAGGCAGAACCGCTTCTTCATTGTTCACGAAGGAGATCAATTCATCTCCACTAATTCCGGCGGGATTCGCGGCCCAATCGCGCCAGCGATATGGCGGATCGATCGCGCGCTGAAATTTCTTTCCGGCAAGTGTGGCTTCCTCTTCACGCTGAAGTTCCAGGTCGTCGAGAAACTTCAAGAACATGATCCATGTCAGCATCGGCAACCGATCAAGGTCGCCGTTCAGCCCTTTATCTTTGCGCATTATGTCGCGCGCGGATTTGATGAGAGAGCCGAGCGATTGCGCGGTCGTCGTTACGGCGCCGGTCGATTTACGCGGCATACAACAGAGTTTGTAATTGATTCACGGCATCGCGGAGTTTTTCGCTTCCGCCAAACATCTTCGCAATTTCGATCACATTTCCCCGATCAGAAATTGGCGGAATCTGCAAAACATCGGGCAAGAGAAACTGGGCAGTTCCGTACTCGGCATATTTTTCGAGAAGCTCATTGAGAATCGCGCGGGCTTCCGTTCCGTATTGATCAAAGAAATCTTGTCGATCTTCGCGAAGTCGTTGCGCGCGCTCGCGGCGTGTGCGGAGCGGGGCGTTGAATGCGATGTGACAAAGAAGATCGAAAGGATCGGCGTCCGGTTGCTTTGCTGTCTCGGCTAGTTCATCAAAGCTAATTCCGCGCTCCGCCAGCTTCGTGATAATCTCCGAGCGCTGTGCGGGATTCGCCCATTTCTGGCGCAGTTCCGGCGCTGATGGATAAAGCGTGCGGACTTTCTCGGCGGCGTAATCCGTAAACTTCAAAACACGGAGCTGCTTTCCATCGGGATCGAGTTCGTAAACGAGATGTGACGCGATCTCGACGTGCCCTTCGTCGAAATAATACTTGCGACGTTCGACCGGTGGTCCTTCGTCGATAATCGGGCTATCGAATTCTTCGCCTTCAGGCGGCGGCAAACCGTCGTCGATAATCTTCTCTTTAATTTTCTTCCCGGCCGCGTTGATCTCCTCTTCCGTGATGAACGCTGGCTCGCCGTCGAACTCAGGATCGGCGAAGAGCCGTGTCGCTGACCCTGTGTAATCGAGAATGTTGAACCAGAGCTTGCCGTAATCATCGCGCACGCGCGTGCCGCGTCCGATCATCTGTTTGAATTCTGTCATCGAGCCGACGACGCGAGCGATGACGATGTTCTTACAGGTCGGCGCATCAACGCCGGTCGTAAGCAATTGTGAAGTCGTGAGAATCACCGGCGATTGCGACTCCACATCTTGAAATCGAGAGAGATGGCCGCGGCCGATGTCGCCTTCGTCTGCAGTGACGCGGCAGACGTAGTCAGGATATTTTTTCACGAGGCTGCTGTTGAGATTGTTCAACGCCTGTCGCATTTCGGAGGCGTGTTCTTGATCGACACAGAAGATAATCGTCTTAGCAAAACGATCCGTCTTCTTCATGAAATCAGCCAGATGGCGTGCGATCGCTTCCGTGCGAGCACGCAACGCAACCACGCGCTCGAAATCTTTGGTCTGGTACTCGTCGTCGGGAATTTCGCGACCGTATCGGTCGAGAACATCTTTGCTCGGACGCCAACCGGCAGCGTCCCAATCGGAGATTATTCGATGAACTCGATATGGCGCGAGGAAGCCATCTTCGATTCCTTGCCGCAGGCTGTATTGGTAGATCGGGTTTCCAAAATAGAGATAGGTATCGCGATTATCTTCGCGCAGCGGCGTTGCCGTCATCGCCACCATGAATCATACACATTTCCTCCCGAGTAATTGTAGCCGGGAGGCGCGTTGTTAGATATGGGATTGCCACCAGTGATGTCAAACGCGCCGGGATTATTTAGGCCTCCGAAATTCCCAATGGGACTGTTGTTG
>JBBROO010000028.1:0-38820 GCA_038229295.1 Chthoniobacterales bacterium | reverse complement strand
GATCTGCGACGGCCACGACAGCGCCATCAACACCATCAATCTCGAATTCATTCGGCACGGCATCGAAGTGGTCTATCTCGGATTTCATCGCTACGTCAGCGACATTGTCCGCGCCGCCATCCAGGAAGACGTCGCCGCCATCGGCATCTCGAGTTACAACGGCGGGCACATCGAATTTTTCGCCGAGGTCGTCAGGCAACTAAAGCGACAAGGCGCAAACGACATCGCGGTTTTCGGCGGCGGCGGCGGCACCATTTCGCACGAGGATGCGCGCGAGATGAAAAAGAAAGGCGTCGATCAAATCTTTTTCGCCGGGACGTCGCTCGTCGAGATGGTCGATTACGTAAAGAAACATTATGGCAAATCGCGAAAGCGCCGTGCAAAGGCCAAGCCCGACCTCGTACTCGCGCGCAAACTCACTGAGCTCGAAGACGCGTTCGCTAGCAGAAGAAAACGCTCAACGCTCAACGCTCAACGTTCAACGTCCAAGGCAGACAAACGCTCGCGTGTGATTGGTTTCACCGGACCCGGCGGCGCCGGCAAGACAACGCTTATCGATGAGCTTGTCCTTCGCTTTCTCGCGCAAGATCGACATGCACGCGTCGCAATTCTTTCGCACGATCCGAGCGTGATCGGCGAGGGAGCGTTGTTAGGCGACCGCGCGACCATGATTAATTCGCAGGACGATCGCGTGTTTATGCGAAGCATGGCAACGCGCGGGCAGGCGGGCGGTTTGTCGCCGGCGACGGAAGGCTGCCTCGAATTACTGACGCATTCCGGTTTCGATTGTGTCATTATCGAAACGGTCGGCACCGGACAGGAAGCGTTGCCGTTTCGAAATCGCCTTGTCGATCAAACGATTCTTGTCATGAATCCGGATTACGGCGCGCGGTTGCAGTTGCAGAAGATCGTCATGCTCGATGTCGCCGACATTGTCGTCGTGAACAAAACCGATCTTGATCGCGCGAAGGCGGCGTTGTCGGAAATCGAGCACCGGCTCACGCAAAACAAACGCAAACAGCAGATCGTCGCTACGGTCGCGAAACGTCATCGCGATGCTGGCGTGGATGAATTGTTCGACTTAATTAAAGGAGACGTATGAGCAAGCTCGGACAGGTAGTGGAAGCAGTCGAAAAACATGGACGGTTCGTTGTCGATCAAGTGAAGCGCGCGCGCACCGACGAAAAGTTCGGGCGCGAGATGACGGAGCGTTGGAACAAAATCAAAGCGGAGATTCCGATTTCAAAAGCGCCGACGGGATTGCCGTTGCCGCGATTGGCTTTGCCGGAAATCGATGAGGCGGGGGAGATCGCGCGTTATTTGTTCGGCGATGGATTGCCGGGCGAGTTTCCGTTTTTGAACGGCGCTTACCGCGAGATGTATCTCGAGCCGATGCCGGAAATCGAGCAGGGGAGTTATGATCATAAAAGATCGACATCGACAAACGGGGCGAAGCCAAAAAAGAACGGCGCGCGTCCGCCGGAAGAGCCGACGCGATTATTTTCCGGTCTCATGCTGGCCGAGGATACGAACAAGCGTTTCCATTTTCTCAGTGCGCATCAACGTTCGAAGCGTCTGAGCACGGCGTTCGACGGCCCGACCCTTTATGGAATTGATTCCGATGCCGACGGTGTCTTTGGAAAAATCGGCGAGGGCGGTGTCGCGGTCGATACGGTCGAAGACATGGTGCGGCTCTACGATGGCTTCGAAGTCGGTTCGCCGGATTTTTCCGCGTCGATGACGATCAGCGGTCCGGCGCCGATCATCATGGCGATGTACATCGCAGCGGCGAAGCGGCGCTTTGGGCCGGGCGTTGTCCCGAAACTTCGCGGCACCATTCAGGCCGATATTTTCAAAGAAGTGCAGGCGCAAAACGAAACGATTTTCCCGACGGAAGCGTCGCTTCGTTTTCTTTGCGACATGATCGAATGGACGACTAACGAAATGCCGCGCTGGTATCCGGTGTCGATCAGCGGTTATCACATCGGTGAGGCGGGATCGACACCGGTGCAGCAGGCGGCCTACACCATCTCGAACGGCTTCGCGTACGCGGAGATGCTGGCGGCGCGGGGAATTCCGGTGGATCAGTTTGCGCCACGTTTGTCATTCTTCCTCGATTGTGGACTTGACGTCGAATACATCGCGCTCTCGCGGGTTTCGCGAAAAATCTGGGCGATCGGAATGCGCGACGTTTTCGGGGCAGGTCCGCGCGGACAGATGTTCAAATTGCACACGCAAACGAGCGGGCGATCGCTCGTCGCGGCCGAATTCAAAAACAATCTCACGCGCACCGCGGCGGAATTGATGCTCGCTTACATGAACGGCACGAACTCGTGCCACTCGAACAGCGCGGACGAACCGTTCACCACGCCGAGCGAAGAATGGATTCGTCTCGCCGCTCACGGTCAGGCCATTCTGCTCGAAGAATCGGGCCTGTTTAAACACACCATGAACATGTTGAGCGGTTCGCCCGGCATGAAAGCGGTCGAGCGCGCGGTCGAAAAAGCGATCCTCGATGAATTTCGCCAGATCGAATCGTTAGGCGGCGTCCTTGCCGCAGTGGAGAATCGTTATCAGCGCAGCCAAATTCAAACCGCGGCCCATCGCTACGAACAACAAATTTACGACGGCACACGCCCGATCGTGGGATTGAATCGATATCGCAACGGCGCCGACGAGATGCCGGAGATGGAACTTGCGCGCACGCCACGTTCCCGACAGCAGTTGCAGGTAGATCGACTCACGAAGTTCAAAAAGAAAAACGCGAACAAGTCGCAGGCCGCGCTCGATAAGCTGGGCACGGTAGTGGACCGAGGCGAAAACTGTTTCCCCGCCTTGCTCGAAGCAGTCGAAGTTTGCTCGTTAGGGCAGATTACGGGTTGCTTGCAGGAAATCGTCGGACGCTTCCGTCCGATGGTGTAAGATCGACAATCGAATTTGGGCGTTATGCGCGCACCGATCGCTTCCGCGGAACTAGAAGGCGGGGCGACTGCGCGCGGTCGAATCGCATGGCGGCTTCTCCCATTTCTTTTCCTCCTTTACGTCGCGAACTATCTCGACCGCACGAACATCGCCTACGCCACACTCGGGATGAAAGGCGACGTGGGTTTGACCGATTCGGTTTTCGGCACGGCCAGCGGAATTTTCTTTATCGGTTATCTCGGTCTGCAAATTCCCGGAGCGCTTCTCGTGGAGCGCTGGAGTGCAAGGCTCCTGCTGGCGATCACGCTGATCACGTGGGGCGCGCTGACAACGCTGACCGGTTTTGTGCGGACTCCGCACGAGCTTTACGGTGCGCGCTTCCTGTTAGGTGCGGCCGAAGCCGGTTTTTTCCCGGGCGTAATCGTTTATCTTTCGCACTGGTTCATTTATGAGGACCGGGCGAAAGCGGTGGCGCGGTTCATGTCTGCCATCCCGATAGCCTATATCCTTGGCGGGCCGATCGCCGGAACAATTCTCGGCTTACACTGGCTGGGAATTCCGGGATGGCGCTGGCTCTTCCTGCTGGAAGGCGTGCCCGCGATTATACTTGGAATCGCGACGCTATTCGTGCTGCCCGACCGGCCTAACGAAGTGCGATGGTTGCAGCCTAACGAACGCGATTGGATCGCGGCTCGCCTCGCCGAAGAGCGGCGCGGTAAAGCAGGGGCTGAGCACATCACGATTTGGCAGGCGCTCCGCGATCGGCGGGTAGTGCTGCTTACCGTTGGCCTGTTCTTCTGTTACACCGGCGGCTATTCGTTTTGGTTTTGGATGCCGACGATGCTGAAACGGCTTAGCGGATGGACCGATGTGCAACGCATCGGCTGGATCGGTGCCATCCCATTTATCGCAGGGCTCATCGGCATGCTGTTGCTTGGTTGGAATTCCGATCGCACGCGTGAGCGCCGCTGGCATTTTGCCATCCCTCAACTGACCGCTGCGCTCGGATTAAGTGCGTGGTTCATCCTTCCGCATTCGAACGCTCTGCTCGTGGTGGTGTTCTCGCTGATCGGCTTCGGCACCGTGGCCTATCTTCCATCGTTTTGGGCGCTGCCGAGTGCATTTCTCACCAGCTCGGCCGCGGCCGCGGCAGTTGGGTTTATTAATTGCACCGCCAGCATCGGCGGATTTTTTGGTCCTAAAATCATCGGTGATCTGAGCCAGAGCACCGGCTCGTTCGATCAGGGATTCATTTTCATGATGGCGTGCTGGGTTATCGCTTCCGTGTTGGTGCTGCTCTGCCCGCGAGCGGATGCCGCGTAGAATCAGTGCCTGGGCTCGGCGGTCCCAATTGATATTGACGCCTACCAGCGTTTCTGCCGGAATCGGTTGCATGATGAAAACCCGAATTGCAGTGGTGGCGCTGGCCTTGTCGTTTGTCGGCGCAACAGGTTGTTTTGCGGCCAATCCTCACATGGGCACTTGGAAGCTCAATGAGGCGAAATCAAAGATGCCGGCGGGGATGGGCAAGAACACGACAGTCGTTTATGCCGAGCAGAAGGATAAAATTAAGGTGACGGTAGAGGGCGTCGACAAGGATGGGAAACCGACGCATAGCGTTTGGGTCGGGAAGTTCGATGGCAAAGCCATTCCGGTGAAAGGGAACCTGCCTTATAACACCGTGGCCTACCGAATGGTGAACGACCACACTAACGACATCACCACATGGAAAGATGGCAAGATCGTTTGGTCGGGCAGGATCGAGGTTTCCAAAGATGGAAAATCGCGCACGGTCACCATTAACGGGACAGGCGCGGACGGCAAGAAGTTCAGCGGCAAGGCCGTTTACGATAAGGCGTAGCACAGCATTCAGCGTGCAATGGTGAGAGACAATCCCGGAGATTGTCGATCTTCACTACTTTGGCGCGACAACTTTCTGCACCAACGCTTCGAAACGCGGATCGCCGTGAAGTGAATCGAGCAATGGATCGACATTGATCCAGCAGATGTTGGAGCCGTCGCGTTCCGCGTAACCCTGTTCGAGCCAGCGCAGCGCTTCATCTTTATTGTTCAGGCTGACATAAAGGAGCGCGCGCAAGTAGCCAACGACCTCGCGTTGCTGACTGATCTTATCGAGCTCGCGACTTGAACGAGCAGCCAGCCGACCACCGCGTAGGCAACGGCGATCTTGTAAACGTTGCGTCGCTTCAGTTCGGCGAAAAAGTTGCGTTCGCTCATTTCAAGCGCCGCCGAGTATCTGCGGCGGCCATTCCGCTGACAATCTTTTCCCGGTCGCCTCGCTAGCCTTTAAGCGCGACGTCGAACGGTGCCCCGGTCTTGGCGCGGACATCGTCCTCCGTCACGCCGGGGTGCAATTCGGTGAGAATAAGCCCGCCACCCGGCTTGACCTCGAACACACACAGGTCGGTGATGATAAGATTGACGACGCTCAGTCCCGTGATGGGAAGCGTGCACTCTTTTAAAATCTTCGGACTGCCATCCCTCGAAGTGTGCTCCATTACCGCGACGACGCGCTTCACCCCAGCGACGAGGTCCATCGCGCCACCCGGGCCTTTCACCATCTTGCCGGGAATCATCCAATTCGCGATGTCGCCTTTATCCGTAACTTCGAAGGCGCCGAGAATCGCAAGATCGATATGGCCGCCGCGGATCATCGTGAACGAATCGGCGCTCGAGAAAAAAGCGGAGCCCGGCATCGTCGTGATGGTCTGTTTGCCTGCGTTGATTAAATCAGGATCGACATCGTCTTCTGTGGGGAATGGCCCGATGCCTAACAAGCCGTTCTCGGATTGCAGCGTGACATTCATACCCTCGGGAATGTAATTCGCCACGAGCGTTGGAATGCCAATGCCGAGATTAACATAATAGCCATCGCGCAATTCCTGTGCGGCACGTTTCGCCATCAAATCGCGGATCGGATTTTCTTTTTTCGCCGCCGCGCTGCCTTGTACGGTGCGGAACTCGATTCGTTTTTCGTAACTCGCGCCTTGAATGATGCGATCAACGAAGATTCCCGGCGTGTGAATTTGGTCGGGATCGAGCTCCCCGACCTCAACAAGTTGCTCGACCTCGGCCACGCAGATCTTCCCGCAACTGGCGATCATCGGATTGAAGTTACGCGAGGTTTTCCGGAAGATAAGATTACCGGATTTGTCGCCTTTCCACGCCTTCACGAGCGAAACCTCAGCCGTGATCCCCGGTTCGAGAACGTATTCCTTGCCGTCGAAAACTTTCGTCTCTTTGCCCTCGGTCAATTTGGTGCCGAAGCCGGTGCGCGTGTAGAAACCGGGAATTCCCGCGCCGCCGGCGCGCAATCGCTCGGCCAGCGTGCCTTGCGGAATTAATTCAAGATCGAGCTCGCCGCTGAGTACCTGTCGCTCGAACTCCTTGTTCTCGCCGACGTAAGAAGCCATCACCTTCTTTACCTGCCGTGTCGTCAGCAGGACACCCATGCCGAAACCATCCACGCCGGCGTTGTTGCCGACGATCGTTAGGCCTTTGACTTCGCTGTCGCGTAATGCGGCGATGAGATTTTCCGGGATGCCGCAGAGGCCGAACCCGCCGGCGGCGATGGTCATATTGTCGTGCAGCAGGCCGTCGAGCGCGGCCTTGGCGTCGGAGAAAACTTTACTCATGTGGCTAGAGATTAAATCACGGATTACATGGATTGGGTAGTGGACGTCGTCCAGCGGTTGCCGCGCGCGATTTCCCCGCCACATTGCAGCTTCAAATTTCCATGATTAAATCGCTCGCTCATCAACTCGCCGCTTACGCCTCTTCACTTCGCTTCGAGGATCTCTCGAAGGAAGCGGTGCACGAAGTGAAACGGCGCGTGATCGATTCAATCGGCTGTGCGCTCGGCGCCTGGAATGAAGAGCCGTGCGTCGTCGCGCGTAAAGTCGCGTCGGAGTTTTCGGCGAAGGTAGGATCGACAATCATCGGGACAACGCACAAGGCGCCGCCCGATTGGGCCGCATTCGCGACGGGCTGTTGCATTCGCTACTTCGATTATAACGATACTTATCTGTCGAAAGAACCGGCGCACCCGAGCGATAATATTTCGGCGGCGCTCGCGATGGCAGAGAGTCTCGGCGCCAACGGCCGCGAACTCATCACTGCGATCGCTCTCGCTTACGAAGTGCAATGTCGATTCTGCGACGCGGCCAGCATTCGCGCGCGGGGGTGGGACCACGTGACCTATGGCGCATTTTCGACGGCTTTGGCATGTGCGCGTTTGATGAAGCTCGATCCGGAGAAGACCCGACACGCGGTGAACATTGCCGGCGTTAATTGCGCGGCCTTTCGTCAAGCGCGCGTCGGCGAGCTCTCGCATTGGAAAGGCGTCGCGTTTGCTAATGCAGCGCGCCACGGAGTTTACTCTGCGCTGCTGGCGCGCGCGGGCATGACCGGTCCGGCGCCGATCTTCGAAGGACAGATGGGTTTTGAGAAAGAGCTGGGAGTATCGTTAGGCAACGTCGGCGAAAAATTTAAAGGCGCGCCGGCGATGATTCTAAATACGAGCATCAAATTCTGGCCGGCGGAATACCACAGCCAAAGCGCGATCGAAGCGGCGTTGTTTCTGCGAAAGTCGATTGTCGATCTTGCCCAGGTCACCGGGATGACGATCGAGAGTCACGATGCTTCGGTGGACATCATCGGGAGCGAGCCGGAGAAGTGGAAACCGGAGACGCGCGAGACGGCCGACCACAGTTTGCCTTACATCACCGCGATTGCGTTGATCGACGGCGAGGTGAGTGAGAAACAATTTCAGCCGGCGCGTTTCATGGACGCGAAGATTTGGAAGTTTTTGGAGAGCGTAAAGGTGGAGCGCAACGCGGAATTAAGCGCGATGTATCCCGGCGCGGTCGCGAACATCGTCCATGTCGATCTTGCGGACGGCAAACGATTGACCAAGCGCGTGGATTATCCGCTCGGACACGCGCGGAACCCGTTGAAGGATTCGGAGGTGGAAGGGAAATTTACTTCGCTGGTAGCGCCGTCGTTAGGCGAGGCGGGCGCGAAGAAGATTGTCGATCTTGTGTGGAAGCTGGATGAGGCGAAGAATGTCGATCAGTTAATGCAAGCGTGCGTGATGAAATGAAAAGCAAAGGCGCGCAACTCCGGGAATTGATCGCGCAAGGTTGTGTCGCCATGCCGGGCGTGCCGAACGCGTCCATGGCGCGCCAGGTCGAACGCGCCGGTTTCGATGCGGTGTACATCAGCGGCGCGGGCATGGCCAACGCAACGGCGGGCGTGCCGGATATCGGATTGCTCACGCTAACGGAAGTAGCGCGGCTCGCCGGTTACATCGCCAACGCGGTCAAAATCCCCGCGATTGTCGATGCGGACACTGGTTTTGGCGGCGCGGAGAATGTTGCCCGCACAATTCAGGAACTGGAAGCGGCTGGTCTGGCCGGTTGCCATCTGGAAGACCAGGAATTTCCGAAACGCTGCGGACATCTCGCCGGAAAATCGATTGTCGATCTTAGCGAGATGGTGGCGAAGATCGGGGCGGCGGTAAGGGCGCGTCGTGACAAAGATTTCATGATCATTGCGCGGACGGACTCGCGCGCGCTCGAAGATTTCAAAGGCGCGGTGAAACGCGCGCAGGCTTATGTCGAAGCGGGTGCCGATGCGATTTTTCCCGAGGCATTGCAAAGCGCGGATGAGTTCCGCGATTTCGCCAAGGAACTAAAAATGCCGTTGATCGCGAACATGACGGAGTTCGGCAAGAGTCCGTTGCTATCGTTTCAAGAACTAAGTGATCTCGGTTATCGCATGGTGATTTTCCCGCAGAGCGCATTTCGCATTTCGATCAAAGCGACGGGCGAATTTTTCCGTGCGCTAAAAAAAGCGGGCACGCAGTCCGATTGGATCGACAAGATGCAAACGCGGCAGGAGCTCTACGATTTGCTCGATTACGATCCGAATGCGGAAACTTGGAACGGCTGATTTGTGCGCAAGCGGATCATCGTTAGAGTCACGAACCAAGATGAGCACTGAAACAAAACCAGCTTACAGCCCGGGACTCGCGGGCGTTGTCGCCGGCGAAACGGAAATTTGCTGGGTCGATCCGAATGCGGGTTTGATGTATCGCGGCTACGACATTCACGAGATGGCGGAGAAGGCGAGCTTCGAGGAAGTCGCATATCTTTTGCTCAACGGCGAGTTGCCGACGTTCGATCAGTTAGGCAAATTTTCACGCGCGCTCGCCGACGAGCGCACGCTGCCGAAGCAAGTGCTGGAAGCGCTGCGGTTGATGCCGAAGAACACGCATCCGATGGATATGTTGCGCACCGGCGTGTCGATGCTGGCGCCCTTCGATGTCGATCTTAACGACAACAGTCACGCGGCGAATGTGCGCAAAGCGATGCGACTGATCGCGAAAGTTTCGACGTTGATCACCGATGGCTATCGCATTCAGAAAGGTGATGACCCGTTGCCGGAAAAACACGATCTCACTTTAGCTGGCAATTTTTTCTACAAGCTCAACGGCGAAGTGCCGCAAACTTGGCAGATCCGGATGATGGACACGATTTTCATTCTCTATGCCGATCACGAATATAACGCGTCCACTTTCGCGGCGCGGGTGACGGCGTCGACGCTGGCCGACATGTATGCGGCGGTCACGAGCGCGTGCGGCACGTTGAAGGGGCCGTTGCACGGTGGCGCGAACGAAGAGTCGATGAAGATGCTCGACGAAATCAAGACGGCCGATCGGGCCGAGAAATGGATGATGGACGCGCTTGCGCAGAAAAAGAAAATCATGGGCTTCGGCCATCGTGTTTATAAAAGTGGCGACTCGCGGGTTCCGATCATGCGGGAGATCGGGCGCGATCTGGGCAAGCGTGTCGGCAAAGAGCAATGGGTGCCGATTTGCGAAAATCTGGAGAAGACGATGGAGCGCGAGAAACAACTTTGCGCCAATGTCGATCTTTACGCCGCTCCGGTATTCACCATGTTCGGGTTCGATCCTGCCTTGAACACTCCGATTTTTGCTGCATCGCGAATCGCGGGCTGGTGCGCGCACGTGATCGAGCAACACGATCACAATCGATTGATTCGTCCGCGCTCACTTTATACCGGGCCGCAATTGCGGAAATATCCGGGCACGCCGACGAACGGCGCGTAAGATCGACAGTCCGATGTCGGAGCAATCGCTGCAGGAAAAGTACGCGCCTAACAACGCCTGTTTCGGCTGCGGCCCGGCGAATCCTGATGGTCTGCACATCCGCAGTTTTCCCAAAGGCGATGAGGTCGTCGCGGAATGGATGCCGGAGAAAAAATATGAAGCGTTTCCCGGAGTCTTAAACGGCGGGATCATCGGCAGTCTTCTCGATTGCCACTGCAATTGGACGGGCGCGTATCATTTGATGAAGTGCGCGAATTCGGACAGCGTGCCGTGCACGGTGACGGCGGAGTATTCGATCAAACTCCTGCGGCCGACGCCGACAAACGGGCCCGTTTATCTTTCTGCGAAGATTGTCGATCTAACGGATGAGCGTGCGACGGTGGAGGGGACGCTGACGGCGGGCGGGAAAGTTTGCGCGACTTGTCGCGGACTTTTCGTGGCCGTTAAAGAAGGCCATCCGGCGTTTCACCGTTGGTGAACAGAGAAGAAAGATTTCGGCCTATGCGACTTCTTCATACGACAGAACGGATTCGAGAACGTGAAGCGCGCGCGCCCACAATCGTAAAGTCTTGAGTGAACCTATTCATCACGGTCCGCCGAAGCCAAAGATGTTTGCGATCGCGTTTAGTATGCCGGTGTTGCGCGAAGTGGAGCGCGCCGTTTCGGTGTTGCACTTGGTAGAGCGCGCCGTTTTGAACGATTGTGGATTCCATTGTGGTGATGTCCGGTCGATAATTAACTCAGGCCGCGTGCGCGAGCTTCCGCTTTGGTCGGCATTTGATGATGGCTTCCGCGATTTGCGCAGCAGAAATAGGTTTGGCCAGACATTCGGCCGCGCCATTTGTGAGCGCCACGCATTTAGCGTGTTCTTCTCCAGGACGCGTCAAGGCCAGCATTGGAACGTGACGATTGGCACATGTGTTGATCGCGCTGATCAAGGTCATGCCATTCGAGCCATGGTCGAAATCGATGACAGCGAGTTCTAATTCGCCGCCGTTAGTGCATACGATTCGCATTGCATCATCTGAGGTGCGCGCGCGGCAAATGATCCCGCCGGTTTCCAAAAGTGCTTCCGTCATCGCCTCCTCGACCAGCGGATCAAGAGTTAATAAAAGTATGAGACCTGTATTCATTTGAGCCTCCTTATTCACGTGGATGGTTATTTAGCTTATCGATTCGAGTGGGCTAATACCTTGTTTCTGGGTCGGTAATGCTTTTTGTCTATAACGCGCTGGCGTCGCATGGCCTTAGTCATTTTGCCGCATAATCCGCTGGCAATGATTGCAAGCCTTCAGTCCAGAGGACGGTTACTCGATCTTCTTTTGATTCAAACATTGTAATCGTGGCATGCGGGCTGGCCACGGGCTCGACACGCGAGTTCAAAATTTGCGTGAGATATTGCGAGGGGTCGCCCGGATTCTTGTCCCGCATCACGAACACGGCGGAGACCAAAATGAGTGCAACGGCGGTAGCCCCGGCCCAAAACGGACGGCGAATTGTCGCCGCGCATTTGTTTTCCAAGTCAGTGATCTGAGCGTCCCATAATCGGAGGCCGGCGTCCGAGACCGTAATGTTGTTGGACAAGTCGGAGATGGCACCGGCTAGCCATGTTTTCAATGCGTTCTTCTTTGTATGAATGAAGGTTGTCATAGAGATGATTCTGCTTTCATGCGTCGAGCGTTGCGGTCATGGAAATGTTCGTCTTGAGAAGACGCGCGACCGGGCATTTTGTTTTTGCGGCGAGCGCGGCATCGATGAAATGATTTTGCGTGGCGTTTGGCACCCTGGCCCGGACATCGAGTTGGATGCCAGTAAGCGTCCAGCCGGCTTTCAATTCCTCGAGCGTTGCGATCGCGGTGGTATCGATTCGGTCGGGATGAAGGCCCGCGAGCCCCAATTCATTCGACAGCGCCATGGAGAAACAACCGCCAAGCGCAGCGGCAATCAGCTCGTCCGGGTTCGTTCCAATTCCCTTTTCAAATCGCGTCCGGAATGAGTACTGCATATCGTTGAGCACGCCACTTTCGGTGCTCATCGTGCCCGTGCCGTTGCGAAGGTTTCCTTTCCATATGACGGAAGCTTTACGATTCACGGAATGAGTCGTGGGGCGCGCTTCTGAGAGGGTCTGTAACATGGAGCGCTTCGTACGTGAGCTGCGCTGAAGCGGCCAATACCTTGTTTCTGGGTCGGTAATGCTTTCTGCCTATGATTTCAGCGCGGGGCAGATTACGATGCTCGTTGTCCCGGTATGGAACTGCGTCACCTTCGATACTTTGTCGCGGTCGCCGACGCACTTAGCTTTACAAAAGGCGCGCAAAAGTTGCATCTCGCGCAGCCCTCGCTCACCCGTCAGATTAAAGATTTGGAAGAGGAGATCGGCGTGCGCCTTCTTAATCGCAGCAAACGGCAGGTCGGTTTGACCGACGAAGGGAAATCGTTTTTAGCCGACGCGAAACGTGTGCTCGCGCACAGCGCGGAGATTGTTGAATCGGTCCAGCGTTTACGTGATCACGAAATTGCCGCGCTCAATATTGGCTACGTCGCGAATCTTTTCCCCGCTCTACTTCCGGCGACGCTCGTTCCGTTCCAACGAAAATTCCCGACTGTCGCAATCAACCTTTTCGATATGACTTACGCCGAACAATTTCGTGCGTTGGAAGAGAACAAAATCGATCTCGGTTTCGTGGGATCGCGACAGCCGATCGAAGAGCGCGGTTTGCAACTCCGATGTATTGCATCGGACAAAACCGTTGCGGCGCTGCCGAAAGGCGATCGCCTGGCGAAAAAAGCAGTGATCAAACTAAAAGACTTGAGGCCGATGTTTTTCATCGGTATGTCCGAAGCGAGTTATCCCGGCTACCGCGATTGGTTGACCGCGACCTGTCAGCGGGCCGGTTTCGTTCCGAAAGTTCTCCAGGACGCCGACATCGAACGGACCGTCATCCAAGCGGTCGGAGCGGGCTTGGGTGTTGCGCTCTTACCGGATCAGGTGGAAAAACTTCCTCACGAGAACGTCGTGTTCCGACCCTTAATTCCGGCGGTCCTGACCGAATCCTGCATCGCATGGAAGAGTGAAAACATCTCCACGGCGCTCAAGGCCTACGTGGAGATCGTGAAAGAACGCAGCACGAGCATGCGCTGATTCGGCTCGCCGCCAGGCGTTATTGCCCGGTAACTGACTGTTGAGCCAAACGAATTTTCTCGTTCGGAACGCGGCGGAGATTTTTCGTTAGGCCGATTTTCGAAAAGGCCCAAATGATCCACTTGGTCGGATCGATATTCCACGGCTTCGCGCCGTTGCGATAGTCGTGTTGAAATTCGTGGTGATAGTTGTGGTAGCCCTCGCCGAAGGTGAACAAGGCCAGGAACCACGAATCACGCGCACTGCATTTGGTTGAGTAGGGCTGGGTGCCGAAGACGTGACAGGCGCTGTTGATTAAAAAAGTGCAATGCTGCAAGACGACAATGCGGGCGACGCCGGCGATTAAAAAAGCGCCAAGAGCGCCGCGCCACCCATTCCATAACGCGCCGGCGATGGCGGGAATGACGAAGCTCACGACCACGGCGATGATTTGCACGTAGCGATGTTGCCAACGCACGAGTTTGTCTTTTAACAAATCCGGCGCGTTATCGTAAGGCGGGTCGGTGTTGAGTTTGAAAATAAGCCAGCCGATGTGCGCGTAGAAAAAACCCTTCGAGATGCTGTAAGGATCGTCGTCATGATCGACATGTTTATGGTGAGAGCGATGTTCGCTCGCCCACATCAGAGCGGAATTTTCGAATGCGCCGGCGCCGAAAATGAGCGTGAGAAAGCGGATCGGCCAGCTGGCTTGGAATGCGATGTGAGAGAAAAGGCGATGATAACCGAGGCTAATGCTGAACCCCGTCGTCGCGAGCATGACGAAGAAAAGCGCGATCTGAAAACGATCCAATCCGAACTGCCAGAGGTACCACGGGACGGCGGTGAGCGTGAGGATGAGTGTGCCGATGAGGAAGGAACTTGTCGTCCAGTTGATGCGCTCAACCGGGAAATGGCTAACGAGCCGGCGAAATGGAGATGTCGATCTTGGCTCGGTCGCGACCGGGGAAGGCTGTTGGCTAATCGCCGATTCTATCACCCGTGAACTTAGCGGCATTTCGTAAAAATGCCAGCCGTGATCTGGGAATTCGCCGCCCGAATTTCGTCGATGCGCGGGTGCTGCTGATGCGTCTACGCTGTGGTTGTGAAAAAATTGAACTTCAAAGTAGTGGCGGTGCGAGCGGAGGTGGCGGATGCGGCCAGACGCGCGGCCGCGAATGGCGCACCCGATCATCGCATCGTGACAGCAGACTCGCCCGAGGGTTATCCTTGCCGACATTGCCTGCAATGGGCAAAGACCGGCGAGCAGATGATTCTCTTTCCGTACGCATCGGTTCCTCCCGGGCATCCTTATTCGGAAACTGGACCGATTTTTGTTCACGCCGAACCGTGCCAACGCTACCAGGAGACTAACGAATATCCGGCGGATTTTCGCAAAGGCCGCGTTTTTCGCGCTTACAACTCCACTCACGACATGATCGACGCCGAAGTGGCGAACAAGAGCGAACCGGAAGCGGTCATCGAAAAATTGCTGCAAAATCCGGAGACGACTTTCCTGCACGCGCGTAGCATTACTCGCGGCTGCTACACATTTGGAATCGAACGGATATGAAAGCGCTTGAATTACTTCCTCCGTCAGAAACGATGTATCACGCCTTGGTGAATCGAGATTCCAGTTTCGAAGGAATCTTTTTTGTGGGCGTTCGCACCACCGGAATTTTTTGCCGGCCCACGTGTCCGGCGAAAAAACCGGCGCGGGAGAACGTCGATTTTTTCTCGACCGCGAGTGAAGCCTTGCATGGTGGATACCGTCCCTGTTTACGCTGCACGCCGATGGATCCGGAGAAACCGGCGCCGAAATTGATCGAGCGATTGCGCACGGAAGTCGAGCGCGCGCCGGGTGGAAAATTGACCGACAAGGAATTGGCCGCGATGTCGATTGACCCTTCGACGGCGCGGCGGCAATTCAAACGCCACTACGGAATGACCTTTCAGGCGTATCACCGCGCGCGTCGGATGGGACTGGCCTTGCGCGAAGTGCGCAAAGGCAGCCGCGTCGATGACGCGCAGAATGGAAGCGGTTTCGAATCGGCCAGCGGATTTCGTGACGCGTTTGCGCGGATATTTGGTGAGCCGCCGACGACGGCAAAAAACCAGAAGGGTTTGTTTGCCGAGAGACTGGAGACACCGCTCGGGGCGATGCTCGCGATCGCGGACGACGAAGGTTTGCGGCTGCTCGAGTTTGTCGATCGCCGCGCGATGGAACGTGAGTTGTCGATCTTGCGCAGTCGTTTGCAAACGAACGTTGTCCCGGGGCAACATCGACATCTCGATACGCTCCGTTCGCAATTGGCCGATTATTTTTCGGGCGCGAATCTCGAATTCAACATTCCGCTCGCACCTGTCGGGTCGCCGTTTCAACTTCGAGCTTGGGAGTTATTGCGAACGATTCCGTTAGGCGAGACCCGCTCGTATTCCTGGATGGCAAAACACCTCGGCGATGTCGAAATGCGTCGCGCCGTGGGCCGCGCCAATGGCGAGAATATGATGTGCATCATCATTCCGTGTCATCGCGTCATTCGCGCCGACGGTACTCTCTGCGGCTACGGCGGAGGATTGTGGCGCAAGAAATGGCTGCTCGATCACGAACGGAAATTTTCGAAGCGCGCCCGGGGTGACTCGAACACCCGACCGACGGATTAGAAATCCGTTGCTCTATCCGGCTGAGCTACGGGCGCAGCGGGAAAAAGATATACCGCGTTTCTTTGGGAATGAAAGCTGGCCGCAAGATCGACAATCGCCTTTCGGCGGGACGATCGGTCGATTACTCGACGACGCGGTGTTTCAATTCCCAGACTCTCAACGCAGCCAGCAGGAGTGCTTTGGTGCGAGTTAGACTTCCAGCGGCGGCGAGATGCGGCTGACCGTTCGCGCCATTCGTTGCGCTTTTGCTACCGCGCACACGAGTTTTGCGCGCTTTGGATTTTGATCCGCGGCGCGCGGCTGATTCGCTGACGGGAATATGACCGCTGTTCATAATTTCTAGAATTAGCAGCTTCCAGGCCAGCACTCGAAACCACTTGTGCCGTTCCCGGTTCTCCTGCAGTTTCCACCCTCATGGCTGATCGGAAACTGGGGTGTCTCAGCATCTTTCTCTTCGTCGTCCTTTGCGTGAGTGCATTCGTGAACGTCGTGCTCGCGGCGATGTTATTCCGGCGCTCGGCCGGGATGATGGGGCAAGAAGAACTGCCGCCGCGCTTCCGGGAAGTTCAGGTGGAGGGCGGCGATCGCTCCAGCAATGACAAGGTCGCGCTCATTGTGATGCGCGGACTCATCAGTTCCAGCATCCCGGGTTCAGTCGGCGACTCGATGATTGACGATATGCGAGCGGCGTTGCGCCAGGCGCGCGATGACAAGCGTGTCAAAGCGGTCGTTTTGGAAATCGATTCTCCCGGCGGCGAAGTGACCGCTTCGGACGAGATTTACAACGAGGTCGTGAAACTGCGCGCCACCAAACCGGTCGTGATTTACATGGAAGCGCTCGCAGCTTCCGGCGGTTATTACGTTTCGTGTGGCGGAAAATTCATCATGGCTAACGAGACTACCATCACCGGAAGCATCGGGGTCATCATTCAAACGCTGAATTACGAACAGCTCTTCAACAAAGTCGGTCTCGCTTCGGTTGTTTTCAAAAGCGGAAAGTTCAAGGACATGCTCAATGGCGCGCGGCCGATGACGCCGGAAGAGCGCGATCTCGTCCAAGGTTTCGTCATGAAGACCTACGACAAATTTCTCGGGATCGTCGCGAAAGAGCGCCATCTTTCGGCTGATAATCTGCGCAACACCATTGCTGACGGTCGCATCCTGTCCGGCAAAGAAGCGCTCGAGAACAAACTGGTCGATGGCATCGGCCAGCTCGATGATGCTTTTGCCAAAGCGCGCGAACTTGGCGCTGCGCCCGGCGCGGCCGTGATTAAATATGGTCCGCCTTTTAGTCTCGGCCGGTTACTGCGCGCGTTCGGACAAGCTGGCAACTCGAAGATTCAGCTCGAACTTCCCAAACAATTCGTGTCGCAACTGGAAAGCGGACACGCCTATTTCCTGCCGAGCTACTACGCTCCGTAGGTCCGCGGCATGTCGTCCGCGAGTTGGCTCACCGCGTTCGGAATCGGTTACACCATCTGGTTCGTCTTCAGCGCTTTTATTTATACCGCGCTTCTTCGTCAGGTCTTCGCCCGAAGATCGACATCGACTGAGCCGATCACGCCCGGCTTCGGTGCACCGGAAGCAATTCTCGCTGCCAGTTTAATCACCCTGCTGTTGCTCAACGTCGCCGCGTCGCTCTCCAGTAAGCCCACTGAGCTGACTGATCGCAACGTCATCGGAAGTTTGCTCGTCACCATTGGCATCGTCGGCGCCATCGCCGGCCTCCTGAAAGTACGCCATCGCAGCATCGAAGCGCTGGCGGGTTTTTCGAAACTCGGAACACCCCGCGCCATCAGCACCGGCGCCGTCCTACTTTTGTTCGCTTACCCGTTGATCGCCTTGGCCGATCTCCTCGTCCGCCGATTCTCCGGCGGCGCATCCAGCAAACAAAGCATCATCGAGCTTTTCAACTCCTCTCAAACCATTTCGCAACGCGTCATTATCATCGTCTTCGCCGTCGCCATCGCACCACTGGCCGAAGAATTCATTTTCCGTTTTTTTATTTACGGAGTGCTCCGGCGCTATTTCGGTTTTTTCTTCGGCCTCGTCGCCAACGCTCTTCTCTTCGCCGCCGTCCACGGTCATCTGCCGTCGTTCGTCGCCTTGTTCGTTCTCGGCAGTTGTTTCACCATCGCTTACGAATGGAGCGGTTCCATCCTCGTCTCGATGACCATGCATTCGCTCTTCAACGCGCTCACGCTCATCTTTCTCGCGTTCCCGCAATTGTCTGAGCAATGAAACTCCGCCGTCTCGGCGAGGATCGGCTGCTGCAGCAATTGCTGCCCACATTGTCGATCCACCAGGCCGTCATCGCCGGCGCCGGCGACGATTGCGCAGTCGTGCAACCGCCGCGCGGAAATCTGCTTCTGCTAAAAACCGATTGCGTCGTCGAAAAAATCCATTTTCGGCCTAACGACGATCCAATCGGTGTCGGTTGGAAAGCAATGATGCGGCCGTTGAGCGATTTCGCCGCCATGTCCGGCGTCCCGCAGTTTGCTTTGATCACACTCATCGTTCCCGCCGCAAGATCGACATCGTGGGTCAAAAAACTTTACCGCGGATTGGAACGCGCCGCCGCCCGCTTCGAGGTCAGCGTCGTCGGAGGCGAAACGAGCAACACGCGCGGCCCCGCCGCGATTTCCGTGAGCGTCACCGGCTTCGTCGAAAAAAATCGATGGGTCTCGCGCGCCGGCGGAAAAATTGGCGACGATCTTTTTGTCACCGGCAAACTTGGCCGTTCGATCCGCGGGAAACATTTGCGATTCATCCCACGCATCGACGAGTCGCGTTGGCTCACGAAAAACTTCTCCATTCACGCCCTGATGGATTTGAGTGACGGCCTCGGGGCCGATCTTCCACGTCTCGCGCGCGCCAGCAAACTCGGTTACAAGATCGACATCGAACAACTGCCGCTCGCGCCCGGCGCCAGGATCGACAACGCCATTTGCGACGGCGAAGACTACGAACTCCTCTTCGCCATCGCGCCTCGCGTCCGAACTGATTTGCAAAAACGCTGGCGCAAAAGATTCCCAAAACTTCCGCTCACGCGCATCGGCTCTTTGATTCATCCCTCATCCTTCATCCCTCATCCTTTCCCCCGTGGCTACCGTCACTTCCAATAGTCCAGCCGAAACGGAAGCGTTAGGTCGCGACTTCGCGCGCAAGATCGACAAGGGAGATGTGGTCGCATTGCAAGGCGAACTCGGCGCGGGCAAAACTCAATTCGTCAAAGGATTTGTCAGCGCGCTCGGTTGCTCCGCCGAAGTGACCAGCCCGACCTTCACGCTCATTCACGAATACTCCGGTGGTCGTTGGCCGATTTACCATTTCGATTTTTTTCGTATCGAAGATCGACAATCGGCCGAGCGGCTCGACCTCGAGGATTATTTTTTTGGTGACGGCGTCGCGATCGTGGAATGGGCCGACAAATTTCCGGATCTGATCCCAGAACACGCGCATTGGATTGTGTTCGAAGCGAAATCCGAAACCGAGCGCGTTCTCACCAGCAAATGAAAATTCTTGCGCTCGAACTGTCGACCGCGCGCGGGAGCGTGGCGTGGCAGAATGAAGATGTCGATCTTGCGCAGGAATGGCCTAACGACCGCAAACATTCTGGCCAGTTTTTTGAAAACGTGACCGCTGTTCAGAAACAATTTGGCGCGCCCGAAGTAATTATTGTCGGGCTCGGTCCCGGTTCCTACGCCGGGACACGCATCGCCATTTCGACCGCGATCGGGCTGCAAGCTGCAGCAAACGCGAAACTCTTCGGATACCCGTCGATCTGCGCAATCGAATCCGGTGCCGAAGAATATTGCGTCATCGGTGATGCGCGGCGGCAATCGTTCTTCTTCGCGCACGTGCGCGGGAATGATTTGGTGGAAGGCCCAACGTTGTTCAGCGAAGCGGAACTGCACGACAAAATCGCGGCCATTGAAATGAAGATGTCGATCTTTGCTTCGGAGGAATTGCCGCAGTTCGACCGCGTGTGCGTTCGTTATCCTTCCGCGCAAATACTGGCGCGGCTTGCCCAGGATGCGAATCGCAGTTTTGTATCGCCGCCGCTCGAGCCGCTGTATTTGCGCGAGCCGCACATTACCGTGCCAAGATCGACATGATGGACACACACCGATGCTGGGTTGAAATCGAACGCGCCGCGTTTCGTCATAACGCGGGTTTCGTGCAACAACGCATCGGCGCCGCTGAGTTGCTCGCCATCGTGAAAGCGAATGCCTACGGGCATGGCATGATCGGCGTGGCCGAAGCCCTAACGAACGACGCAAAGTATTTCGGCGTTGCGAATTTGCAAGAGGCGACAGCGCTGCGCGCGGCCGTGCCGCATCCGATTATGATTTTAAGTCCGGCCTTGCCCGATGAAAGATCGACCATCGCGGAGCGCGGATTTATTCCGTCCGTCTCGACTTTGGAAGAAGCGGAAGATTTTAATCGCAGCGGACCGATCGCGATCAATTTCAAAATCGATACCGGGATGGGACGCATGGGCGCATTGGAAGCAAACGCTGTCGCGATTTTCAAACAGGTGGCGGCGTTGCCGAAGATCGACATCCACAGTGTCTCGACGCACATGCCGGTCGCGAATGAGGACGCGGATTACACGAGCGAGCAACTTGCGCGCTTCGACAAAATCGTTCGGCAAATGCGCGCGGAAGTTCCGGGCGATTACAAAGTGCATGTTTTGCAGAGCGCCGGTTCGCTCGCGTTTAACAAGGAGCCGTACGAAATCGTGCGCGCCGGCATCGCGCTGTATGGGATTTCGCCTTTACCGGAATTTCAGAAATTGTTACGTCCGGCGATGACTTGGAAAACGCGCGTCGGCCTCGTGCGCGATGTGCCGAAGGGAAGTTCGATAAGTTACGGGCGCACGTTTATTACGCCGCGAGCGATGCGCGTTGTGACATTGACGGCGGGCTATGCGGATGGTTATCCGCGGCATCTTTCCAATCGTGGCGCGTCGGTTTTGATTCGCGGTCGGCGTTGCGCGTTGCTGGGCCGCGTGACGATGGATTTGATGGTGGCCGATGTTTCTGAAATGGAAGATGTCGATCTTGGCGAGGAAGTCGTGTTGATGGGGAAGCAAGGCGACGAAGAAATTTCGTGCGCGGAGTTGGCCGAACGGGCTGAGACGATTACGTGGGACATCACCACGCGGATTGGCGTTCGGGTCCGGCGCGTTTACGTTTGATTGTCGATGTTCCAGATTATTTTCAACGAACTCAGCGCCGCGGAAATTTCGCAATTGCCGAAATCGTTGCAGCTCGAGTTGCTGTCCGAGTTCCAGATTTTGCCGGAAGACCTGGATCAACTGGATGCGAAGCGCTTTGGCGTGATCGAGCGGGAAGGGAAAAAATTATACCGCTACCGCGCGAAGGAGTACCGCATCTACTTCGAGAAAAGCGCGGAGGGAATTACGGTGCATCGCGTTTTGCACAAGAACACGCTGCGCGATTTCATGTTTCGCAGCAAACTGCCGACATCAGAAGACGCGCAACTGGGTGAGACGCGCGAGTTTTGGAAATTGATCGAGCAGGGCGAGCGAACGCGGAAGAGTTAGCCGCTCTTATTTCATCAACAAGACCGAGCGACTGCGCTTTATCTCGCGGGTGATTTTGCGATGCATGTGCGCCGGCATGCCGGTGACGCGACGGGGAAGAATCTTGCCGCTCTCAGTGACGAATTTTTTCAGAAGATCGGGATTCTTGTAATCGATCGCCTCGACGGAGATGTCGATCCTGCGCCGGGGCATGGTGCGATTAGCGCGACGAAAAGCGGAGCGGCGTTTGGCGGTTTTTGGTTGCATCGAAAGTTATTTGGTTTCGCGATGAAGCGTGTGTTTACGCAAAAATGGGTTGTATTTCTTTTTCTCGAGCCGGTTCGGCGTGCGCGGACTTTTTTTGTTCCGTTTACTCATGTAACGCGAAACCGGCTTGCCGAGCGCTTTCGCTTCGGTGCATTCGAGTGTGATAATTTCCTGCGCCATCGCGATTACTCCTTGGTTTCCTGGGCCGGCGTCGCTTCTTCTTCTTCGCCTTCGCCGTCTTCGTCGGTCAATCCGAAAAGGGAAGTGACGGATTGGCGAACGCGTGACGCTTTACTTTGTTTCTCGAGCTGCGACTGGCATTCGACGGTGAATCGCGCGAACGGGATCGCTTCCAAACGCGGACGCGGAATCGGTTTTCCGGACATCTCGCATTTGCCGTAAGTGCCGAGCTCGACGCGCTTGAGCGCCTGATCGATCTCATAAAGCGCGTCCTGTTCTTGCGAGAGCAAACTCAAAGCGAAATCGCGATCGTAGGCATCGGAACCGGCATCGGCCTGATGCATCCCAAAGGCGGATGCTTCGCTCCCTTCGGCGCGCGAACGCAAGGTGTCCTGCGCTACGCCCGCCATTGAATCGACCATGGCGTCGCGAAGATGCAGCAGCTTTTCTTTCTGGCCGCGGGTGAATGCGTCCAGTTTGCGCGCCTTGTGATTATTGCCGAGCAGCTTCATCGGATCGGCCGAGGCGCTGGCCGCGCGTTTGCGGGCATTGGCGGAAATTTTCGGAAGACGCGCGTTTTTGAGCGGCAACTTCTTGGCAGAAACCTTCGCCGGCTTCGTCGCTTTGTGAGCGGCGGGCTTTTTCTTGGCCGGCGCCTTCTTGGTCTTGGACTTGGGCATAATTACAAAAGCGCCTCAGGGGAGGCGCGAAAAGGAGGCTTAATTAAGAACATCCGGCCAAGAGCGCAAGCGGAGATTTAAACGAGGAAAACGTGCAATTTTCCATGTTTAGATGTCGATCTTACGAGCTGGCGCTGGAGTAATGTTGCAGGGCAAATCGCCAAAAAACGCGCGACAAACAGAACACGACGCTGGATGCGATGACGAGCTGCAACATCAAGTGTCCGGGTTGTCCGAGTGACTTGATAAGCAGCCGCGCCGGAATGTTCGCCACGATGACGACCGGAATGATCCACCCAAAAATGAATCGGAATAATCGCGGATAAATCACATCGGGATAACGCGCGATGTTGAGGAAATTGAAGTAGCCGTAAACGAGACCTTGCGCGCGGATGATCCAAAAACTTACCGCGGCGAGGCAAAGCATGATGGAGTAATGCACGGCGATGCCGAACCCGAGCGCGATGATGTAGAGAAAGATCGACATCGGCGTCGGGATGACGCCGAGTTTCGATAACGAAACGCAAACGACGGCTGCGCCAACGCCGGCGTTGATGACGCTATCGAGACCGAATTGTTTAGTGGAGACGGCGAACTGGCTGTCGATCGGCAACACCAGAAGTGAATCGAGTTTTCCCGTGCGCACGAGCTCGGGGATGTTCGCAACGTTAACGAAGAAAAACGCCTGGAAGAGTTGCGCGATGATTTGGTGCGTGCCGACGAGCAAGACCACTTCCCATTTCGTCCAATCGCCGATGCGATCGACATTGCCGAAGATGATGCTGAAGAAAACGATCTGCCCGCAGAACCACAAGACCTCGACCAGCATCCACAGAAGGAAGTTCGCTTTGAAGCTCATCTCGCGAATGAGCGAGTTGCGCAGCATGATGGAATAGATTTCGATGTAACGCCGCACGATTAAATAAAATGGTAGCGGTCGCTGTCCCCAGCGGCAAATTCACGGAATGGAACAACCAAGTCGCTTCGAAAAGCTGGTCGCTGACGCGAAAAAAAATATCACAGAGATTTCGCCGACCGATGCGGCAACGAAATTGAAAAGCGGCGCGACCGTGATTGTCGATGTACGGGAGAAGGACGAGTGGGACGCGGAACATATCCCGGATGCGATTCATTTGAGCCGCGGCACGATCGAGTTGGAGATCGAAGAAAAAGTTCCGGACGTGAACACGACCATTATTTGTCATTGCGGCGGCGGCGGCCGCTCCGCACTCGCGGCCGAGAGTCTGCAAAAGATGGGCTACAAAAATGTGCGCTCGATGGCCGGTGGATTTAAGGCGTGGAAAACGGTGGGTTTGCCGACGACGAAATAACGAACTGAGTCATAGAGATTGTGCGCTTGAGGCTTTCGATAGGCATTCTTGCTGTCGTGATTTTCGCGTCACTCGTGATGGGGCAAAATGATCCTCAACCGATTCCACCCGATGAGCTGACCGAGTTTCTTGGTCCTGTTTCCCCGGATGCCATTCGTTGGACGAGATACAGTTTGATTGGTTTTCAACTGTACAACGGTGAGGCGATATCTCCTTTATCGGGACACGTTGGATTTTATGTCGGAAGCTATCCAGATTTTAAACCGGATGCGAATAGTACCACGGCGAGAGGTCGGCTTGGGATTTTTCCGGTAAAATGGTATCGCTCGAAGGCCGATGACGGTTCTTTCAGTCAGCACGCTTTAGTCCGCCTCGACGACGTTTGGAAAGTTGATATTAAGTTCACCGCAAAGCAGCAAGCGGATGTCGATCGACTTGTTTCTGTCGTTTCGCAGCTTCCTCTGCTTACGAAAAAACCGAAACCCATCGGATGCCTTTCGCCCGACGATCTGCGAACAAGTATTCACATCAGTTATTTCGCGGCCGCTTGTGCTGTAGCGGCGACGCTCGCCTTATTGTTCGTGAATTGGCGGAGGAATACTTTCGCGTGGCTGCCAATTTACGGGCTCCTGTTACTTTTTCATCCGGCATGGACGATGGAGGCGCGAAGTTGGGATTGCGGCCGCACAAAAAGTTTTAGCTCGATCGCGGTATCAGCATTGTTGTTCGCGGTGCTGATTTGCCAGACGGTTTGGCCGAGCGCCAGCAGGCGAAGATTTCTCCTCGTGCTGTGCGCCATGAGTTGGGCCGCTTCTGTCGCGGTCTTTGTTTTCTTCGGTATGAATTTTCCGAAGATCGGTGGGAATATCGAAAGGACCATTGGGCCTTTCATGATTCTCTTGCGAGACATCTCCCCCTTTTTACTCTTGTCGAGCGTCGTATTGAGCACCTTGTGTTTCGGCTTGTGGACGTTCGGGCGAATCGCCCGTTACCGAGATTCAAAACGTCAGCTGTAAGGTGCGATCAGGGTTGCTCGCTCTGCCGCCAGAGACGGCGGCAGCTACAACTTCATCCGCCGACGGCCTGGTAATGACCGAGGCCGCGTTTCCACATGATGTGCGCGAAGAACCAGGTGACGAGTAGCCAACCGGATTGGATTAACAATGCCTGGCCGAGTTCGGCGCCGCGCAGTCGCTCGAGAAAAATCGCGACCGGACAGAAGAGTTCGTAATAAAATGGGAGCCATTTCATCACGGCTTGCACGCCGGCGGGCATGATGTCGATCGGGAACATTTGGCCGCCGAGGAAATATTCGAAGGAATAGACGATGAAAACGATGGTCGAGATTTCCAAAATCCAAAACGCCATCATGGCGAGCGAGTAGGTGATGAAAAATTGCATGAAGGCCGCCATTAACATCGACAAGCAGGCGTAGACGTAGGTCATGACGTGGCGCGGCAGCGTGATGTAATCTCGGAAATACAAAAAGATGAGCGCGATGGGCGGGAGCGTGACGGCGGTGTAAACGAGGCGGCCGCTCAGGAAAATGCTGAAGCGATAACCGAGATAACTGAGCGGTTTCGTTAGGAAGGAATTGATCTGGCCTTCGCGAATGTCAGCCGCGATTTGCCATTCGTCTTCGGTTGGCGTGACGAGATTGCTGACTAACAACGTGAGCAGATAATAATAAATCATCGAGCCATAGTCGTAGCCGTTGAGGCCGGACTGGCGTTCGATGAAGACGGCGCGCCAAAGAAAAACGGTGCCGGCGAGCGGAATTAATCCGAAGAGCGCGCGCAGAAAATAATTCCAGCGGTAAACGAATGTGTTCTGCAGCCCGATGTTGAAGACCGAGATGTACTTGTCGATCTTGGCGGTCATTTCGTTAGGGCGTTTAGTTGTCGATCTTGCCACGCTGGCATGAAAACGATTGCGCAAATCGCGCCAACGAACGCCATGAACATGTCCGCCTGCGTGTCCCAAATGTCGCCCTGCGTTCCCAGGAATTCGATTGAGGCGGTTCCGCCGATTAGCGCTGCCCACCATTCGGTGAATTCGTAGAACGCGCTGATGCCTAAACACATCGCCACAATTAAAAACGGCATCCAGCCGCTGCGATTGAAAATTTTCAGGCGAATGAAAACTTCGCGGGCGATCAGCGCCGGGACGAAGCCCTGCGCGAAATGACCGAGCCGATCGTAGTGATTGCGATGCCAATGAAAAATTTCGCGCAGCCAATCGAACAACGGCACGCGCGCGTAGGTGTAATGCCCCCCGACGCAGAGCAGACAAATGTGCAGCGCGATGAATGTGTAAACGAGCGTGGTAAAACGAAAACGCCGATAAATCGCGGCGAGGACGATGAATCCGACAATGCCGGGAATCACTTCCAGCCACCACGTTAGTCGATCGTAGGGCTGCCAACCCGACCACGCGAAGACGATCGCGACGCCGGCGAGCAGGATGAAATGCGCGCGCGGAATTCCGTTCATGACCTCTTCGACGCGAGTTCAACCGCGAGATTGATCGCCGCGATCATGCTATCAGCGCGCGCGATTCCTTTGCCGGCGATCGAAAAGGCGGTGCCATGATCAGGACTGGTGCGAACGAATGGCAAACCGAGTGTGACGTTCACGCCGCTGTGAAAGGCGTGCAGTTTCAGCGGGATTAAACCTTGATCGTGATACATGCAGAGAACGGCGTCGAATTCGCCGGCAACGGCGCGGTGGAAAACGGTGTCGGGCGGATGCGGACCTGAAAAAATATCCGGCGGCAATTCGGCGATTGCCGGAGCGATGATTTCAATTTCTTCACGGCCCATCTTGCCGGACTCACCGGCGTGTGGATTTAATCCGGCGACGGCGATGCGCGGCGCCGTGTTAGATCGACATCGTAAAAGATCGACAAGCAAAAGTCCGACGCGAACGATTTCGGATTTCTTGAGCGCGACCGGAACTTCGCGCAATGGAATATGCGTGGTCACGAGTGCGACGGTGAGTTTGTCGCCGGTCAAAACCATGGCGAAATTTTTCACGCCGCAACGGTCGGCGAAAAATTCGGTGTGGCCGGGAAATTTGAAGCCGGCATCGGACATCGCCGCTTTGTGGATGGGCGCTGTGACGATGGCATCGAGTTCGCCGCGGCGAGCGCGCGTGACCGCTTCTTCGAGCGCGGCGGCAGCGGCACGCGACGTTTCGGTAGTCGGCTGGCCTAACGAACATTCAGGATAATTCCCGACGATGCGGTATTCGGCCGCTTTCGAAAGTGATTTCGACTTCAGTGCAAGATCGACAATCTCCGGGCCGATGCCGGCACAGTCTCCAAGGGTGATGCCAATACGAAGAGGCATGGCCCATCTTCATCACAGTGACGGCGTCGAGCAAGCCGCACATGAAGATGTCGATCTTGCGATCGAGATCAGAATGTTTTGATGTAGGCCTTGGAGCGCAGGCTCGCGATCCAGCGTTCCTGTAAATCTTGCGCCTGTTCCTGAAGCAGCATTTTCTCGATGTCTTCGCGCGCTTGGGCTAACGAGCGCGTTTCACCGCCGCGCTTCTGCTCGACTTTGAGAATGTAATAGTTGCCGCTGAACGCGACGATGTTACTGACGCGGCCGACTGGAAGATTGAAGGCCACTTTTTCGAGCGGCCCCGCTAGCGTCTTGCGATCGATCCAGCCCCAGTCGCCGCCGAGATCACGCGAACTGTCTTCCGAATAAATTTGCGCCATGCGGTCGAACTCCGCGCCGTTGGAAAGTTTTCCGAGGATTTCTTCGGCCATTGATTTTTGCGCGGCGGCGTTGCCGTCGTTAGCGTGCGCCGGGATCATGATGAGGCGCAGTTTGATCTGCTCCTTGGCGGTAAACTCGTCGCGGTGCGTTTTGTAATACTCCTCGATCTTGGCGGGTGACGCCGTCGTATCGCGCCGCACATTTTTGCCGCGCATCGCCTGCACGATCATGCGATCGGCTTCCATTTTCTTGAACTCGCCGAGTGAGAAGTTTTGCGCTTCTAAAGTTTTGATGAACGTGTTGCGGTCGCCGCCGAAATTCTCCCGGATGATGTCGTGCATGCGCTCGTCGATGTAATGATCCGGAATTTGGAAGTTCTCTTTCTTGAACGCCTGAATAATCAGTTGGCGATCGATCAAATCCTGCAATGCCGCTGACCGCGCTTCCTTGATCTTGGCGATCAATTCTTCGCCGGTGTATTGGGAGCGCAGCAATTTCTCGCGCGGCCCAACCAGAACGCGCACCTGCGAGAAGGTGACAATGTCGCCGTTCACTACCGCAGCGATGCCATCGACAATTTCGGGCGCAGCGGCGTAAGCGCCGCGGCAGACCGGCGGAAAGGGCAGCGTCAATGCGACCATTAGGACGATAAGGAAAGTGCGAATCATGAGAGTTTCCGTGTCAGCTCCAAAATTTCCCCCAAGTGCTGATCGATTCTACCCGTCACTAAACGAGGGAATTTGCCACCCACAAGTATAAAATCGGCGCGCTTCGTTAGCATCAACTTGCGTTCGCGCACTTCCACGCGCGTGATGTTTGCTTTCGCGGCCGCGAGTTTGATCTCGGTAATCAGAAACAAATTCTTCACGGCGGGTGGAAATTTTCCGAAGCGGTCGCGCCAATCGCGCTGCAGCCGGTGCGATTGTTCCGCCGTCGTGATTTCGGCGACGCGGCGGTAGGCTTGAATGCGCAACATCGTTTCACTGATGTAACTGCTCGGAATAAATGCCGGCACGCGCTCTTCCGGTCCAAGCTGCGCGAACTCCGCTTCGTTCGTCGCCACGAAATCAAAGCGAACATCGACATCGAGACGCAGTCGCGCTTTTTCGCCTTTTAGTTGGGCGACCGTTTGCTTAAGCAGTTGGCAATACAAATCGAAGCCGACCGCGGCGATGTGTCCACTTTGCGCGGTGCCGAGAATGCTCCCGGCGCCGCGAATTTCGAGATCGCGCATGGCGATACGAAAGCCCGCGCCTAACGAGCTGTATTGCTGGATGGCGTTGATGCGTTTGCGCGCCGCGCCGACGGTCATCATCTCGCGCGGCAACAACAAATACGCGTAGGCTTTGTGCTCGGCCCGGCCGACGCGACCGCGAAGTTGATAGAGATCGGCCAAGCCAAAGCGATCGGCGCGATCGATGATGATCGTGTTCGCGTTCGGAATATCGAGACCGCTTTCGATGATGGTCGTGCAAACCAGGATGTCGATCTTGCCGGCCACAAAGCGCGCCATGACGTCTTCGAGTTCATCTGCATCCATTTGTCCGTGGCCAATGTCGACGCGCGCATTCGGACAAAGATCGACAATCTTCTCACGCATCCGTTCGATTGTTTGCACGCGATTGTGCAGAAAAAATACCTGGCCCTGCCGTTCCAGTTCGCGATTGATGGCGTCGCGAATAATTCGTTCGTCGTATCCAGCAACTACCGTTTCCACCGGCAACCGATTCAACGGCGGCGTCTCGATCGTCGACATGTCTTTCACGCCGACGAGCGACAAGTAAAGCGTGCGCGGAATCGGCGTGGCCGAAAGCGTCAGAACATCGACAAGCTTGAACAGCTCTTTGAATTTCTCTTTGTGTAAAACGCCGAAGCGCTGCTCTTCGTCGATCACGACCAAACCGAGTTCTTTGAAAACGAGATCGCCCGAAATTAAACGGTGCGTTCCGACGACGATGTCGACGCCGCCGTCGCGCAAAAGTTTGAGCACTTTTTTCTGTTCACCGTGCGAACGAAAGCGGCTCAGCATCTCGATGCGCACCGGATAATCGAGCATGCGTTGGCGAAAAACTTCGAAGTGTTGTTGCGCGAGAACGGTCGTCGGCGCGAGCACCGCGACTTGTTTTCCTTCCATCACCGCTTTGAACGCAGCGCGAATGGCCACTTCCGTTTTGCCAAAGCCAACGTCGCCGCAGATAAGTCGGTCCATCGAGCGCGGACGTTCCATGTCGATCTTCGTGTCGAGGATCGCTTTCAATTGATCGGGCGTTTCGCGAAACGGAAATGAGTGTTCGAATTCCAATTGCCATTTTGTGTCCGGCCCGAAAGCGTGGCCGGATTGCGTTTCGCGTTCCGCCTGCAGCGCCAGCATCTTGCCGGCGTAATCGAAGATCGATGCGGCCGCCGTCCGTTTCGCGCGCGCCCACTTCGGATCGCCTAACGAGCTAAGCCGCGGCGCTTTTTTACTGGCGCCGACGTAACGCGAAACAAGATAAGCCTGCTCCAGCGGAACGTAGAGCTTCGCGTCGTCGGCGAACTCGAGCACGATGACTTCCTGCGATTTGTCAGTCGCAAGTTTTTCGACGCCGAGATAGCGGCCGACGCCGTGTTCGAGATGGACGACGTAATCGTCTTCGGTCAGCTCGCTGAAATCGATCTGGCTGCGATGCCGTTCGGCGCGATGCAAACTTCGCCGCGCATGCGGCGCAAACCGGCCAAACAATTCCGCCGCGGAAAGCACGACCAGGTTCGCGGCCGGAAAGCAGAAACCGCGCGCGAGCGTGCCTTCGACAAGATCGACATGTTCAAGCGCGGACGCGCCGAGGATTTCGCGGAAGCGCTCGATCTCGCCTTCGGTGTGGAAATAAATGGCGACGCGCGATTTGTTTTCACGCCACTCCTTCAACCGCGCGACGAACTGCGCGCGCTTCGCTTCTGCCAAAATCAAGTCGCCGACACCGAACTCGCCGACCGCGCAATCCTGAAATGCGCCGCTGAAATCTTCTGGACCTTTCTCGATCCAGCCTTCGCTGATTTGAATTTGGCCCTCGGCCTCGATGTCGATCTTGAGATGATCGCCGGCGATGTAATCGCGGACCTGGCCGCTTTTGTCTTCGGCCGCGCCTAACAAGATGTCGATCTTGCGCAGATCGCGCACGGATGTTTGGGTATCGATATCGAATTCGCGCATCGATTCGATTTCGTCGCCGAAGAATTCCACGCGTACAGGCAGTTGCGATTGCCACGAGTAAAGATCGACAATTCCACCGCGGACGGCGAACTGGCCGCGGGTCGTGACTTGCGGCGCGCGCTCGTAACCGGAACCGCTCAACTTTTCGAGCAGCGTTTCCATTGGAATCGTCTGTCCGCGTTTCAGCGCGAGCGATGCGCTTTGCAATTTGCCGCGAGATGGCGCGGATTGATCGAGGCTTGCGCGCGTGGCGACAATGAGATGCGACCCGTGTTCGTTGTCGATCTTGCCGAGAAGCGCGAGACGTTCGGCGGCGATCTCGGGATCGGGCAAAATATTTTCGACGGCCGCGAATTCGGCTTCCGGCAAGAAGAGCGCGCTCGGCAGCCAGTTGAGCAAACTTTCGTAAAGCAATTCCTGTTTGCGGACGCTCGGGCAGAGAACCCAAATGGTTTTGTCGATCTTGCGCGCGATAGTGGCGACGACGAACGATTGCGCGGAATCGATGACATGCGAAAACGCGACCGGCCAGGAGGCCCGTGCGATCTGGCGCAGTTTTTCGGCGATGGGCGCAGATTGCGCGACGAGCGTCAGCAGGTCGTCAATTTTTTCCACGGCGAACGTTCGCCGAAACTGGAGAGAAGCGAAACTACGGGACGATGGTGACGGGAGTTCCAGTCGAGAGCGATTTGAAAAAGTTCTCGGCCATAAACTCGGGCATGCGGATGCAACCGTGCGAGGCCGGATAGCCGGGCAAATAACCGGCGTGCATTCCGACGCCGCCAACGATGCGCATGAAGTAAGGCATGGGCGCGCCTTTGAAATGCGAGCCGGGCGGTTTCGGATCGTCGATAGCGACGTTCGGCTTCACGACGTTGCCGGCGCCGTCGACGAAGTCGCCGTATTTGGTGGAAACATGGTTCACGTCCTTTTGCGTGATGGAGTATTTGCCGGTGGGAGTATTGAGGCCTTCGCGTCCGGTGGAGAGCTGGGAAATGCCGACGAGCTGCCCGTTCTTGTAAAAATACGCGCGCTGCTCGCCGATGGCGATTTTCACTGACGGCTTACCATTGATGCCGTCGCCGTCCCAATAAGAAATGGTGTCCGCCGGAGCGCCGGTGGACGCGGGAGCGGCGGGATACGTTCCTCCGAGATAAGTATTTTGCGCGGCGAAACGCGGGTCTTCTTCGCAAGCGGCGAGGAGAACGGCCGAGAGAGCGATTGAGGCGGTGGAGAACGAGCGGAAAGAGAAAAAATACATAAAATTTCGGACGAACCTTCTACCGGTGACCCGTGCAAAGTCAAGGGAAGGGCGCGTGATGCCGACGCGAAATTACGCTTGTCGATCTTACCGCCGCATGACCGCGGCTTGAATTTTGCTTTCTTTAGCTCCACTTTCGAATGTCGTTAGCTCCGCGATCATTGCTCATGCCCACGTACGATTATTCCTGCACGAAGTGCGGTCAGAGTTTCGAAGCGTTCCAGTCGATGCGGGACAAGCCCTTCCGCGTGTGTCCGAAGGATCTGTGCCGCCTTCCAAAATGGGGCCACGGCAAGGTAAAGCGACTTGTGGGAACGGGCGCCGGCCTCATCTTTAAAGGCTCCGGTTTTTACATCACAGATTACCGAAGTGCTTCTTATAAAGAGGCGGCCAAAAAAGAAGCGCCCGCTGTGGCCGGCGAAAAATCTGCCGCGAGCAAGGACGGGAGCGGCCAGACGTCAACGCCGGCGCCGGCCTCGCCGTCCGTTGCGCCAAAACCGGAGAAGAAATCAGCGGCATGATTGCAACGCTCAAAATCCTTTGCTCCGAATGTCAGCGCGAAAACGAGGCGGAGCGCGTCTACTGTCACCATTGCGGCGCACGCCTGGATCGCTCGGCGGTAGTGCCGACGAAGGAACCAGTGGATGACACGCGCAAACGCGTGCGAAAACTTTTCGACCCTCAACGAGCGAAACTTCGGTTCATGTTTTTCAAAATCAGTAAGCTAATTCTGTCGGCCGGCGCGCTCGCCATCTTTATTCAATTGGTATCGCCGCCGGATCTGCCCGCGCCGACGAAAACCTTGATCCTCGCTTCCCAAATCCGACTCGACATGGAAACCGCGACGCAGCGACATCAGCCCGTGCAACTCGAATTCACCGAGGATCAGGTCAACGCTTATCTCGCTTCGGCGCTGCGCAGCAAACAGGCGACGCTGAATAAACCGCTGCTTGAGTTCAAGCGCGCGGTCGCCGGCTTCAGCGAAGAGATTGGCACCATTACGGTCGAGCGATCTTTGTCCGGTTACTACTCGCTTTACACCAGCGCCGGTTATTCCGTATCCATCGTCGAGGGTAAAATGGTAGCCAGAACGAAGGCCGGCCACATCGGCCGGATGCCGATTCACCCGCAGCTCATGCAGTTGGCGAACGTGCTGTTCGCCGATGTTTTGGGTGCGTTGGACCGCGACGCGAAACTAGTATCGAAGTTTAACGCCATTCAATTTCACGATAAGCACGTCCAGCTTGCGCTGACGGCACCGTAAAAAGAAACCGACGGGCCCGCCCTGTCGCCCAGGACCCGTCGGTCACCAACCGAAAGATCGACAACTACCCTCGCGCCTAACGAAGGCCCATTGCCCCAAGAAGTTGGTCGCCAATCTCGCCATCCGGCGTTAGCCCGTGTGAGCGCTCGTAGGCGCGAATGGCATAATGCGTTCGCGAACCCATCACGCCGTCGATGGCCCCTTTGTAAAAACCTTCGCGCGCCAGGCGGCGTTGCACTTCGATGATAATCGAGCCACCGCCGCGGTACGACCCATCGTCGTAACCCGGTTGCGCGTCCGAGTAAGAATTGTCGTCGTAGGAGTAGGGATAGTAATTCGAAGAGTCGTAGTACGAATATGGGTAGTAATCGTAAGACGAGTAGCCGAACGGATAGTACGGATAACCAAACGACCCCACGAAAATGAAGCGATCATTGTCCCAATGACGATGGCGGCGGCGCCACTGATTGTTGCGAGCGACGAATCGATTGCTGCGGAAACCCTGATTAAATTGTGGGCGAGCGAGTGGTCGATTGCGAACAATTGATTGCGACTGCGTATTGAATTGGGAATGCGTAACGAGCGGGTGATTGGTGGATCGGGAGGCGATGGAGTTAGGCGCGAATGAATGTGGCGCGTGAGCTACCGAAGCAGCATGGGTCGTCACACTGGAGTAGCTCTGCGCGGATCTCGCGACGGCGTGATGCTGATGCGACCCGGCGAAAACAGGCGAGGCGCTTGATAGGACTGCCGCCAGGCAACTGACCGACAAGATGTGTTTCATAAGTGGGGTTCCTTCGATTACACCCGATGGGTAATTTAAAGTTGCGTCTATTCTAGTCTCCGGGAAGAGGAGATGTCGATCTTCGCACTCGCCGACCGGACGCGTGCGAAGTTACAATGCCGAGGATGCGTCTGAATCGAATCACGGCCGCGCTTTTGTTTGGCATCTCCGCGAGCGGCGCTTTGTCCGAGCCGTTGGAACGCAGCGTCAGTCCATCGCGTCAATTCCTCATCTACGGAACAAATGCGCAATTGCGCGGTGCGATGTCGGATGCGGCCGAGCAGGTCAAAGCAAACTTATTGTCGATCTTGCGCCAACCGGACAATTGGAAAACGCCGATCATTGTGAATCTGCAGTTCCCACAGGCCAACCTGCCCGACGTCCCGAAGTCTGCCCTCTATTTCAGCCAGACCGGCGCGGGATTGAAACTGCAACTCGATCTCATCATCGGCGCCGATATTCATGCGCCGCGGATTCAGCGCGATCTTCTCCGCGCAATTTTGCTGGAGCGAATTTATCGCGCGCATTCCGACATCGCTCCCGGCTCGGCTTACGTCGAACCACCCGAGTGGCTGCTCGACGGTTTGCTCGCCGCTGCGCCGGGATACGATCGGACGCCGCTCGCGGACGCGGCCAAGTCGTTAGCCGAAAACAAGGTGGTGCCGCTGGAAGAATTTTTGCGGCAACATCCGGAGCGTCTCGATTCGCCCGGGCAATCGATCTATCGCGCGTGCGCTCTCGCGCTCGTGCAATCGCTGGTCGATGGAAGCGAGGGCGGCGCGCGACTCGCCCGTTACATCGACAATCTCTCTTCCGCCTCGAACGACCCGATCGCCGATTTGAAGTCAAACTTTCCCGCGCTCAGCGCAAACGACATCGAAAAAATCTGGCAGAGCAACGTGATGAAGTTGAGCGCATCGCAAAGATTTGAGCTGCTCACATTCGCGGAAACCGAACGCCGGCTCGATGAATCGCTGCAAATAAAATTGGCGAAGAAAACTGCGCGACTGGAAGAATTCCTGCACGGAAAACTTTCGTCGAGCGACAAAGCCGCGCTGCAACGCTTAACCCAGGATCTGATGCTCACCGGCGCGGCCGCGAATCCGGTCATGCGTCCGATTGTCAACGAGTATCAACAAATCGCGGAGCGACTGCTGGCCGGGAAGCGGAAGGGAATCGCGGAACGTTTGGCGCGATTGCGGGCGACGCGGACGAAGCTCGTCGCGCGCATGAACGAGGTCGATGATTACCTCAATTGGTTCGAAGCGACGCAATCGAAAACGAGCAGCGGAATTTTTGCCGATTATTTACGGACGGCGGCGGAGCGCGACGAACGGAACGCGCGACGACGCGATGCCATGTCGGTTTATCTCGACGCCATCGCGCAACAGATTCACTAAACGCGCGGTCGTTATTGTCGATCTTGCACGATGTCGATCTTGCGCGGCAGTTGCTCGGGCGGGGTTGCTGCTTATCATTAGCGCGCGCTTATGCAAAAGATTGGATTCGCCGAAGCTCTCGACACGATTGTCGCCCACGACGCGCGCTACACGCGCGATGCTTACATCTTTTTGCGCGACGCGCTCGATTTCACGACGAAGCAGCAGAAGAAAGTGAAAGGCACCAACGTGCGCCACGTCGCCGGCCCGGAGTTGTTGAACGGCGTTCGCCAATACGCGCTGAAAGAATTCGGGCCGCTGGTGGTGACGGTGTTTTCTTCCTGGGGAATCAATTCCTGCGAAGACATTGGCCACATGGTTTTTAATCTGATCGACTCAGGAATTTTCGGGAAAACGGAGGAAGATTCGATCGATGACTTTAAAGATGTCTATTCGTTCGAAGACGCTTTCGTGAAGCCGTTCGCGCCGGAAAAGCCGCTGCTGCAAAAATTGCCGCCGGGATTGCCCGCGCCAAAAACTTCATGAAGACCGCGCCGCGCCTGGCGCTTTTCGGCGCGCTTATGATGACGACTGCTAATTTGAATGCCGCTTCGACTGATGATTCGGCGACGATCACGTTTCCGCCGAGCTCAGCGCAGAAATGGGTTTTGCCCGACGGCCTAACGATCATCGTGCAGGAAGATCACAGCGCCCCGGTGGCGAGCGTGCAGGCATGGTGCGCGACTGGCAGCGTGAATGAGGACGAGCGGATCGGCGCCGGCCTTTCGCACATTCTCGAACACATGTTGTTCAAGGGAACGAAGACAAGATCGACAAACGCCATTGCGCAAAAAATCCAGGATGTCGGCGGATACATCAACGCTTACACGTCGTTCGATCGCACGGTTTATTGGATCGATGTGCCGAAAGCGGGCGTCGAGACCGCGCTCGATGTCCTCTCGGATGCGATGATGAATTCGACATTGCCGCCGGACGAATACGTCAAGGAACAGGAAGTGATTCGGCGCGAGTTCGCGATGGGATTTGATGATCCCGACCGGATGACGAGCCAGCTTCTTTTTGCGACCGCCTATCAGCGTCATCCGTATCGCCTCCCGGTCATCGGCGACATGGAGATCTACAACCAGCTCACGCAAGAGCAGGTGATGCAGTATTACAAAACGCGTTATGTGCCTAACAATCTCACGTTCGTGGTGGTGGGAGATGTCGATCCTGAAAAAATCAAAAAACAGTTAGGCGATTTTTTCAAAGCCTATCCGGCCAAATCGCTCAAATCGGTTTTCATCCCGGAAGAACCGCCGCAGCTCGGCCAGCGCGAAGTGCATAATGAATTTCCGACCGAGTTAACACGATTGGGGCTGGCCTGGCACATTCCTGAAGTCACGCATCCCGATGTGCCGGCGCTCGATCTTCTTTCAATTATTTTAGGCGAAGGACGCAGCTCGCGATTGTATCGAAAAGTGCGCGAAGAAGCGGGATTGGCTTTCGCCGTCTCGGCGTTTTCCTACACCCCGGGCGATCCTGGAATGCTGGGAGTGGATGCGACGGTCGATCCGAAGAAACGCGAGGCCACGCAGCAGCTCATGTTGAAGATTGTCGATGAAATCAAACAGGCTGGCGTGACCGCGGATGAATTAATGAAGGCGAAAAAGATGTCGCTCAGCCATCATCTCGCCTCCCTAACGACCATGCGGGGACAAGCTTCCGACATCGGGACGAACTGGTTGTTGACGCGGAACCTCAATTTTAGCCGCGACTATCTGCAGGCGGTGCAGAAGGTGACGATCGAAGATGTTCGTCGCGTGGCCGGGCTTTACCTAACGAATTCAAATCTCACCGTCGTTTCGCTGAATCCGAAGGGTTCGATTGCGGGCAAGAGTGAAGCCGCGAAGCCGATGGCGGCCGGCGAAATTCAAAAGTTCGAACTTCCGAATGGTGTGCGCGTGCTGGTGCGCGAAGATGCGCGGCTGCCGCTGGTGGCGATGACGGCAGTGTTTCGGGGCGGATTGCTCGCTGAAACTCCGGAGACAAACGGGATTACGCGTTTGATGGCGAAGACGTTGCTCAAGGGAACAAAGACACGAACGGCCGAGCAAATCGCGAATCAAATCGAAGCGGTCGGTGGGTCGATCTCGAGCGATGCGGGCAACAACAGTTTCACGGTGGCTCTCGATGTAACGAAACCGGATTTGAAACTCGGCGTTGAACTGCTCTCTGATGTTTTGTTGAACGCGACCATGCCGGAGGCGGCGGTGGCCCGGGAAAAGGAAGTGCAACTTGCCGGCATCAAAGAGGAAGAGGAACAGCTCACCACCGTCGCGAAAAATATTTTGCGCGAAGCGCTCTTCACCAAGCATCCATACGCGCTGCGCGGAAATGGGTCGGTCGAGTCAGTGCAAAAGCTGAATGCAAAGCAATTACTTGAGTTCCGCGATCGTTATCTCGTTGGCAAAAATTGTGTCATCTCGATCTTCGGCAACGTCAACGCGGCGGAAGTGAAACAAATTCTGGAGCGCACACTCGGCCCTCTAAAAGCGGGCGAACTTGCTTTGCAGGATGCACCGCCACCGGCTCAGATTGAAAAGACGACAACAGTCGAAAGCCGGAAAGAGAAAGCGCAAAGCGTGCTCATGGTCGGTTACCGCGGTGTCGATATTTTCAGTCAAGATCGACATGCACTCGAATTGATCGACGAAGCGAGCAGCGATCTCGGGTCGCGCTTTTTTGTGCGCATCCGCGAGCAAATGGGCCTGGCTTATTACGTCGGTGCTAGCCAGGTGCAGGGACTTGTCCCGGGATTGTTCGCGTTTTATCTCGGCACGTCACCTGAAAAAGTGGAGCCGGTTAAAGCGGCGTTGCTCGATGAGATCAAAAAACTGGCGACGGAAGGTTTGACTAACGAAGAGGTCGTGCGCGCCAAAAAGAAGTTGATCGGCCAACAGCAGATCGCGAATCAAAGCAACGACACTTTCGGTTATCAATGCGCGCTCGATGAACTTTACGGGCTCGGCTTCGACAATTACAAAAAGCTCGAGCACGATGTCGAAGCCGTCACCATCGACCAAATTAAACAGGTCGCGGCAAAATATTTCCGCGATCAACCATATGTTCTGGCAACGGTGCGACCACCCGATGCGGCAGCACCGAAAAAGAATTAGACATGGCTGAAGTCCAAACCAACACGCAATCGGGCGAGATGTCGCAGCGCTTCGTCGAGTTCGTCATGATGCAGGCGCAGAACGCCGCGCTCTTTCTCGGACAAATTCCGAATCCGAAAACGGGCGAAGGCGAAGTGAATCTCGAGCTGGCGAAAATGTTTATCGAT
>JBBROO010000027.1:0-40372 GCA_038229295.1 Chthoniobacterales bacterium | reverse complement strand
CGGCGCGTTGCGTCATTACATCATGGGCAATCTCACCCGGACGATTTTGAATCGCGCCACTTGTCCTGTGCTGGTCGCGCGCTCGCAGGGGCCGGCGCCGACGCGCACGGTTTGGGGAGCGCTCAAGGAAATGTTCGGCGGCCCGTCCAACGGCGCCTAACGAACCGCTTCGATCGACAATTGGCCGCGCATCAGCGCTTCGCCGACCAGAATCGCATCGACCCCACACGCTTTCACGCGCGAGACATCGACCGCGGTCTTGATTCCGCTTTCGCTCACTGACACCACGTCATTCGGAATCTCCGCACTCAGTTTTTCGGTCACGCTAAGATCGACATCGAACGTCGTTAGGTCACGATTGTTCATTCCAATAACCTCGGCGCCGGCATCGAGCGCGCGCTTCAATTCCTCGAGCGAATGAACTTCGACTAACGCATCCAAGCGATAAGTCGCCGCCGCCTTCGCAAGATCGACAAGTTGGTTTTGTTCGAGCGCCGCGACAATGAGCAGGATCGCGTCCGCTCCCGCCGCGCTCGCCTCTGCGATCTGAACTTCATCCACCACAAAATCCTTTCGCAAAATCGGCAGCGAGACCGCGCCCCGTACATCGACAAGATGATTCAGCGCCCCTTGAAAAAATTCCTCGTCGGTCAAAACCGAAATCGCATCGGCACCGCCGCGCTCATAATTCTTCGCGGTCTCCACCGGCGCAAAAGATTCCGCGATGAGTCCGGCCGATGGCGAAGCTTTCTTTACCTCAGCGATCACCGCGAGCTTTCCGTCCTCGCGTTTCAAAGCCGCCCGGAAACTGCGGAAATCATTTCGCGCCATCGCTTGTCGATGTAACGCTGTCGCGCGCGGCCGCAGCAATTCGACCTCGCGGCGTTTGACCGCGATAATTTCATCGAGCCGATTCATTTCGAAATAACTGTAACGTGAACCGTTGGATCGCACATCTCTGGCGCGAATGGATTGTCGAAAGCGGCCGGCCGATTGCGCCGGCTTTTGCCAAACCACGTCCGGCGGAATGGAGCGACGATCAAGTCACAGCGGCATGGCTCGGTCACGCCACCGTGCTCATTAATTTTTTCGGAATTAAAATTGTGACTGATCCCGCGCTCTTTCCGCGAATCGGAATCCGATTACCCGGATTCACACTCGGACCCAAACGACTCACCGCGCCCGCGCTAACCGTCGATGAACTTCCCAAGATCGACATCGTCCTTTTGACCCACGCGCACTTCGATCATTTCGATTTGCGCACGCTCCATCGATTTGATGGCGCAACCAAAGTCATCACCGCGCTGAAAACGCGCGATCTTCTTCGCCGAACAAAATTTCGCGACATCACCGAGCTGAGTTGGGGCGAACACGCCAGTTTCGAGATTCGCGACGGCACTTGTCACGCCGTAGCGGAGCGAAGGCGGAAGATCGACATCGTTGCCGTGCAAGTGAAACACTGGGGCGCGCGCGTGCAGCGGGATGATTACCGCGGATACAACGCCTATCTTCTCGAACGAAACGGCCGAAGAATTTTGATCGGTAGCGACACCGCATTCACCGATTCATTTGCTCAACCACGTCCCGTGGGCGGTATCGATCTCGCCGTCATGTCCATCGCCGCCTATAACCCGTGGATCCGCGCCCATTGCACGCCCGAACAAGCCGTGCAGATGGCGACGGAAGCCGGCGCGCGATTCGTCATGCCGGTGCATCACCAAACATTTCGGCTCAGCGTTGAACCATTCCGCGAACCGATCGAACGTTTCGAAGCCGCTTTGCACGATCAACCCGACCGCATCGCGCTGCGCGAAATCGGCGAGACATTCGTGCTGCCGCAAATGTAGATGTCGATCTTTCCTTGCCCGCGCAACTCGCGGATGTAATCTTCTCCGCTCCCGCCGAAGTAGCTCAGTTGGTAGAGCAACGGTTTCGTAAACCGTAGGTCACGGGTTCGAATCCCGTCTTCGGCTCCAGCCTTCGCTTGGAGCGGAGCGTAAAGCGATGGCTGCCACGCCGGAGTAAAACGCAGGCGGGCTCTTCTTGGGCTTTGCCTCCGATACGCTCCAAGACTACGGCTTGGCAGGCCCTCTTTAATTGAACGTTGAGCGTTTTCAAATTTTCGGCCGAGCTTTGTGCCAATCGGTATTCTGCTCGTAAGCATGCGCGATTTGCAAAATGTGCTGCTCATCCAGTGCTTTGCCTAACAACTGCAGCCCGATGGGCAATGGCACATTGTCGATCTTGGCGAAGCCGCAGGGAATGCTGATGCCGCAAATGCCGGCGAGATTTGCCGCGTTCGTGAAAATATCGGCGAGATACATTTTCAAGGGATCGGCCGCGCGCTCACCGAATTTGAAGGCGATGTCGGGCGTCGTCGGCGAAACGATCGCGTCCACTTGCTTAAATGCGTTGGCGAAATCCCGGCGAATGAGCTCGCGGACTTTTTGCGCGCGCAAATAATACGCGTCGTAGTAGCCGGAGCTGAGAACGTAAGTGCCGAGAATGATTCGCCGCTTCACTTCCGCGCCAAAACCGTCACCGCGTGTTCGACTATAATGATCGAGAAGATCGCGCGGATTCTCGGCGCGATAGCCGTAACGCACGCCATCGAAGCGCGCCAGGTTCGCCGATGCTTCCGCCGTGGCGGTGATGTAATAAGTGGCAATGGCGTATTCGGTGTGCGGCAGCGAAAGCATCACGATCTCAACCCCGAGCGATTTCAATTTCTCGATCGCGGCGTTGATCGCCGACTTAACGTCCGCATCCAGCGCTTCCCCGATGAGATATTCTTTCGGAACGCCGAGGCGGACGCCGGCAAGATCGACATCGAGATTGTTCGCGTAATCCGGCACCGGCTCGCCTAACGAAGTGCTGTCGTTTGGATCATGACCAGCGATGGCGCTGGTCAACAGCGCGCAGTCGCGCACAGTTTTTGCGAACGGCCCAACTTGATCGAGCGATGAAGCGAAAGCGGTCGCGCCGAACCGGGAAACGCGTCCGTATGTCGGCTTCAAGCCGACCACGCCGCACATTGCGGCCGGTTCGCGCACCGAACCGCCCGTGTCTGTGCCGAGCGCACCGAATGCCAGATCGGATGCGACCGCTGCGGCCGAACCGCCGCTGGATCCACCGGGCACGCGCGATAAATCCCACGGATTGCGCGTCGGCTTGAACGCCGAATTTTCCGTGGACGAACCCATGGCGAATTCATCCATGTTCGTTTTGCCGAATGGAATCGCGCCGGCCGCGCGCAACCGTGTGATCACGGTCGCGTCGTACATGGCGCGATAATTCGCCAGGATTTTCGACGCGCACGTGCAGGGCTGGCCGGCGACGTTGATGATGTCTTTGATCGCGATCGGCACGCCGCCTAACGGAAGATCGACATCTACCTTTTCTGCTTCCTTCAGCGCCGCTTCGAAATCAATCGACAGATATGCATCGATCTTTGGATCGACATCTGCGATGCGCTTTTGCAACGACAGCAGAACTTCGCGCGGTGAAACTTCGCGGCGTCGGAGCAAAGCCTGAAGCTCCGCGATATTTAGCCCCGGCAAATCCGCCGGACTCATTCGACAACTTTGGTGACGATGAAAAGATTGTTCGCTTTGCGCGGCGCATTGGCCAGCGCTTCTTCCGCCGTAAAGCAATCGCGCGGCTCGTCTTCGCGGAAAACATTAAAGAGCGGAATGGCATGCGCGGAAATTTCCACGCCACTTACATCGACTTCGCTCAGTTTCTCGGCGTACTTCAAAACGTCTCCGAGTTGCTTTTGAAAAAGCTGCGTCTCTTCTTTGGTGAGATTCAGTCGCGCGAGTTGCGCGATGTAAGCCACATCCAAATCGCCCGGCTTGCTCATACGATTGTCGATCTTACGACGTCCGGAAGTGCGTTAGCAGCCAGATGACCGCGACTGCGAGCGCGATCACGAGCACGAGAAAAATAATGCGCCCTTCGCGGCGTTGTTTGCGCAAAGATCCGCGGCGTTGTGGAATTTCCGTGCCTTCCCACTTGTCGGTCGCGCCTAACGAGACATCGAGCCGGGTCCGCTCCGCGCCGGCGCGTTCGCGAAGTTGTTCGCGCTGGTTGCGTATTTCTTCCTCTGCCGCTCGGGGCGCATCCGCGATCATGCGTTCGAGTTTTTCCATCTGGCCGCGCAACTCCGACTCTTGGCGCGCCAGCTCTTCCTTCGTTTGATCGAGCGTCGTAGGTGATCTGCTCGAGCGGCGAAACATGCGCGGTTATTGCACCTTGCCCGCCACCCAGAAAAAGATGACGAGCGCGATCAATCCGAAAATGATCAACGGCAAACTGAAAGCGAAACCCATCTTGACCCAGCGGCCGAAATCGCTCGTTCCGCCATTCAACAAATCGGAAACATCCGGGGCCACTTCCGGCAACCCGACGTCACCGCTCGCCTCGTCCGCCTGCAATCGGCTCCGTTGTTGACTAAATTCCGTGCGCGCATCATCCACCGTGCTCAGCGCGCGGCTCAGTTCCTTGTGCAGTTCGGCCGGATTCCAACTCTTCGGATCGATCGCTTCGATCAATTCCAAATGTTGCCCGAAACTTTCCCGCGTCGCGCGAAGATGCTCCAGTTTCTTTTGCGTATCGTAGGCCTCGCGCTCCAGGACGACGAGCGATCGGGCCAGCTTGTCCGACATTTCCGCGCGGCCGCGCTCCAGTTCCTCCTGCTTTCGGCTGAGCTCCTCCAGCTCGCGCTTCTGCTTTTCGATCTGCTCTTGCTGCCGCTTCAACTGGAGCAATTGCTCCTGCGCTCTCTGCACTTGAGAATCCAGATGCTCCGTCGACATCCCATCTTCGCTTAGCTCCAGCATTTGTTCGATCGGTCGGATTTTTTCGGGCATGTCAAATTTTCGCATTCGGCGCGCTGCTCACCGCACCTTAATGACGTCGTTGCAGAATTCCAGACTTTTCCCGCGAGAAATTTTCGCTGTCGCGCAAGATCGACAATCACCGCCCCGGCATCATCTCACGCTCTGTCATCCCGAATCGCGCAGACGAAGAGGGACCTCACACTGCTTCATCGATCACGCCAGCGCCCATGACACATTGTTCGAAACGCAAGTGTTCAGTCATTCGTTCGCGCTGCTCGCGTGGAGAGATCCTTCGCCGTCTGCGCGGCTCAGGATGACAGAAGTTAACGCCCCGGCATCATTTCGAACAAGAAACCTTTGAAATATCCCGTCTCCGGCAACGTCGGCAACACCGGATGATCGAGCGCTTGTTCGAATCGCCGAAGTTTTCGCGCCGAACGTCGCGCATCGACCAGTGCGTCGGCGATGGTTTGCGCGAACGCCTCTTCACCGACGTGATGCGAACACGAAAACGTCGCGAGCAATCCATCCTTCGACAAAAGTTTGAACGCCCGCACATGTAGCTCGCGATATCCGCGCAAAGCATCGCGCAATCCACCCTTCGCTTTCGTAAATGACGGCGGATCGAGAATGATGAGATCGTATTCGGTTCCCGACTTTTCGGCCTCGCGCAGAAAGTGAAACACATCCTGCTCGATCCATTTGATCGACAATTCGTTTTGCTCCGCGTTGATTTTTGCCGCGGCGATGTTCCGCGCACTTTCTTCAACGCCCGTCACGTCGGCCGCGCCGGCGCGCGCACACATCAACGCGAACGCGCCCTGATTGGTAAAGCAATCGAGCACGCGCCGATCGTGCGCACAGCGGGCGACAATTTCGTAGTTCGCGCGCTGATCAAGATAGAAACCAGTTTTGTGTCCGTGCAGAAGATCGACATCGAACTTCACACCGCCGATGTCGATCTTGATTTGTTTCGCGTCGTCGCCGCGCAGAACGCCACTACGCAATTCGAGCCCTTCCGCTTTCCGGACCGGCGCGTCATTGCGCTCGATGATCCGGACGTTGCCGAAAAGATCGACAATCGCATCGACGAGTAAATCTTTGCGCATGTCCATGGCGAGTGTCAGCGTTTGCAAAACGAAGTGGTCGCCGTATCGATCGACGATCACGCCCGGCAATCCGTCGCTCTCGCTCCAGACTAACCGACAAAGCTGCATGTCGATCTTTCGCCGCTCTCGATACTCGGCCGCTTGCGCGACGCGACGTTTGAAGAAGTCCGCATCGAGATCTTGTTTCCGCCGCGAAAATCGCCGCGCCACGATTTGCGATTTCGAATTGTAAATCGCGCTGCCGATCAAATGATCGCGCCCATCCTTGAGCGAGATGACATCGCCGTCCGCCGGCGCGCCAAAAACTTTCAGAACTTCGCTCGAAAAAACCCAGTCGTGTCCGTGTAAAATTCGCGCGCGGGGTTTGACGACGATTCCAGCCATAAGAGAGGCAAACGTCCAACGTTCAACGCTCAACGTCCAACGCTCAACGAAGGGAATCTGAATTGGACGTTGAAAGTTGAGCGTTGAGCGTTGAGCGTTTTCTGATGCAAACCGCTCCACAATCGATTGTCGATCTTCCCGGAATCAAAAAACTCCGCAGCGGAAAAGTCCGCGAAGTTTTCGATCTCGGCGACACGCTTCTCTTCGTCGTGACCGATCGGCTTTCGGCCTTCGACGTGATTTTACCCGACCCAATTCCGCACAAAGGCGCAGTGCTCAATCAGCTCTCCGCGTTTTGGTTCAAACGCTTCGACAAGATCGACAATCACTTCGTCACGGCCGATTTCGACGAGTTCCCAAAAGAGTTGCAGGGATTTCGCGAACAGCTCGCCGGTCGTTCGATGATCGTGAAAAAAACGACCCCGCTCACGGTCGAGTGCGTGGTGCGCGGCTATCTCGCCGGCTCCGGTTGGAAAGAATATCAGAAGTCGCAGAGCGTTTGTGGAATCAAATTGCCGGCGGGATTGCAACTCGCGTCCCAATTGCCGGAGCCGATCTTCACGCCCTCGACCAAAGCCGATGAAGGCCATGACGAAAACATCGACATGAAAGAGTGCGCGCGAATTCTCGGCGACGATATGGCGAACCGAGTGAAAGAACTCAGTCTCGAAATTTATTCCCGCGGGCGCGATCACGCCGCGCAGCGCGGCATCATCGTCGCGGATACCAAATTCGAATTCGGCAAGATCGACATCGGAGCCGGCGGGAGCCGAGCGACGAAGACGGGACAGCCCGCGAGGGTTGACGAGCCGGGAGGCGAGTCAATCAATCAACTTTTGTTGATCGACGAAGTGCTGACGCCCGATTCATCGCGCTTCTGGCCGGCGGATCAATACGTCGTCGGGCAAAGTCCACCGAGCTTCGATAAACAATTTGTGCGTGATTATCTCGAGACGCTCGATTGGGACAAAACTCCGCCAGCGCCGAAATTGCCGGCCGCGATCATCGAGAAGACTTCGGCGAAGTACGTTGAGGCATTTGAGAAAGTGACCGGCGAGAAACTTAAATGATGGAGGGACACGCGCCGTCGTGTCCCAAATATTTGGGCGCCGACAGCGCGGCGCCCTCCAATCAATTTCCGAGCAACTCGCTCACCATTGATTTCTCTTCGCGCAACTCCGCGATCGACTTGTCGATCTTACCGCGACTGAAATCATTGATCGGGACATTTTGGACGATCTCCCATTTTCCACCGCGCACGCGAATTGGGAACGACGCGATCAGATCCTTATCGACGTTGTAACTTCCGTCCGAGCAAACGGCTACACTGTGCCAATCGTCGCCCGTGGTATCGGTCGTGAGCGAGCGGACGGAATCGATAATGGCATTCGCGGCCGATCCTGCCGAAGAAAGTCCACGCGCTTTGATGATGGCCGCGCCGCGTTGTTGCACCATCGCGATGAATTCCTCCTGCAGCCATTTTTCATCGCTGATGACTTCGTTGGCCGATCGATTGTCGATCTTGGCGTTATAAAAATCAGGATACTGCGTCGCGGAATGATTTCCCCAGATCGTCATGTTGCTGACGCGTGTAATCTCGACGCCGGCTTTGTGCGCGAGTTGCGCCTTCGCTCGGTTCTCATCGAGCCGCGTCATGGCAAACCAGCGATCGCGCGGAATTTTCTTGGCGTTGTTCATGGCGATGAGACAATTGGTGTTGCACGGATTTCCGATGACGAGCACGCGCACGTCCGCGGCCGCGTTCTTCTCAATCGCCTGGCCCTGTCCGATGAAAATCTTGCCGTTGATGCCTAACAAATCGCCACGTTCCATCCCGGCTTTGCGCGGAATGCTGCCGACAAGCAAGGCCCAGTTCACATCGCGAAATCCTTCGGCGAGATCGGCCGTCGGCACGATCGATTGCAAAAGTGGAAACGCGCAATCCTTCAATTCCATGACGACGCCTTCAAGCGCGCCAAGCGCGGGCGGAATTTCGATGAGATGCAGCGCGACCGGCTGGTCTTTGCCAAACATTTCCCCGGAAGCGATGCGGAAAAGAAGCGAGTAGCCAATTTGCCCGGCGGCGCCGGTGACCGCGACTTTAATCGGAGAAGTCATTCTTTTGTTTAGCCGCGATCTCACGCCTTGTCATCCCGAGTCGCGCAGACGACGAGGGACCTCACAATGCATCGATGATTACGCAAGCGTTCATGACGTCGTCGCCGACGGGCATGAGTTGTCGGTCTTTGTAAACGCGACCGCTTTTGTGAGGTCCTTCGCTCCGCTCAGGAGGACAAGGGCTCAGGCGCGTCCGGTTTTTTCGAGCAACTCTCGAATCAAGCGTATGCGCCGCTTTTCCCTTCGGCTTGCACGAAGTTGCGCAACACTGCGTTGCATTCGCCGCGTCCAGTTTGAATTCGCGGCCGTGCCCGGAACGTTGAAGCGATAGCGACGCGCGAGCAGATCGGTAATCATGACCACGGCGATCCACGCTTCGCTTTTGAAAAGCGCTTCCATGATCGCGGGATAAAAATCCTTTTCGTAATCGATCTTCTCGGCGGTCGGATCGAATCCGGCGAAGTGCGCGATCTTGAGCAGATCGAATCGCGCCTGGTCCGATGCCTGCCGCGCCGTAGCGTCGCGAAGGCGGGTCGATGTTGTCTCCTCGAAAACTTCTTCCCACAAAGCGCGGATCGGTTTGTGATCGTGCGTCGCGTAGGTCGCGACCGAGAGTCGCTCGTATTCGTTTCCGGGCGTGACGCGCTCGTGATGCACCTCCCATTGCGGGATTTTGAATCCAGCCACGCCTAACGAACGCAGATTTGGCCGAACGTAATCGGGGACCGTCCCGAGGTCTTCGCCAACAACGCGAGTCTCGCCCGATTCCTCCAGCACCATTCGCAAATATTCTTCGCCTTCACGCCGGTTCGCTTCGCAGTTTTCCCAATTCGTATCGTCGCGCGGCGCGAAGTGCGGCGCGTGGCCGCCGGTTCGCTCGAGCATTTCGTTCCATTCCAGCGGCAAAAACTCCTTGTTGCGGGTCGGCCGCCACGGAAAAGAATAGATGCGGTAGAACCCGAGGACGTGATCAATGCGGAAGATATCGAAGATTTCTTTGACGCCGCGAACGCGTTGCCGCCACCACGCGAGGTTGTTCGCGCGCATCGCCTCCCATCGGTAAAGCGGGATGCCCCAGTTCTGTCCCCACTTTTGGGTGAAGGCGTCGTCCTTGAAGTACGGTTCCGGCGGCGCGCCGCCCGACCAATCGAGCGCGAATTCGTCAGGCCGCGTGAAAACATCCGCGCTGTAGTAACTGACGCCGTACGGGATGTCGCCCATTATGGCGACGCCACGTTGGTTGGCGAAGGCGCGGACTTCGCGCCATTGCGTGTGCGCAATCCATTGTACGTAGCGAAAGAAATTTTCGCGCGCGCGAAACAGCGATTGTCGATCTTGCGCGAGATCGCGGTGCCAGGCTCGAGCCTTTTCGATGGTGGAGATTTCTTTCGGCCATTGGTCCCACGCTTCCGAGTCGCCGTTCTCTTCCATCAACGCGCGAAAAAAAACATAATCATCCAGCCACGCCGCTTCGTTCGCGCAAAATTCTCGAAAGAGTGATTGTCGATCTTCGCTCGCGTTTGCCGAAAAATTCGCGTGCGCTTTTTCGAGTAACTCCTGCTTTAATTTTTTGACGCGCCGATAATTCACCGAGCCGCGGCGCAACCGTGCAAGATCGACATCGACCATTGCGGCGTCGAAATCTTCGCGCGTTAAATCTTCGGGCGAACCGGGTGCGAGATGGAACGTCGTCGGTTCGAGGGCGCGCGCGCTGATCGCGTTATACGGGCTGTTGTCTCCGCCGATCTCGTTAATGGGCAGCAACTGCACCAATTTAAATCCCGACTCGGCCGCCCACTCGATAAATTCACGCAACGCCGCGACATCGCCGATGCCGAGATCGTCTTCGCGACGCAAGGCGAAGACCGGCGCCAGTACGCCAGCGATCCGTTTTTCCGGCGAAAGATTCATTTAGATCCACAGATTACGCAGATTTTCACAGATTTTTTGGAAGCTCTCTTTTCTTAATCTGCGAAATCTGTGGACGATTACTTCCGAGTCACTTGCCAATCTTCGACGAGCGCGTTCGGGATTTCTTTCAGGAATCGCGACGGGCGCTGGAAGACATCGCCGTAGCCGGCGTTCAATCGCATGTGCGGATAGCTAAGGTAAAGTTCGTCGCGCGCGCGCGTGACCGCGACGTAAAACAGGCGGCGTTCTTCTTCAAGCGCATCGCGCGTGTCGAGCGAGCGCGAGCTGGGAAACATTCCGTCGGTCAGCCAAATGATGAAGACGGTGTGAAACTCCAAACCTTTCGCCTGATGCACGCTCGACAGGTTGACCGATTCCTTGTCGGCAGTTTGGTTAGGCGCGGCTTCGGCATCGACGTTACTAATAAGAGCGAGCTGGGAAAGAAACTCGTTCAGGTCTTTGAATTGGCGCGCGAAAGCGGCGAGTTGATTCAAATCTTCCCGGCGCAATTCGTAATTGGTGAAATTCACTTTGGCGTAATCGTCGTAGATCGCTTCGACGATCGAAGTAATCATTTCCGACGGTGAATTTGGCTGACCGCCCGGCGCGATCTCGTCCATGGTATGCGCGAGTTGCTCCCAGGATTTCTTCGAACGCGCTCCGACATTCAGCGCGCGGAAGCGCTCGCCCCACGAAGTGATCTCGCCACGTACGTTCAGCGATTTGTCCCACTCATTCCAGAGATTGTCGGCGCTGCGATTGCCGATGCCCGGCAACAATTTCACCATGCGCTTGAATGCGACTTCATCGCGCGGATTCGCAACGAGCCGCAGAAACGCGGTCACATCTTTAATATGAGCCTGCTCAAAGAAGCGAATGCCGCTGGTGATTTGATACGGAATGCCGCGGCGGGATAACTCGAGCTGCAACTCGATGGCGTGATAATGCGCCCGGTAAAGCACCGCGATGTCGCTAAGATCGACATCTTCATCTCGCAGCTCGAGAATTCGTTGGGCGACGAATTGCGCTTGTTCGCTCCCATCATTCAACGCCACCACCGCGGGTTTGACCGCGCGCGACTCGCGCGTCGGCGCCAGATTCTTGCGAAACTGTTCGACGTTGGCCGAGATGGCCGCGTTCGCCACGTGCAGAATCTCCGGCACGCTCCGGTAATTCATCTCGATCTTGAAAACCTGCGCTTCCGGATAACGCTTCGGAAACTCAAGGATGTTTTTGAAATTCGCGCCGCGCCACGAGTAAATCGATTGCGCATCGTCGCCCACCACCATGACGTTGCGATGGTCCTGCGCGAGGGTGTCGATCAAGTCCGCCTGAATTTTGTTCGTGTCCTGATATTCATCCACGAGGACGAACTGAAACTGTTTGCGATAAAACGCCGCGACGTTTTCATGTTGCCGCAACATCGACAATGTCTTCTCGAGCAAATCGTCGAAGTCCATTGAGTTCGTCGTCTTCTTTTTCTTTTCGTAGCGCGCGTGCACATCTTTGATCTTGTCGAGCAACGGCAAAAAATAGGGAAACTTTTCCGCGAGCATTTCCTCCATCGGCGTTTCCGTGTTTACGACAAAGCTGAAGATCTCCGCGAGCACATCGCCTTTCGGAAAACGAATTTCTTTCGGGTCGATCCCCGCGTTCGCTACCACGGTGTTGATCAAATCTTTTTGATCTTCGCGATCCATAATGCTGAACGCGCTGTTGTAACCAATCGCGCTGCCGTGCCGGCGCAGCATGCGATTGCCGATGGAATGAAACGTTCCGCCCCAGATTCCGCTGGCATCGAACGGCAACAGATTCGCGACGCGGTCGAGCATTTGCCGCGCAGCTTTGTTGGTGAATGTGAGCAGTAAAATATTTCGCGGATCGATTCCGTTCTCGAGCAGATACGCGACGCGATAAGTGAGCGTGCGCGTCTTGCCCGAGCCGGCACCGGCGATGACGAGCAAAGGCCCCGGCGATGCCGTCACAGCCGCGAGCTGCTGCTCGTTCAACTCCGCCGCGTAATCGATATGGATCGATGTCGATCTTGCAGGTCGCTGAAGCGTGTACTGGCGGGACATGGGCCGGTTACGCTGCTGTCACGCGGGGAACACTTCAATCGGAAATTGATTGAAAACAGGTCGTGCGGTCGTTCATCATGACCGTATCGCGCGCTGTCTCATCATCGTCCTTCTGTGCGTGTCGCTTTCCGCCCGGGGTGCGACTAACGACCTGCAAACATTGCGCAAACAGCTCGCGGCCGCGGAAGACGCGCAGGATAAATCGGCCATCATCGAGCTGAGTCGTCGCGTCCTGGCGAAGGCGCCTAACGACTCCGCGATCTGGGAGAAACTGGCGCATACGCAATTTGCCATCGAAGACTACGATCGCTGCACGCAAACGTTGGACGCCTGGCAGAAGGCGATCAAACCCGTGCCCGCGGTAATCGAGGATTTTCGCGGCGATATCGCGGCGAAGCTGCACGACAACGAAGCGGCCGAGCGCCATTGGCTCGCGTTCATTGCGACGAAACCGCCGCCCGGTCACGCGGCGGTCGATTACGATAATCTCGCCGACTTGTGCGCGGAGCAATCGCGTTGGACCGACCATCTGAATTACCGTAACAAGGCGATCGCGGCCAGGGATTCGGCGCCGCGGCGTGTCGCGCGCGCGATGGCGTTTATGCGTTTGCATCAATGGGACGCGGCCGCTGCCGATACGGACAAGGCGAACAAAATCGACAGTGTGAATGCGCAAGTGAAGACATGGCTGCCGCAATTCGAGCGGCTGCAGGATTTCCTTCCGGAGATCAAACAAGCGGATGCGAAAATCGCGAAGGCGCCGGACGATGTCGATCTTCTACTCGCGCGCGCGCATTACTTCACGTTGGCGGGGCGGCCGTTGCTGGCGCTGGATGATTGCGAACGCGCGCTGAAATTGCAGCCGGCGTCGATGCAGGCGCGCGTGCAAACAGGGGAGGCGCTCCTTGATCTGAAGCGAAACGACGACGCTGGGAAATTGCAAATTAGTTCAGTGCTCACGTCCGAGGCTGACCGGCACGTGAGCGAGCGAAAATTGCGCGAGCTCGGGGATGAGGACACGCAGATTTTACAGAACGCGAGCAAAGCGGAGGCGTTCGCTGCGCGGGCCGCGACGTTGCGCTACTTGCATCAATACGTGCTGAGTCTGGCGGACGCTCGCGCGGCGCTCGCGCTCGACGACAAATCCGTCGCTGCGCACATCGAAGCAGCCGAGGACCTGGATCAACTCGACCAATCGAAGGAAGCGCTCGTTGAGATCATCAAAGCGACGGAATTGAATCCGAATGATTCATCGGCGTGGTTTCATCGCGGAAATCTCGAAGCGACCCGGGCGAATTTTCCGGCGGCGATCGAATCGCAAACGCGCTCGCTCAAAATTAATGAAACGCTCGAGGCGTTGCGCGCGCGCTATAAATGTGAGCGTCGCATCGGTCAGATCGACAAGGCGGATGCGGATCGGAAACGGATTCGGGAGTTGGATTGGAACGCGAAGGAATGAAACGCGCGGCCATCATCTTCGTTTGTGTCTGCGCGGGACTAACGAGTCTGCATGCCAAGACGAAGCCGGAAGCCGGCGGCGTATTGATCGAACCGAGTGAAGGCGACATCGCGGCGGGCTCGGAAATCACGATCACGTTTCCAAACGCGATGGTGAATACGGACAAGATCGACATGGAGAAACAGCCATGTCCGTTCGTGAGTCAGCCGAAAATCGACGGCGATTTTTTGTGGAAGAGCCAGACCGAAGGCGTCTTCACCGTGAAAAGCGTGGTGGCTGGCGCGACGCATCGAGTCGCTCTCGTGCGCGACCTAAAAGACGCGAGCGGCAAATCGGTCAACGCGCCCGGCTGGAACGCTGAGTTTACCGCCGCGGAATTTTCCATCTCGAGCGATTTTTCCGAGCGCGAACATCTCGAAGCACAACCGCAGATTCCGCTCGAATCAAACTACAATGTGCGCCTAACGGATGCAGCCGAGCACGTTTATTTTCAAGACCGCGATTCGCAGCAGCGTTTTCCAGTGGACGTGATCTTGCGCAGCGATCCGAAGCTGAGTGAACAAAAGGAAGCGCAGGATTTTCGAGTTGCGCCGCGCGCGCCGCTGCCAACCGGACGCACGTACGACGTAATTATTAATGGGCTGGTCGAGGCGAACAGCCATCGCGCGTTGCCTTACCTAAAAGTTTTGCCGGCGGGCAAGACCGCGCCGCTGCAGGTCGATTGGGTGGCGGCGTTTAATTCGCCGATCGAGGAGCCGATGATTCGGATCAAATTCACCGACGACGTCGACCCTGCTGAAGCGACGCCCGCTAAGATCGACATCCAACCGCCGGTGCAAGACGCGAAGTTGAGCAGCACCGGCGACGAGATTGAAGTGAAAGGAAAATTCGATCTCGCCCAACATTATCGCGTCACCATCTCGCCGGAATTAAAAGGCGAACGCGGTTACGGGCTGGCCGCAGAGTCGCGCTGGGGCGCAACGTTTCATCCGAAAGAACCGACCATTCTTTTTCCCGCGTCCGAAATTTTTCTGCGCGCGAAACCGGAGCTGCGCTTCTCGTTTTTCCACATCAACACTCCGGCGGTAACGTGGAAGCTCGCGCGCGTTCCGCTGGAGAAATTGCCGGCCGTGACCGCGCGCGTGCGCGATTTCGAACACGACGCACTCGATCCGGTCACGCGAAAGGCGATGGTCGATCCTCGCACTGGTTTCAAGAGACAATTCCAAACCGAGTTGCTCGTCGACGCATTTAATCTCGCCGTCATCGCCACCGGCACGACCGACGCGGCCAGCGGCGACACGAGCGTGAAGCGCGATATTCAATGCGCCGCGCCGCGTGGTGAAATGCTGACCGGCCCGTATCTGCTCGAAGCGAGCGCGAAGCTCAGCGACGGGCGCGTCGTCGGTAATCGCTCGATTATTTGCAGCAGCGATTTCGTGCTCGCGCAAAAACGAACTCCGGCCGCGGCCGTGATTCGCGTGACGAAAATGTCCGACGCGCAGTCCGCTTCCGGAATCACCGTGCGCGCGGTGACGAACGAGAACATCGAGCTCGCACATGCCGTGACCGACAAGAATGGAATGGCGGTGTTTCTGCGCGACGTCATTTTCCCGGAGAAAAAATCCGGCGCGCATCTTTTCATTGCCGACACGCCGAGCGGACCGGCCATCCAATTCGCCGACGGCGCGACCTATTCGACCAGCGAACGAACCGCGACGTCGAAAAAGCCGGTCGCGGAAATCATCACCGATCGCAATCTGTATCGGCCGGGACAGATCGTGAAGATGAAAGGGATCATGCGCGAGGACACCGATGCCGGCCTAACGATTCCGAAGACGGCCGAGGTGCATTGGCGGGTAGCGGAGGGTCTCGGCAGTGATCACCTCGCGGGTGAAGGGACGGCCACGCTCTCGGCCGAGGGCGGATGGGAATCGGAATGGAACATCCCGGAAAAATTAAAGACCGGCCGTTACGATATTCGCTGCAAGATCGACAGGCAAGATTACGACGGCATGACTTCGATCAGCGTGGAGGAATATCGCGTGCCGATTTTCTCTGTCGTCGTCGAAGCCGAACCCGAAGTCGGTCAAACGGCGCATGCGCACATTTCGTCCGCGTATTTTCACGGAGCGCCCAACGTCGGCGCGCGCGTGCATTGGAAAGCGACCTGGACGGCATCCGCCGAAACCGATAGCGAGAACGATATTTACTGGCGGCGTTACAATTCGTTCGCGGAAGTCGGGCCGCGTCTCGATCCCGACAATGAAGAGACCAAGACAATCGAGGGCGATGCGAAACTTGATGAGCATGGTTTCGCCGATTTCGTTTGCGAGTCGCCCTTCAAAGATAATGCGGCCATCGCCAAGGCGACGGTGTCGTGGCGCGCGGATGTGACTTCGCTCGATGGTCAAACAATCACCGGCGGAGATGCGGCACCGCTTTTTCCAACGCCGGTGCGGCTCGGCATTCGCGCGACGGAGAAACTCGGGAAACCGGGCGGCCTCACGGTGAACATCGACGCGCTCGATGAGGACGACGCAAAAGTTTCCGACGTGGCTGTGCATGTCGATCTTTTCCACGTCACAACCAAGACGGTGAAGGAACAGATTGCACCGTTCGTATTTCGATATCGCAACAGCGATCAATTCGCGAAAGTCGCATCGCAGGAAGTAAAAACGCCGTCCGAATTTGTTATGCCGGTTAACGAGACCGGTCGCTATGTCGTGGCCGCGAGCGCGCCGGAAAAGAAAGCGGTGCTCGTTAGTGACGAAACCACGGTGACCGGCGAAGAGCCGGCCGAGCTGCCCGTGCAAAACGAAACTAGTTTCAAGATCGAGCACCGCACGGGAGCATTTACGCCCGGCGACAAAGCGGTCTTGTCGATCCAGGCGCCATTCGGCGGCGTCGCGTGGGTTTCAGTCGAGACGGATTCGATTCTGGACACGCTGCTGGTTCCGCTCGCCGGAAATGCGAGCCGCATCGAGTTGCCGATTAAAAAAGAATACGCACCGAATGCGACCGTTTCGATTTACCTGACCAAGCCCGGCGGCAAAACGGAATTGCCGCGCGAGCGTTTTGCCACTTCGGAAATCGAAGTGCGCCGGCCGGAGCGCGAATTGAAAATCGATGCGCATCTCGCGAGTGCCGCGGTGAAGCCCGGTGAAAATGTTCGCGGCGACCTGCGCGTCACTTCCGAAAACAAACCGGTTGGAGATGTCGATCTTGCGGTGTTTGCGGTGGACGACGCGGTTTTGAAATTGGGCGACTGGAAATTGCCGGGCATTCTCACGGACTTTTATCGGCGAAATCCGTTCGCCGTCCGCAGCTACCAATCACTTCAGCGCTTCATCGAAGAAATCAAACTGCCGAGCTTGACCCAAAAGGGATTCATCATCGGTGGCGGCGGCGAAGAGACGATGCCGAACGTGACCAATGTGCGGAAGGAATTTAAGACGCTCGCGTTTTGGCAGGGGAGTTTGAAAACGGGCGCGGATGGGAAAGCGGAATTCAATTTCACCGCGCCCGATAACCTGACGACTTATCGCGTCGTCGCAGTCGGCCAAACTAAAGCGCATCAATTCGGCGGCGACGCCACTGCGACGGTTAAAGTTTCCAAACCGTTGCTCATCAATGCGGCGTTGCCGCGATTTTTGCGCGATCGCGACGAAGTGGAATTGCGTGCGGTCGTGCAACAGAACTTTGCCGATTCGGAAGAAGTCTCCGTGCGTTGTGTGACGGACGCGCGCTGCAAATTGATCGCTGACGGGACGGCAAAGCAAACGGCGAAAAAGGACGCGCCGACTGTGTTCCGGTTCAAAGCCAGGGTTGAAGATGTCGATCTTGCGCCGGCAAAAATTCGTTTCGAGGTCGTGGCCAAATCGGATCCGAAAATCTCCGACGCGATGGAAATCACGTTGCCGGTGCAGCCGCCGACGATCGTGCGCAAAGAAAGCGTGGCCGGTCCGTTCACCGGGCCGCAATTCGATGCGCAGGCGAAAATGCCTAACGATTGGAAACATGGCCGCGGCAAACTCAACGTTACCGTTTCCACTTCTCCCTGGCTGCCGAAGATCGCCGGGCTTCCCGTGATTCTGGAATATCCGCACGGCTGTTTCGATCAGATCTCGAGCAAACTTCTCGGATACAGTTTTCTCGGCGACCTGCTCGCGTATTTGCCGGACGCGACCGAGCGCTATGCGGAATACAAAGAAATTCTCGAGCGCGGGATGAAGCAGTTTAACGATTCGCTGCTCACCGATGGACGATTGCCCTATTGGCCGGGAGGCGACACTGGCAATTCATTTGTGACTTGTGAAGCGTTTTGGGCGGTGAACGAATCGGTCAACGCCGGTTTGCAAGCGCCCGAAGGATTGCGCGACAAACTTGCCGGCGCGCTCAAGAAAATTGTGAATGGCGAAATTGCGTCGACGTCGTTCGACAAAACTTTCGCGCTCTTCGTCCTGACGCAGTACGAAACCACGGACGATCTCAAATCGGTCGCGCACGAACTTTATTTGCGGCGCAACGACGCCGGTGATGAAGGCCGCGCCTTGCTCGCGCTGGCGTTACATCGACAAGACATCATGGCGAAGGAGAAAGAGCAATTGCTCAAGGAAATCGACGTGCCGATGAAGGAGCGCGCGTTTAATCCGAAGACGCTCGGCTCGATGACGCGCGCGGAAGCCATCCGCGCGCTCGCGTTCGATACCATTGCGCCAAAATTTTACGTCGCGCAAAAGAAACAAGGCATTCGCGACCAAATGCTCAAGTTGATGGATTCGTCGGCGTCGCTTTCGACCCAGGAAAATCTTTGGTTGCTGCTCGCATTCAAATCGATGGTCGGCGCGGAAAAAGCGGAAGCGGTCAATAGCGCCGAGCCGAAAGGTGCGGCTTCAAAAAATGGCCGCTCAGTCGCGTGGCTTGATCGCAAGATCGACAATCAACTTTTGGTCAACGGGCTGAACAAAGCCGCGCTGGCCTTTTTGATGCAGGCCGAGTATTCCACCGACCAAATCGATACCGATCGGGTCGATCGCGGATTTCGCATCGAACGCGTCGTGCGAAATATGACGGAGGCAAAGCGAACCGGCGCAGCTGGCGCGCCTTACAAACTCGGCGATCAACTTTTGGTCACCTACCGAATCCAAACACGGAAGTTGCAAAGCTACGTTGCGCTCGAAGATGCGTTGCCGGCCGGTCTTGAAGTCGTTAACCCGAATCTGGCTGGCATTGCAAAATTTTTCGAAATGCCACCGACTGATCCGGGTGATCACATTCTCGATCTTTCGCACTCGGAAATGCGCGATCGCGCGACGTTGCTTTATTTTGACACGTTCGCGCCGGGCTCGGGTGTTTACTCGGTGCTGGCGCGCGCGACTGCCGCGGGCACGTTCCGATGGCCGGCCACGCAAGTGGTGCCGATGTACGACAGCCGTTTCTCCGGACTCTCGCCCTCGAGCGTATGCGTAATCGCCGGCGAATAATGCGCGAAAGGTTTTCCACTTTTTTCCGGGGAGCACAGGCTGCCAGCCTGTCCTTTTCGGCAGCCTGCCGAAAAGTTCTTCGACGCTGGGAATGTCGTCGGCAAGCTGCCGACGACTACAGGCTGGCAGCCTGTGCTCCCCGGAATTCCTGCACCCGCGCCGAGAAACGCATCGCGCTTACCGTGTCGATCTTAACTTTCACCATTGTCGGCGTGACGATGTCGATCTGGTGGTCGCCCTTGCCTAACGAACTGGAGCGACCGCTCGCCGGCACATTGGTCTTGCTGGATTGCCGCGGGCGCGAGATCGCCGAGATCGCATCGCCGGAAGCGCGCGCACAATTTCCGCGACCAATCGTCGAGATGGGCAAATGGCTCCCGCAGATCACGGTCGCGCTGGAAGACCATCGCTTTTACAAACACAGCGGCGTTGACTGGCGCGCGGCCGCGGCCGCATGCGCGCGCGATCTGAAATCGCATCGCATCATTTCCGGTGGATCGACAATCACTCAACAGTTGGCGAAACTTTCGTTAGATCGACATCGTCGCAGTTGGTTTGGCAAAATTCGCGAGACTGTCCTCGCCTGGAAGATCGAACGGCGTTGGTCGAAGGAGCGCATTCTCGCGGAGTATTTGAATCGCAGCAGTTACGCCAATCGTCGTCTCGGCCCGGAAGCAGCCGCGCGCGCCTATTTCGGCAAGTCGGCGCGCGATCTCACACTGGCCGAGTCGATTTATCTCGCCGGTTTGCCGCAAGCGCCGACGCGATTTAATCCGTGGACGCACGCCGAACAAGCGACCCGAAAATATCAGCGTTCACTCGCGCGCCTCGCGCAGTTGGGAGTAATCAGCGGCGAACAAGAAACTTTGCTCGCGCAATCACCGCCGCTTGCGCGCCGGTTCGATCCGCCACGGCTTGCACCACACTTTGTCGATGCGGTGATCAAGCAACATCCATCCATACGCGGAGTCGTGCGCACATCGCTCGACCTCGATTTGCAAAACACGGCGGAGCGATTTGTGCGCGCTCATTTGCGCGCGTTGAATCGTTACGACATCGCGCAGGCCGCGCTCGTCATTGTGGAAAACGAGACCGGCGCGGTGCGCGCGATGGTTGGCTCGGAAAACTACGCGACGAGTCAGGTCAACGGCGCCACGCGCGCGCGCAGTTGTGGATCGACCTTGAAACCGTTCGTTTATCTGAGCGCTTTAGATCGACATCTACTCACGGCCGCGAGTTTGTTGCCCGACACGGCCGACGCGATCCGCGATGAGTACGCCGATTACGATCCGCAAAATTACAATCACCGCTATCTCGGGCCGGTGCGCCTGCGCGAAGCGCTCGGGTGCTCGCTCAATGTGCCGGCGGTTTTCACGCTCAGTCAGCTCGGCGCGCGCCAGACTTTTTTTGAATTGGGAAAATGGGGTTTCGATTTCCCGCGCGGTTTAAACGACTACGGCGCCGGATTCGTTTTAGGCAACGCCGACATTCGTCTTGTCGATCTTGCCGGCGCGTACGCAGGTCTCGCGCGTGGCGGAGTGGCCATGCGAGCGAAATTTTTGGCGAGCGAACATCATCCGATGAAAGCGATCGCGTCGCGCGAAGCGACCGTCATCATCACCGACATTCTGTGCGACAATCGCGCGCGCGAAAAAAGTTTCGGCGCGCATTCACCCCTCGCGTTCTATCAACGCGTCGCCGTCAAGACCGGAACGAGCAGCGGGTTTCGCGACGCATGGACCGTTGGCTTCGACAAAGAACATACGGTGGCAGTTTGGGCCGGAAATTTTAATGGCCGTCCGATGCGCGACACGTTTGCGGTCCGTTCGGCCACGCCGTTGTGGGCGGCGATGATGCGAGAATTATTGCAGCGCGATCATCCGCTCGATCCGCCGGAAGAGAATGAGAATCTGATTCGACGCGAAGTTTGCATGGAAACAGGATTGCTTCCGTCGCGTTTCACGACTCCGACAGGCGTCGCGAGCAGAGGATCGACAACGAGCGAGTTGTTTCTGAAAGGGACTGAGCCGAAAGAGGATTCGTCCGATTGGTTTTCGAGCGACGGGAAATTATTATTGCCATCCGAATACGCCGGCTGGTGCGCGAGCAACAACAACACCCGCGGCGCGCAAGTGCGCACCGACGCGCGCATCACCAATCCGATTGCGAACGCGCGTTATGAAATCGATCCGGCACTGCCGCGCACACAACAAATGATCGAGCTGACCGCTACGCTCGGCCAGGGCGTGAAATGGTTCGTGAACGACGCGCCGCAATCGCCGCAACACGATGGACGTTTCTTTTGGCCGCTCGCTCCGGGCGAATGGAAATTGCGTGCCGTAAGTGCCGCCGGGACCGCCGAAGAAGTTATTTCAGTGGATTAGTTCCTGCCATTGCCTAACGAGAAAGAGATAAGCCACGGCAGGGTGTCGTGGCAAAGTCGCTGAACTTACTTCCCAATGGGGCCGTTGGCTTCATCGATTGGTTAGATGGTGAGCGTCGCATGGCAGGAGACTGTAATCTCAAACGTCTTTTTCGTGTGGGCCTGTGAGAAACCAGCGCCTGTATCGCCAGAGCAAAAATCCAGAAAGGAACGCGAAGAAGAGATAACCTCCGACTACGACGTAGACGCCTGGACCCTCAAAGTCGTGATCTTCTCCCGGGAAAAGGGCACTTAGAAAAACGAACACGGCAACCGTGAGGGACCAAATCAGCGCGAGAATAAGGGCGCACGCGGCTATCAAACGCCAGTAAAACCGAATAATGGTCACAACCATCTAACGAGTATGAGGCCGAAATATTCGGCCTATCTAAATCGAAGCAAGAAATTGGCTGCCCAAAAACATCTAGAGTTCCCGTTTTCGCCCGAGCTCTTCGAGCAATTCAATCTGGATCTGTTGAATCTCGAACAGACGATTGTATTGCCGGCGGAGGAGAACGAGAGAGGCAAGCATTATCAAGGCGCAATTCCCGCGAGTTTGCTCCGGAAATCTGGTAGCGACTTCTGCAGGATGTTCCAGACGATCTCAAGATCGACAGCCATGTAGTCATGCACGATGCGATTGCGCATGCCGGCAATTTGAGACCACACGACCGCGGGATGTCGATCTTTCCATTCGTTAGGTAGTTGTCTCACCGCTTCTCCAATGATCTCGAGATTACGAACAACCGCATCGATCGTCTTTTCATCACCCAGAAATGCGGCGCGATCGAGGCCGGCCGTATAGCGCTCGATCTTCGCAATCGCGAGCTGGATATCGTCGAGGAGAATCTTCGGCTCGCGTTTAGACATCGACGAGTTCGGGTTCGATGATCTTCCAAAGCGACGGTTTGATCGCGCGGCGAGAAACGAGGTCGATCCGGCGATTCGTTAGGGCCTCGAGTCGCTCCGCCAGGGTAACGAAGGCGAGGCCGATCGATGGCTCTACCTCGGCCAGAACATCAACATCGCTCGCGGGAGTGGCATCATCGCGCACGATCGATCCAAACAAGGCCAGACGTCGCAATGGAAATTCCTTTTGCAGCTCCGGCAGCGCCGCACGCAAACATCGCAAAATAACTTCCCGTTCCGGCATGTGTGAAATCTAGCTTCGCGCTCTCAGACTTTCCAGCGTGGATAAGACTTGTTTGCTAAGATCGACAATTCCTTCCTCGGTCCTGCCGCTGAGGACAGCGGCCCCTACAGTTCCCGTTTTCGCCCGAGCTCTTCGAGCAATTCAATCTGGATCTGTTGAATCTCAAAGAGCCGATTGTATTGCCGGCGCAAAAGGTGATCGATCTTTTCGTGCAGGTGCCGGATTTCGAGCTCGGCTTTGAGATTGATTTTGTAATCGTTCTCGCCGCGTAATCGATCGCGCGCTTCGGCGCGATTTTGACTCATCATGATGACGGGCGCCTGGAGCGCGGCCAAGGTTGAGAGAATGAGATTGAGGAGGATGAACGGGTAGGGATCGAACGCGCGCGTGGCGAAGACGATGCCGTTGATGATGATCCAGACGACGAGGATGCCGCCGAAGGTGATGATGAATCGCCAACTGCCGCCGAACTCGGCGATGTGATCGGAGAGGCGTTCGCCAAAGGTCAGCTTCTTTTCGAATTGCTTCTCGATGTTGCTGGAGACGATCTCGTGCTGGCGCAGGCTCTCGACGACTTCGTTGTCGAGGGTGGAGAGTTCGCCGAGCTCGTCCTGCAAAACGGCTTTGACGTATTCCTGGCGGCTGTCGCCGATGTCGTCGAAGCAAACAAAGCCGGTGCCGTCCCATTGCGGGTGGCGTTTCTTCATGAACTCGTGCAGCGAGGGCCTAACTAATTCGGCGATCTGGCCCTGCGTGGGCGATTTCGTTTTCTGGCAGATTTGGCAAACGCAGGTGTCGCTCATCGGAATTGAGACTGAATAAACGCCCGGTTACGCAGCTTGTCGATTCTGCAAATCGCGCTGGATGTTGTAGCTGCCGCCGTCACTGGCGGCAGGCGCGTGATTCTGCCGCGGAGACAGCAGACGTATTATAATTCTGCCGCCAGAGACGGCGGCAGCTACAACGCCGACGTTAGATTCCGGTCTTGAACGGGTAGATGTCGATCTTACACTGAGCCAATGGAGGAGGCCGAAGTTCCTTTGGAACATTTGCACGAGCATGTGCATCACACGGCCCAACACAGCGGGGAAACGTGGATTTCATGGGTGGCCCTGAGCACGGCCGTGCTCGCTGTTCTCGCGGCGATTGCCGGATTACTTTCCGGCAAACACGCTAACGAAGCGATGATGAGCCAGATCGAAGCGTCGGACCAATGGAACTATTACCAGGCAAAAAGCATCAAGGCCTCGGTGCTCGACGCGAAGATCGGGCTCGCGCCGGCGCCGGATGAAAAAGATCGCGCCAAAGTCGCGCGCTACGAAGAGGAGCAGGCGGAAATTAAAAAGGAAGCGGAAGCAAAGCAGAACGAAGCGAAGGCAAATTTTCATCGACACGAAGTTTTCGCGCGGGGCGTGACCATGTTTCAAATTGCGATCGCGGTGGCGGCGATTTCCGCCCTAACGCACAAGCGCCGATTCTGGATCGTGAGTTTGATCTTCGGCGCGGTCGGCTGCGTGTTTCTCGCGCTGGGCGCGCTCGCGCATTAACGCCATGCGCGTTCTGGCCATCGACGCTTCTTTGCGCAACACCGGCGTCGCCATTGTCGATGCGAACAACGGCAAGGCGCGGGCGCTGTATTTTGGGACAATCCACAACGCGACTTCGTTGCGTTCGTCCTCGTGTCTGCTCGCTATTCGCGATCGGTTGACGGATTTAATTCGCGAACACGCGCCGGATTGTTGCGCGCTCGAGTCGGTCATTTACGTGCAGAGCCACAAGACGGCGATCCTACTCGGCGCGGCACGGGGCGCGGCCATTCTGGCGGCGGCGGAAAGCGGCCTGCCGGTTTTTGAATACGCGCCCACGCGCATCAAACAGGCGACAGTCGGTCGCGGCGGCGCGGCCAAGGACCAGGTCGCATTCATGGTGCGTGCGCTTCTTGGCCTAACGGAAACGCCGGACGCGGATGCAGCCGATGCACTGGCCATTGGCCTAACGCATCTTCGCTCACAGGAGGTGGCAAAGCTCGGAGTCCCGGGCGCGAGGCAAATATGACCGATGTCGATCTTAGGGCGCGTTGGCTCGGGCGAATGAATTTCGCCGACGCGCTCGCGCTGCAGGAAGAAATTGTCGCGCGAAAACGCGAAGATCACTCGTTAGCCGACGAGTTGCTCTTGCTGGAACACGAAGCGGTTTACACCATCGGGCGAACGCCGGACAAATCGAGTTTGTTAGGCGGGGCGCATTTGCCGCATCCACTTTTCCAAATCAATCGCGGCGGCCAGGCCACTTATCACGGCCCCGGACAATTGATTGGCTACCCGATTGTCGATCTTCGCCGTTGCGGCCAGGACCTGCACAAATATCTGCGCTGGCTCGAACAGTTGCTCATCGATTTTCTGGCCGAGTTTGAAATCCGCGCCGCGCGCCGCGAAGGATTGACCGGCGTGTGGCTCGACAATCAGCGCAAGATCGCATCCATCGGTGTCGGCGTTCGCCACTGGATCACCATGCACGGATTCGCGCTGAACGTTTGCGGCGATCTTTCCGCGTTCGACAAAATAATTCCATGCGGCATTAGCAATGTGACCATGACTTCGATGGAACGCGAGGCGGGCAAAACGTTTTCGGTCGCGGAGATGGCGGCGGCATTTAGAAACGTGGCTCTGGAACGAATTGGCGATCTGCGTATCGAAACGATGGTAGAAGCGAAATGATTCCACTTGAAGACAATGTCGGCGACATCATCGGCAAGGCGCAGCGTGGCCTGGGAGTTTCAGACAGCGAGCTGGCGGAGAAATCCGGAGTGTCGCGCGAGAACATCAGCGCGATTCGCGAGGGAACGATCGACAAGGACACGATCGGCCGAATTGCGCCGGTGCTGAATCTTAACCCAAATGCACTTGTCGATCTTGCGACGGGCAATTGGAAACCGGAGGAGCTAAAAGATTTCGACGGGCTTGCGCAGTTCGACACCGATTACGATGGCATGAAGGTCAATTCGTATCTCGTCTGGGACCCGGAGACGAAGAGCGCGATTGCGTTCGACACCGGCGCGGATTGCGGGCCGATGTTGCGCAAAGCAAAACATCTTAAGGTGAAACTGATTTTGCTGACGCACGCGCATTCCGATCATGTCGCGGATTTGCCGCGGCTACGTGAAGAAACAGGCGCTCATGTTTACACGCCGAAGCGCGAAGCGGTGCCGGGCGCGGAGGAGATCGACGAAGGAAAACGTTTCACGGTGGGCAAGATCGACATCGACACGCGTGTGACATCTGGTCATTCGCCCGGCGGAATGACTTTCGTCGTTAGGGGATTGGCGCGGCCGATTGCGATCGTGGGCGATTCACTTTTTGCCGGATCAATGGGCGGCGGCAGTGTTTCCTACGCCGATGCGCTGCGAAATAATCTCGAAAAGATTCTGACGCTGCCGGACGAAACCATTATCTGTCCTGGTCACGGCCCGATGACGACGGTCGGCGAAGAGAAACTGCACAACGCATTTTTCGCCGGGAAAATTTCATGAACATCGGGTTTGTCGGCATTGGACGGATGGGGGCGAACATGGCGCGTCGCTTGAAAGATCGACATCTGCATGTCACGGCGGTTTACGATCGGAACCGTGCGCATGCGACCGAGTTGGCGCAGGAACTCGGTTGCGCGGCGAGTCAGGATTTATCCGAGGTGACGGCGCAGTCCGACGTTATAATCACAGTCGTGTCGGACGACGCGGCGATGCGCGAAATTTTCGCCGGCAGCGGCGACAACTTACTGGTGAATGCGCGCGAGAAATTGTTCATCAACTGCGCGACGGTTTCGCCGCAGGTCCATGTCGATGTTGAACGACTGGCGCGAACGGTCGGCGCGCAAACTCTGGAAGCGTGCATGGCCTCGAGCATCACGCAGGCGCGCGAAGGCTCGCTTTATTTGATGTGCGGCGGAAGCGAGGCCGCCTTTCGCAAAGCCGAGCCGGTTTTGAAAGAACTCGGATCGAGCGTTCGTTTTGTCGGCAAAGCCGGTGAGGCCGCGAAAGTGAAGGCGCTCGTGAACATGGTCATGAATATCAACACGGCGGGATTGGCCGAAGGTCTTGGGCTTGGCGCGGCGCTTGGTCTCGATCTAAAAATGTTACGTGAGATTTTTTCGCAGACGGGCGCGAATTCGCGCGTGCTGGAAACCGACGGCGAAGATATGCAGAACCGCGAACACAGTTGTTTCTTTTCCGCGGCGCACGCGGCCAAAGACAGCGGCATCGCGCTTAATCTGGCGCGCAGTCTCGGGCTCGATCTTCCATTGGCGCGCGCGACGAAGGAACAATTTGACCGGATGATTGCGGAAGGTTTGGGCGAGCTCGATAAATCGGGAATCGCGGAGCTGACGTTCAAAGATCGACATAAACATTCGGGCGATCACATTTAAGCGAACATCTGGGTTACGGGGCTCAAGCATGTACATTAATGATCCTAACTAAACCGAGAACTCATGCCCCTGCGAGCAGCGATAGACTGTACGACCACGCACGCGACCCGTAATGCTACACGGGCCTTTACAACCCGGCTCAATGCAAGTAACAAAAACGCGGTCCGGCTCGCCGCGGCGCGGACTTTTTAGCCGAGCTTTTAGGAAACACTTACAACTGCCCCAACCGGCAGCAACGCCGAGTATTAGCATCACGGCAACCGTCGGATCGCTCCGCTGTGTAAACAAGGAAAGTCCACCGACTCCCCATCTTAGAGCCAAAAATCCAAGGGCAACACTCGCCACATACCAAGGCCCAGTCCGCAAAAATGCGAGTGCGACATCGGCCGTCTTACGTTGAATTCGTTGCGTCCGTAGTCTGTTGTCAGCCTGCCGAAGCTGGGCGGCGCGTAATTTTAAGTAGAGGCTTCGCGCGCGATCATTACTCCCACCAGACTTCGCAACCGCCTTCGTCCACAGACCGGGCTTCAGTTCTTTGCGCTGAATCTCTATCGCGACTGCCTCGTAATAAGCTTCGTCTTTCATTCGGCGAACGTGTCGGTCATCTAACGATAAAGTTCAGGCACGCGGGTGCCCTTTTAAAAAACCCGCCTTCGCTGCATCGTTAGGTCATTGAGTGCTTCACTATTCTCAGCCCTTTCTTTCCGGCCGCCAAACCACCAGCGGCACTCTTTGTCACGGACGCTCGGCCACACGCGAGATAATACAGCTGATTCAGATTGTTTCCTGCGTCGAGCGCGGCATCCACCTCCAAATGATTCGCGTCAGGAAAAGCAACTTTGTTGAGGTGCGATCGCCGTTCGCGTCCGGTCAAATCATAGCTAGCGAGTTCCTTCCAGAGCCGCTGATCCCACTCGAAGTGCCGCCATGTGTCGTGCCGCGCCTCGAAGCCGCCTGCGCGAAGTCTCGAGACAATGTCTTGCTGAAGGCGAACCTTTGCATCATTAGCGATCTGCGCGGCGGTTTTCATAGCCTAGGGAGTCCTAACTACAATTCAATGAAACGGGGTTTCGTCTGATTCGGATTTCATCCGGACAAATAATCTGACAAAGAGAATCCATGATTCGTGCTTTAGCGGCGGGTTCCTATCGCAGCAAGCTGAAAATTGTTAGATCAACAACCTCTACTCAGCCGGAGCAGGATCACCTGTGAGCGGACTCGTGACGACGCGACAATCGCACGACAAGCTCCTTGTTCCCAAACTCTGTTTGGGAACGCGCCTGTTTTGGAAACCGTTCAAAGATCGACATAAACATTTGGGCGATCACATCTGAGCGAGTTGTGATTCAGGAGATCTGCCGCCAGTGACGGCGGCAGCTACAACGCTTGACGGCGGGCAACGCTTGACCGCGGGCGCAACGCTTGACGGCAGAGGGTCACCGTTGAGGTTGATTGTGCAAAATGAAAACGGTCTGGCGCGTCTTTACTTACTTAAAGCGGTATCCGTTGCTCGCGGCGGGCACGCTGACCTGCGCCATTCTCGGGACGTTGATGGTGATTGTTTTTCCGACGGTGACGAAATGGATCATCAATGATGTCGTGCGCGGTCATCATCCGGAGAAATTGCTGCCGTTAATCTGGCTTGCGGCCGGCGCGTTTGTTTTGCAGCACGGCTTCAATGTTCTGCGCATCATTCTCAACAACACCTTCGAACAAAAAGTCATCTTCGATCTGCGCAGCGATCTCTATTCGCACATTCAGTTGCTGCCACTGCGCTGGTTCGACAATCGCGCCACGGGCGATTTGATGACGCGCGTGATCGAAGATGTGAACTCGGTCGAGCGCGTGCTGATCGACGGGATCGAACAAGGCGTGGTCGCTATTTTGCAAATCGTGATCGTCCTGACGGTGATGTTTTATCTGAACGCGACGCTGGCGTTGCTCGCGCTCGTCCCATTTCCGTTTCTCATCGCGGGCGCGTTGACTTACACGCTGACGGCGCATCGCCGTTATCGCCTGCAACGTCGCGCCGCCTCCGCGATGAATGCGTTGCTGCACGATAATCTTTCCGGCATTCGGCAGATCAAAAGTTTCGCGCGCGAAAGGGAACAACACGGGCGCTTTAATCGCGTGAGCGATCAATTGCGTAATGCGACGCTCGTGGTGATGCGCGTGTGGGCGATTTACAGTCCGGCGATGTCGCTCTTCGAAGCGATAGGCGCGATTCTCGTGCTCGGATTCGGAAGTCGAGCGGTGCTCAACGGCACGTTGCAAATCGGCGATTTGGTGGCGTCGCTGATGTTGACGGCATTTCTCTACGATCCGATCAGCCGATTGCATCAGTTGAATCAACTCGTGCAAGCAGGCCGCGCGGCCGGCGAGCGAGTGTTCGAAATTCTCGACGAGCCGATTGAACCCGGTTGGATCGACAAGAACAAAGCGACATCGCGGATCGCAGGCGACATTCGTTTTGACGACGTTAGCTTCAGTTACGGAGAAGATCTCACCGCGCTGAGTCACATTTCTTTTCACGCTCGGCCGGGTGAAACCATCGCGCTCGTCGGTGCGACCGGCGCGGGCAAATCCACCTTGGTGAATCTGCTCGTGCGTTTCTACGAATTCAGCAGCGGCCAGATTCAAGTGGATGGCAAATCGATTCGCGAATACGACCTGCGCGCGTTGCGGGAAGAGACCGGCGTGGTGACGCAGGAGAGCTTTTTGTTCAACGGATCGATCCGCGAAAATCTTTTGATGGGAAAGCCGGCGGCGGCTGATGTCGATCTTTGGCGGGCAGTGGAAGCGGCGAATGCGCGAGAGTTCATCGATCGATTGCCTAACGGATTAGAAAGTATCGTCGGTGAGCGCGGGGTGAAACTCAGCGTCGGTGAAAAGCAGCGGCTCTCGATCGCGCGCGCTCTATTGAAGGACCCGCCCATTTTGATTCTCGATGAAGCGACCGCGAGCGTGGACACGGCGACGGAGCGGTTAATTCAGGAAGCGCTCGAACATTTGATGGCGAACCGCACGTCCATCGTCATCGCGCATCGGCTCTCGACCATCGTTAGGGCGGACCAGATTCTGGTGCTGGATCGCGGGCGCATTATCGAACGCGGCACGCATGAGGAGCTGATCGCGCGCGGAGGAAAATACGCGCGCCTATGCCGGGAAAGTTTGCTCAAGACGTCAAGCTCGCCCGATCGTGAATCACCAGCCGAAGACGAATCCGTCGCGGTGACGACGCCAGACGAGCAATTGTCGATCTAGCGGCGTCCACTCAGCTTGTCATCCCGAGTCGCGAAGACGACGAGGGACCTCGCAATCGAGGAGTGATCACACCATCCAGTTTGTGTGATCTTCGCGCTTTTGTGAGGTCCTTTGTTTGCGCTCAGGATGACAGCGCGAATTAATTGCCGGCGCGAAGGTTACGACCCACTTTGCAGCTCATTATATTTTTGTTCGAGATCGCGATAACGCTCTTCCGCTTCCTGGAGAGCGCGGCGTTCTTCAGCCAGACTTTGCTCGAGATCGCGAATGCGGTCCTGGATGGCAATCGACATGCCTGCGATCTCCGGTTCGTTCGTATCGACGGATTCGTTAGGCTCTTCCGCAAGATCGACATCTTCTATTTCGGTTTCGAGGAGCGCGGGCATTTCTTGAATCTGCAAACGGCTGCCGTCGCAGGCATTAATGATGAACATTGTCCCATCGATATCGCCTAGCCTAACGAACTCCTGGATGGCGCCGAGCGTGGTCGGGCCGTAATAACGTTCGCTGGTCACTTCGACGAGCCAATCCATCCCGAGCTGCGGAAGCATCGGCGCTTTCGACCAAGTCAGTTGATCGGTGGAAATGCAATCGTGGGGCGCGACCTGTGCGCTCGAAGCCCAACGCTCGAGTTGCGCAAAAGAGAGCGGACCGAACACCGCGCCGCCCTCGTGCTTGCGCAAGAACCAGCGCTGCGAAGATGGTTGATCCATCCGATCAACCTCCGGGCGGAGAGGCGGAAGCAGCGGGCGCGGCGGGACCAGGAACCATGATGGTTTGACCGATCTGCAATTTCCGATCGTTCTCGATATGGTTGAATTTTTGCAGCTCGATCACGCTGACGTTATGCATCTTCGCGATGGAGGTGAGCGTTTCACCGCGGGCGACGACGTGACTGTTTCCGTTAGGCGAAGCCGAAGCGGATGGTTGGGCCGCGGGCGAAGATGTCGATGTTGCGGGAGTGGCTTCACCGATCATGACGCCGGGGCGCGAGCTGGCCAGTTGCTGTTCCAGCTTTAGAATTTGTTGCGAGAGTGTGTCGATCTTCGCGTTTTGTTCGTCGATCTTTTTTATGATCGCTTCGAATTGTCCCGCGGCGGGCGGTGAAGATGTGGTGGGCGATGGCGCCAGGCCCTGGCCGAACATCGACGCACCGAAAAACAAAACCAAAATAATGGCGCCCAAATGGGTGATTAATCGCTTCATCACCTGAGAATTTGCCATCTACCGGTTTTTCTGGCAAGCGCGGGTCAATTTGCCTTTGCCGGGTTTCCCCCTTAATTTTTCGCCATGCCGGAGCGCATTCAAAAGCCGACCGAACCCGCGCCGTGGGGTCCGAAACAAGGCGATGGGGACGGGCCGCGGTCGCCCGATATTTCGAGACCGGATACAAGGGATTTGCTCAAGAAAATGCGCAAAGTGGATCCGAATCAATCCAAGCGTTACCGGCAGCGCACGGGCGAGTAGCGGTTTTTTCCATGGCGCTCGACCAGGCTTTTTCCGGAGCGGCGGAAGATTTTCCGGCGCTGCTGCGGCGTCGCGGTTTGTTAGGCGCGCCGGCCGTTGTCGATCTTGCGCCGGGTGCACAGAAATCTTTTGCGCAAACGGAATCGACCACCATCCTGGCGTTTAAATTTGCGGACGGGGTGCTCGTCGCGGGCGATCGACGCGCGACCTCGGGGCACACGGTGGTCTACGATCGCGCGGACAAAGTTCTGGAGATAGATCGACATTCGCTCATGGCCATCGCCGGTGTGCCGGCGACGGCGTGGGAAATGGCGCGCGTGCTCGAACATTCGTTCCAATATTTTCGCCGGACGCAACTGCAGGAAATGAGCGTGGACGGGAAAGTGCGCGCTTTGTCGAAACTACTCCGCGACAATCTCGGCTTCGTGATGCAGGGCGTCGGCATCGTCGTCCCGATCTTCGCCACCTACGACGCCAGTTCGAAACCGGAGGCGCGGCTTTATTTTTACGACGCGATGGGTGCGCAATTCGAAGCGGCTGATTACGCGGCGACCGGTTCTGGCTCGCCGGCGGTGCGCGGGATTCTTTATTACGAAAATCATTGGGGCAAAAAATTGTTGAAGGATTTGGACGAAGAGGCAGCGATGGCGGTGGCGTTGCGCGCGTTAGATACGGCGGCGGAATCGGACACCGCGACTGGGGGAGTCGATCGCACTGGGAAAATTTACCCGATCATCAAAACCGTTTCGCATGCGGGCATCACGACTTTGCCGGAAGAAAAGATTGCGGCCGTGTTCAAGAAATCTGTCGCATGATCGAGGAGCCGTATCGGTGGGTCGAGGCAATCGCGAATCGGCGCGAGTACATCGAGACGCAACTTGCGGCCGGCAGTCCGATCGCCGCGATTAGCTACGACGAGGGAATTTTGTTCTTCACATTGGGCCGCTCGCGCCAAAAGGTTTTCGAGATTTATGATCGCATCGCCATGGGCGCAATCGGACATCCGGGCGACATCGAGCGGTTGCGCATGGCGGCGATTGAATTGGCCAGCACGGAAGGTTTCACGCGCTCGGCCGCGGACGTTTCTCTGCGCCGTCTCGCGCATTACTCGCTCAGCCCAGTGATGAAAAACGCATTCGAGCAAATTTATGGCGCGCCTTTTCTGGCGAGGCTTGTTTTTGCGGAGATCGGGGCGACGCCGGAAGAAGATTTGTTTCTGCGGGTGGAATACGATGGTGCGATCGCGAGCAACGGAAGTTCCATTTCGCAAACGCGCCAGAATTTTGCCGTGCTTAGCGCGACGCCAGCGTCGACCGAATCAATGGAACAATTTTTGACACAGGAACATCGCGCCGACATGGATCTGGCGGGCGCGGTGCGCGCGGCGGCGGACGCGTGGAGTATCGGCCACATGGCCGCAGGTCCGGAAGGGCCAAAGCGCGAGGCGGTCATCAAGCATCGACAAGAACAGCTCGCAACCACCGGGATTGAGGCCGCCATCCTGGAACGCAGTGCGGAAACGGCCATTCGTTATCGAACATTGTCCGATGAGGAAGTGCGCTCCGTCATCTCCGATTAAAACGCGCGCATGTTAGATCGACAAGGAGGGATGGGGCGCTCGGGGGTGCGTAGCGCGCTGGCCTGGGTGGGACTTCTTCTTATGGCGGTTTCGTTCGCGTGGTTACAATGGACTTCACATCCAGGAACAGGGACTTCGACCGCTCCGCCAAATAATCAGGGATTGCCGGTCGTCGTTATCGATCCGGGACACGGCGGCCAGGATTCGGGCGCGATGTGCGGAAACGTTCTGGAAAAAGACCTGACGCTCGATGTGGCCAAACGCGTGGATCGCCTGCTCCAGGCCAAAGGCGTCGCCACCGTCATGACGCGCGTCGGTGACAGTTACATCTCGTTGGTCGAGCGCGCCGCCCTAACGAATCGTGTCCCTGATTGCATCTTCGTCAGCATTCATTTTAACGAAGGCAATAAACCGGTCTCAACCGGCGTTGAGACGTATTACGCGGATCACCAAATCACCACCGGCACGCCGATGGTTTCGTGGTTGCCATTTCTGCAACGCGCATCCACGCAAGCACCAAATTTCGAGAGTCAAAGCCTGGCCGGGTTCATTCAGGAAGCGCTTGTCGCGCACACCCAGGCGGCCGACCGCGGCACGAAAGCGCAACAGTATTTCGTCATCGCCAATGTGCGCCATCCCGCCGTTCTGGTGGAAGGAGGATTTCTCACGAACAAAGATGAAAACGCGAAACTTGGGAACGAAGATTACCGCGAGCAATTGGCGGCGGCGATCTGCGACGGAGTCGTGCGCTACCGCGATCTTCTGAAACAACGTCAACCAACTCTAGCGACAGGTGCGGCCGATGGCGCCGAATAAGCGGCCAAACGCAGCGTCCAACTACAAGATCGACATGAAAATTTGGGCCCTGCTTCTGATTTCATTTCTGGCGATTGGTTTGCTGCGTGCGGACGATAAAATCGCGGGTGTGCAACAGGCGTTAAAAGATCAGGGATTTTATTACGGCGAAATTACGGGCGAGAAAAATGCCGATACGACGGCGGCCGTGCGGCGTTTTCAAATTCGCAACGGACTGCAGATAACGGGTGAATTGAATGAGGAAACGTTAAAAGCGCTGCGCTCGAATCCTTCGGTCGCGTCATCGCCGGTGGCTTCGGCGCCACCAATCGCGCGCGCGCCCACGCCTGTTCCGCAGACGGCGCAGCCATCGCAGAATGATGCGGGCGCGACCGCTGAACGAGACGAGCCGCCGTCGCCATACTACCCGGCACCTTCACAAGATCGACAATCCCCGCCGGTATATCCCGGTCGCGTCGCACCAGCTGTGGGTGAAAATTTTATCGGCACGCCTTTTCAAAATGCGCCACCCGAAGTGCTCCGCCGTCTCATCGTAGATGCGCAAAAAATTTTAGCCCGGCACGGTCTTTTCAAAAGCGAGATCACCGGCGTCTTCGGGCCCGACCTCGAGTTTTCATTGCGGGCCTATCAATCCCGCGTTGGTTTGGAATCAACCGGCCGACTCGATCTCGAAACTTTAGCTGCGCTCGAATTACTGCCGGGTGCGCATGAACCCGTTTACACGCCGCGCCGCATCTTCCGGCAGCCGCCGGTGCGCGGCGAATGGATCCATCCGTAGATGTCGATCTTGCGCGGCCGCTAATTTGGCAGCGGTTCGAACTGCACGGATTGCAGCTCGACAAAAACTGTTCCCACAAAAATCTGCGCTTCGATGCGCAAGACCAGCCGATCGGCGTCGTCGGAAACCCAAACCGTAGCGCGCTTGAATTTTTTGTGCGGCTCGAGCTGAAGATTCTTGCCGACTTTGTTGAGTTGGACATCAAGCTTGATGGCGTTGTAGTTGCCGGCGTGCACGGAAAGTTTTTCGCGCCCGACGACGGTGAGAGTGGCGAGATACGCCGAGGTGGCGGGGTAGACAACGATGCGATAGGCACTGCGATCCTTTAGCGACTGGCTGCGCAGATAGAGCAGCGCCGATTGCAGATCGAACAAGTTCGGAAAATTGTATTGCTTGGGCTTTTTCGGCTCCGGCGTTTTGTTCCAAGCCTCGCTGCGCGAGCGTGAGACGCCGGCATTATTGAAAACGAGACTGGTCTCGATCCTTTTACCGTGAACATTTTCGTTCTGCTTCATCTCAAGGGGGCGGAGCGTTTCGGCATCGGCGACGGCGTGATGAGTGACATCGAACCGCCACAATGCACGGACAACACCGACCGTCTTACCGCTGGCTTCGAGCTGGCAGCGGTCGGCAGAAGGATTGGTGAAATGAAGGTCGCCGGTGGCGGCGGTGAAGCCGCTCCAGCCAAAATTGTATTTGGCGCGGAGGGGACGAAGCGTCGGAAATTTGCCGGGCGGGTCTGTCGTTAGGCCGGATTGCCAGTCGGCGGCGCTGGCGGTGAGACTGAGAAAGCAGGCGAGAATGGGAGCGCCGTGGCGCCAAGATCGACATCTCAATTTGAGAGCGTATCGGCGCGAGCTCATCGGTACGAAAAAAAACACACGCGAGTTGAGCTCGCGTGTGTTTTAAATCGAAATTGGAATTAAGGCTTGGTCGCTTTCGCCGGGTTCGGCGTTGCGCTTGCGGCCGGGCTAGTCGCGGCGGGACTCGAAGAACCGGCGGCGGGTTTTTCTGAAGTCGTCACGCTGGAAACACGGCCGGGTTTGTTCAAGACGGCGACAACGTCATTCGTAAAATCGACATCGTTCCGCGAATACATGAGAAGCGGAACACCGTTCAAACTCATGCCCGACTTGTCGAAGACGAGATCGAGATTTCCTGATTTCACTTTCTCCATTACGACTTCGGTAATCTCTTTGACGATGCCTTCGCGCATGCGCATGGCCTGTTCCTGAAGCTGGCGTTCGCGGGTCTGGCGAAATTCGTTGATCTCGCGCTCCATGTTTTTGATGTTGGCGATCTTGTCGTCGCGCTCTTTGGCTTTTTGCGTTTTCGCGTCCGCGCTCAAGGCGGGAGCGTCGAGCTGCTTGTTTAGATTGTTAATGTCGTCGAGCGCTTTTTTATAAGCGTCCGCGCGGTCATCGTATTCTTTTTTGGCGGCGTTTTTCGCTTCGTTGATCTTGGCCTCGGCGTCCTTGGTCTTGGTGTATTCCTTGAACGCGCGATTCATATCGACAGTGCTGATTTTCATGGAGCTCTGCGCGAAGGTCAGGCCAGGCAGCGCGAGCATCGAGCCCAGAGTGATAAGTAGGATTTTTTTCATAGATAAATGAGTCAGGTTGGTGTGGAACCGGTTAGACCGGAGTGGTTGGCGTTTGTTCAAAACTGATAACCGACGTTGAAGTTGAATCTTCCACTGCCGGAACGCCCATCCTTTTCCAAGGGAATGCCGTAATCAACTCGCAAAGGGCCAATTGGCAAGTCAAGACGAAGACCTATGCCGAAATCCGAAGCGACATGCTTGGTGCCGAAATCATATGGATCGGCGTTAACGAACCCCGTATCGTAGAAAATCGCGCCGCGCGCTTTGACAATGATGGGAAAGGTTAATTCCACCGTGCCGCGCGCCATCGATTGACCTCCGATCGGCTCGCCGTGTTCGTCTCTCGGGCCGACATCGCGGAAAGCAAAGCCGCGGAGATTGTTTGATCCGCCGAGATATAGCCGGTCAAAAATAGGCACCGTCGAAATTTCTTTTGAAACCACGATTTGCGTGGGAGCGGGCGGCGGGAGCGGGTTGGGCTGGATGAAAGTAATTGTCGTCCTATTTGGCACCTGCCAGGTGTCGACCACGGCGGCTTCGCCGTTAAACAACAGAATCAAGTCCAAGGGCAAATGGAAGTACTGCGATGCTTCCAAGTCGCCGCCATAAATCTGCGTATCGCCGCCCAGGAATCCGCCCGCCACATAAGGAGAGAAGGCGATGCGCTGGCCCTTACGCGTCAAGAGCGGATTGTCCCGGCGATCAAAGATGAGGCTGGTTAAAACAGTGCTCTTCACCCGCGAGCCCGACTCAACCCGTATTTCCGGTGAAGCGCTCGCTTCGACGTTGAAGATCTCGATATCTTCCAGCCGATAGCCAAGCGTCATATAAGTATAAGCAAACAGCGGTTTGCGTAATTCAACGGCGAATCCGACGTTCCGCTGGTCGTAAACTGAGCTCAAATAGTTCGCTTCGCTGTAGAAAACCTGGCCACCGAGCGACAAACGCTGATCGAGAAAATACGGCTCCGTCAACGCGAGGATGAAATCTCGGCGCTGCGTTCCCACCTGCGCGCGAATACGAAACTTCTGCCCCGCTCCAGTGAAGCCCGGCCAATTCATCAAATCGAAATTGCCCTGCGTCAGTTCGCCGAATACGACCAACTGATCAACGGTACTAAAGCCACCGCCGAAGCTGAGCGATCCCGTGCGCTTTTCTTCCACTTGCACGACGAGGTCTTTGCGGCCCGGCACGCCCGTATCTTCAGGATAGGTTTCGACCTTCGAAAAGTAACCCAGATTTTCGAGCCGCTTTTTCGAAACATCCACCCGCACCGTGTTGAAGGTATCGCCCGGTGCGATGAGGACTTCGCGGCGCAGAACTTTGTCCTTGGTGCGCGTATTGCCGATGATAGTAATGCGTTGGACGAACGAGCGATTTCCTTCCTCGATTTTGTATTGAACGTTGATCCGCCCCGGGCCCGCTGGCACTCCCTGCGGCTCCACCATTAGATCGACATATCCCCCGGCGCCATACGCGTCCGCAATCGCCTTGGCATCCTCGCGCAATTGCTTGGGCGAATACACATCGCCTTCTTTCATCTTCAGCAGCTTTCGGATCTTATCCTCGGTCGTCTGTTTGTAACCAGCGAACGACATCTTCCCGACGTGATATTGCGCCCCCTCGGTCACGGAGATTGTGATGATCAACGGACCGTTCTCGCGTTCCTTACGAACGTCCTTCACCTCCGCGTCGATGTAGCCCTTGTTCTGATAAAATTCTTTGATGCTATCGAGGTCGCGCTGGAGTTGCGGTTCATCGAGCCGGCCCGATTTGTCGATAAAAGCGATCAGCGTTTTGCCGCGCGTCTTGATTTGCTTGCGCAATACCCGGTCGCTGAAGTGCGCATTGCCTTCGAATTGCACGGAACGCACCGCGCCCTTCACTCCTTCTTCGATCGTGTAGACGACGCGCGCCGTCCCGCGCTTTTCGTCAATCGGGTCGACGCGAAACTGAACGTTGATGTCGGTGAACCCGCGTCCCTGATAAGTTTCGAGGATCTTCTGGCGTCCCTTCTCCAACGCTTCTTCGTTCACCGAGCTATTGATCCTGATCCCGATTTCTTTGCGCAGGCGCTTCGCGCTAATTTTTTGCGCGCCGGCAATTTCAATCTCGCGCACCACCGCGCGCGTTTGCACAGCCACGATCACTTTCGCGCCATCCTGCACGGGCTCGGCGTAGATGCGGACGTTTCGGATAAATCCAGTCGAATACAGTTGTCGAATATCCTGTTCGACCACTTGGTCCGAGTAAGGCTGGCCGACATTCGTCCGCATTTGTGCCAGGATGCGCTCTTTGCTCACCGTCGCCGGGCCCGAGTACTCCACGTCGATCGAGCGGATAATTGGCGGCCCGTTTTGCGCTGGACTGGTGGCAACGCCGACCATCGCGCTCAGGAGCACGAGGGGAGTTGCGAACGCGCGCGGGCAAATTGATCGGTGAAGGTTGGTCATAACTTAAGATGTCGAGTCCCGCGCCAGGAAACCAGCGCGGGACAGGCCGCTATATGGAGAATACGAGGACGATCGTCAAGGCGCGAATTTTACGGTTGGCGGAGGACTTCGTTCATAGACAACCTTCTCGCGCCCTTAGTTCAATAGTTCGTACCAATTGTTTCGGCGTCGCGGCTCATAACCGGCATCGCGAATAAGCGACTCGATTTGTTCGGCGTTCAATCGAAACGTCGTCCCCGCGCTGCTCACGACATTTTCTTCCATCATGACCGAACCGAAATCGTTTGCTCCATACTTCAGCGCCACCTGGCCGATGTTCGGCCCCTGCGTCACCCAGGAACTTTGCACGTTGTCGATGTTATCCAGAAAAATCCGCGAGAGCGCCTGCATCCGCAAATATTCCGAAACGCCGGTCGGATGTTCGATTTTCAAAACCGTATGCTGCGGTTGAAACGTCCAGCAAATGAACGCCGTGAAGCCGCCACTCTTGTCCTGTTGCCCACGAATCCGCTGCAAATGTTCGACCCGATCTTCAATCGTCTCGACGTGACCGAACATCATCGTCGCGCTCGATTTCAAGCCTAACGAATGCGCCACGTCCATGACTTCCAGCCAGCCGTCACTGTCGATCTTGAGTGGCGAAATCTTTTTGCGCACGCGATCGACCAAAATCTCGCCGCCGCCGCCCGGGATCGATCCCAGCCCCGCCTCCTTAAATTTCGAAATCACTTCGCGCAACGGCATCCGAAACGTCTCCGCGAAATGTTGAAACTCCGGCGGACTGAATCCGTGAATATTAATATGCGGATATTTTTCGCGGATGTGATGAAGAAGATCGACATACCACTCGAACCCCAGCTTCGAGTGATGCCCGCCCTGCATTAAAATTTGCACGCCGCCCGCGGCCGAAAGCTCATCCAGCTTCTGGTCGATCTGCTCGAACGAAAGCACGTAGTGATCGTCATCCTTCTCCGTCCGATAAAACGCGCAGAACTTGCAGTAAACATTGCAGACGTTCGTGTAATTGAT
>JBBROO010000026.1:0-41114 GCA_038229295.1 Chthoniobacterales bacterium | reverse complement strand
AGATCGACATCGACGAATTAGTTAGGCGTTAGGCGGTGATTTCCGCAACCGTGTGGAGCGGCGCTTGGTCGCGCGAGGGCAAGGTGAAGGAGAAGGTGCTGCCTTTGCCGGGTTCACTTTGGACGCGGATTTTTCCGTCGTGCGCTTCGACCGCCATGCGGCAGAAGGCGAGACCGATGCCGCTGGAGTGGCGTTGTTCGCCGCCGGTCGCAGTCTGTCCAAATTTTTCGAAGATGTGTTTGTGCTGGTCCGGCGGGATGCCTTGTCCATCATCGCGCACGGAGATCATCACTTCTTCGGCATCGGGTTGAACGCGCACGACGATTCGTCCATTCGATCGCGTAAATTTGATGGCGTTGCTGATGAGATTCTCCAAGACGCGGCGGATGACGTCGGCGTCGCAGGAGATGAGGACGGGCGCCGCCAGTGCATCGCAATGAAGAGTGCGCTGGTCGAGGATGGGCGAAAATCGCGCGGCGGCCTTGCGCGCGATCTCGTTGACGTCGTGCGGTTGCAATCGCAGCGGCATTTCACCGGCTTCGAGTCGGCCGAGATCGAGCAGGGTGGTGATCATGTCGCGCATGTCGTTCGCGCCGCGTTTGGCTTCGGCGAAGTATTTTTCTTCGCTCGGGGTCAATTTGCCGGCGGCCATCTGTTGGAGCGCATCGACGTAACCACTGACGATGGTGAGAGGAGAGCGGAGATCGTGCACGATCATGTGGGTGAGATCGTCGCGCGTTTTCAATGTCGATCTTAGGCGGGCTTTCTCGATGCGTTCGAATGTGAAATCGGATACGAGACCGATGAAAACGGTCGCGTTTATGGCGAGCAGCAAAGCAACCGAAGGCAGATAAATGCCGGGATGATTGTAGAGCCACAGCGCGACAGCGGGAAGGGCGGCGTCAATGGCAATGAGCGCGAGAAGACGAAGCCATGCGGAACGAAAAATCAGGCACAAACCCGCGCCGAGCACCGCGGCGAGAGCGGTCAGAATGGCGGCGGCGAGAGGCGAGACTTTGCTGAGAAATTCACGCTGCCGCAATGCATTGATAACATTGAGGTGGAGTTCTCCGCCGGGCATCGCGCCGAAAGGCGTGAGGAGTTCGTCGTGCTGCCATTTCCCTTCTGCGCCGATGACGACAGTTTTCCCCCGCAACGATTCGCCTGACCGATAATTATGCTCCCAGTATTCCGGGACAAAGATTTCGAAGATCGGGTGCGGCCTAAATCCAACGCGAGGCGGACCAGTGAAACGAATGAGATGGTCACCGAGGTCGTTAGGCACGAGTTCGGCACGACCACCACAGGCCACGGCGCGGGCGGAAAGGGAAGTGTAGGTCTCGGTTGTATTTCCGTCCTGCCGAAAGGCGACGCGAAACTGCGCACTGTGGACAATTTTGTTTTCACTGGTGAAGAAGTTAGTGAATCCGACGCGCTCATCCGGAATGGATGTTCGAGGGATGAGGGTTTCGGCCGGCGGCTGATAACTGGACGCAATGCGCCGGGATCGATCGACATCGTCCGGGGTGACGAAATTACTGCCGATGACCACTTGTGACTTGAAGCGCTCGAGCGCGACACGGAATGCATCATCGCCGGGCGCCGCTGTCGGGAAAAGACAATCGAACACGACAACTTTCGCGCCGGCTTGCACCAGACGTTCCAGGATCATGGCGTAAATCTCGCGGTCCCACGGCCAGCCTTTCGCCATCATCTCGAGCGCGCCGCGCGATCCCGGGGTGCGTTTGGTCGAAGCGAATAGCCCGTCTACATCCAGACTTGGATCCAAGGCGACGGAATCAGAATCGATGGCTAGAAAAACGAGATCGGGATTTGGTTGGGTCATCCGACCGAAACGAGCGACAAAATCTTGGAATCCATATTCGAGTTGCGTGTAAGGTCGCGGACGAACCAGTTCCACCACCACGACGGTGCCGGCGCAAAATGCCGCCAGTAGCACTGCAACGAGGAAGCGTGGACGAGACATTGCTGTGCCGACGCAGCGAAAAGTATGCCGATGCCCGGTTGTGCGGGCATATGCCTTGCTCAATTTCAGAGGTGGCAGCGAAGCGTCGTTTTCTGTTCTTGGTGATGCTACTCATCGCGGTCAGCGTTGTCCGCGGTCAGCAGGCGGTCTCCTCTATCAATCAAGCGCGGCTTTTCACAACGTCATCAGCACCCGGCACCGGCGCGTTCGGTGGAAATAATGGAAGAGTTGCGACGGATCAAAGCGATTCATCAAACGCGGAGGATGAAAGTTTCGGCACCCAAATCATTCTAAAAAGTCAGGCGCGACCACATCCGTTTAGTTTCTTTGGCGATGCTTCGGCGTTTTATACGAACAATGTCGATCTTCGCCGTAGTGATACGCGGTCGGACGTTTTTGTCGCCGCAAATGCCGGCGCGGCGTGGCGGCCAGTGATTTCCCGCAGTTTGCTGGCGGAAATTTCCGTTACAACTTCGGTTTTTCGCTACGATCGCGCCAACGAATTGGATTTTGAACGAATCGCGGCCGGCGCGGGACTGAGTTGGATTGTGCCGCGAGCGCGCGGCATCGTCGCGTTCGCGCGCTACGATTTTACCGAGCTCCTCGATAGTCGCAGCGATGAATTATTGCAGGACCACGAACTGACGCTCGGCGCACAAAAAGCATTTGTTTTCGCGCGCACGCATTTTCTCACAACTGGACTGAGCGGAGTCCTGGCCCGCGCTGTGCCGCGTTCGCAGGAGCGGGAACAAGGCGGACCTTACGCGACGTATCATTTGCAGATTACGCGGTCGGCTGGTGTGGATTTGCTCTATCGATACGCCGCACAAGTATATCCATATGGAAGCCGTCTCGATCATAATCAGACGCTTTCCCTTGCCATCGGGATCGCGCCAAATCGGTGGACGCGGATCAGCGCCTCCCTTTCTGGAGTTCGTAATGATTCAAGCGAATCCGCCTTCGCATATGGCGTTTTCAATGCCGGCGGAGGGTTCCGATTCGACGTAAAGTTTTAGTTGAGCCCATGGATAAATTATGGTAATTATAAATACCATTCTGTTACTTATGCTCAAAAGTCGATTGTCGATCTTCCTTCTTGTTGCCGTATCAATTGCTCCTTTTCCGTTGATTGCCGGACCACTCACTCGCGCCGAGGTTACGAAAATTATCAACCAGGTTAGCGTAGTTGATCCGCAGATTGGTGGCCGACCGGCTGCACTCAAAGATGTGATCAAAGACGACCTGGGCGTTGAGACCGGAAAAAAATCGCGCTCCGAGTTGCTCTTTCAAGACGACACCCTCACTCGTCTCGGCGCGGAAACTTTTTATAGCTTCAAGACCGGAACGCGCGACATGAGCCTGGAGAAAGGGTCGATGCTTCTTCAAGTGCCGAAAGGATTAGGCGGCGCGAAAATTCACACTGCGGCGGTCACGGCAGCGATTACCGGTACCACGATCATGATGGAATACATTCCCCAGCAATACATCAAGGTGCTCGTTCTCGAAGGCAGTCTGCGTTTGTCACTCAATCGGCGTCTGGGCGATTCGCTGGTCCTTCGTCCGGGAAAGATGGTCATCATGCGTCCTGACGCGAAGAAGATCCCCGACCCCGTCGATGTCGATCTTCAACAAATCGCGAACACATCCACGCTTGTTAATTTTCCCGGTTCGGCCCCATTGCCGAGCATGCCGTTGATTCAGAGCGCCATCGACGTGCAACAAGGCAGTCTCGCGAAAAAGGATCTTATTCCGACGAATCTCGCCCTCACTCATGGCACTAAGGTCTTCGTTTCTCCGACGATTGCGCTCACCACTCCTACAACCACCGGCGGTTCGCCCGTTGCAACAGTCAAAGGCACTGCGCCTTTGCTCGGCGGCGTGGTGTCAACCGTAAGCGGCACTACCGCGGCGACAACGTCCACAGCTAATACGCTGGTCGCTTCCACCACATACACGGTCGGTTCTCTTGCGACGAACTTGTTAGGCTCAGCTTCCACCATCGCATCGGTTCCATTGACCGGCACCGTCGATTCTGTCATCGGCGCGACGGCGGACACCGTGAGCGCTCTCGTCAATAACATTGGTGGCACCGTTTCCACCGTCACGGCCATTCCCGTTGCGAGCACCGCACAAGTCCTCTCTCTTCTGGATTCAGCCGTAGGCGGCGTCGTTTCGGTCAGTCCAACATCCACCAGTCTCACCAGCGCTGTGACCGCGCCGACGACTCTGGTTTCAAATACCACCACAGCAGTCGCGAACACGGCTCCGACGCTGCTCTCCAGCGCCACCAGCACATCCACAACGCCGGTGACATCGAGCACCGCGCCAGTTTTAAGCAGCCTAACGACGACGACCGCGCTAGTGCCCCCATCTACTCTGACTCCGATCCCCTCCGTGCCGACGACGCTGGTTTCAACGCCGTTCGCGAGCGCTACGTCGTTGCTCGGACGTTAACGCGTTCGCTTCGCCGAGAAGCCCGAAGTAATACGCAAGATCGACATCGGCAACATTCGGACGATGGCCATGCCGATCTTCATGACGGCGCCCGGAATTCGCAGCGGCAGATCGCGTTCAACCGCGTCCAGTCCTGCGCGCGCCACCCGCTCGACCGAGACGTAGACAAATTCCGCGCCGGCTTCGAGCGCTTTTTCACCCGGTCGGGATGCGGCATTGCCGAACTCAGTGTGCACTGGCCCCGGGCAAAGCGCGCACACGTTGACGCCGCTACCGCGTAACTCCGCGCGCAATCCTTCCGAGAAACTGTTTACGTACGCTTTCGTCGCCGCGTAAACGGAGAACTGCGCGATCGGCAGAAAACCGGCGGACGAACTCACGTTCAGCACTCCGCCGCGTTTTCGCGCCAGCATCGCGGGCAACAATTTTCGCGTCAACAAAGTCAACGCCATCATGTTGACCTGAATGATTTCGTCGAGCCGCGCTGGATCAATCGTCGCGAACGCGCCCATATCGCCAAGGCCGGCGTTATTGATTAAGAGATCGATGTCGATCTTTTGTTCGGCGATCCAATCGACCAGCGGCTCGATTTGCGATTTGTCTGCAAGATCGACAACGCGGATGTGGACATTGAGCTTCGGGTTCAATTTCGTTAGCTCATCGCGCAACTCTTCCAAGCGCGACAAACGTCGCGCGACCAGAACAAGAGATCGCGCGCGCGTCGCCAGTTGCCGCGCAAATTCGCGCCCGATTCCGGACGAAGCGCCGGTGATGAGCGCGCTACAGTTATCGAGTGTCATTTCAAAGATTGAAGCTCGCGCTTGCCTAACGGACGCCAGTGACCGCGCGGCAAATCTCCGAGCCGGAGATTTCCAACGCGAATGCGCGTCAGTCGTTCCACTTTGTAACCGACCGCTTCGAACATGCGGCGGATTTGGCGATTGATTCCCTGGCGCAAGACCACGCGCAATCGCGTCGCGCTCATCGGATGCAGTTGTTCGATGCGCGCGCGTTTGCCCTCGAGATAAATTCCCTTGGCCAGTTTCGCCGCCAACGTCGCGTCCCACGCGCGGTCTAAAGTCACTTCATATTCCTTGTCGATCTTGTAACGCGGATGGGTGAGCCGTTGCGCGAGGTCGCCGTCGTTAGTCAAAAGCAACAGGCCTTCGGTTTGAGCGTCGAGCCGGCCAATGTTGAAAAGCTTGGAGAGTTTTCGCGGCAGCAAATCGAAGATGGTGTCGCGCACGTGCGGATCGCTGCGCGTCGAAACGAAACCCGCGGGTTTGTGCAACATGATAGTGAGTGGTGGATCGACATGCAGGAGTCGGCCGTTCACTTTCACGTGATCGCGCTCGGTCGGTTGTGCGCTGAAATCGGTGCAGACTTTTCCGTTGATGGTGACGCTGCCGGCCGCGATCAATTCGTCGCAATGTCGGCGCGAGCCAACGCCGGCGGCGGCGAGGAAGCGATTTAAGCGCACGGCGCGCTTCGACGAAGAGCAGTTGTCGATCTAACGAACGGACCGGTTAGACGTCCGGTTTCGTTTTCGGAAGACCGAGGACTTTGCTGTTCTCTTTCCACTGCCCGCGCTTCTTCAGCAGCTCGACGCGCTCGAAGCGTTTCAAGACGTTCCGTTTCGCGGCGATGGTGCTGGCGCCTTTTAGACTGCGATGTTGCGACATAAAATAATCTCCGGAAGGAGCGGGCACGTTACGCGGTCGCGCTGCTTTTTCAACTCCGCGCCTGCTTTACATTTCGTTGCTCAAAACGGCGTAGGTCCCGCACGTCGTCACCTGATGAAAAATGTGGAACCGCTCAGTCAGCAATTTCTGCCAATACGGCGCGCGCTGTTGATCGATGATGAGATAAATGCCCTCGGGGCTGCCCCATTTATCGAGCAACGTTTTCTGATCAACGAAGATGTCGATCTTGCCCGTGCCGAACGGCGCTTGCTTTGGCCGGCTTTGATCAAGCAGGAAAAATTTCTTGCGCAAATAGAAGACGAGACTGCTGGCATCGTCGAGCGGTCCTTCGAAGACAACTTTTTGCCCGGCGCCAATCTTTGCGTTCAGAAATCGCGCCGCGTCTGCCAGCGAAAAGTACGGCGCCATTCGCCCGACGCCATCGATCATGCTCAACCCCGCCGGGATCATCGCCGCCGCCAGCGCAGCGCAGGCGAGTCGCTGCCGTTGCATCTTGATGAGATAAATCGCGAGCATCGAGAAAAGTACGAGGGCGATCCCGATGATGCCGAACATCGGACGAAACGTTAGCCAGGTGGAGGCGGGGATATCTCGCAGCGCACGCCATGCGGTCCAACGCGCGTCCATGTCGCCCCAGTTTCCAGTTCCCCCGCGCCAAATTGGAAAGAACGCGGTGCATGTCGCTATGAAACCGATACTGGCGACCGCAATGATTCCAGCCACGCACAGTGTTCGTGGTATCCGGTCCCACGCCACCGCCGCCCAAAGCGCGAACGCCGGCCACATGCACATGGAATAATAATCCTGGCGTTGGCCGAGCAAGAGCAACGGCACAAACACCACGCCCATCCAGCACCACGGCAGCGCACCACCGAATTCTATTTCGTTAGGCCGAGCCAGCCGACGCCACGCAAATAGAACGCCGGGCAGGAGAGCGATCGACCACGGGAACAGCCAGGCGAGATGCATCCCGAGAAATTCAAAACGCGCTGCGCCGCCGAAATCGTGCGCCCGATCGGACCAGCCGGCCATGTGCCCAGCCCACTCGGTGCGGACCTGGTAGAGCAGGTAGCCGTGAAAGTGTTTCTCCGCCCAGATGTGCCACGGCGCCACGATCGCCGCGAAGATCGACAAGTAGAACCAGTGCAGTAACCCGCGAAAGCGCAGCCGCGCCTCGCGAAAAAACAGCGCGAGCAGAACAATGATGACGACGGGATACACCAGTCCCAGTAAACTTTTCGTTAGGCAAGCCAGGGCCGAGCAAATCCAGAATGCGAGAAACCAGCGGTGACGAAAGCGGCGGCGTTGATAACCGCAGAGCGCACAAAAAATTGCGCCGCAAACCAGCGCCGTAAAAACCGGCTCGGGCATGACGATGCGCGCGAGCAGAAATGTGCCGCCCATGCAGAGATAAATCTGCGCCGCCAGAAATCCTCGCCAGTAATCACCCAGGCGTTCGCCGATCAAAAAAATCAGCGCGACCGTGACGACAACCGAAAGCGCGATCGGCACGCGCGCGGCCGCGGCGCTTACGCCAAAGAGTTTGAACGACGCCGCGATGAGCCAGTAGAGCAGGGGCGGCTTTTGCAGACGCGGCACACCGTCGTTCGTGGGAACGAGCCATTGGTGCGATGCCACCATCTCGCGCGCCGCGCCCGCGTATTGTCCCTCGGTTTCGGAATAGAGATCGCCGCGGCCGATGGTGGCTACGTGCAGCAAAATGGCGAGCGCGATGGAAAAGCCTAACAATGCCTGCCGCGTCGGCGGTGGCCTCAGCGCAGGCGGATCGAGCAGCGTTTCTTCAATTCGGAAGGCTCGTGTTCCCGCGACCATTGTTCGTTAGGCCGACCGCGCAAGATCGACATCTGCATCTGCGCGATATCGGTTCCAATCTTCCGGGAGCCTCAATAATTTCCCCGCCGGCATCTCGATTAAAGCCAGCATTTGCCGACACTCCGCGATCAACTCTTCGTTGCGCAAAATCTTAAACGCGCACCAGAATCGCACTCGTTCGACGCGATCGAGCCAGCCTTCGACCACGAGTTTGTCCGCGAGTTTGGCCGAGCGCCGATAATCGATCTCCGTGCGCACGACCACCGGATATTTCTGCGTCTGCGCCATTTCGGCGAGCGGAAGGCCGAGCTTTTCGGCGAGAAGCGTGCGCGCGACTTCGATGAAGCGAAGGTAAGCGATGTTGTGCACGACTCCGCCGCAATCGGTATCGAAAAACATCACCTGCGTTTCAGTGCGAATGCGCGGTGTGTCGGCGGAAGTCATGCGCACATCATTTCACGACGCGCTCTTTCCACGCAAGATCGACATGACGGCGTCGCGCACTTCTTCCACGCTCACCGCCTTCATGCACCGGAAATCAATGGGGCATTCGCGCAGGAAGCAGGGGCTGCATTCCACGTGATGGCGCAGCACGACGTTGTTTTGGCCGAGCGGTCCGGTCAACGCCGGCTCAGTCGAACCGAAGATCGACACCGTCGGGACACCGAGCAACGCCGCGAGATGCATCGTGCCAGTGTCGTTCGTCAATAACAAACGGCAGGCGCGCAGTTCGGCGATCAGTTGTTCGACCGTCGTTAGGCCGATTCGATTCACGCAGTTGTCGCCGAGGGCCGTCGCGATCTGTTCGCCAACTTTCGCGTCCTTGGCCGTGCCGAATAAAATCCATTTCGCGCCTTGTTCTGCGGAAATCGCGGAAGTGACTTCGCTGAACCGCTCGGGCAGCCAGCGCTTGGCCGGCCCGTATTCCGCGCCCGGGCAGAGCGCGAGGGGCGCAGTTGCAAGATCGACATCTCCCTTGCTATCACTGTAGGGGACGCTGTTAGCGTCCCGAGGGAAGCAAACTGCTTCCCCTACAGAATTTAAATCAGCGCCGATTTCCGATGCAAGTCGCAGGTAACGCAGCGATTGATGTTCGAGCGGTCCGTGCTTTCGCCGGTCGCGCACGATCTGATTCAAAAGCCACGCGCGCGAATGCCCGCGATAGCCCACGCGACGCGGAACGTCGCTCAGCCAAACTTCCAACGCCGCGCGCAATGAATTCGGAAACAAAACCGCGACATCGAAATTTCTCGCGCGCTCGATCGAGCGCACCGCATGAAAAAGCGATTTGTTTTTGAGCGCGATGATCTCATCGACCTCCGGAATCAATTTCCAAATCGGCACCAGGTTCGCCGGACTCACGATGGTGACATGCGCGTCGGGGCGGCCGCGTTTGATCGCGCGCACGGCTGGCGCGCTCATGACGGCGTCACCGAGCCAATTGCTCGTTCGAATCAAAATGCGAAACGGTTTCAAATTTTCCATCGCGTCGCGCAAATAAACGCCGCGCTTGTATCGGTTCAGCAAAAAATTTGGGCGCGGAGTTTTCCAGCGGTTGTGCACCCAAAACCAATCTTCCGGCGCGCGCCGAATCTGCGCAGCGATGATCTCGTTAGACCGGGCCGTGAGCGATTCGACCGATTCGTTAGTCGTGTCCAGTGCCGGCTCGACCACGATGCGCCAGCGCGCTACGCCTTGCGTGTAGAGACCCATCGCGACGAGCGCCGCGCCGGTGCGTTTCGCCAGAAGCGCGGGCAGGGGAGTGGTCGATGCGAGCTTGCCAAAAAACGGCACCCACAGACCCTGGTCGCCCGCATGTTGGTCGCTCAGAATTCCGATGACCCCGCCGGCGCGCAGCAATTCAATCGGCTTTTGAAAACCTTCTTTACGATCGAACATTTCCACTCCGGCGCGGGCACGAAGTTTTCGGACGTGCTCGTCGATCAAGCGATTGCCAAGTTTCTGGTAGATCGTGCTATTGCGCGCGTAACCGACAAGCTTTGGGAACAATTGGGAGAACAACTCCCAGTTGCCGAGATGACTGAGAATAACGACGACGGGCCGTTTCTCGCGAAGATGGCGATGGACCGCGTCGAGATTTTCAATTTCGGTGCGTGCGGCGATTTGCTCGATCGGCATGACGCCGATTTTTAAACTGCAAAGGAGGTTGGCGCCTAACCGTTCGAAATGCCGGCGGACCAGACGGCGCCGATCGCGCGCCGATTTTCCGTCAGCGAAAGCGATGGAGATATTGTGAAAAGCGAGGCGGCGATAATGCGGCAGGATTAACCAGGCGCAAAACCCGAAGAGTTCTCCCAAACGGAAAAGCGCCGGCAACGGCAACGCCGTCAGCATTGCGAAGACCGCTCGATATAAAAGATAAGAACAGAATTCGCGCATGCGTCAGCGAAGATGCGGCCAAACGGCGCCAGAGTAAATTTGGCTGCGCTACGCTTCAATTAATATAATGTGGCAACGCGTAAGATCGACATGAGTGACGAAAAGAATCTTTGGCAGGGGCTGAGCGTAGACGCGCAGAAAGCACTGCGTGCGCGCGATTATGCGAAACCAAGCTTGAGCGAGCGCATGGCGGACTTGGGCGTGGATGCGGCCGAGCTCCTCGCGGCAGATCGAAAAGAAATCGCCGATGCGTGGATTCCGGGCGTGGAGATTTTTCCGCGGACCATTCATCCACAGCGCCATCGCGGTTCGTTTGGGGAATTCGTTAGGCGGGACGAAGGGTTGCTGGCGCAAATCAAATTCTGGCCGGTGCAATGGTCGGCCGCGCGCATGTTCGCGCAGACGGCCAAAGGTTTTCACGTCCATCCGCCGAGCATTCCCGCCGGCGAAACGGCGGCTACATGGATGAAGAAATTGTACATCGACGATGCGAATGATTATTCGCTGCGGCCCTATGAGCGTGAGCAATGGGATGTCATGTTTTTCGTGCAGGGCGTCGTGGAAATGATCCTGCGTGATGCCCGCGCCGGTTTGCCCACCCGCACGATGCGTTTTTTTGTCGACGGCGATAATCATCGCAGCCGCAACAACGTCGGCGTGGTCGTTCCGGCCGGAGTCGCCCATGCTGTTCGCGCGGAAGGCTCCGAAGATGTCATCCTGGTTTACGGAACGAGCACGCAATTTCATCCCGAGTTCGAGGGCCGCATCGGCAGCGAGATCGAGAATTCGGCCTTGCCGGAGTCGTGGCAGAAATTTCTTGCCGATTAGTTAGGCCGTGACGCGGCAATTCGATCCGGCCGAGCCGGAATTAATGGATCGTCCGCAACCGGTTTCGGCCGAGCTGGAGAGCGACCTGCGGAATCTGCGCCAGCTCAATCGCTATTTCGGCAGCTACCATTTGGTTCGCCTTTTTCTGCGGCGCTGGATTAAACGCGGCGACCGATTGCGCATTGTCGATCTGGCCACGGGCTCGGGCGATATTCCGCGGTTGATTGTCGATCATGCGCGCGCCGTCGGATCGACGGTCGAGATCGATGCGTTAGATCGACAATCAGCTACGCTCGAGATCGCGGCGAAATTGAGCGGAGATTATCCGGAGATTACTTTCCGCGGCGAAAACATTTTGGAATGGCAGCCTAACGAACCTTACGACATCGTGCACTGTTCGCTCGCGCTTCATCACTTCAGCGAACAAGACGCCGTGAAACTGCTGCGACGTTGCCGCGAGATGTCGCGCCGGTTCGTTCTCGTCGCCGATCTCCGCCGCGGACTGCTCGCGAGCGTGGGCGTTTATCTTTTGACCGCATTTATTTTTCGCGATGCGATGACGAAAGCAGACGGACGGGCTTCGGCCGCCCGCGCCTTTTCGTTCGACGAGATGAATGCGCTCGCGCGCAAAGCGGGTTGGACAAATTTTCACCACGCGAAATTTCGATTCGCGCGCCAAGCGATCTGGCTGGAATGAAAAACGTCACGACCATCGCCGAAGCGCGCGCGCGGGAAAAATCGCCGCGTGTGTTGGTGCCGACGATGGGCGCTTTGCACGAGGGACATCGCGAGTTGATGCGGATGGCGCGTGAACACGCAGGACGCGACGGCGAGGTCGTCGTCAGCATTTTCGTGAATCCGTTGCAGTTCGAACCAGGCGCGGATTTCGAACGCTATCCGCGACCGGAAAAAGAGGACGAAGATTTCTGTCGAGATGCCGATGTCGATCTTTTATTTCGGCCCGCGCCTAACGAGATGTATTTTGAAGATCGCTCCACGTTCGTGGCAGAGACGTCGCTATCGCAAACGCTTTGCGGTAGATCGCGCCCCGGACATTTCCGCGGCGTCTGCACCGTGGTGGCGAAATTGTTCAATGTTCTTTCGCCGGATGCCGCGGTGTTCGGCGAAAAGGATTTTCAGCAGCTGGCCATTATTCGCCGAATGGTGCGCGACTTGAATTACAAGATCGACATCGTGGGTGTGCCCACGGTGCGCGAAGATGACGGATTGGCTTTTAGTTCGCGCAATCGATATCTGAACGCGGACGAGCGGACACAGGCGGCGGTTTTGCGGAAGGCTTTGCTCGCGGCGGCGAATGCGAAACTGAAATCGCGGAATGAAGTTGTCGATCTTGCGCGCAAAATTATTGGCCAGACGCCGCTGGCGCGAATCGATTATATCGACCTTGTGGACGCGAAAAATTTGCAGCCGCTTGAAATAGCGAAGCCGAACGCGTTGCTGGCGGTGGCGGTTTTTTTTGGGAAGACGCGTTTGATCGACAACATCCGATTGCCATGAAGGAATACGATTTCGTCGTTATCGGCAGCGGCATCGCCGGGCTGACGTTCGCGTTGAAAGCGTCGAAGCACGGGTCGGTGGCGGTGATTACAAAACGCAAAGGCGCGGACTCTAACACGGCGTGGGCGCAGGGCGGCGTGGCGTGCGTAACGAGCGATGAGGATTCATTCGAGTTGCATGTGCGCGACACGCTCGAAGCCGGCGCGGGACTTTGCGACGAAGCGGTCGTGCGCACGATTGTGACGGAGGGGCCGGAGCGAATCCGCGAGTTGATGGAACTCGGTTTGCATTTTGATGAGCGCGAAGTTTCCGGTCATCGCGAGCTCGATCTCGGCCGCGAAGGCGGGCACTCGAAGCGGCGGGTGCTGCATGTGCAGGATGTCACGGGCAAGGAAATCGAGGAGACGTTGCTGCGGCAATTGTCCGCGTCCCGCGGCCGCGGGATCGATCTTTTGGAGAATCACATGGCGGTGGACTTGATCACGGCGGGAAAACTTGGCTTCGCCACGGAAGAGCGATGTCTGGGCGCGTACGTGCTCGATGAGAAAAGCGGAAGCGTGGAAACAATCCGCTCGGATCGAATTGTTCTCGCGACCGGCGGTTGCGGAAAAGTTTATCTCTACACAACGAATCCCGACATCGCGACCGGCGACGGCGTGGCGATGGCGTGGCGAGCGGGCGCGACGATCGCGAACATGGAGTTCGTCCAGTTTCATCCGACGTGTTTGTATCACGCGAAAGCGAAATCGTTTTTGATTTCGGAGGCGGTGCGCGGTGAAGGCGGAATTCTTTGGAATAATCGCGGCGAAGATTTCATGAAACGCTATCCCGCCGCGGCGGGACGCGGAGCGCTCGCGTCGAGAGATATCGTCGCGCGCGCGATCGACGAGGAAATCAAAAAATCGGGCGCGCACTGTGTGTTTCTCGACATCACGGACAAGGCGCCCGAATTTTTGCGCGAACGTTTCCCGAAAATCTACGAGACGTGTTTGCGTTTCGGGATCGACATGTCGAAGCAGCCGATTCCGGTGGTGCCGGCGGCGCATTATCAATGCGGCGGAATCAAAACTGATATCAATGGCGCGACGAATTTGCCGGGTCTGTACGCGATCGGCGAAGTGGCGTGCACCGGATTGCACGGCGCGAATCGGCTGGCGAGTAATTCGTTGCTCGAGGGATTGGTGGTGGCGCATCGCGCGGCGGACGCAGCGGTACGATGTCGATCTTCGCAGGGCGCGCGGAAGATTTCGCTGCCGGAATGGGAATCGGCGGACGTGCAGGATGTGGACGAGTTGGTCGTGATCTATCACAACTGGGACGAGATTCGGCGATTGATGTGGGATTACGTAGGAATCGTCCGGACGGACAAACGATTGCAGCGCGCGAGCACGCGATTGCGGAATCTGCAGCGGGAGATCCGCGAGTTTTATTGGAACTTCAAAGTGTCGGTCGATCTATTAGAATTGCGCAACTTGGCGACCGTTGCGGCGTTGATAGTCGATTCAGCTTTGAGTCGAAAGGAAAGCCGGGGGCTGCATTACACGCTGGATCATCCCCGGACCCAAGATCGACAATTTAAACACGATACGCTGCTGAGCCGCAGCTGAACTGGAATGCTTAGTGCTTTAGTAACTATAACCGCCCATGGCGCTGCTTTTCCCATAGGGAAACGCCTTGCCTGGAGGTAGAATTTCGGATACAAGACACTCCGGCATTCGCCATGAGAAAGACTTTTGCCATCTTAGTATCGCTCGCCGCCGGGGCGATGTGCGCCGAGGCCCAGTCGGGTTCGCCTTACGAAAGCAGCGCCGATTTCGCCAAATACGCAATGAAACTGCGCGAGCGGGCGTTACTGAAAGTGGAGCCGCAAGTGTTCATTCCGACGACATCGCGACCCGCGGCGGCGCGATTCTCCTGGAAAACGAACATCGTCACGACCGTGTTCTGGATTGGCGAGGAAGCGGGCGGAAATAATCCGGTGCCGAACCACAAAAGTTCGTGGGATGCGAATTGGACCTCGAATTACGGTGGCTTCGACAATCCCGACAGTTCCTCGCGAAAAAATTATATCCCCGTCAGTTTCACACCGCGGCAGAATCCATTTTATTGCGCGCTGCCTTACAACGACGTGACGCATGGCCAGTTCAAACCGGAAGCGCCGTTAGTGATTCCCTGGTTCAAGGCCGCTTACACCGAGCCCGGGCATTCGGTCTGCAAAGATCGCTGGCTGGCCATTCGCAAAGGGAACCGGACTTGTTATGCGCAATGGGAAGATTGCGGGCCATTTCGCACCGATCACTTTCAATACGTCTTTCAAAACGAACGGCCGAAGCCGAATCTAAACCACGGAGCCGGTCTCGATGTTTCGCCAGCGGTGCGCGACTATCTTGGACTCGCACCGACCGACGTGACCGATTGGCAATTTGTCGATGTACGGGAAGTCGCGCCCGGACCGTGGCGCAACTACGGCGACAACAATCATTTCGTGCTCGCTCGCCGCAATCAGGAAGAGAAAGTGGCGAAGCAAACGGCGGCCAGCACTAAGAAGTAGTCGGCGATTCAGATTGAGCGCGGCCTAACCGGTTCGCCAGCTTGTCGAACTGCGATTTTAATTCCTCCGCGCGGGTTAAGAGCGGCTCGTAGAGACGACGCTGCGCCACGCAAAAGGCGGCCAACGGCTCGAAAGCGACCGAGATGTCTTTATAAAAAACATCGATCGCGCGCCGCAGTTGTTGCTCGATCGACTGAATCAATTCGGAGCAGCGCGTTTCCATTTGCGTGTCGAACATACGGAGAATTTTCTTCCGCTGCGTCACGGCCACAAAAGTTCCGGCGACGACTGCGGTGACGGCGAGGACTCCGGTCACGTCGGCAATGGCGGCGCTGCTCATGGCCGCGATGATGGTAGCAATTCCTCCGGCAGCGGCGACGCCCGCGGGCACACGCAATCGCGTCGAAGTCTCGGCAAATAATTTGGCGAGATGTTCCTCGACCGATCTGCCCGCGACATGTTCGACCAGCGCGAGATGAACAGATTGCAGCAACTCGCGGCGCTGCCGCGCAAAATCGGGACTCACTTTTGGCACCTGGCCTCGGAGCTCGCGGCCAAGGTGCGTCTCGAGCATGTCCTGCAATTGCGGCCACAAACCGCGCAAATCGGATTCAAGAAGTTGCACCGCATGTTCTAATTGCGGTTCGATTGTTTGCCGGAGCTTCAGTTCGATTTGCATTTCAAAATCGTGCCGCGATTTTCCGCGGCTCCAGATCATTTTCCACGTCCGCCAGAGGGTGAACTCTTCTTCGACCATGCGTCTCGCCTGGACCGCGCAAGATCGACATACTTGTTCGATCTCTCGGACCAACCCCGAAACTTGCCGCAACGTTTGCTCTTTGCGCGCTTGCACAAATTGATCGACCCGCGTTAGCCGCGCTTCATCGCGCGCGATCACATCAAACGAACCGCGGATCTCGCTCGTAATTTCATCCAGCATGAGGCCACCGGTCTGGCGGGCCGATTGCAATTTGAGCACGCGCGCAGACGATTCTGTCACGGTGAGGTTGATCTGCTCTTCGAGCGCGGCAAACTCGCTTTCGCGCCAGAGCTTTTCCTTATCCAGCGCGGTGGTGCGCGAAAGTAACGCCTTCCGTGCCGACACCGCGAAGATCGGCGGAGCGAATCCGATCTTTTGAATCGCCGTGTCCTGCAGATGGCGGCGAATGATTTCGATCTCCGCCGGCTCGCGCAGATCAGCCTGCTGTAATACGAACAGAACGTTCTTGAGCCATTTCTTTTGCACGAACTTAAGAAAATCCCAGGCTGATTGCGACCAGGGATTCGCGACTGAGAAAACGAACAAGACCAGATCGGCGCGCGGGAGAAAATTTTCGGTAATGGTTTGGTGCTCGGACACAATGGTGTTTGTGCCCGGCGTATCGACGACGTTGAAGTCGTCCAAAAATCGGATCGGCAAATATCGTTCTATTAAGTTGGGCGAAACATCGACCTGTTTTTCTTCCGGGCCGTAACGGAAGATGCAAATCTTGTCGGTGGCAGGCAAGACATCGACTTTGGCGAATTCCTGTCCGAACAACGCATTCAACAGCGAAGATTTCCCCGATTTCACTTCGCCGACGACGACGAAGAGCAAAGGCTCGCGGATATCGCTCAGCAATCCGTGAATGGTATCGAGCGTCGCAGTGGACCGACGCAGTTCCGAGCCGAGCTTAAGCAGACTCGCGAGCACAGTTTCGACTTCGCTTCGAAGCTGCAGGTATTGGTCGGCGAGCATGTCACGCTCGAAATCAGTTACCGGGCGATGGCGCCGGCTCACTAGTTGTCGATCTTGGCGTTGTCGATCTTGCCGTCGGCGATGGTTTGGGCGGCACGGGAGTTTCCATCGCGATCAATTCCGAAACGGTGACAAACTTAAAACCTTTCGCTTCCAACTGACTGAAAGTCGATGGCATCGCTTCGATGCTTCCGGGATGAATGTCGTGCGCCAACACGATCGATCCGGCGCGCGTCTCCTTCAGAATGCGATTACAAACCACACTTGGGCCAGGACGTTTCCAATCGAGCGGATCGACATCCCACAAGATGATTTGGTAACCGAACTCGTCGCGGATCCAATGTTTTTGCCGCGTCGTGATGGAACCGTACGGTGGCCGCATTAGCGTTGGCCGAGTGCCGATTGCACTTTTGATGGCATCATCGGTCCGGCGCAATTCCCGGCGCACATTTTCATCCGACATTTTGCCGAGATTCGGATGCGACCAAGTGTGGTTCGCGATCTCGTGTCCTTCGCGCGCCGCGCGCGCCACGATGTCGGAATGTTCGGCCACATTTTCGCCGATGACGAAAAACGTGGCCTTAATATGATGGGCCGCGAGCAGTTCGAGCAGTTTCGGCGTTAGCTTTTCGCTGGGCCCGTCGTCGAAAGTCATGGCAATGAACGGTCCATCGACATGAATGTAATTGAAGGTGATGCGCGGCTCGTTGGCTGGCGCCTTCTTATTTTTTTCGGCGCCCGGCTCGGCCGCCGCTGGCTCAGCCCAGGCACGGGGCACAGCCACCAACGTCAGACATAAGCACAAAAAAAATCTCGAACGAAACATAGGGAAGAGATGCGTTATCTAGCAGAGGCGCATCGTTACGCAAGATACGGTGCGAGGGGCGCGCGCTTTGCCCAGATTTGCCCGCGACCGCGTTTTCCGAAGGGAGATTAATCTCAAAGCAAAGTTGGCAATTATCCTGCTTCAATAACGAGGCACAACCAGTGATTTGATCAGCCCCATTCCCGATGCATGACTTCGGGGTGATTGAGGTTTGGCTGATAAAAATGTCCTAAATAATGAAAATTTTGCTGGTTGAAGACCATCCAGAAAGTCGCAAGAGCCTGCAACGGCTGATCGAGCGTCGTGGCCACCAGGTCGTCGGCGTCGGCAGTGCGGAAGAGGCGAAGCATGCTCTGGAGACGGAGAGCTTCCCCTTTCTCATTCTTGATTGGATGTTGCCAGGACAAAGTGGAATCGATCTCTGCCGGGAGCTGCGTGCGCAACCGCGCGGAGATGAGACCTTCATCTTGCTGGTGACGGCGCGTGCCGATACCGAGGACCTCGAGCGCGCGCTCGCCGCAGGCGCGAATGATTATCTAACAAAGCCGCTCGACGTCGGGCTTCTTGCGGTCCGCCTTTCCGTGGCCGAGCGACAGATTCGCGAGCTGGCAGAGCGTAATCAAGCCCGCGCGGAATTGCAGGAATCGGCGCGGACAATGAAGAGCATCCTCGAGAATACGACGGATGGATTTTTCGCGCTGGATGGCGACTGGAAGTTTACCTACATGAATCCGGAAGCGGAGATTCTGCTCGGACGTAAACGCGACGATCTCGTCGGGAAAGATTTGTGGCAGGAATTTCCCGAACTAAAGGAATCCGCGTTTGAGACAAACTATCGCCGCGTTGTTAGCGAGCAGGTCGCCATTGAATTCGAAGCGAGCGATGTCGCGGGAAAGATCTGGTTTGAAATGCACGCTTACCCCAGCGGCCCTGGACTGTCGGTCTTTTTCCGCGATGTAAGCGAGCGCAAACGCACAGAAGAGGAGCGGCTGACCACGAGCAAGCTTGAATCGCTTGGAACATTAGCCGGCGGCATCGCACATGACCTCAATAATATTCTCACCGTCATTTCCGGGAACATTGGCCTCGCGCAAATCGAAGCGCCGAGCGACGCCGGAGGTTTGCTCTCGTTTCTTTCCAAAGCTGGACAAGCGGCCCAGCATGCGGCTCATCTTTCCAGTCAGCTACTGACGTTTTCGAAAGGCGGCGCACCGCTCAAACGCGTCGCCTCCATTTCCGAATTACTTGCGCAAGCGGCCGAGTTTTCTCTCTACGGATCGAACCTACGGGCCGACATCGATATCCCGGCCGATCTCTGGAAGGCCGATGTCGATCTTGGCCAGATCGAGCAAGTCATCAACGCTCTCATCATTAATGCCCGCGAAGCGATGCCGCATGGCGGGACGGTCCGCATTTGCGCGCGCAACATCGAACTCGAGAAAAAACCAGGCGCCATTCTTCCGGCCGGCCGCTACGTCAAAGTCACGATTGCGGATCGTGGGCCGGGCATTAACGACGACCTGTCTTCAAAAATTTTCGACCCCTATTTCACCACTAAACCGACCGGCACCGGCCTGGGCCTGTCGATTAGTTATTCAATCGTCAAAAAACATGGAGGCATGCTGCATTTGGAAAATTCATCACCTGAGGGAGCAACGTTTGCATTTTATTTGCCGGCGGCCGAAAACCAAAGCGTCGCGGTCGACCCGCCCGTTACCGAGCGCGCCTATCATTTCAATCATCAGCGCATTCTCGTGATGGACGATGAATCCGCCATTCGCGAGCTGACTTCGCAATTACTAACGACTCTCGGTTACGAAGTAACGGCGGTGCCTGACGGACTCGAGGCGGTGCGAATTTACGAACGGGCGCTACGCCGCGGAGAAAATTTCCAGGCAGTCATTCTCGATGCGACGATCCGCGGAGGAATGGGAGGACTGGCCACGATCGAGCGGTTGCGCTCACTCGATCCGCAGGTGACCGCGATTATTTGCAGCGGCTATTCCGACGAAGCGGCGCTTTCACAATTTCTGACCTACGGATTTCGGGGCGCGCTGCCGAAGCCATTCACGCGCCGTGAACTAGCGGACGCGCTGCAACGCGCTTTCGAAACGGGCAAGAAAAACTAAGATCGACAATCAGCAAGATCGACAATCAACCGGTCGAGAGCAGCTGCTGATTAACCTTTGCGCAGCTTTTGCAGCTCCGCGATGAAGGCTTCGGTTCCGTCTGGAAAATAACCTTCGTGTTGCCAGACTTTTTGTCCGTCGCCGTCCAGCACGACGATGGTCGGAAAACCTTCGACCTGATATTGCTGTGCGAGCCGCATGTTTTGTTCTTTCACCGCCGCGGTCTGCGATTTCCCCCTTGGGAAATCCACTTCTACCAGGACCAGATTCTTGCTTGAGAAATCCTTGAATTGCGGCTTCGACAAAATATCGCGGTCCATGCGGATGCAATAGCCGCACCAATCCGACCCGGTGAAGTTGATGAGCAAAAGCTTGTGGTTCGCTTTCGCTTCTTCCTGGGCCTTTTTGTAGTCGGTTTGCCAGCTGGTCTCCGGGCTCGCGAAAGCGGCGGCGGCAAGACCGAGAATCACGGCCAGGAAAAGAAACGAACGGGGAGTTTTCACGTCAGCACTCTCCCGCACACCAGCCTCGCGCGCAACCACGCGTCGAGACAAATCATTCCGCTACAAAACCGACCCGGCGCATGCACGCCGGGCCGGAGCGGAAAATGGATCGCTCTTACTTAATATGTCCCGAGACGAGCTTCGTCATCTCGAACATGCTCACCTGACTTTTGCCATTGAAGACCGGCCGCAGCGCATCGTCTGCGTTGATCATCGTTCTCTTTTTCTTGTCCTGACATCCGTTCTTCTTGATGTAGTCCCAGAGTTTCTTGGTGAGTTCCGAACGTGGGATTGGTTTCGATCCGACAATAGCGGAAAGTTTTTCGTCAGGTTGCACCGGCCTCATGAAGGCGGCATTCGGTTTACGCTTAGAAGGAGTCTTGGATTTCGGCATAGAGGCTGATTAATACTTCGTTGCGGACAGGGCAATACTAATTTTCGAGAAACAAAAACATTTTTTCTAAGCTGTCCGCCGGACTGCGATCGCCGCGATGTCGTCCGGAGAGGCGCTGCCCGCATCCGCTGGCGCCGCTTGTTTGACCATGCGAAGCAATGACATTTCCACCGTCGCAGCGGTGGGATCGATCGCGGCCGCGAGCTGTTCCGGGGTAAAGCGGGAACGTTTCCCCTTGCCGCTGCCGAACAATCCGTCGGTATAAAGAATGAAGGCGTCGCCGCGGCCAAGATCGACAATCGTTTCGACAAACTGCGAGCGTTCCGCCAATCCCAACGGCGGGGCCGAAGACCAAATCAATTCATGTTTCCCATTTGCTCGCGAAACTAACAGCGGCGGATGGCCGGCGCCTAACACCGTCGCTTCCCCTTTGTCCGGGTCGAGGGCCAGACACATCGCAGTCATGAATAAACGCGCTCCGAAAATTCCCCGGAAATCGCTGCTCACCGCCTCCATGATTTCCGCCGGCGTCGTTTGCTCTTCGCTGCCGTGATGGAAAAGAAGTTTAGTCAACGTCGTCAACAGCGCCGCCGATGCGCCGTGGCCGGTGGCGTCAGCGATCCAAAAAAGAATTCGTCCGTCCTTCATTCGAAGCCAACCATAAATGTCGCCACCGACTTGGATGACCGGATGAAAACACGCCGCGATTTCCCAGCCTGGAAGCGGCAGCGGCTTCTGCGGAATGAGCGCTTGTTGTGTCAGGCGCGCGGCCTCGAGGTCGCGTTCCAGATGGCGCCGCCACGATTCCAGCTCCGCATTTTGTTCTTCTAATTGGCGGCGCATGTAACGCAGCCGCAATTGGGTGTCGATCCTCGCCCGCAAAATCGGGAGATTAATCGGCTTCGTCACAAAATCGTCCGCGCCCGCTTCGAGGCACAGCACTTCGCTTTCTTCGTCGCTATGGCCGGTCAACATGATCGCCGGAATTTGCGCGATGGCCGGATTCGGATCCGCCCGCAGTCGCTTGAGCAAGTCCGCGCCATTCAACTCTGGCATATCGAAATCGAGCAGGAGCAAATCCGGTTGCTTCGCGCGCACACGTTGCCACGCCTCCATTCCGCCGTTCGCTTCCGCACACTTGAGTCCGCCGCCGCACACCATTCGCATAAGCAAATCCCGGCTCACGGGATCATCGTCCACCACCAAAATTTCGGCGTCTGCTTTATGCGGCATGTTCTATTTCTAATTCGAAAATCGCGAGCGTCTCAACTGTATACGATTGTCGATCTTTCCGAAAATTTCGCCGCTTTCCACTTTGATTTAACAATTGGCAACGAATGCGAACGCAGATACCTTCGTCCAATCGAGTCTTATGAAATATTCGCTGTCGCTTCTTTCGCTTGCCGCTCTCTTAATTTCGTCCTGTTCCGATGTGGACGAGCCGCCCGCGCGCGTGAAGCGCGTCGCTAAATATCCAGCCGAGGGTCAGCCGCAACAGTATCCGCCGCAACAGCAGCCCTTCAATCCGAACGGTCCAGCGCAAACCGAAAACGCGCCGCGCGAAGAAACTGCGCCCGCGCCCGCGCCGGCTGCGCCCACGGTCAAGTCCAAAGGAGATTATCCCTACGGAATTCCTGTTCCCGGCAAAAAGAATTTGGTCGAGAGCCCATTTTCGCCCGGCAAATATGTCGACGTCGAAGGTTTTCCGCCGGGGACGGAAGTGAAAGATCCCTACACGCAAAAAATCTTTCTCGTTCCGTAAGATCGACAATCGCAAGATCGACATCGACCTTGGCGCGAATGCGAGTTGCGCGGCGAAGTCTCCACTTTGATCTATGGAACTGCGGGTAAAACGAGCGCCACGAATCGACACGGAAATGACCGTGCCGGGCGACAAAAGCATTTCGCATCGCGCCGCCATCATCGCCGCGCTTTCGAACGGCGTTTGTAAACTGACCGGGTTTTTGCCGAGCGAAGATTGCATGCACACCGTGAACGCGCTGCGCGCTCTCGGGATTCAGATCGATCAACCCGAGCCGGACGTTTTGATTGTCCACGGCAAGCGACGCGTTCTGACTCCACCCGCCGGAGAAATCGATTGCGGCAATTCCGGGACAACGATGCGGCTGATGGCGGGACTGCTTGCGGGCCAAACATTCGAAAGCCGGCTCGTCGGAGACGCTTCCCTTTCACGTCGCCCGATGGACCGCATCATCGCGCCGCTGCGGAAAATGGGAGCCAATATCGTGGCCGAAGGACCGGAGAGCACGCCGCCGCTGCGCATTCACGGCGGTTCTTTGCGCGGCGTTAAATACACGTCGCCCATCGCCAGCGCACAGGTCAAAAGCGCCATCCTGCTCGCCGGTCTTTTCGCCAAAGGCAAGACGACTGTCGATGAACCATCCCTCAGTCGAAATCACACCGAACTTATCTTTAATTATTTTCTCGTCCGCACCGCGACACCGGATGATGGCACCGTCAGCGTCTTCGGCGATCAAGTTCCGGAATCGCGCGACTTCAACATTCCCGGCGATCTTTCTTCGGCCGCATTCTGGTTAGTGGCGGCCGCGGCGCAGCCGGGCGGTCATCTCCTGGTGCGCGATATCGGCTTAAATGACACCCGCACCGCGCTGCTCGGCGTTCTCGTTCGCATGGGCGCGCAAGTTCGGGAGGCGATCGAAGACATCGGTCAACTTGAGCATCGCGGCACGGTTGAGATCACCGGTGCGCCGCTTAAAGGCACCGTCATTCAAGGCAAAGAAGTCCCGCAGCTCATCGACGAACTCCCGGTGCTCGCAGTCGCGGGCGCACTCGCCAGCGGCACCACCATCATTCGGCACGCCGCCGAATTGCGCGTGAAGGAAACCGACCGCATCGCTGCCATCGCGCACAATCTTCGCGTCATGGGCGCGCAAGTTATCGAGATGAGCGACGGTCTCGAAATTCATGGGCCAGCGCCTTTGCGCGGATCGCGCGTCGCCAGTTTTGGCGATCATCGCATCGCCATGGCTTTCGCAGTTGCCGGATTATTCGCCGATGGCGAAACGATTATTCAGGATGCGGATTGCATTCGCGGATCGTATCCGGGGTTCGAGACTGCGCTCGAAGAATTCGTTAGTCCGAGACGAATGCGCACGAGCACACCGGTCATCGGTTCGCTTTCGGTCGCGCGTCTCGAAGAAGGTTGAGCAATCCGCGCGTTGCATCGCGCGAAGCGGGACGGCTACAATAACGCCGATGCAAGATCGACATCGTGTTATCGCCATTGACGGACCGGCCGCCTCGGGCAAGAGCAGCGTCGCGCGCGAGCTCGCGCGGCGGCTCGGTTTTGTTTACGTGAATTCCGGCGCGATGTATCGCGCCATCACCTGGTGGGTGCTCGAAAAGAAAATTAGCCCCGATGAGTCAGCACGAATTGCCGCGCAGATTGCGACCGCTTCCATCACCTGCGAAATTAAAGATAACGAATCGCTCCTTCGCGTTGACGATGTCGATCCTGGCGCGCATTTGCGCGATGATCGCGTGAACGACGGCGTCTCACGCGTCAGCGCCGTGCCGCAAGTGCGGAAAATTCTCGTCGCGAAAATGCGCAACTATGCGCGCGACCACGATCTCGTCATGGAAGGTCGCGACATTGCCTCGGTCGTTTTTCCAGAGACGCCGTTCAAGTTTTATATCGACGCTTCCCCCGAAGTGCGCGCGCGCCGCCGCGCCGCCGAAGGTCAGCGCGATGAAATTACGGCGCGCGATCGCGCTGATTCGCTGCGCACCGCTTCACCGCTGGTCATCGCGAAAGACGCCGAAGTCATCGACACTTCGGCTCTCAGCATTACCGGCGTCGTCGTGGAGATCATCGCGCGATTGCAGCGCAAAGGTTTGATTGTCGATCTTCGCGCGTGAATCCGTATTACTGGGTCGGCTATCATCTCTCGCGCCTTCTCGCGCAGATTTTTTTTCGGTTTCGCATTCTGCATCGCGAACGAATGATCCAAAGCGGCCCCGTGATTCTGGCCATGAATCACGAAAGTTATCTCGATCCGCCGCTGGCCGGCAACGCTTGCGACCGTCCGATCTATTTTCTGGCGCGGCGAAATCTCCTCGGCGTTCCTGTGCTCGGCTCCATCTTGCCGAAACTCAACGTCATCCCGGTTGATCAGGAAGGAATCGATCGCCGGGCCCTCAAAGCGTTGATCCAAGTCGTCAGGGAGGGCAACGCCGCGCTCGTTTTTCCGGAAGGCTCGCGCACAACTGATGGAACTTTGCAGTCCGGTTTGCCGGGCATCGGTTTGGTCATCGCCAAAACGCTCGCGCCCGTCGTGCCGATGCGAATCTTCGGTGCGCACAAAGCGTTGCCGCGCGGCGGCGGCTTCAGTTTTCATCGCATCACCGTCGTCGTCGGCGAACCGATTCAATTTACCGCGGGCGATGTCGATCGCAGCGCGGGCAAAGATGTTTATGCGCGCATCAGTCAGCGCGTGATGGATGCGATCGCCACTCTGCGTCTGGACGAATAGAAGATCGACATCGATATTTCGCGCGTGGCCGATGAATCCAAAGTTTCGCCGTTAGCGTTACGCGCGATGATCGTGATCCTTGTTACGATGGCCCTGCTCGCCATTTACTCCAACGTGCAGAAGACGCGCCGGGACAAACTCGAGACCGTTATCGTTACGCCGGTCGCGACACCAGCACCATCGCCCGCATCGCCGTAAGAGTTTTCTTCGAATACGAAAACGGAATCGTGGTCTAAGCTCTACCATGAAGAAGCTTTTTGCTCTCTCGCTCATCATTTCGTTGTCGATCTTCACTGCCTGCCAAAAGCAGGAAACCGATGCTGAACGCCAGGCCGAAGTGGATCGGCAGGTGCAACAGAAACTCGACGCCGAACATCAGGCGCAGGAAAAAGAAAGCCTCGCGCAAAGACAAGGCGAGCTCGACGCGCGCGAAAAAGCGCTCGCCGCAAAAGAAACAACCACTTCGACCGAACAAGTTCGCGAACGCGAAACGCAAGCGACGCGTTCGAAACCGCGCGCCGTCGCCGCCAGACAAAATGAGTCGACCGGTTCCTACAATACTTTCTACACGAAACTCGAACGTTACGGCGATTGGCGCGAAACTTCGGATTACGGTTACGTCTGGCAGCCACGCGAGGCCGAGCAATCCCGCAACTGGCGCCCGTACAATGAGGGCCGCTGGGCTTACACCGACGCCGGCTGGACTTGGGTGTCGGATGAACCGTTCGGTTGGGCCACTTATCACTACGGACGTTGGACCCGTTTACGTAGCGTCGGCTGGGTTTGGGTTCCCGGCGATCAATGGGCGCCGGCTTGGGTGTCGTGGCGCAAAGGCGATCAATATGTCGGCTGGGCGCCGTTGCCGCCCGAAGCGCGCTTCGATCGCGGCACCGGCATCCACAATTGGTCCGACAATTATTATGACATCGGCCCTGAGCAATATGCTTTCATCGAGACCACCCAGTTCGGCACGCCGTACGCGCAACGCACCGTCATTTCGCCCGAGCGCAACGTCACGATTATTAATCAAACGACCAACGTCACCAATATCACTTACAACAACAACACCGTCGTCAATCAAGGGCCGAGCTACGACGAAATTCGCCAGCGCAGCCAGCAGCCAGTGGAGCGATTGCGGCTCGAACGCGAGACCACTATTAACGTGAACATCGGCGAACCGCGCACGGTTGTTCGCGGCGAAGCGGTCGTTATACCGGCGCCGTTCATCGTGCGCGGTCAGGCGGTCGAGCGTCCGCGGACAGTGAAAGAAACAATCGCCAACGTCGTCGTTGAACGCGGTTGGGACGCGATCAAAGATCGGCCAGCGGCCGAGAAAGCTCGCGCGAAAATGAAAGCGGAAGCGACGCCGCCGCCCGATGCGCCGCCGAAAGTTTTTGTGAAGCCAACCGAAGCCCGCGCCGAAACCGCAACATCGACATCTGCATCTACGCCGACTGCGACGCCGTCGGCTACCGCCACTGCAACTCCGACTCCATTCCGCCGCGCCACACCCGAAACAACTCCAAGCGCAACGGCAACCATCGCGGCTACGGCCACGCCGACTCCGTTTCATCGTGCCACGCCGGAATCGACGCCGACACCAAGCGCGACTGCGACCGCAACTCCAACGCCGGTTGAAACTGCGACGCCGACTCCGCGTCCAACATTCTCTCCGCACGTTCCGGCAAGATCGACATCGTCGCCATCTGCGTCGCCCACTTCATCGCCCAGCGCTTCCGCTGCGGCCGAACAAAACGCGGCTGCGCCTAACGAGCACATGCACGGAGGAGCAAAAGGACACGCCCGCCGCGCGATGGAAGAACACGGGGACGCCAACGTTCAGCAACCCGCTCCCGCGGCGTCATCATCACCTGCTGCGCCAGCGTCGCTTGCAACGCCAGCGTCAACTCCGGAAGAACATCGCGAACATTTCCGCGGCGCACCTTCGCCTTCCATTGCGCCTTCGCCTTCCATCGCACCTTCCGCTTCGGTTTCGCCCAGTCCAGCTGCCGAGGTGAGTGCGTCGCCTTCTCCAGCGGACAAACGCGAATCGAAGAAGGAAGAAAAGAAGAAGCGCAAACGTGACGCACTCGAAGGCGTAGACGAAAGCACCGCGACTCCTTCGACCACCTCCTCGCCCGGCGGACAATAATTAGGCGGCGGGAGTTTTTTGCGCGGCAAGCTCGCGCGCGTAGGCAAGTGTGTCGATCGCATCCACGGTTTTGTCGCGCCGAATCGCTTTGATGCGCGGAAAGCGCAAGGCCAATCCGCTCGCGTGCCGCGTACTCGGTTGGACGGAATCAAACGCGACCTCGAGCACGATCTCCGGTTTCACTTCGCGATACCGCCCAAGATCGACAATCGTATTCTGCTTGAAATGCTCCGTCAGCTCCGCGATTTCCACATCCGTTAGGCCGCTGTAAGCTTTGCCGATCGGCAGAAGTTCGCCGCTCGTTTCGTCGCGCACCGCGAATGTGTAGTCGCTCAAAACCTTGTTCCGTTTGCCGTGTCCAAGTTCCGCCGCGACGACGACTACATCGAGCGTGGCCAATTCCTTTTTTAATTTGAACCAGAACATCCCGCGTCGGCCGGGCGAATAAAAACTCTCCGGGTCTTTGATCATGAGCCCTTCGTTCGATCGACGCCGCGCTTGCTTGAAAATTTCCTCGATCTCGTCCGCCGAATGCGCCTGAAAAATCTCCGCGATCTGAAATTGCGGCGGCATGTCGATCTTGCGCAGGAGCTCGCGGCGCTCGCGCAGCGACGTCTTTAATAGTGAGCGACCGCTTAGGAGCAGCAGGTCGAATGCGATGAATACGACCGGCACATCCGCCGCTGCCTTCGCAAACAAGTCGGCGCCATCTGATTTTCGTCCGAGCCGTTTTTGTAAATCGAAGAACGTCAGTTTGCGACCGTGCTCGAACGCGACGATCTCACCGTCGAGGATAAGATCGACATCGAACTTTCGCGCGCGCTCGGCCAGTTCCGGAAACTGATCGGTGATGCGTTTGAGATCGCGCGAAAAAATCTCCACGCGATTTGCGTCGCGATGCAGTTGCGCACGGATGCCATCGAACTTGTCTTCGACGAAAGCCGTCCTGGCATTTTCAAATCTTTCCCAGATCGCTTCCGCCGTCGGCTCCGGACTGGCCAGCATCGATTTGATGGGACGAAAGATCGACAACTCGGCTTGGCCTAACTGTTTTCGCGAAGCAAGCAATGCGGTCGCACCGATGTCGCCGAGAAGCATGTTCGCTTCTTTCACATCATCGAGCGGAGCATCGAACGCCTTCGCGATCGCTTCTTCGACCAGGCCTTCGCGCAGACCGATGCGCAGATCGCCCGTCAAAATTTTGACGACGTATTGACCTTCGCGCGCCGATAAGATCGACAATCGCATTTGCAGCAATTCCGTTTTCGCGATCGGCCCGCGTGCTTCCTGCAGTTGCTCGAAGAATTCCTGCGATTGCACAATCGCGAACGACTCGGGTTGAGTGCGGCCTTCGAGGGATTCGAACGCAGTTTTCCCCGAATCGCCGTGGCTGTGCGCGATGCGACGAAATTCCGCCTCGCTCAATTTCGCGGCTTGGCGAAGGGCGCGATAAATAATCGACCCGCCGACCTGGAGCGTGCGCAGATCGCTTTGCGCAAAAGCTTTTCCGGTGAAGTACGTCGTCGCGATGGGAAGCTGCTCGTTCGTTAGGCTGCGCAAGTAATCGGCGAGCAAGCGAATCTTCTCCAACTTTGCGGGCACGGCTGAGATCGCTTCGCCGAGTTGTGCGAATGCGAAGAATTCGGATTGGGTAGCGCGCGCGTCTCGCGCGCGAGTTTCGGCGTCTCGCCGAAACTTCTGCGAACCCGAGACGGCTTCGCTCGCGCCCGAGACGGGCGCGCTACCCAGAGCTGTCTGCAGTCGCAACTCCATCTGGTTCTGTTCGCTTAACGCCCACGCTTCGATACCGCGGTCGCGCAGATCGCGCGCGAATTCCGCGGCGAATCCATGCAAGGTGAGCACGCGCTTCGGTTGGACAAGATCGACATAACGAATGAGGTCATCGTAATCGGCGTGATCGGAAAGCGGAAAGGCGGCGTCGACTTGATATCGATAGACTGCGTTCGGATCGATCGCCCAACCGCTGATCATGGCGACGCGTTTGCGTGGAATCTTTTCGAGCATGCGCGAGCGGTTCGCACTCGGCGGGCAGATGAGGACTTTGCCCGCGACGTCGTTCGCGTTGTAGCGGACGTATTGGCAAAACGATTGGCCGAATTGCTCGTAAATGCGCGTCATGGCGAAGACCGAACCGTGCAGCATCGGCATCAGGTCGGCGTCCGATAGTGAGCAAAGAATTTCCTGCGCTTTCCCTAACGAGTAGCCGAGCAAGACCGGCACTTCGCCTTCTTCGAGCGCGTCGCGACAGAAGGCGACGATCTGGTTGATGACTTGCTCGGTCGGCGGCAAACGATACTTCGGCAGGCCGTAAGTCGTTTCCATGATGAGCGTGTCGGCATGTTTCCATGCGGTCGCTTCGGCGGATCGGCCCGGGCGCAATTTGAAATCGCCGGTGTAAAGCAGCGAGCCGTTCTCCGATTCAATAAAACTTTGCGCCGAACCAAAGATGTGACCGGCCGGCAACAACGTAAGATCGACATCGTGGACGCGGCGACGTTCGCCGAATGGCAAAACGTGTTCGTGTCGTTTTCCCGGCATGCGCGCCTGCATCAAGCGCGCGGTGCGCTCGGACACAATCACCTCCTCGTGCGGCGCGATGTGATCGCTGTGCGCATGCGAGACGAAAGCGAATCGCTTCGCGTCCCATGGATCGAGCCACAAATCCAGGTCGGGCAAATAAACGCCGCGTTCGTAACGAACATTGATCACGCTGAAATCTAGTCGCGTGCGATCCGCGCGAAAGGTGGATCGCGACCTCCGGGCGCGATGTTAAACCAAATGCGCCTTTGGCGCCCAATTTAGCAACGCGCTCGGAGATCGCGTTCCACCTTGCGCTTCGGCTCCGGGCGACGTTTTATAACTCAATGAAGTTGTCAGCCGCTCTATTGCTGTCGATCGCGCTTACGGCATCAGCGCGTGAGACAGCGGAGCCGAGAATTTTGGCGAAAGTGGCGCCGTTGCCGACAGTGCTCGATCCGAATTTTCAATTTCGGAAAACGAAATTGTATTTTTTGAGCGAGAAGGGTCCGACCGTTAAAGGACGAACGGGAAAATCGGATGGGCAGGACCAGACGCAAACCAGCGGCGCGTCGGCCAAATCGAAATCGACGTCAGTGGTGCAGGACGCATCGATTAATTTCGAGCGGCAATACCGGCTCTTCGGCGCGGTGACAAAACTCGATCAGCGCCAGCGTTACGGCGATTACTTCGATTTCTTTTGGCGAACGAAACGGCCGGCGAATGTGACGGCGCGTCTGGAATACCGACAGGAGAAATTGCACGCGCATGTGCAAGCGCAGGAAATTTCCTACGCGAATATCAGCGGCACGAACAAAACTGAATTCAAAGTCATTGGCGACGATTATTTCGATAACGGCCGCGTTTTGGCGTGGCGATGCTTGCTCATCGAGAATGGGAAGATCGTGGCGGAGAACCGCTCGTTCCTGTGGCGATGACCGGCGCATCCCTGCCACCGTTTGACTTTCTCCCTGTCGATCTTGTATTCTTTATACCTCAGTCGTGCAGTCATCGATTCAAGTTGGGGTGAACGGTCCGGCCGTTTGGGTAAAGGTGGAAGGGAAGGGTAGTTTCCTAAACAGCGGGAACCTTAAGGAGTTCGCGCAGGAAATGGTGAACCGCGGTTATCGCGAATTCATCATCGATTTGGAGAACTGTGCGATGATGGACTCTACATTCATGGGAACAATGGCTGGAGTGGCGTTACGTTTGAAGGAACTCGGGCAGGGTCATCTGCATGTCGTGCATTGCGGCACGCGCAGTCGCGAGTTGCTTTCCGGTCTCGGTCTCGATCAAATTTTCAGCCTTCATTCCAACGGCGCGACTTCGCCGGAATGCGCGCAGCTCGCGGGCGAGCGCGATGCAGTCGAGCAACGAAAGACGGAGCAGGCGCGCACGATGCTCGAGGCGCACGAAGCGCTTTGTCAGGCCGCGCCGGAAAATTTTCTCAGGTTCAAAGACGTCCTCGATTACCTAAAACAAGACCTGCATCACGAGACGGCGACGAAGTAACCTGCCGCGTCCGTCATGGGGTCGACCTTTCTTTTCGCGCTGCTCGTTGCGTGTCTGCTCGGATGGTTCCTGACTTTTTGGTTGCAACAGCGGCGGCTGCGCCTGCTCGAGCGGTCGAAAGAGGAAATCCAGGTCGAAGAGACGATGGTGTTCGACTTCCTGCACGGACTCGGCGAAGCGTTTCGCGAAACGATTCGGCCTAACGATCTTCACCGGCTCATTGTCGAAGGCGCGACGCGCATTCTCGACGCTCACGGCGGCGCGCTCTATCTGGCCGATCGCACCGGAACGAAGCTCGTCCCGGCATTCATATCGAAAGGTTGCCCGCCACTTGTCGATGTACCGACGCATGTCTTGCAACAAGCCGCCGCCACTCCGGTCGCGCTCGAAAGTTTCTTGCGGCTTCACCAGGTCGCCGAAGGAGACGGGCTCATCGGGCGAATCTGGCAAACGCGGCAGCAGGTTTCGTTGAACGAACTTTCGCAAGCGCCCGAGCTGGAAAAATTGCGCGACACATCGCTCTCGACCGCGTCGGTCATGGTGGCGTCGTTGCTTTACGGAAAACAAAACATGGGCGTGCTCGCGCTCGGCAACGGCCCGATGGGCGCGCCGTTTACGCAAAGCGACTTCGTCGTTTTCAAATCGATCGCCGAACAATCCGCCTTCGCGCTTTACAACGCCATCATCTATTCCGAAGCGAACGAGAAGAAGCGGCTTGATCACGACCTTGAGATCGCGCGCGACATTCAGCGTATTTTGCTTCCTGCGGAATCGCCCGCCTTCGATGGGTTTGAGATCGCCGGCATCAATGTGCCCGCGCGACAAGTCAGCGGCGATTATTTCGATTACATCAAGATCGACAACGAACATCTCGGCGTCGCCATCGCCGATGTCTCCGGCAAAGGCGTGCCCGCGTCACTCATCATGGCGATATGCCGCAGCGTTTTGCGCAGCGAAGCGGCGGAGAATGCGTCGCCGTCCGATGTTTTGAAAAAAGTAAATCGCCACCTTTATCCCGACATCAAAGAGGACATGTTCATTAGCATGGCCTATCTCGTTCTCGATCACGCGGCCAATGGCGGCATCAAGCTTTCGCGCGCCGGTCACGACGCGCCGTTGCTTTATCAGCGCGCCACGCAATCGGTCACGCCAATCAAGCCACCGGGATTGGTCCTCGGAATTGACAGCGGAAGCGTGTTCGACAGGTTAACGAACGACTTCGATGTCGCGCTCGAACGTGACGATTGCCTCGTGCTTTACACCGACGGCGTGACCGAAGCGCTCGATAGCGAAGGACTCGAATTCGGCATTGAGCGCATGACGCAATCGGTTCGCGCCAGCGCGACCGAAGGAGCGCCTGCGATCGTCAAGCGCGTCATCGAAGACGTGCGTAACTTTGCCGGAGCGACGCCGCAACATGACGACATCACTTTGATTGCCATCCGCAAAACATGAAAAAAATTCCCGTAACCGAAAACGAGAATGAAAGATCGACATCTTCATCTCCCGAGATCGAACAAACGGACGGCGAAGATCCGATGGCGAGCATGCAGGCGGATCTCGACCGCTTCCGCGATCTTGCGCTACGCAGCCAGGCCGACTTCGAAAATTATAAAAAGCGTTGCGCGCGCGAAAAAGAAGACGCGATCAAATACGCCAACACATCGCTCTTGGACAAGCTGCTGCCGATTATCGACAACTTCGACCTCGGTCTGGCCGCGGCCAAAAGTGAAGGCGAACAATCGCCGATTTATTCCGGGATGACTCTCGTTCTGAAACAACTCAATGATTTCTTGATCGACAACGGACTTCAGCCGATCGACGCCGTCGGCAAAAAATTCGATCCGAACCTGCACGAAGCGATCGCCCACGAACCAAGCGACGAAGTGGCGGAAGGCAACGTCGTTAGGCAAACGCGCCGCGGATATAAATTCAAAGATCGCTTACTGCGGCCGTCGAGTGTTGTCGTGTCGAGCGGACGCAGATAAAACTTATTTTATCCACAGATTTCGCAGATTTACGCAGATTCCGGACACAGAAAACTGCCAAGGCGCCGCGGCCGCCATCTTGTCGAGTGCTAACAACACCTCGCTTTAATCTGTGTAAATCTGCGTAATCTGTGGACGAATAAAAAATGCCCGCTACCAAACGCGATTATTATGAAGTCCTCGGTGTGACCAAGACGGTCACGCAAGATGAGGTCAAGCGCGCGTACCGGAAGCTCGCCGTCAAATATCATCCAGATAAAAATCCGGACGATCCGCACTCGGAAGAGAAGTTCAAAGAGCTCGGCGAAGCCTACGACGTTTTGATGGATGAAGAGAAACGTGCGGCTTACGATCGCTTTGGTCACGCCGCATTTGCGCAAGGCGGCGCTGGATTCGGGCGCGGCGGTGGCTTTCACGATCCCTTCGATATTTTCCGCGAAGTATTCAGCGGCGCGAGCGGGGGAATTTTCGAAACGTTTTTTGGCGGCGGCGCAGCGGCTGGCGAAGATCGACAACGTGGAAGCGATCTGCGTTACGACATGCAGATCACACTCGAAGAAGCAGCCACTGGCGTTGAAAAAGAAATCGAGGTCCGCAAACTCGACACTTGCGACAAATGCAAGGGCAGCGGCGCCGAAGGCGGCTCGCGCACGGTCAATTGCCCGGCGTGCGGCGGCCGCGGTCAGGTCATCAGCTCGCGCGGGTTCTTTCAGGTCTCGCAAACTTGTCCGCGTTGTCGCGGCGTCGGGCAGATCATCGAGAAGCCATGTCGACAATGCGACGGCGAAGGTCGCGTCGAAAAAGCGGCGCGAATCAAATTGCAAATCCCCGCCGGCATTTCGACCGGCTCGCGTTTGCGTTCGTCGCGCAATGGTGAAGCCGGAATTCGCGGGGGCCCGCAGGGCGATCTCTACGTTGTCGTTCACGTCAAAGAGCACAAAATTTTCCAGCGCGAAGAAGACAATCTTTACTGCGAGGTGCCGATCTCGTTCACCGTCGCCGCGCTCGGCGGCGACATTGATGTGCCCACATTGGAAGGCAAAGCGAACGTGAAAGTCCCGCCCGGAACGCAGGGCGGCCAGGTTTTTCGCTTGCGCGGCAAAGGAATCATTCACGTCAATGGCCGCGAGCGCGGCGACCTGCTCGCGCGCGTCATCGTCGAAGTGCCGACGCGATTGAATGGCGAACAACGCCAGAAGCTCGAGGAGTTCGCGAATTTATGCGGTGAAGAAAACGCGCCCATGCGCAAAAGTTTTTTCGAGCGGGCCAAAGAATTCTTTGGCTGAGTTTTTATCCACAGATTTCGCAGATTTACGCAGATTTTTTCCGATGTGATTCTGAATCTGTGAAATCTGCGTAATCTGTGGACTCTTTTCTGTATGCATCGCTTCTACATCACGCCGGAAATCTGGAATCCTGATGCACTCGCACTGACTGGTTCCGAATTGCATCACGCGCGTGATGTCTTGCGGATCAAGCCGGGCGACAAAGCGGTTTTGTTCAACGGCCAGGGCCGCGAAGTCACGGCTGAAGTTGTCGATGTTGGCCGCGATGAAATTCGTCTGCGCAAATTGCACGAAGCGACGACGGCGCCGTTGTCCTGCCGCATCGTTCTCGGCCAGGCCATTCCGAAAGGGAAAAACATGGACCTGATCGTGCAGAAAGCGGTCGAGATCGGCGCGGCCGAAATCGCGCCGCTCATTTCCGAACGCACCATTGTCGATCTTGATCCGGCAGCTGCCGGACAAAAACAAACGAAGTGGCAGCAGGTCGCGATCGAAGCGGCCAAGCAATGCGGACAGAACTGGCTGCCGCGCGTGCACACGCCGCGAAAGCTGAAAGATTTTTTCGTGAATGTAGAGGCGGGCGTGTCGTCGCCCGCAGATCGGGAAAGTATGCGGCCGACACGGCCGCCTCTACACTTGATCGGCTCACTTCAATCCGACGCGCAACATCTGAAAAAAATTCTGGCCGACTATTCGAACGAACATGGAGGGCTTCCATGCAGCGTCCTCATGCTCGTCGGCCCGGAAGGCGATTTCACGCCCGCAGAATTGGCGCTCGCCCGCAGTCACGGTTGCCGTCCGCTCACGCTTGGCCCGATCGTTCTGCGGGTGGAAACGGCTTCGATCTATTGCCTGAGCATTCTTTCCTACGAGTTATTCTAGCTCGAAAGATTTTAGGCTTGTCTTTGATTTACCTAGCCCGGTAATATCGTCGCCTCGGGGGACCTATGAAACGGACGATAAACGCTGCGATTATCATGTTTTTCGCAGTGTTTGCGTTAGTAAACATTGTCCATGCTACCGACGGCGGATGGGGCGTCGATGCCGACGGGAACTGGAGCACGGCGAGCAATTGGTCTTTCTCAACCATTGCCGATGGCGCAGGCGCGAACGGCAATTTCGGCTTCGATATTACCGCCGATCGCGTTGTGACGATCGACGGCGCCATCGCCTCGCGCACACTCGGCGGGCTCTTCATCGGCGACAGTAACGACACCAACCGTTACACGATCGCGGCCAGCGGCGGCGGGACATTGACGTTCGATAACACGCCAAACAGCGCGAATGCCGATCTGTTCGCGGTCAGCACTAGCAAAGGCGACACGATCACTGCGCCGATCCTGCTCAAGAGTTCGTTAACGATCCGAAATACGGCGACGGATCCATTGGCCGTCATGACATTGTCGACCGGCGGTATCCAATCGAGCGCGACGAGTGGAACGCAGCAGCTTTTGTTCGCCTCGGGCAAGGTCCTCGTGACCGATGTGATCGGGAACGGCGGCACCGGCGGCACCGTCTCAGTTTTTGTCACTACGGCGAGCTCGGTGGTGTCGCTAAACGCGGCCAACAGCTACACCGGCGGCACGATAGTCAGGGAGGGTACCTTGCAGTTCAATAACGGGGCCGCGCTCGGATCGGGTCCGGTCACGGTTGGGACGCCGGCGCCGACTAATCCCAAGCTACTCGCGACTGCATCTGTGACGCTGACGAACAACATCACGGTCGTGAATTCGATTGGAACCCAAACTATTGGCGGCAGTGGCGCAGTGTCGCCTTCGTTTAATGGCGCGCTCACCCTCAATGGCGACGTGCTTTTAACCAGCGACGCCGGAGGGACAGCCTCCTTTAATAATTCGATCACCGGTGTGGGCGCGATCACCAAAATCGGCGCCGGCACCGTCGTGCTCAATAATGCCTTCAACGATTACACGGGTGGGACGACGATCGCCGCCGGAACCCTTCGCGTTGCAAAGATCGGGAATGCCAGCGGCTCTAGCGACTTAGGGACTGGCGGCACAATCAACTTCGGCAGCGGCGCGACAACCGGAACGTTGGCCTACATCGGCGCTGGCGAGACGAGCAACAAGGTAATTAATCTTAGCGGCACAACCGGCGGAGCGACGATCGACACGACTGGCGCGACCGGTGGCCTCACGTTTTCGAGTAACTTTACGGCCACGGGCGCTGGCGCGAAGACGTTGACACTTCAGGGCAATTCAACGGGAAACAGCATTACTGGCACGATTGGTGACAGCGGGGGAGGCGCTACCGCTCTCACGAAAAGCGGCACGGGGACATGGACGCTTTCGAATACGAACAGCTACAGCGGCGGTACGACGATTAACGGTGGAACATTGATCGCAAATGCTAACGGTGCGCTTGGAACGGGGAATGTAAGTTTGACTGCATCGAGTGTAACTCTGACGCTGCAAAATGGCGGCGCGACCAACAATTATATTTCCGATAGCGCCAGCATTAGCATCGCGACGAGTGCGGTAACAAATCTGAACTACACGCTTGGGCAGACCGACATCGTTGGCGGCATAACGCTGGGAGGTGCGGTGCAGACTACGCCCGGTACTTATGGGAGCACGAGCAGTGGCGCGGATTTTCAGTCGGCGTTCTTTGCCGGCACCGGAACGCTTACTTTAATTCCCGAGCCTTCGACCTCAGTGCTGATCGGTATCGGTCTTTTGCTTGGAGCGCAGCGTTTGCGCCGCAAGATAAGTTAAGAGCCTCCTCAACCGGAGCGGCTGCGGCGGCCGGATCGACAAGGCGTTTTTCTTGGCGACAGGATTTACAGGATTATCTGAATTGGTTTCGTTGATTTGAATCTGAATCTTGTGTGGACTGCGTTCCCGGATCGCATGGTGGACTGCGCCGGAGTTTATTCCGAAGCGGCGCTGACAGATTTGCACGAGATCGCGGCGTTCATCGCCGCGGACAACAGGGCGATGGCGGCAAGATTCGCGAAGCGTCTTGTCGATCTGGCGGAGACTTTGCGGCGGATGCCGCAGCGAGGTCGACCGGTGTGAAACGCTGGCCGGGCATTCGCGTTATTGTTCTCTCACCGTAGATGCCGTGATTTACTTTGCTGGAGGAATGGGGCGGTGGTATCAAAATCTGTGTGTGACGATGTGATTGAGGGAATGGATCTTGCCCGGCGTGGCGCGGCTTTTCTCTACCACCATGGCGCGGCCAAGGTGTGGGTCTTCGGTTCGGTCGCGAAAGGTCGGCCGCTCGATTTTCGCTCTGACATCGATTTCGCGGTCGAAGGTTTCCCGAGCGAAAAACTCTGGCGCGCTGGGGCGGAGCTGGAGCAGTTGCTTAATTTTTCGGGCTTCGTTTTATTTTCTCGTCACTCGTCACTCGTCACTCTCTTACTGCCGTTGCTTCCTTGCCTTTGCGCGTGCGCAAGTAATTCAGCTTGGCCCGGTGGCGGGCGTGTCGCCCGTAGGATCTTCAAATTGCGGCGGCCGCAAAACTAATGATCCGCGCCCGACACGGGCGCCACTACACTTCGATCTCCAGTTAATCGGCTCGTTACAATCCGACGCGCAACATCTCAAAAAAATCCTGGCTGACTATGCGAGCGAACAACCTGTCCTGCCTGCCCGCCGTGGTGGGAGCGCAAGTCCAACGGATCGACATCTTCCCGCGAGCGTGCTCATGCTCGTGGGGCCGGAAGGCGATTTCACTCCGGCCGAGCTCGCGCTCGCCAAAACTCACGGCTGCCAACCAATCACCTTGGGCCCAATTATTCTCCGCGTCGAAACTGCTGCGATTTATTGCCTGAGCGTTTTGTCTTACGAATTGTTGTAGGAAAGCGCATGGTTAGGTTTGGGCTCTGCCTTCACTACCCGCGCTAAAAAATTCGGCGGTGATATCGCGCGCACCGTGAAGCAGTCGGACGATTTCCACGCCGTCATCCGCTGGCCGATAAAAAATGAGATAGCTACCAATCGGCACGAAGCGAAGGCTGGGAGCAAGTTCCTCGACACTTCTGCCCATCTGCGGTTGCTTCGAAATCGCGCGAATCACATCGTCGAAGCGATCGAGCAATCGATCGGCGGCGTCGGAATTATCCGTTGCGATATAAGACCAAATTTCCAATGCATCAGATTCCGCGGCAGGGGCCCGGATAATCCGCGCCATCTTTACGAGCCAGCCTTGCGAGCAGCGAGCAAAGCCCGACCCTTGCTTTTGATTTCTTCGGCGCTCCAAGTCGCGCCTTCGCCGCGGTCGAGCTGCTCAATTCCCAAGCGCACCTTTCCGCGCAATTCTGTCAAACGCGCCTGGCGCAATTCCTCTCTCGCGCGCAGCTCGGCGATCGCGTCAGAGACGGCCTCGCTTTCGCTGACGTAGCGTCCGCTCTTCAACGCGGCTTCAATAAAATCTCGATCTTCCTCTCGCAAAGTCACGGTGACAGTCGCCATGTTGGCATCTTATCGGAGGAGGCCGATCCAAGCAAGACGAGTTCCTCGTCGGCTCACTCCAATCCGACGCGCAACATCTGAAGAAAATCCTGGCCGAATTTCGCGGCGAAGATCGACATCGTCCCGCCAATGCCAGTCCGGCTCGGACCGTCCTCATGCTCATCGGCCCGGAAGGCGATTTCACTCCGGCCGAGCTCGCGCTCGCCAGAACTCACGGCTGTCAGCCGATCACGCTCGGTCCGATTATTCTGCGAGTCGAAACCGCGGCGATCTATTGCCTGAGCGTTTTGTCGTACGAACTATTATGACGGGCTGAGGTGGATCGAGCAGTCCCTTGCTCGATGTTAATTTCAGGCGGCAAAGCCGCATTTATTCCTAGCATCGCCCGGCGGAGCGGCCGATCCACCTTGAAACGAAGTGCAACTTTCCGTCACGAAATCGTAACAAATTGTCCGAAAAAATCTTACAAAAAGGTTTGACGCTTTCGGTTGAACTAGTCAGTCTGGCCGAGTCTCAAAGAAGAAACGTATGAAACGAATCGGGATCACTATTTTCAGTATTTCTCTCGCAACAATTTTCCTGCCGCAATTTGCGCGAGCCGCATCTGCGACTTGGAGTGCCACGCCTACGGATGGCAATTGGGTAACTGATGGCACGGAAACGAATTGGAGTACCGGCCTCGGCACTTTCCCTGGCGCGACAGCTGGCTTGACTAACCCTGATACAGCGACCTTCACCGGAACCAGCACGCAACTGAATATCGTAATTAACAGTGCGACGCTAAACATCAAAAACATTACTTTCTCGGGGTCGTCTGAGCCGGCATACACAATAGGCAGCACTGTGGGCAATTCGCTGTTCTTAACGAGTGGTGGCACGATTTCAATCGCTTCCACCACATCGGGCATTAACACTGCCAATACGGTTAACGCTCCTCTGGTCTTGGAACCTGCGACGAACACCACCGCGGGGAGCTATACCTTTTCGAGTGCTAGCGCGACTGCGAGTCATCCATTGGTAATCGGTGGCTCGGTGACTGGAGGAACGACAAGCCAGGGTATCTCGCTCACCTTAACCGGCGCCAACACCGGTGCGAACGCCATAAACGGAGCAATTAGCAATGGCGGGGCGAACGCTGGACTCTCTATCACCAAGACGTCTGGCGGCAGCTGGACGCTTAGCAACACTAATAGTTACAGCGGCGGAACGACAATCAGTGGCGGCACGTTGATTGCCTCAAAAGATGGCGCGCTTGGTAGCGGAAACGTAAGCCTAACCGCAGCGAGTGTAACGCTCACTCTGCAAAGCGGAGCAACCAATAATTACATCGCCGACACTGCGAGCCTAAGCATCGGATTCACGACTGATGTGGTAAACCTTACTTATACCGGCACAGATACGATCGCAGGACTAACGATAAATGGTGTGACGGAAGCGCCGGGTGTTTACGGCAGCGCAGCAAGCGGCGCTCCCAATCCGCGACCTGAGTTCACCGGACTCGGGACACTCACGGTAATTCCTGAGCCTGCGACATCGATGCTCCTCGGCTTTGGACTTCTTCTTGGTGCGCAACGGTTGCGCCGCAAGCGGAGCTAAGATCGACCCGCCTTCGCCGAGCTTTGGCGTGGCAAGCATCCACTCTTTTCGAAACGCCTCTTCGGAAATTCCGGAGAGGCGTTTTTGTTTTCCGAGAAAGATGTTCATCCACAGATTGCGCAGATTTACGCAGATTATTAAAGGCAGCAGGACAGTTGAATCTGTGAAATCTGCGTAATCTGTGGACTCTTGTTCTCCAGTCTTCTTCCAGAATGCGGGACCGTTTTT
>JBBROO010000025.1:0-41882 GCA_038229295.1 Chthoniobacterales bacterium | reverse complement strand
TGAGCTCTTCGCATTTCAAAAGCTTGACGCTGCGCACACGCGTGGGCGGGCGCAGGTGATACATGATGGAGAAAGCTTCGTTGAAACCTTCCGTGGTGATGACGAGCTCGTACGCAATGCCTTCGTCCTAGAAGGTCGGCGCGCCGTTGCGGTGGAACCAGATGTGATGCTTCCGCGGAATCTCTCCGAGCTTTTGATAAAACGGCATGTCGATCTTTCCCTTCTTTTACAAATTGCCTCGCGCGTCCTGTTCTTTCTCCAGCGCTTCGAACAGCGCCTTGAAATTTCCTTTGCCGAAACTCTTCGCGCCTTTGCGTTGAATGATTTCAAAAAATAGCGTCGGCCGGTCTTCCACTGGCTTAGTGAAAATCTGGAGCAAATAACCTTCGTTATCCCGATCGACCAGGATTCCAAGTCGTTGCAACGGCTCGAGATCTTCATCGATATGACCGACGCGATCGGGCAGCGTGTCGTAATAAGTGGTCGGGATATTGAGAAACTCAATGCCGCGCTTTTGCAATTCGGTCACGCTCTTAACGATATCTTTGGTCGCGATGGCAACGTGCTGGACACCTTCGCCGTCATAAAACTCAAGATATTCTTCCACCTGCGACTTCTTTTTCCCCTCGGCCGGCTCATTGATCGGAAACTTCACGAAGCCATTTCCGTTGCTCATCACTTTGCTCATGAGCGCTGAGTATTCGGTCGAGATGTCCTTGTCGTCGAAGGTAAGGATATTTTTAAATCCCATCACATCCTCGTAAAATTTCACCCACGGATTCATCTGGTTCCAACCGACGTTGCCGACGCAATGATCGACATACTGCAAACCGGTCTCACTCGGTTGATAAGCAGATTCCCATTTGCGGAATCCGGGCATGAACACGCCGTTGTAATTGTCGCGCTCGATGAACAGATGAACGGTCTCCCCATAAGTGTGGATGCCGCTCATGACCAACTCGCCGCCATCATCCTTCAGTGTCGTCGGTTTCAAAAAACTTTCGCCGCCGCGCTTGGTCGTTTCCTCCCAGGCCGAAGTCGCGTCGTGCACTTTCAACGCGATCACCTTCACGCCGTCGCCGTGTTTATAAATATGATCGGCGATTGGATTATCGGGTCGCAACGGAGTCGTTAGGAGGAAAGTGAGCTTGTTCTGACGGATTGCGTAACTGACGCGATCCTTCGTTCCCGTTTCCGGACCGGAGTAAGCGAGCGATTGAAAACCGAACGCGGTCTTATAAAAATGCGCGGCCTGTTTGGCGTTGCCGACATAAAATTCGACGTAATCCGTGCCTTGGAGCGGAAGGAAATCGACTTCGGTGGTCGCAGCTTTTTTCGGAGGAGCAATTGTTGTTGGCATAGGAGTCCTTTGCATTCGTTGAGCGCGTAAAATATAAGGTCGGCAATCCCGGCCTGCAAGAGTAGCGCACTGCCTGTTCGCCTGTCCGCCGTGTGCGGGGAATTCGCGTGTAACTGAGCAATCCGATGCGGACCAACTGCATGCTTGTGATTGCAAACTTCCTTTTCAAGAGCGAAGCGGACGTCGCGCCGCGTAGCGGATGTGACCAATACGCACTTCGTCGGAGTGCGCTTGAAAGAACACAAGGTAATTACCCACGGGCATCATCTTCCACCGCCGTGCATGAGGATAGGTCGCGAATCGCTCGGGTAACGTTCGCAATGTGTCGCAGGCATCGAGCAACTGGTCAACGAAACGATTTGCAAGCGTCGTGTCCGCAGCCTCAGTGAGATAGGCGCGGATTCGTTCAAGGTCGCCGCGGCTGCGCGGAGAATAGACGATGCGGTAAGTCATCGCAGGCCGAAGTGCCTGCGCATCTCATCCGAACTAATCGCCTCGCCGCGCGTAAATTCCGCCTCCGATTCAGCGAGAGCCGCGCGAATCTCGGCCGTCTCTTCGGCAGAGAGGCGCGACGCGAGCAACTCCGCGATACCCGTTTGGATTTTCAGCCACTCGCTTACTGGCATGGTCTTTACGCTATCGAGGACTTCTTCGGTCGTCACTACCAGACAATGCCATCGCACACGCGCATTTCAACACCAGCGCACGATTACACCTCGCAAGGTTGCCTCTTGCTGTAGAGGCGAGCGCCGCTACATCGCCCGCGGGCGGGTGAGTCCCGATCCGGGCCGGCCGTTGCATCCAGTTGTCATTTCGCGTCAACTGAACCAATCTTTCGCAGCCCGTGAATCGTTTATATTTCGGGGACAACCTGAAATGGCTTTCCGATCGGAAAGAATTTCCGGACGCGAGTGTCGATCTTGTTTATCTCGATCCGCCTTTTAACTCGAACGCGGATTACGACGTCGACAAAGTGGTTGTAATTCTGTATCTAAAGTAATGCGACCCGTTCGAAGCGAAATTCTCCGCGGCGATTGCAATGAGGTGTTGCGCGATTTCGAGGACGAGGTCTTTGACCTAATCATTACATCCCCGCCATACGCGGACCGCCGCGCGCATACGTATGGTGGAGTCAAGCCCGATCAATACGTCAATTGGTTTCTCCCTCGCGCTGCTGAATTTCGGCGCGTTCTGAAATAGAGCGATCAAATGCGAGCGACCAGTTATGAGCGTTCAATGCTCGAACAACTGGCAATGCCAAATCGCCAGCAAGTTGAGCAAGCGCTTCTTCGAGCTCTTGTCAGACACGGCGGCGTAGTTAAGGAATTTGCTACTGGCGAATCGGTCGTTAACGAGCTCGCTGATGAGTGCGCATTGAGCAAACTTCAGCGCTCAGCCTTTTTGGAAACAACTTACCGAAAGGAGAACCGACCCAAGAAATCTAATCTTTGGCATCGACTGCTCTTTCGAGCTGCGGATTCGCTCGCTAGTCAAAATCTAGCGACCCGGCCTACCGAGACAGCCCGACTAACGCACAAGAGAGAGTGGATGCTCACAGAAAGGGGCTTTGATCAAGCACTGACACTTTGCAACATCCCGTCGCGTGAAAAAGATCGTTTGCCGACAAAGTCGTACGAAGTTCAGAAGATCGTCCATAAGCTCCTAGCGGCCTCCGTTCCAGAAAACTATAGTCCGTTCGATTCGACAAAGCGGTCAATATCGATCAGAACTGAATCTCTTCTTCGAACTCGAGGTTTTCGCCAAGCTGTTATCGAAGCGTATTCCCATAGGTGTGCTGTGTGTGGCTTGAAGATTCCGTCACCCGACTCCATAGCGTGGGAAGTGCAAGCGGCCCACATCGTGCCGAATGGTATGCGAGGACGGGACGACATCTGCAACGGCGTCGCATTGTGTCGGCTGCATCATTGGGCGTTTGATGTTGGTTGGTTTACTCTGTTAGACGATTACAAGCTTCAGGTGTCGCCGAAGATCGGCAGGTTGCCTGCGGCCATTGGGAGAATCGATAAGTACGAGTTTCTCCAAGTCCTCGACAAAAAACGAACACACATTCACCTTCCAAGTAGGCGGGACATCTATCCGCATCGAAACGCAATGAATTGGCATCGCCAGAATGTTTTTCACTACGATCAATAGGAGACTTTATGAGATATCATGAGAACAAGATCATCTACTCTATTAATGTAGCTGATCTGCAAGGCGTATCTGACAGAGTTCTCGACCGTCGACTAACGGACGACGAGATTGCCGTGTTGGAAAAATCGCTCGGCGATTTCATCGATTGGTCTGGCGCGATAGAAAGCGCCATTAATCGACACATTGATGTGCCGGCCTAACCGAGGATAAAGGCGACTACTTCAAATTAGCTGGGCATGCGTTCCGAGATTTTTTCTCGGAAAGGGAAAGGGGATCGCCCCTAAACACTTGACGTTCGTGACAGCAGCAGACCATCTCGCGCTAAGAGAAACACTCTACGTTTTGGTCGATGACTTCAGCGTAGCGCGAACCTTCAGTCGGAGCGCATTCAAGCGGATGAATCCGGTCGCGTCGCTTTGATTATATGTCGATCTTTCCGCCTCCATCGACGCAATCTGCGGATCGTACAGACTCTTGGGACTTTTTCGGCCGGCGACGATGATGTTGCCTTTGTAGAGCTTGAGCCTGACAACGCCGGTGACGTCGCGTTGCGTTTCGGTGACGAGCGCCTGAAGCGCTTCGCGTTCGGGCGAAAACCAAAAGCCATTGTAAACCAGCGAAGAATATTTCGGGATGAGACTGTCGCGCAAATGCATGACCTCGCGGTCCATCGTCAGCGTTTCCATTTGCCGATGCGCGAAATGCAGTATCGCGCCGCCGGGAGTTTCGTAAACGCCGCGGCCTTTCATCCCGACAAAACGATTCTCCACAATGTCGATCCGGCCGATGCCGTGTTTGCCACCGAGTTTGTTCAGCGTTTGCATCACTTCGAGCGGCGCCAGGGACTTTCCATCGATCGCTACACAATTGCCGGACTCGAATGAAAGATCGACATGTTGCGCCTCGTTAGGCGCATCTTCCGGCGCGACGCTCAATTTATACATGTCCTTCATTTCGGCCGAGCTCGCGTCGAACGAAGGGTCTTCCAACACGCCGCTTTCAAAACTGATGTGGAGAAGATTGCGATCAGTCGAATAGGATTTCTCCGCGGTCGCGCTCACCGGAATCTTGTTCGCTGTCGCGAAAGCGATCATCTCGGCGCGCCCAGGAAATTTCTCGCGGAATTGCTCTTCCCGCCACGGCGCGATCACTTCCAATTCCGGAGCGAGCGCAGCTGCTGTTAGTTCGAAGCGAACCTGATCGTTCCCCTTCCCCGTCGCGCCATGGGCAATCGCATCCGCTTTTTCGGCGCGCGCGATTTCAACCATTCGTTTGGCGATCAATGGACGCGCGATGCTTGTGCCGAGAAAGTATTGATTCTCGTAGATCGCTCCCGCCTGAAACATCGGGAAGATAAAATCGCGCGCGAATTCGGCGCGGAGGTCTTCGATGACGCATTTCGATGCGCCGGTGCTAAGCGCTTTCTCTTCCAAGCCATCGAGTTCTTCTTCCTGCCCGATGTCGGCGCAGAAAGCGATGATCTCCGCCTGATAATTATCTTTGAGCCAGCGGAGGATGACCGATGTGTCGAGCCCGCCGGAATATGCCAGGACAATCTTCATTTCCTCACACAAAGAACACTAAGGACACAACGGGTACAGAAAATTAAGCCGTGAGATCAAATTCATTCCGTCGTGTCCGTTGTGGTCGTTGTGTGAGAATTCCAAGATCGACATGTTAGTCGCCGAACGAAATCTCGACATCGCGGGCGGTCTGCACCATCTCGCCGTTAGGCGGAACGAGACGCAATCGATTAATCGCGTCGGCGATCGGGACATGACGCACCTGGTAGTTTTGATAGCTGACCATGGATCCAAAATGACCTTCGTTAGCCAACTGCACCGCTTTTACGCCGAAACGCGTTCCGAGAATACGATCGAGCGTGGTCGGCGCGCCGCCGCGTTGCAAATGCCCGAGCACACACGCGCGCGTTTCTTTTCCGGTGCGCTGCGCGATCTCGCGAGCAACGATGTCGCCGATGCCGCCCAACCGAAATTCGCCGCCGGTCATATCGCGTTTCACTTGCTGGCCATGCTTCGGCTTCGCCCCTTCGGCGACAACGACGAGCGTGCCGAGATCGCCAGCGGCGTCACGTTCCTTGACCGCGGCCGCGATCTTGTCGTAATCGAACGGAATTTCGGGAATCAAAATAATGTCCGCGGCGCCGGCGATGCCGCCATGCAACGCGATCCAACCCGCGTGTCGTCCCATCACTTCGACCACCATGACACGCTTGTGGCTCGTCGCCGTCGTATGCAATCGATCGAGCGCATCCATCACAACATCGACAGCGGAATCAAAACCGAACGTCATCGCGGTTGCTTCAAGATCGTTATCAATCGTTTTTGGAACGCCGATGCAGTTGATCCCCGCATCCTGCAATTGCAGCGCAGTCGTCATCGAACCATCACCGCCCACAATGATGAGCGCTTTGACATTCAGTTCGCTCAAAACTTTCTTCGCATTCTCGATCACTTCCTCCGCCACCACCGCGCGATCGCCCGCGCCGACCTTGGCGATGAAATGTCCGCGATTGGTCGTGCCAATCATCGTGCCGCCGAGCGCCATGATGCCGTCCGTTGTTTTGCGATCGAGAATGATGTAATCGCCCGGCGCAAGAAGTCCTTCGAAGCCATCGCGGAAGCCGACGACTTCCCAGCCGAGTTTTTCAGAGGCGAGGACGACCCCGCGTAAAACCGCGTTAAGTCCGGGGCAATCGCCCCCGCTCGTCAAAATGCCGATGCGAGATTTCATCTCCACGCGGCCGCGATCAAAGGACTTTTTGTGGATCGACAAGTCGACCTGCGGCCGCCCACTGATCGTGAAGCTGCCAACCGCGACTAACGAGCCCGGCGCCTTCGCCGAAACGATTCGTGCTGCCGAGTAACACCACAAGAATGTGCCGCGGATATACGGTAGTGTATTGACCCTGCTGCACCACTTCGGATTCGCGCACGGCCGAAAGAATCAAGCACTCGCCGGCGCGCGCCGTCTTGCCCGTTTTCACGCCATCGATGCCGCGGGTCCCGACGAGTTCGTTTGTATTTCGCAGCAGATAATTCCGCATTTTCCCCGCGTGCTGGAAAGAAATCTGGCGTTCACGTTGCGAAACGTAAAACCTAAAAGCTGCCTTGCTCATGGCATAACGGGTGAGACGCGCCATGTCTTCCGCGGTCGAGAACGGCATCGGCTTGACGTTGTCATCGATGCCGTGCGGATTCACGAAACGCGTTTTCAACATCTTCAAATTTTGAGCGAGCGCATTCATTTGACTAACGAATACGTCTACTGGTCCCATCTTCTGGCCGGTCGTGGCGACGTTGATTGTCGATCCTACATGCGCCGCCAGCGTGAACGCCGCGATGTTGTCCGATTGCACGAGCGCGGCGTAAAGAAGATCGCGCAATGAAATGTTATCGCCGGGCGCGAAGCCGATGTTGTTTTCCTGTATGCCGACGAATGCCGCCGGTGGAATGCTGACGACCTGACCGAGATCGCCCTTTTGATGTTCGGCCCAATCGAGCACGACGACCGCCGTCGCGACCTTCGTTAGGCTGCCAACCTGCCGTTTTTGCTTCGGCTCCTGTGCTTCGAGGATGTAGCCGGTCTTCGAGTCAACAATGATGTAAGCTTGCGCCGCAGCCGATGAACGAACGCTGCTCGTGAGCGCGGCAAGCGCGGTGAAGAAAATTAAAACTCGGTGCGAAAACATCGCTGCGGCCTTGAAAACCGCAGCACCTTAATCGGCGTGTTCCGATTGGCAACCGCAATCAACTGCGCGAATCAAATCGACGCCGGTAAGATCGACAATCGCGATTCGCCGCCGTTACTGCAACGCTGGGGACGAGCGCGCCGCGAATCGCGATGGGTTCGTGCTCAGCGTCAGGTACATTCGCTCCGCCGCATTGCGCAGATCGAAATGAGTCGCTTTGCCAAGTCCGCTCGCGCGCAGCGTTCCAAGTTTTCCTTGGTAGCCACTGCCACCGGCCATATCAAATTCGTAAACGACACAGCCCTTATCCACGTCCGTGATCTTCACATGCAGCGCCAGAAACGATCGGCCCGCGCCAAAGTTCCCGAAGAAGAATCGGCCTAACGGACTCCCGCCGTCGACCGCCATAAAATTTCCTTCCACTAACCAGCCCACTCTCGGGTGTTCGTTATCTTTCAGAATGCGAGCCGGCGCCATGCGCTCCAATTCTTCCTTCATGTCCTGGGCGAGCTCGACCGGCGCCAGCGCTTTGCGAATCGGCATCTCGCCGTCACTCGCGCCTTCATCACCCTGGAAAACAGCGCTGTCGATGCAGAACGGGCGAATGTAGATCGCGCGCGGATCGTAGGCGCCGACTCCGCACGTAGTCATATGGACACGCGTTGAGCCGAAATCTTTCGCGTCGATGGCAGCGCCACCACGTTCGCAAGTAGCGACGTCAGTTTTGGTGACAACCATGTCCGCGCAGGAGCAAAGTAGGATGCTGGAGGCAATAGCGACGAATGATTTCATAAGTAATAAGGCAGATCGCGCTGACCGCGTTACTGCGAGGCCAGGACAAATCTTTGGCCGCTTTGTGATGCAACTCTCGTGCCGTCGCGCAGAGAAAAAACCGCTTAACCTATTCGCGGCACAGCAGAATCAATCGGCCGGCAAGCTTGCGCGCGGCTCACCAGTATCCTCATCACAAAATAGGTCACGATCGCGCACGGGACCGCCAGGAAAAGTGAACCAACCAGTGCCGGCCAGATCAATCGCAAGAATGTGTTTACGTTGAGATAATCGTGCAGGCTAAAGTGGAAGCGAACCCGAACGGGCGTCGGTCGAGACAAAATCCAGCAACCAGCTTTGTATTCCGCAAAGTAGATGGCTGGCATCACAAAGATCAGCACATCGTGAACAGTGACCGCGATGGCGGCTGCGACCTTGTTAGATCGACATACCCACGCAAAAAAAATCGATAACAGCGTTTTCAGGCCGGTCAGCGGAGTAAACCCGAAGAAAATTCCGATGGCGGAACCCAGCGCAATCGAGTTGGGCGTATCGGCGATTGCCATCAGCGTCATGTGATGTTCGTTCAGCCATTGCTTGGTTTGCGCGAGAGATCGCGGCCAGCGCGGTGTTAGACGCGAGCGCATTGTCGGAGGTGATTCCTGCACGGTTGCAACGATAACCTAAAACAATTCCGCCGTCTGCGGAGGTGTCGCCACGATCTGGTCGAGTGCTTTTCGCAATCGCAGCGCCGCCCGCGGCGCGTAATCGAGCGCGTTGTTGTTGAATACCACGTGAACTTCTTCGGCATCGCGCGCTAACTTCTTGCCACGCGCGGCGACCTCGCCAATTTCTTTCGGCGTGTAATCGTAATTGAAACGCGTGGCCACAGTTTTGCCGGTGAGATACGCCTTCGCATCGCGGCCGTGCAATCGCAGATACGCGTGCGCCGGATTCGTCACTGCATTCAAATCGCCGGGCATGATCGTGAAATGATCGCTCGCGGGTGCATCGACGTTTACGAAAATGGCGCGACGAGTTTTTAGAAAATCGATGGTCGATCTTAGCTGATCGCCCACTGCCCAATTGCGATTCCGCAATTCGACCGCCACGGGATAATCCGCCAGCGCGCCTAACAATGAATCAAGTTCTGTCAGCTCGTGCTTTCGCGGCGAAAATGCCGGCGACAATTGCAAAAGAAGCGCGCCAAGTTTTTTCTCGCGCTGCAAGATCGACATCGAACGCAGAAAAATCCTGAGCAACGCTTCTTGCAACTTCGCCGTCGCCTTCACGCGTCCCTTCGCGTCTTGCTCACACGTCCGCTGCAAATCCGGCGGCAACAATTTCGCCGCTGTCGAGTGAAACGAAAAAAGCTGATGCAGCTTCACATCGAACGTGAAGTCATTCGGCGTCATCGCGCACCAACGCTCCACCATGCGCGCTTCCGGCACGGAATAGAACGTCGAGTTCACTTCCACCATCTCGAAATGTTGCGCATACCAACCGAGCCGTTCGCCCGCCGGCATTTTTTTCGGATACCAGTGCGCCACAAATCCCGGGTCGGTCCAACTGGCCGTGCCGACCAGAATCCGCCCCGATTTATTTGGCCTTGAATTCGAGCGCACCGTTGCGGGCATCGACCTCGATCCGTTGGCCTTCGCGGAATTTTCCTTCGAGAATATCCATGCTTAGCGGATCGAGAACGAACTTCTGAATCGCGCGCTTCAATGGACGCGCGCCGTAAACCGGATCGTACCCTTCGCGCGCGATCAACACCTTGGCCGCGTCCGAGAGGACGATGTCGATCTTTTGTTGCGCCAGCCGCTTCGTTAGGCGCGCGAGTTGAATCTCCACGATCTTCTTCAAGTCTTCCTCGCTCAACCGATCGAAGATGATCACTTCATCGACGCGATTCAAAAACTCCGGCCGAAAATGTTGCCGCAACGCGTCCATCACCAACCGCGAACGTGCCTCGCGCGATTCCTCTTCCATAATGAATTGCGAACCGATGTTTGAAGTCATGATGATGACCGTGTTCTTGAAATCGACCGTTCTCCCCTGCCCGTCCGTGATGCGTCCGTCGTCGAGGACTTGCAGCAGCACGTTGAACACATCCGCGTGCGCCTTCTCGATTTCATCGAAGAGCAAAACCGAATACGGCTTTCGCCTAACGGCTTCGGAAAGTTGCCCGCCTTCCTCGTAGCCGACGTAACCCGGCGGCGCGCCGATCAATCGCGCGACCGTGTGTTTCTCCATGTATTCGCTCATGTCGATCCTAATGAGCGCGTTCTCGTCGTCGAACAAAAACTCCGCCAGCGCGCGCGATAATTCCGTTTTGCCAACGCCTGTCGGCCCAAGAAAAATAAAAGAGCCGATTGGCCGATTCGGATCCTGCAGACCGGCGCGCGCGCGACGCACCGCATTCGAAACCGCTTTGATCGCCTCCGCCTGATCGACCACGCGCTGATGCAAATGTTCCTCCAGCCTAACGAGCTTCTGCCGCTCGCCTTCCTGCAAACGCGAGACTGGAATGTGCGTCCAGCTCGAAACAACCTCGGCAATGTCTTCCTCTGTCACCTCCTCGCGCAACAAAGTTGATTGTCGATCTTTCGTGCTCGCCGCGAATTCGTTCAGCTTTTGTTCGAGCTCCGGAATTTTTCCGTATTGAATCTCGCTCGCCTTTGCCAGTTCGCCGCGACGCTGCGCGCGCTCCAACTCAGTTCGCAATTGATCGAGCTGCTCCTTCCACTTTCGCTGCTCGTCGATGACCGCTTTCTCTTTCTGCCACTCCGCTTTCAAGGCCGAAGATTTTTCCTTTAGCTCCGCCAGTTCCTTCTCAATCTTCTTCAATCGCTCTTTGCTCGCGGCATCTTTCTCTTTCTTCAACGCCTGCCGCTCCATCTCGTGCTGCATGATTTCGCGCTCGAGCACATCGATCTCCGTCGGCATCGATTCGAGCTCGATCTTCAAGCGCGACCCTGCTTCATCGACAAGATCGATCGCCTTGTCCGGCAAAAATCGATCGCTGATATAGCGATTCGATAACACCGCCGCCGCTACAATCGCCGCGTCTGTGATGCGCACCCCGTGATGCACTTCGTATCGTTCCTTCAGTCCGCGCAAAATCGCGATGGTATCTTCCACGCTCGGCTCATTCACCATCACCGGTTGAAATCTTCTCTCCAGCGCTGCGTCTTTCTCGATGTATTTGCGATACTCAGCGAGCGTCGTTGCGCCGATGGTGCGCAACTCGCCGCGGGCAAGTTGCGGCTTCAACAAATTCGACGCATCGACCGAACCTTCGGCCGCACCCGCGCCGACAATCGTGTGCAGCTCGTCGATGAACAAAATAATTTCGCCCTGCGAATCGGTCACTTCTTTCAAAAACGCTTTTAGCCGATCTTCGAATTCGCCGCGGAACTTCGCGCCCGCCACCATCGAACCAATATCCATCGCGATCAGTTTCTTCCGCTTGAGCGACTCGGGCACATCGCCGGAAATAATTCGCCGCGCCAATCCTTCCACGATCGCCGTCTTACCCACGCCGGGATCGCCGATCAGCACCGGATTATTTTTCGTGCGCCGCGACAGCACCTGCATGATGCGCCGGATTTCGTTATCGCGTCCGATGACCGGATCGATTTTGCCGCGTCGCGCCAACTCAGTCAGATCGCGCCCGTATTTTTCCAGCGTCTGATATTTGTTTTCCGGATTTTGATCGGTCACGCGTTGCGAACCTCGCACTTGTTGCAACGCCTGCATCAACTTGTCGCGCGTCACCCCCGCCTGCTTCAACAACTTGGCCGCTGGAACATTCGCGCTCGTTAGGGCAAGAAGGTAATGCTCCGCGCTAGTGTACTCGTCGTGCAAGATCGACATCTCCTTCGCGGCGGCGTCGAGCACCGTGCGCAGTTCATTGCCAATCCGAACGTCCGCACTCGCGCCATGAATCTTCGGCCGCGTTTCCAAATCCTTCCGTAACCGCTCGCGCAAATCCACCAACGTCACGCCCATCTTCTCGAACAGCGGCCGCGTCACGCCTTCGCTTTGCTCGAGCAACGCCGAGAGGAAATGTTCGTTCGTTAACTCCGAGTGATTGAAATCCGAAGCCACACTCTGCGCCGCTGGCAGCGCCTCCTGCATCTTCTGCGTGTATTTCTCGATCCGCATAATAGTTAACGTAATGACCCGCGCGGCCTGATCAATTTACCGCACTCCTAAAAACTTTGTCGACGCAACCGCCGTTCTCGTTCAAATTCTCACCCGATGTCCAAAGACACTTCGATCGCAATCGTCATTATCCTGTTCGCTCTCGGCGTTCTCGCCGGGTTGCTCGTCTTTGCGAATCACGTGCGGCCGCACTGAAAGATCGATCCCGCCTCGGCGGGATAAGATCGACATCGTCACGTCGATTGCGGGAACTGCGCATCCCGTTTATGAATCTGGGCGATGAGCGCGGAATCACCAAAACCATTCGGCCGAAAAGCGCTCGAACTTTTGCGCCGGGGTCCGTTTCGCCGTTACATCATCGGCTCGCTCATTTCCGATACCGGCACCTGGATGCAAGTGATGGCGCAGGGCTGGGTCATGAGCACCCTAACGAACCAGGCGATCTATCTCGGCATGATCAATTTCGCCGCCGGCATTCCCACGCTCGCGCTCACCATGATCGGCGGATCGGCCGCGGACCGTTACGACAAACGCAAAATTCTTATCGCGACGCAAATTGTGCAGATCGTTTTGGCCATCGTCCTTGGCTGGCTTGTCATGACGCATCGCATTCACATTTGGCACGTCGCGTTGCTGGCCTCGATGCTCGGGGTTTGCATCGCGTTCGAAATGCCGGCGATCTCCGCGCTCGTGCCGGAACTAGTGAAGCGCGATCAAATCGCTACGGCGGTCGCGATGGATCGTTCTGTTTTTCACGGATCGAGATTGATCGGTCCGTTTGCCGCGGGATTGCTCGTTAGTCTTTGGGGAGCAGCGTCGGCCTTTTTCGCGAATGCGTTCTCATTCGTCGCGCTCATTGTCGCGATCGTTTCCCTTCCCGCGCGCCAATCGGGCACGAAAGAAGAAGAAGAACAACGCCGCAGCGGCATGATGGAAGGAATCCGCTACGTGAAATCGGACAGCATCATGATCTCGATGATCGCGCTCATCGCGCTCACCACCATTTTCGTTTTCCCGGTTATCTCCGTGATGCTGCCGCTCTACGTTAAAAATATTCTGCATCTGGGCCCGCGCGAACTCGGATGGCTCATGGCCACGTCGGGAATTGGTTCACTCTCGGGCTCGCTCGGATTGCTCACGATTCCGCCCAAGTATCGATTGAAATTCATGACAGTGAACGCCATCGCAGTGGCGAGCGCTTTGTTTTGCATGTCGCGTTCGAGCAGCATTTGGATGACTGCTCCGGCGATGGGATTTCTCGCCATCGGCCTTTCCATTAATTTCGGTTTGGCGAATACGATCGTTCAGGAACGGGCGCCGGCTCCGTTGCGCGGGCGCATCTCTGCCGTGTTCGGTCTCAGCTTTTTTGGACTCATGCCTATCGCCGGTCTTGGTATTACCGGATTGTCCGATTGGATTGGGATGCGAAGCGCCCTCGGAATCGCCGCTATCTTTTTCGGCATCGGCGCGTTCCTTGTGCTGAGCGCGGCCGGTCGAAAAGTTTGCGAGGAGCCGCCCGTTTCCGTGCCGCAAGCTCAACCGGAGCCGGCGATCGTTCCATGATTTCATTTTCGACTTGCTGGAATTCTGGCCGGCACACATCCGGCGACGAGATGCTGCAAGAGATTGTCGATCTTGGCTTCGAATGCATTGAGCTCGGTCACGGCATCCGCATTTCGCTCATGCCCGGAATCCAGGAAATGTTCGACGCCGGCAAAGTAAAATTCAGCAGCCTACACAACTTTTGTCCGCTGCCCGTCGAAGTCATGCAAGCCTCGCCCGATTGCTACCAATTCTCGGCCGCGTATTCGAAAGAGCGTGAGCGCGCCATCAAACAAACTTTTCAAACCATCGATTTCGCACAGCGCCTCGGCGCGCCCTTTGTCGTGATGCATTTGGGCGAAGTGCCGATCGGACCGGTGACTGATTCATTAGTCAAACTCGCCAAGAACGGGAAACTCTTATCGCGCGAGTTTGTGAAGAAGAAAATTCGCGCGATTGAAAAACGTGAAGCAACCGCGCCGCCTTATCTCGCTCGCGTGACCGAGGCGATGAAACGAATCGTCGAATACGCCTCGGAAAAAAATATCAGGCTCGGCATCGAAGGCCGCCGCGGTTACGAAGAGATTCCGAGCGAACGCGAAATCCTTCCGCTCTTCGATGAGCTAAACTCGCCCGTCATCGGTTACTGGCACGACTTCGGTCACATTCAGATTAAAGAAAATCTCGCGTTTCTGGATCACGCCGAATGGCTGAAAACAATCGGCCCACGCACGATCGGTTGCCATGTGCAGGATTGCGTTTGGCCGGCGCAAGATCATCAACCGCCCTTCGCCGGAGATGTCGATCTTGCGAAACTCGTTCCGCTTTTGCCAAAGGATTGCCAATACGTTTGGGAAATGAGTCCGCGCAAAACGGCTGATGAAATTCGTCGCTCGGTCGTAAAGTGGAAGGAAAATTTCGGCCTGCCACGCCGAAGCGCGGCGAAGGAGGGCGAATGAAAAAAATCCTGCTCGCGGTCATTCAGGTCGCCGTCACCATCGCCATGCTTTGGTACGTGTTTCACGATCCGAGCCAGCGCGAGAAAATGAAATACGCGTTGCTGACCGCGGATTACCGCTGGGTCGGCGCGGGCATTCTCGCGTATCTCATTGTCGAAATTTCCGCTGCCGTGCGCTGGCAGATCCTTTTGCGCGTGCAAAACATCCGCCTCAGCTTGCCGCGCGTCTCCGGATTATTTTTGGTCGGCATGTTCTACAATCAATTTCTGCCCGGCGGCACCGGCGGCGATATTATCAAGAGTTACCTGCTCTTAAAAGAGACCGACAAAAAAGCGGGCGCGCTTCTCGCCGTCGTCTTTGATCGACTAATCGGATTAGTGGCGCTCGTTTTCATCACCGGCATCCTCGTCATGCTGCGCTTCCATTGGCTCGCGCAAACACCGGACACGCGCCGTCTCCTTTGGATTTTGCTCCTGCTACTCAGCAGCTCCATCGCCGGGTTGCTCACCAGCTTCATCATCAGCGGCTTCAATCTCTTTCACTTGCTGCCGCACAAATTTCCAGGTCGCGAAAAGCTTATCGAAATTTCAGCCGCGTATCATCTTTACGCGCGGCATTGGCTCGCGACTCTGTTCGCATTCGGCGCATCGCTCGTCGCGCATCTCGCCACGTTCACGACGTTTCTTTGCGTCGCCTACGCATTTCGCGCCGGTGTTTCCGTCATTGATTTTTTCGCTGTGCTCCCCATCGAGCGCACCATCACCGCGTTGCCCATCAGCTTCGCCGGCGTCGGTCTGCGCGAACAAATTCTGCAAGTGATGCTGCACAACCTCTGCAACGTTCCTATCGCCATCGCGAAACTCATCGGCACTATGAGCTTTCTCATCATCTTTATCTGCTCCGCGCCGGGCGGGCTCGTTTACCTTTTCTACAAACCAAGCGGCGAAACCGGCCACGTGCGCATGCGCGAGATGCAACGCGAAGTCGCTACCCTCGAGCATGAAATCGGCGAAACCGAGTAAAGTCCAAACCCTTCGCGCAAGATCGACATCGTCATCTCGTCCGTTCGTCATGGCGACGTTTGCCATGACCTTCGACGGCAAAATCACAACGCGCGATTTCTCCCCGGTCGATTTCACCTCGCGCGAAGACAAAGCGCATTTGATTCGCCAGCGTTCGTTAGGCGACGCCGTCATGATCGGCCACAGCACTTTGAAGCGCGATAACGTTCGCCTCGGTGTTCCCCGCGAAGAGCTTCGTCAGGCGCGACGCAAACGCGGCCAAACCGAGTATCCGTTGCGCGTCATCATTTCCAACGAAGGCAAGATCGACAATCGCTTGAACATCTTCCAGACAGACATCTCGCCCATCGTCATTTTTTCAACCGCGCGAATGCCGGCGAAAATTCAAAAATCGCTTCGCGGAAAAGCAACGCTGCATCTCACCAAGACCCGCCATGTCGATCTTGCGCAAATGTTGCGGACTTTGCGCAAAGTTTACAAAGTGCGCACGCTCGCTTGCGAAGGCGGCCCCACCCTTTTCCGCGCGCTGCTCGAGCGCGACCTCGTCGATCAAATCAATCTCACCATCGCGCCTTTTCTTTTTGGCGGGGCTGACGCGCCGACACTCACCGGTTTGAGCAAAGATTTTCTGCCGCGCAGTGTGCGCTGTCGCTTGATCGACATGCGCGTTGTCGGTAACGAATGCTTTTTGACCTATCGAATCAAGCGCTGACTTTGCCCGCGCGCGGGCGTCGCACTAATTCCCCGCCGCAATTCGGGCAAATCGATTTCATCTTGTCCGCGCAAGATCGACAAAAGGTGCACTCGAAAGTGCAAATGAATGCATCGTCGATCGGCGAAAGTTTCGCCGCGCATTTTTCGCACGTCTCTTTCATTTCCAGCGCCATCACCGCACTGTAGATTAATTTTCAGCAACCGAAATGCAGAAAACGAATTCAATCATCATGCGCGCATCGAAGATGTCGATCTTCGAAACTGCCGCCAACCTCGAGCTCTGGCCGAAGATTTTGCCGCACTATCGCTACATTCGTTATCTCGAGCGCAGTCCGAATCGCAACATCGTCGTCATGGCCGCGACGCGTTCCGGAATTCCGATCAATTGGACTTCGGAGGAAATTATCGACCGCGAAAAAGTCGAAGTGCGATTCAATCATTTGAAAGCATTCACGAAAGGGATGCGCGTCGCCTGGACGTTTACCGACACGGCCGATGGCATCCTCGTTGAAATTAAACACGATCTACATTTTCGCATTCCAGCGCTCGCGCCGGTTGTCGATCTTATCATCGGCAACTTTTTCATTCACCACATCGCAAACAAAACTTTGCGCTGTATGAAAGAATATTTGGAATCCACCACGAAGATCACGAAGGACACGAAGGACACGAAGATATGATTGAAACGAAACCTCACCCAATCTTCGTGCTCTTCGTGTCCTTCGTGGTTAAAAAATGAAACGCCGCGCAGTCATCACCGGCATCGGTCCGATCACATGCATCGGCAAAGGCGTCGATGCGTTTTGGAACGGCATCCGCGCCGAGAAAAGCGGCATCAATCGCATCTCCAGTTTCGACACCAGCACCTTTAACGCGCATTGCGGCGGCGAAATTCCGGATTGGAATCCCGAGGAATTCTTTCCGCCGCATCGTTTGAAGCGGCTCGATCGCTACGCGCAATTTTCGGTCGCGTCCGCGAAGATGGCGCTCGATGACGCCGGCATCGAATACTCGCGCGAAACTCCGCAGCATCGCATCGGCGTGAGCTTCGGCACCGCGCTCGGCGGAGTTTGCCAGGCGGAAGATCAACACATTCGCTTTCTAAAAAAAGGAACGCGCGGTGTGAATCCAACGCTGGCTTTGCAAGTCTTCGGCGGATCAGCCCACTCGAATGTCGCGATCGAGTTTGGATTTCGCGGCGTCGGCACGACTAACTCCAACAGTTGCGCGAGCGGCACCGTTTCAGTCGGCGAAGCGTTGCGATACATCCGCGATGACTTTGCAGATATCATCGTCGCCGGGGGAGCGGAAGCGCCGCTCGCTATGCTCACATACGGCGCATTCGCGATCATCAAGACGATGAGTCAATGGACGGGCGACCCCGCGTTGTCGTGTCGGCCTTTCGATCTCACGCGCGATGGATTTGTCATGGGCGAAGGCGCGGCTTCGTTAGTCATCGAGGAGCTCGAACACGCGCGCGCTCGTGGCGCGCGCATTTACGCGGAAGTGCTCGGCTACAGTTTGAACAACGACGCGTTTCACATGACTTCGCCATTGCCGAGCGGCGAATCTTGCGCGCGCGCGATGCGCGATGCCCTAACGGATGCGCAACTCGAACGCGAACAAATCGATTACATCAACGCGCACGCCAGCTCGACTCAGCTCAACGACAGCACCGAGACGATGTCGATCAAGCAAGTCTTCGGCGAACACGCGCACAAAATTCCGGTCAGCGGCACGAAAGGATTCTACTCGCATCCGTTAGGCGCGACCGGCGCGATCGAGGCCGCGCTCTGCGCACTCGCGTTAGATCGACAATGGATCCCGCCGACGATCAACTACGAACATGTCGATCCAGCGTGCGATCTCGACGTCGTTTCCAATCACGGACGCGAATCGGAATTGAATTACGTGATGAGCAATTCGTTCGGCTTCGGCGGAATCAATGCCTGCATTGTGCTTGGGCGCGTCAACTAAACGTTGTCATCCCGAGTCGCGCAGACGACGAGGGACCTCGCAATTGAAGTCTCGGACGCTCAAAGTACATCGCGTGATCACAGCGCGATTGTGAGGTCCTTCTCCCGCGGCTGCGGGATCAGGATGACACGCCTTTTCTGTTTTGCGTGTCGTCGAGAAGATCCGGCCGATTCTCGCGCGTTCGTTTCGCGGCCTGGTCTTTTCTCCACGCCGCGATCTCCGCATGATTTCCCGAGAGCAAAACGTCAGGCACTTTCCAACTCCGAAACTCAGCGGGACGTGTGTATTGCGGACCCTCCAGCAAGCCGCCGCTGAAACTATCGTCGGCGGCGGATTTCTCATGACCGAGAACACCGGGCAACAGCCTAACAACTGCATCGGCAACGACAACCGCCGCGATCGCGCCATTCGTTAGGACATAATCGCCGATCGAAATCTCAAGATCGACAAGGTGCTCGACCACGCGGTGGTCAACCCCTTCGTAATGACCGCAGATAACAATCAAGTGCGCTTCGCCTGAAAGTTCTGTTGCCATCTTTTGGTCAAAGCGGCGTCCCGTCGGCGACATCAAAATCACCTTCGGCCTCTGTAATTGGGCGTTGAGCGTTGAGCGTTGAACGTTGAGCGTCTTCTGATGCGCATCGCGCAGTTCCTCCACCGCCGCAAAAATCGGCTCGGGTTTCATCACCATCCCCTGCCCGCCGCCAAAAGGCGCATCATCCACCACGTGATGTTTGTCGTTAGTCCAGTCGCGCAGATTATGAATGCGAAGATCGACAATCTTATTTTCCTGCGCGCGCTTCATCATGCTCTCGCCTAACGGCGCCCGGCACATCTCGGGAAACAAGGTGACGATGTCGATCTTCATTCAACCGAAACGTCGAACGCTCACGCTAACCTGGAGCGTGTTCGCTTTGCAGTTGACCGGCGCTTCGGTCGCCAGCAAGTCTATTGCCCAAATCTGCTTAAGAATAAATTCGATGGCGTGCCCAAGCCCGTCACATTGTCCCAGCCCGCGTTTGTGTGCTGTGTCGGTGAGCCAGAATAATCGTCGAACGTACGAAGTCGATCCACGGTGCCGGCGCTGGCGTCAACGCCATTAACAAAATTTCGCCGCGCGACAGCGGTTTTCACGGAGAGCACATCATAGAATGCACCTCCGTTCGCGTAGAACAGCGGATTAGCAAAGCCATGGGCATGTCCCGCTGCCTGATCCGCGAGCGCCATCAGACCGGCAAAGATGGGACTCGACAAACTCGTGCCGCCGATACGGTACTCATCATAATAAGTGCCATTCGGGAAGGTCTGGGTTTCACCAATGAGCAAGCCCGTTTGCGGATCGGCCAACGCCGCGACATCCGGCACGCCCCGGCCACTGAGGTTCAATCCTGCATTCTTTTGATAAGACGGCTCGGCAAAGATTTGGCTCACGCCCCCGCCTGCGCCATAGAACCAGCTCGTTCGGGTGCAAACCAGACTGCTCGTATTGCAGCTGTAGCTACTCGTACCCCAACCGGTTTCCAAGACGCGCGTATTCGCCTGGCTAATGCCGAGGCTGGTCCCGCCCACTGCCGTTACCCACGGACTCGACGCCGGGTAGTCCGTCGTGGCAAATCCAAAGTTTGCCGTTTCATCGCCGTCATCGCCCGATGAGAAATAAACGCCGATCCCTTCGAGAGCGGCTTGGATTAAAGTATCTTCGAACGGCTTGACGAATCCACGTGGGAGGAGCTCAGTGGAAAAGCCGTACGAGTTCGTCACAATTTGCGCCAAATGTTTGTCCACGATGTGATTCATCGCCGCGTCCAGGTCCTGATGATTATTCGGCGCGCCGACATAGACGATCTTGGCGCCCGGAGCCATGCCGTGAACCGCCTCCACGTCCAGTGTCTCTTCACCGTACCAACCTTGCGGATCTTGCGCCGGATTCCCGGGGAAGTGGTAAGTACCGGGCGCGACAACCTGAACAAATTGCGAAGCATTCATGGTGGGCAGCCCGCGGTTCGTTGACCACTGATTTACATCCTGAAGAATTGTCGGCGATGCGTAGGCATCGATGATCGCCACCGTTTGCCCACTGCCGTCATAGCCTGAAATGCCATACGCTCCCTTGATCTGTGCGGGCGTATATCCCTTCACTGTCCAAGGCACGGAAGGAAGGGCAACCGCCGTAAATCCACTTGGGTAAGCGTAGGGCGAGAGGAATTGCGCCCAATATAGTGAGAGCGGCGGTGCGTTCCTAAAACCACCCGGTGGCGGTGCGTTCGTGTCAACGATCCGATTTGTGTGAACGAAGACGGCGCTTTCATCAAGACCGACGACACCGCTGACGATATTTGCTAACGAGCTCGGAACTGAAACATCCGTGGAGGGCGAGCGCACCGTCTTGCCATTGACGTTGTAGATTGCGAGTTGGGCACCGAATGCGGTCTGCGCTTTAGCAATGGTACCTTCCGCCGAAACGAAATGATTATTCCCCGGCGTATAATTCACGGTAAAGCCCTGGCTCTGCAACCATGACTGCACGTCGGCCACTTGCGCCTGAGATGGCGCGAACTGCTGGCGAAATTGGGAAGGCGTCAGGAATTGCCGGTAGGACGAACTGCGCGGATCGGACACGGCCCGAGCGAGCGCCTCGGCGCCCGTTGGATTGTTCCAGGCGAGGTAGACGCGGAAACCAATTGCACCATTCGCATCAGCCGGGCCCTTGTAATTCTTTGAATTCGCCCACGCCGGTTTACTGCCCCGAAGAGTTGCGTTGCCCGACTGCGCGTGGGCCGCAGCCATCATCACTATGGATAAAAAGAGAGGTAGCAATTTGTTCATAATTTTCTTGGTCGTTGGGGTTTTGTTTCGTTCGGCGCGCCGCCGTCGCGCTCATGACAAACGAGAGCTTTCGAAGTTGGCTATGATAACAAAAATCAGTTCCGCGCGTCAAGTTTTACCCCCGAATGTGAAACGCTTGACGTCCCACTCACTCCACGATCTCGAGCGTCGCGCGCTGGCCATGTCGCGCGGCTGAACTGGCGAGGAGTGCGCGGATGGCCTGAATGGTCTGGCCATTGCGGCCGATGATTCGGCCGACGTCGGTCTGTCTTAGCTGCACCCGAAAGATCGTCATATTTCCGCTGGGAATTTCCGACAGCATCATTTCGTCGGGAAATTCCACGAGTTCGCGAATGATGAATTCGAGAAACTCCTTCATGTCGATCTAACGCTTGTCGATCTTAGCTCGCACCGACGACCGCCTCAGCTGTCGGTGGCGCCGCGGCCGCAGTCGCGGTCTGTTTCTTGTTTTTCTTGATCAAGCTCCGCACCGTGTCTGACGGTTGCGCGCCTTTGCTGATCCAATATTCCGCGCGATCCATTTTCAAGGTGCTGTTATGCCCCGGCTTCTTCGGATCGTAGGTGCCGATGATCTCAATAAATTTGCCATCGCGTGGACTGCGACTGTCGGTCACGACCACTTTATAATAAGGGCGGTTCAACGCGCCCTCCCTGCGTAATCTGATTGATACTGCCATGTCGTTATTTTTTCATTCGCGCCATTTGCGCCATCATCTTTTTCATTTTGCCCGTGCTCTTCATCATCTTCCGCATTTGATCGAAACGCCGCAACAAATCGTTCACCTGCGTGACCGTCTGCCCGCACCCGCGCGCGATGCGTTGACGCCGCCGCGCATTTAAAATGTCGGGGCGCGTCCGCTCTTCGTTCGTCATCGAAAGCACGATCGCTTCCGTGCGCGCAAGCTGCCTTTCGTCAACCGAAAGGCCCTGCACGTTACCCATGCCCGGCAGCATGCCAAGAATATTTTCGAGCGGCCCCATTTTGCGCATCATTTTGAATTGGGCCAGAAAATCGTTGAAGTCGAACGACGCGCTCCGGAGTTTCTTTTCCATCCGCAGCGCTTCTTCTTCGTCCACCGCCTCGGCCGCTTTCTCGACCAGGCCCACCACGTCGCCCATTCCGAGAATGCGTCCGGCCAATCGCTCCGGCACGAACGCTTCGAATTGATCGAGCTTCTCCCCCGTGCCGGCAAATTTGATTGGCCGTTGCGTCACTTCGCGCATCGACAATGCGGCGCCGCCGCGCGCGTCGCCATCGAGTTTCGTTAGGATAATTCCGGTAATCTGCAGCGCGTTGTTAAAATGCGTAGCGACGCTGACCGCTTGCTGACCGGTCGCGGCGTCAACGACCAACAAAGTTTCCTGCGGCTGCAAAAAATCTTTGAGCGCTTTCAGTTCCTGAATCAGCGCTTCATCAATTTCCTGCCTGCCAGCCGTGTCAAAGATGTCGATCTTGGGTGGCCTTGCCTGCCGCGCCGTAGCCTCGGCGAAGGCGGGTCGATCTTGCAATGCCGCTGCGGCGACGCGTTGCACATTCTTCTCGTTCGGCGGCGGCGTAAAAACCGGAACGTCGATTTGTTTTCCGAGGGTCGCGAGTTGCTCGATCGCCGCCGGCCGATGCAAATCGCATGCGACGAGATTCGGCGAATGTCCCTGTTTTTTTAGAAAGAGCGCGAGCTTGGCCGATGAAGTTGTTTTGCCGGAGCCGTTGAGTCCGACTATCAGGATGCGATGCGGCTCGCCCAGATTCAGCGGCGACGCGTCCCCGCCTAACAAGATCGACAACTCATCGTAAAAAATCTTCACGATCTGCTGGCCGGGCGTGACGCTACGCACGACCGCTTCGCCTAACGATTTCTCTTTGACGCGCGCGATGAATTTCTTGGCGACTTGGAAATCGACATCCGCTTCGAGCAATGCGAGCCGCACTTGCCGCAATGCGTCATCGATATTGGCCTCGCTGATCTTGCCGTGACCGCGCAGGTCCTTGAAAATATCCTGCAGCTTGTCGCCGAGTTGCGAAAACATTTGCGTTAATTCATTTCGCGTTGCGCACGCACTCTCTTTCCGGGGAGCACAGGCAGCTTGCCTGTCCTTTTTCGGCAGCCTGCCGAAAAGAAGTGTCGCCGGCAAGCTGCCGGCGACTGCAGGCTGGCAGCCTGCGCTCCCCAGAATCTCATTGCGCGCTTACTTCTTCGGCGACGGAGATGGAGATGTCGATGTTGCGGCCGCGCCTTCGTCCACGCCGAATGTCCAATGCGCTTCGACTTTCTTTCCTTCCGATTTCGCGCTGATGATGACGGTGCAGGATTTGTCGCGCAGCTTTTGCGTGACCTGATACGAGACGGTCCCGGTTTTCGCATCGAAACTCGCCGGCACAACGCCCAGACCGCTTACGCGCATTTGCATACTGTTCGGTTCAATCGCGCCCATCGAACTTAGGTTCGCTTTGATCAGCGGCAAAGCGGTGTGCACCGTGGTGCCCTCCGCCGGTTGCGTTTGCAGTTGCGCAGTACCGACTTCGGCGACGGCATTCGCGCCGCCGGTTGAAGTCGCAATCATTTTTATGGCGTCCTCAAAAACTTTCGGCTTGTTCGCTTCGATGGCGTAGCGACCGATGGAATCCATCGGCGAATTAAACGTGATGGGCTGGCCGTAGACAGTGAACATCGCCTCGTAGCCGGTGTTGCGCGCCATCTCCTTGACGTGGTCGTTGTAATTGCCGAACGGCACAGCGAAACAATTCACTCGGATGGCGAGACGTTGCTCGAGCAGTTGTTTGCAACCGGCGACTTCATTTTGCAGCCACTTCTCGTAGTCGGCGCCGGTCGTCTTCTTCTTCGCGATGCTGTCGTAACCTTTGCGCAGATCCTGATGCGTGGCGGAGTGCGCTTCGATGTCAACACCGGCGTCGCGCATTTCCGAAAGCTGTTCCCAAGTAATCGCTTCACCACCGCCGAAATGACCGCCGCGCACGCCTTCAGTATATATAAAGAGCGTCAGCGGATAATTCAGTTTCTTGAGAATCGGCCACGCGACTTCGTATTGCGATTTCCATCCGTCATCGAATGTGATCACAGCGGAGCGCGGCGGAATATTTTTCTCACTTCGGCGCCAGGCGAGAAAATCCTGCATGCCGATCACGGTGATGCCGCGATCCTTCAGCATCTTCATTTGCGCTTCGAAATCCGCCGGCCTGATCTCGGTCTGCGAGTTGTGGATTTTTTCGACGAAACGGTGGTAACAAAAGATGATCACCTGCGCCGTTTGATCGACAACGACTTTGCCGCCGCTTCGCGCAGCGGCCGGGTTACTATTGGATGTCGGCGCACTCGCGGTCGAAGCCGCACTTGCCGCGGTCGGAGTCGAGCCGCTCGGCGAAGACGTGGCGGCGGCAGAAGGCGATGGCGATGCCGGCGTTTTCGAATTCGCGGCCAGCGTTTGATGCTTGCGGCAAGTGGACAATGACAACGCCAGAACGAACGGAAAAATTGCAAATCGTGTGACCATAAATCGGTAGACGCCTTTAAGTGCGGGCGCATAAATTACAAGCGGTTTTTCTGCCGATTCGCGCGCGCGCAGATGTCGATCTTGCAAAAAAATTATGGCGAAAGCGCAGTTTCGGTATTCAGTCGGGAATGCTTCGTTGGGTTTCGCAAACCGCCGCACTGATTGCGCTCGCCTGCTTTCTCAACGCTTGCGCGACCGCGCCGAGAAGCGGAGTCAAAGTTAAAAACACGAGCAAGAGTTTCAACACCGTCATCGTCGATGCGGGACACGGCGGCAGAGATACCGGTGCCTTTCGCCGATTTGGCGGTGCCGAAAAAATCGCGACTCTCGACGTGGCCAGACGCATCGATCGCAAGCTGCGCGAATCGCAATTGAAAACAATCATGACGCGATCCAGCGATGAGTTCATTCCGCTGGACGAACGCGTGTCGATCTTGAATCGGCAAAAGAATGCCATCCTGGTCAGCATTCATTTCAACGATTCGAGTCGGCGCGGTATCCGCGGCTTTGAGACGTATTACAATTCTTCGGCGTCGCGCCCGATCGCGGATCGGATTCAATCGAGTTTGTTGACGATTCCGAAGTCCGCCAATCGCGGTGTGCGCACGGCGAATTTCCGCGTGTTGCGACTGGCCGCGTATCCAGCGGTGCTGGTCGAGTGCGGATTTTTGAGTAATCGGCGCGAAGGCGGCGAAGTGCGCGACGCGGGTTATCGCGAAATGCTGGCCGACAAGATTGCGCAGGCGATTGTCGAGCAACGTTTCGGTAGCGGCGCTTACGTGGGAAAGCCGAACGCGACGCCGCCCGACGATGCGGCGGCGCCGTCCGGTTCGCGCCACGACTAAAATTCTTTGCCGCGCGCTTCGGGCCCGACCGCGGCAAGAATGATGATCGCGATGAAGACGACGACTTCAATTCCCGCCATCGTTAGGGCATAGTTCGGAGTTCCGTCTGCGCGACAAAAACGTTCGGCCAGCCACGCTTGCTGTTGCGCTGCGTAAGCCGCCGCAAAATTTCCGAGTTGATAGGCGAGTCCCGGAAACGTCCCGCGAAATTGCGCGGGCGAAAGTTCGTTCAAGTGCACCGGCACCACGCCCCACGCGCCTTGCACCATGAATTGAATCAGGAATCCGCCGACGATGAGTAGCGCAGTGTTCGGCGCAAAGATCCAAAGCGGAATTAAAAGCATCCCGCACGCGGCCGAAAAAATGATCGAGCGCCGTCGTCCCCACTTTTGCGACATGAAACCGATAATCGTTCCGCCGCAGATCGCGCCGCACGAATACACAATCGAGATCATCGATTTGGCGCTCACGCCGAAGCCGCGTTGTTTTTCCAGGAACGTCGCGTAGAGATCCTGCGTTCCGTGCGACATGTAATTGAACGCGGTCATGAGCAAGGCGGCGTAGAGAAATAACAAGCCGTGTCGTTTGATGAAGATGTCGATCTTGAATGGCGCGTGTGGTTTCTCCGCGCGATGCCGCTCCCACACCGGCGACTCCGGAACTTTCGCGCGTATATATATGACCAGCAGCGCCGGCAGCGCGCCGACAATGAATAGGCCGCGCCAACCGAAAATCGGAAACACGATCCAGTAAACGAGAGCCGCGAGGAGATAACCGAACGCGTAACCTTGTTGTAAAATTCCGGAGAACAACCCGCGCGCTTGTGTCGGCAGCGATTCCATGGCGAGCGACGCGCCGAGTCCCCATTCGCCGCCCATCCCGATTCCGAAAAGCGCGCGCAAAATGAGAAAGACGGTGAAGTTAGGCGCAAACGCGGTCGCCAATTCCATGACCGAATAGAAAATGATGTCGGCCATCAACGGAATACGCCGGCCGAACTTGTCGCCTAACAAGCCGAAGATGAACGCGCCGAGCGGGCGCATCATTAATGTCAGCGTGATGGCGAACGCGACTTGCGGAATAGTTCGGCCGAATTCACGACTGACCGGGACGAGAACAAACGTCAGGAGAAAAAAATCGAGCGCATCGAGCGACCAACCGAGGAAACAAGCGAGAAAAGTATTTCGCTGCGTGCGATTGAGCGATTTGAACAGTCGGACCGCTTCCACGCCTCAGATGTAGATGTCGATCTTGCGCTTGAAAAGAACGTTGTCGTCGAGCCATTGCACCCGGATAACACATCTACGCATCATGATACGTCAATTTGTTCCTTGATCCGCGGCACGAACGCCGCTTACTTCCTTCCTGATCATGGCGTCGTCCGAAATTCATCCACTGGAAGCATTGCTGCGCGAGCGCATCGTCGTTCTCGACGGCGCGATGGGCACAATGATCCAGCGCTACAAGTTGGCCGAAGCGGATTATCGCGGGGAGCGCTTTCGCGATTGGAAAGGCAAAGATCTTAAAGGCGGTTTGGAGCTTCTGCAGTTAACCCAGCCGCACATCCTGGAAGAGATTCACCGGAAGTATCTCGAGGCCGGCGCGGATATTATCGAGACGAATACTTTCAGTGCGACTACGATCGGCTTGCACGATTTCCTTTTTCAGGAGGAGCGCAGCGGGCGCAAGGACCAGGATTTCTTTCAGCGCGTGGTGGACGATGTCGATCTTCGCGCGCTTCTGCACGAGATCAATCTGACCGCGGCGCAGATCGCGCGACGTTCGGCCGACCGCGTGGCGAATGAAACGGGAACGCGACGGTTCGTCGCCGGTTCGTTAGGCCCTTTGCCGGTGACGGCGTCGATGTCTCCAGATGTCAATGATCCCGCTTTCCGAGCCGTAAATTTCGATCAACTGCGCCAATCGTACTTCGATGCCGCGACAGCGTTGCTCGAAGGAGATGTCGATCTTTTGGCGGTCGAAACGATCTTCGACACGCTCAACGCAAAGGCCGCGCTCTTCGCCATCGCCGAAGCTTTCGAGAAAACGGGAAAGAAAGTTCCGCTCATGATTTCGGGAACGGTGACCGACCGATCGGGCCGGACATTGAGCGGACAAACGGTGGAAGCGTTTCTCACTTCCATCGCGCACGCGCGACCGCTCATCGTCGGATTGAACTGCGCGCTCGGTCCGGACGAGATGGAATCTTACATCGAAGAGCTCGCGCGCATCTCTCCATATTATATGAGTGCGTATCCGAATGCGGGTCTGCCCGATCCGCTTTCGGAAACCGGTTTTCCAGAAACGCCGGAGAGTCTCGCGCCGAAGTTAGGCCGTTGGGCGCAGAACGGCTGGTTGAATCTTGTCGGCGGCTGCTGCGGAACAACGCCGGAACACATTCAGTTGATTGCAGCGGCCGTGAAAAATCTCGCGCCGCGAGTCCGGCAAGATCGACAATCTGTTCTTCCATCATCACTCCAGTTGTCCGGTTTTGAGCCGCTCAACATCACGAAGGAAATGGGATTTGTTGTCATCGGCGAGCGAACGAATATCACCGGCTCGCCGAAGTTTTCGAAGCTAATCCTCGGCGACGATTACGAAGCCGCGCTCGCGGTCGCGCGCCAGCAAGTCGCGGGTGGCGCGAACATCCTCGATGTGAACATGGACGAAGGGATGATCGATTCGGAAGCAGCCATGACGCGCTTTCTGAACTTAATCGGGAGCGAGCCGGAGATTTCGCGCATTCCCATCATGATCGACAGCTCGAAGTGGAGCGTGATCGAAGCGGGTTTGAAATGCGTGCAGGGAAAATGCGTGGTGAACTCGATCAGTCTGAAAAACGGCGAAGAGGAATTTCTGCGCGAAGCCGCTCTCGTTAGGCGATATGGCGCGGCCGTTATCGTCATGGCGTTCGACGAAAAGGGGCAAGCCGACTCGCTACAACGCAAGATCGACATCTGCAAACGGGTTTACCATTTGTTGATTGAGCGCGCGGATTTTCCGCCTAACGACATCATCTTTGATCCAAATATCCTGACGGTTGCCACGGGTTTGGAAGAACACCGCAACTACGCGGTCGATTTCATCGACGCGACGCGGTGGATCAAAGCGAACCTTCCGGGCGCGCGCGTGAGCGGTGGCGTCAGCAACATTTCGTTTTCATTTCGCGGCAACAACACGGTGCGCGAAGCAATGCACGCGGCGTTTTTATTTCACGCCATCCGCGCCGGACTCGATATGGCGATCGTCAACGCGGGACAGCTCGCGGTTTACGAAGAGATCGCGCCGGAGTTGCGGGAGCGCGTGGAAGATGTGCTGCTAAATCGGCGCGATGACGCGACCGAACGTCTGGTTGATTTCGCCGAAGGCGTGAAAGCGAAAGGCAAGATCGACATCAAGGATGAAGCGTGGCGCGGCGAATCGGTCGAGGAGCGTCTCAAGCACGCGCTCGTGAAAGGGATCGTCGATTACATCGATGTCGACACGGAAGAGGCGCGCAAGAAGGCGGCGCGCCCGCTCGATGTCATCGAAGGCCCGCTCATGGCGGGGATGAGTGTGGTCGGCGATTTGTTCGGCGCGGGAAAAATGTTTTTGCCGCAAGTGGTCAAGAGCGCGCGGGTGATGAAGAAAGCGGTCGCGTATCTGATGCCGTTCATGGAAGCCGAGAAATCGGCCGGCGCAAAACCACAGGGACGCATCGTCATGGCGACCGTGAAAGGCGATGTGCATGACATCGGCAAGAACATCGTGGGCGTGGTGCTGCAATGTAACAATTATCACGTTGTCGATCTTGGCGTGATGGTCCCGGCCGCGAAAATTTTGCAGACGGCGCGCGAAGAAAAAGCAGACGTGATCGGATTGAGCGGACTGATCACGCCATCGCTCGATGAGATGGTGCATGTCGCGCAGGAAATGCAGCGGGAAAATTTTGTGTTGCCGCTGTTGATCGGCGGAGCGACCACGAGTCGCGCGCATACGGCGGTGAAAATCGCGCCGCATTATGGGAATAGCACGGTGCATGTGCTCGATGCATCGCGCGCGGTCGGCGTGGTGAATTCGTTGCTGAACGAGAAATCGAAATCGGATTTCGATGTGAAGACGCGGGAGGATTATGCGCGGTTGCGCGAAGAGCATGCTTCGAAGACGCGCGCGAAAAAACTGATTTCGATCGCGCAGGCGCGCGTCAATCGGACTCCGATCGACTGGAAGAATTACGTTCCGCCGAAACCGGAATGGATTGGCGTTCGCGTTGTCGAACCGTCGATTGTCGATCTAACGAGCTTCATCGATTGGTCGCCGTTCTTTCATGCGTGGGAACTTCGTGGGCGTTATCCGGCGATCTTTGACGACGCAACCGTCGGACAACAGGCGCGGGAATTGTTTGATGATGCGCAGGACATTTTGAAACGGATCGTGGCGGAGAAATCATTTACTGCGCGCGGCGTGTTCGGATTCTGGCCGGCCAAGTCCACCGGCGACGATGTCGATCTTTATACAACCGAAGATCGACATGAGAAGCTGGCGACGTTTTATTTTTTGCGGCAGCAAATACCGAAGCCTAACGACCAATGGAACCACTGCCTGGCCGATTTTGTGGCGGCGGATGCTCCGGATTATCTGGGCGGATTTGCGGTGACGATTCATGGCGCCGACGAGCTGTCGAAAAAGTTTGTCGCAGAACACGATGACTACAACTCGATCATCACCAAGGCACTGGCGGACCGATTAGCGGAAGCGTTCGCGGAATATTTGCACAAGGAGGCTCGGATCGCGTGGGGCTTTGGGCGCGATGAAAATTTGTCGCATGTCGATCTTATCCGAGAGAAATATCGCGGCATTCGTCCAGCGCCGGGTTATCCGGCGTGCCCGGACCACATCGAAAAACGCACGTTGTTCGATTTGTTAGGCGCGGAAGGCAAGATCGACATCAAGCTGACGGAATCGTTTGCCATGCATCCGGCTGCGAGTGTGAGCGGTCTTTATTTTTCGCATCCGGAAGCGAAATATTTCGGTGTGGGAAAGATCGCGCGCGATCAGGTCGTTGATTACGCAACGCGACGTAGCGAACAGATTGCTGCGGTGGAGAAACGGCTGGCGCCGAATCTCGGCTACGAACCTTAGACGGACGGCTCCGCTGCGAAGTTATCGGTGGCAACTTCGTCTTTCGCGGCATCGGGCCAAACGACATTCCACGCGAGGCCGCATTTTTCGAGCAACCAAATGATGTAGCGGGTGCCGTCGAATTCCCACCAGCGCAATCCATGCGCGGCGCAGCGCGGCTGGGCGTGGTGATTATTATGATAGCCTTCGCCCAATCCGAGGACGCCGATCAAATAATTGTTTCGGCTATCGTCGGAAGTTTCGAAAGTGCGATATCCGAAACGCGGCATGTGGCAAATGGAGTTGACCGCCCAGGTAACGTTGTAGTTAACGAGCATCGGGACGTACAGACACCAGAGCATGCCGGCGAAACCGAACGCGAAGAAAAGCGTGGTGGCGACTAACAAATGCGGCAGCACGTAGAGCGCGGAGTTTTCCCACAAATGGCAATACCAGATTTTGCGCACGTCCGCGGCGTAGCGTTGCGACCGCTCGCGAAAATCGCGCGGTTTGCGCACGAGCCACATCATGTGCGCGTAGGGAAAACCGTGGATGGGACTGTGAATGTCTTCGTCGGTGTCCGATTTCAAATGATGATATCGATGATCCCCTACCCACATGACCGGGTCGCCGGCTAAGACGACGGCCGAACCCGTCGCGAAAATGAACTTGAGCCATTCCGGCATTTCGAAACCGCGATGAGTCAGGTAACGGTGGAGATAAAGTGTCGTGCTGATTCCACCCCAAAAAAAGAGCGGCAGCATTACCCCTAGATAACGCAGTTCAAATCGCGTGAGCAGACCGACGAGTCCGAGCAGTTGTAGCCCGATCAGTACAATGAAAATGAAAAATTGAATCTTTTCGCGTCTAAACATTCGACAAGGGGAAGAGGCGGCCAAACCGGGCCGCGGGATTACCAGAACAATCTGACTATTGTGGCGAACGGTGGAAGGAGCAACCGCTTTTTGGTTTCAAAAGTCGTGCAACCCTTCGAAAAGATCTGAACTTTCCGCATGCGATGCGCGCCGCTCCGTGATACACATGAGCGCACAATTTCGGGGTGTAGCTTAGCTTGGTAGAGCGCCTGGTTTGGGACCAGGAGGTCGCAGGTTCAAATCCTGTCGCCCCGACCAAAACAGAAGCCAGAGATCAGATGTCAGAGGTCAGATATCCGAAAGCGACCAGCACGCTGCTTCTGTTTTTCTCACTGAGCGTATTTATTCACGCGCAAGATGCGGCCCAACCGAATGTCGATCTTGGCGCACGCGAAACCGAAACAGCACCCGAAAAAACTCCTCCCCCGGACGTGCCAGAGCTGTCGCAACTAGATCAGGCGTTCAAGCAAACATCGTTAGGCAAAGCCTCGGACGAATATCGAACGCGGATCGAGTGGCGCAATCTTCAGAACGAAGCGATCAACAATCCGGAGGTGATCGCGGCCAAGAAAGCGGCAGAATCGGCGCGAACGGATTTGGAAAAGCGTGATCGCTTACGCGATTATTACGAAATCTATTATGGGCGAATGCGTGCGCGCGCATCGAGTGCGGAGATGAAAAAGGCGCTCGACACATTCAAGGCAGAGCATTTGAAGACTTTGAGCCAGCCGCGGGTGCGACCGAACGGGGAGGAGCCGATCGAGGCGCCAACGCCGCGGCGAAAGAAAGATCGACAATAGCTTCGTCGGCTTGCCCGACTCGGAGAATCGCCTACCCTATTCGCCGTTTCCAGGCCGCGTTCGTCTAGTGGTTAGGACACAGCCCTCTCAAGGCTGGTGCACGGGTTCGACTCCCGTACGCGGTGCGAATGAAGGCAAGCAATTCAAATAAGACCCATGAGAAAGTGTCAGTTCGCCTGGCGAGGTGCCATCATCCTGGTCATTCTGTATTTCACAACGAGCTGTGATCAGCCGGCGCCGCGACGCGTATTGGCGCAAGTACTGGAAAGCACAACCGGGGCATTCTTAGATACGAAGATGAACCCGGACTCCTCTTTTGAGGTTGGGCAGACTATCGTGACGACCGAAACAGGAACAGCGATCATATCGCTCGTGCCAGGACTCATGGTTCAACTTAATCCCAATACGAAAGTGGTTTTGGATGAACTTCTGCTCACTAAAAGCAACCAGATTACCTTCTTCGTAATGGAGTCGCGAAGCGCGCGCGTTCGTCTGCTGCGCGGTTCTGTCTGCGCTTGGGTCGCCCCAACAATCACGCAGACCGAACTTCATATTGAGCTGCCGGTAGGTGATCTGGTTGCATCGCAGACCACTTCCTTTTACGTGGGGGTCGGGCGCGAAACCGTGCGAGTTACGACTTGGAAAGGAGAAGCCACCGTTCAAAGCAAAGAGCGCGGGCCTCAGAGTGTGACCGAGGGCTGTTTCGAGGATTGGAGTATTTCAACGGGAATGCCGCTCGGCCCGGCTTCTGATATTGGTGAGCAGGCAGCTCAAGAATTGGTTGCGGTTAGCGACGCTCAACAACGTTTCGCCCATCTGCTCTCCAAAGCTATCAACCGCATACCCACTTCGCAAAGCCGATAGGCCCGGGAGCGGGAAAAGCTGACATTTCAAAAAGAAGCTTGCTTGGCGAATGTGAACGTCTACAATCGCGGCAGTTGATTGTAAATCTAACCATAGTTTATGAACCTGAAATTTCCTCCTAAACGCCGCTTTATCTTTGCTGCTATTCTGGCCGGGTGTTCCCTGCCTATGCTCGTCGGCGCATATTGTGACCTGCCCGCTGATTCGACGTCGAGTAATTCGCCGAATCAAAAGAACGTTTGTGTATGCCATAACGCGGGCCCAAACACCGCGAAGAAAACTTTATGTTTGCCACCGCCCGCGGCGAACGCCCATATCAAGAAAGGCGACGCGCCGGGTCCTTGCCCCCCGTAAAAATTCTTTCGCAGCCGGATATCCGGCTTGATGGTTGAAGCGGCGATCTTTGCCGTGGGCGTTTGAGCACGCAGATGACGTGACGAATTGTGACGTCGAGGACGTCGCGCCGACTTCTCGGGCGCGGGTGAATTACCTGCATTGTCAGATCCAACAACGTCCTTTATTTCATTATTTCTACTGAATCTGCGCCCGTCTCGCGCTCGCCAAAAAATTCAAGCTGCCCCAGCAGATGCCCAGGTAGGTTGCGACATACAGTTGCAGCGAAGCCACCTGCAGCGGAAAATCGACAAGGGCATGAATAGCAATCGCTCCGAGCGCGATCAGGATCAACGGCAGTACGCGAGACAAACGGATTGCCGGTTTTAATGTTCGCAGACGATTGAGCGTAAATATTCCCGCACTAATCCCGGCAAAGAAGATGAGGGCCCAGCAAGCACTACCGGCCCAACCCCATTCCAGAATTGTCTGCAAATAATCCTGGTGCAAAAATTCCCAGCCACCCGGGGACACAATCGCGTACTTTTGCGCGTAATGTGGAAAGACTACGCTGAACGTCCCCGGCCCGAATCCACTCCAACCGGCATCTGGAACCGCCAAAAGAGCAACTCTATACGCATCCCAACGCGCATCCTTGGGAATTCTCTCGGTCGCTTGCTGCCATCGCTCAAATCCTTTCGTGACGCCGCTAGCTTGCGCAATTACGAACAACACCAACACCGTAACCAGTATTGTTAAAGCCAGGGCAATGCGGTTTTCCGCGACACCGAGGCGGCGCACCTGCCGTCCTGGCCCCATGGCCAGCACAATAAATGTGATGAGGCCGAGAAGTTGCGCCGCCCGCGATGTGTTAGTAAAAATGGCCGCAATTAAAAGCAACATTGCCGTCATCCAAACCGCCCTCTGGATCGCGGCGCCCGGCCGTTGAAAAGCTCGTAGTGTCAGACCAACGGTCAATGGGAATACGAGATTCAAAAACGCGCCGGCGTTAGCGTGATAGTAGTAAGTCGCGAAAAAAGTGGAGTGTTCATTAGGTTGGTACTCCCAATAGGGCAAAACGGCACCCGTTGACCTCTGCAAGAGACCGAGCAACGCGATCGAACCACCCGCAATTCCCACCGTGACCCAGATCCGAAGCAACCAGTGGGAACGGAGCGAAAGATCAGCAACAAACAATAAGATGCCAATCAAAATCGTTGCCCGCAACATCCAGGCGCCGGCGATTGTTCCATCGACGGATGATGGAGCCAAAGGCAACAAATTCTGTATCGGTGCAAACATCCCGAATTCAGTGTCGTGGACGGCGCGCGCGTTGAATGTGGCAAACCAGCCGAGGCTGAGGATTGCAACTGCGGTAATCAACAATGCAAAGGGAATATCCGGTCTTCGTCGCCTGATAGCTAATTCAAGAAGCCACGTGGCGATGACAGCCGCGAGTATGTAATTGAGGTTTGCAATCGATCGCGACGTGGTGCTGCCGTAGTGCCACGGCGCGTAAACAAGCGCGGCCAGAAATAGCCATCGGGGCGCATCACGAATTACCGAAACACTGAAACCGACCGATTTAGGGCGCTTCCACCATCGGGTCATTTGGCGGAGGAAGCGCACATCGCAGTCTCATCAAGTTCTCTCATTCAGCAAAGCAAAACATAAGTGAGTGGCCTCGCGACGCTCCGGCGACGCATCGCGTTGCCCCAAAGCCCGAGCACCTCTTCTCCCTGCAAGGCACAAATGTTCGGGCAAAAACAGGAATGGCAAAAGCGTGGAGCGCTTGACCGCAGTTTATGACGAGAACGCGCGAGGCGCGTCGCGAATGACCTTGCTAAATCAGCGTAAAATCTCTAAGATTCGCCACTTCGAAACCGACGTGCGCCGTAAATTTGCAATGCTTCTTCTCCTTCGCCTTTTAAGCAGTTCGATGGTAGACGGCGCACCGCATCGCTGATCGGTGAGTCGGGATCGCAATTACATCATGTTGGACCGCCGATTGTCGATCTTTGCCAGTTCCTGCGGGCTTTGTTTGGCTTTAACCGCCCTTTCGGCAACAGCGCAGACGATGCAGACACGAACTCTGGCGTCGCCCGCTGCGGATCAATCGATGCAGCCGATCGTCGATGTTCATCCGGATGAGTCGACGCAAACCGGCCCGGCCGTTTCCGAAAGCGTGCGGCGTTTTCATTATACGCTCACACTGAACGCGGCCGAGATTTACGACGATAATCTCACGCTTTCACCGATTAATCGCGTTGACGATTTCTTCACGCGCATCTCGGCCGCATTGCTCCTCTCGTTCGGTGATACCATCGGTCGTCAGGACAATTTCTTCGAACTCGACTACGAACCCGCCGTCTTGATTTTCGCCGACAATTCAAACTTCAATGCTTTCCAAAATGTCGGTCACGTCGCTGGACAGTATCACTTCAGCCGCCTAACGATTGGCGCGGCGGAAGACATTCAGTCGGTCGAGACGGGAGATTCACAACTGCGCGGCTTCAGCGGAACCGTCGTGAACGGCGTCAACGTAGATGCCGGCGGGCGACGGCGGATCAATACTTACACCACGCATGTCACCGCCGCGTACGACCTCACGGGAAAGACGAGTGTGAGCTCGGCCGCGGATTATTCCGTCGTCGACTATGCAAGTACTCTAACGGATTCACAGCGGCTCACGGGCAATCTCTTCTTGAACTACAAATATGGCCCCAAGCTCACGATCGGAATCGGCGGCACGGGCGGGCGCGATTTTGTCGATCAACCGAATTCCGATCAAACTTTCGAGCAAGCTAACGTGCGTGCTTCCTACGAAGTGACGGGCAAGATCACCGCCAGCGGTTCCGCCGGCGTGGAGTTTCGTCAATTCGACGCCCGCTCGGGCGATTCGGTCTCACCGGTCTTCAGCCTGAATGCCATTTACGCCCCGTTCGATGGAACGACACTCAGCATTGATGGGGGCCGGATCACGCTCATCTCCGCGGGGCTGGCCGGACAGGATTACGCCTCGACCCATTTTCAAGTGAGTGCACAGCAGCGCTTATTCCAGCGGGTCACGCTTGGCCTAACCGCAGGATACCAAAATCTGACCTACATCGACGCTTCGGCCGCCTCTGTCGCATCACGTCAGGACAACTATTATTTTATTCAACCCTCGATTGATGTTAGAATCACTCACTTCTGGTTCGCCGGGGCATTCTTTGTGCATCGGGAGAACAGCAGCAACTTTTCGCTTTCCAGTTTCGATGATTCACAGGCCGGGATTCGCACCACACTCAAGTTTTAATTCTCGTTCTCTTTTCAGACGCGATTGCAGGCCAGCCCGTCTCGTTTGTGTGTTCGTGTGCGGGTGGATGTCGATCTTGGCGCAGGCATCGCTCGCCCAAACTAAAACCGCTGAAACGAGTCGGTCGAGTCCAGCTGCGTCTATTGCCCCAGCCGCCGCTCCTATATTGCCCGAAGCAATGCGACCGGGAGGTTCGCCGGCAGTAACGACGAATTCGAGCGCTTCCATCTCGGCTTCGGCCATCAGCGCACCGAGTAGCTATCAACTCACTACTGATGATCAAATTGCGGTGGAAGTTTTTGGCGAAGAGGAATTGCGCACGGCGGCTCGTCTCAATGCCGACGGCGCCGTCAGTTTACCGCTGCTTGGCTCGGTCCATCTCGCCGGACTTAACTTGAATCAGGCGGCGGCGCGCCTGACGGAACTGTACGGCAAGGATTATCTGGTGAACCCGAAAGTGAATGTGATGTTGATCGGCTACGCCAAGCGCCGTTTCACTGTGCTCGGACAAGTGAATCGTCCTGGTAGTTTTGAAATGCCCGAAGGAAGCCAGGCCGGCGTTGACCTTCTCGAAGCGATTGCCATAGCCGGCGGCTACACACGTATCGCCGCGCCCGAACGCATCAGTGTAAAACGCCGCGATCAGGTCCTGCGGGTGGACGCGAAAAGACTGGCGCACAGCGGAAGCAATGGCGGTTTCCGAGTGGAACCTGGTGACACCATTACGGTCGGCGAAAGTATTTTTTAGCAGAGTGAATACGAACGATAGATCGACAATCAGTCCGGCACCGGCTGCCCGAACCGTCGCGCCGGCGCCATCGACCGGACATGTCGGGCTTGAAGTGGCTTCTGAAGGCGCTGGCGGAATTGATTTTCGGCGGCTCTGGCACACGCTCGTCGAACGGCTTTGGATTCTAATCCTTTGCACCCTGGCCGGAGTTTTTCTCGCTTTCGGTTATCTCGCGCGCACACCGAAGCTTTACCAGGGACACATCGTCCTCGAAGTCGAATTCGCGGAACCGACGGTGATGAGTAGTGACGATTCCTCCAGCCGGATGCGTTCGATGTTCCTCGCCAGTCTGGAAGCGCTGCGCACGATCGAACAAAACCTAACGAATCATAGCTTACTGGCGCGCGTCATCCGCGCGGAAGGTCTCGCCGATGATGAAGGCCGCGCTTTGCTCGGAAAAGGGAGCGCTGCTTCTTCGGCAAGATCGACAACGAGCAAGCCGCCGGCTTCGGCCGACGCTGCGCGCGAGCCCGCATTCACGCCGATGGAGCAAGCGCTCGGCGGCGCCCTTTCCACCATGGTAAAGCCGGTCATTCGTCGCGGTACGCGCTTGATTGATTTGTATGTAACGAACCCCGATCCGGCGATGGCCCAGCGACTGTCCGAGGCGGTCGGGCGAGAATACATCCGCAATTCCATCGAACGCCGCGCTTCCTTCACGCAGGAGTCCCTTCGTTATTTGCTCGAAGAAGAAGAACGCCTGAAAGCGAACCTGCAAAAGAGCGAGGCCGCCGTCGCGGAATACAAGGCGAAAACGCCGGACGCGTTGCAACTCGGCGGTGGCGCAGCCGCAACCGGTAGCCAAACCGGCAGCGGCAGCTCAGGTGGACGCGGGGGCCTGGTCGAAGACAAGCTGCAGGAATTGAGCAGCAAATTGGTCACTGCCAAAACCGAGCGCCTGCGCTTCGAAGAGGAATTAAGGCAAATCGACAAGGCGGGCGAGAACATCGAGGCACTGCTGGCGGTGCCGAGCATTGCCAATGCGCCGGCTGTGGTCGAGCGCCGCCGCGAACTTTCACAAGTCGAATCTGCGCTCGGCGCCCTGGCGCAGCGATACAAGGACAAACATCCGCGAATGATGGCCGCGCGTGCCGCTTTGAATGAAGTTCGGTCAGGACTCCAGCGCGCCGTTCTCGATCAACCCTCGGTTTTGCGCAATGCCATCGAGCAAGCCCGCGCCGCCGAGAAAAGTCTGCAAGACGCCACGCAAGATCAGGAGAAGGCCGCGTTGGCCTTAAATAAAGCGGCGATCGGATATCAGGAGCTTGCGCGTCAGGCCGAAACTGATCGCGCGCTTTATGAAAGTGTGTTGCGCCAGATCAAGTCCACCGACCTGACGAAAGGTGTTAAAGCGAACGCCGTTGCTGTGGTCGAACATTCGCCGCTGCCCCGCGTCCCGGTCAGTCCAAATACGACAAAGTCGATGTTGTTAGGCTTGCTTGGCGGAATCGCCGCCGGGCTCGCCACCATTTTTGGGCTGAACGTTCTTGATCGCTCGATCAAAACCGTTGACCAGGCCGAATCCACTTTGGGGTTGCCGGTCTTCGCGGCCGTCCCGGAAGTAAAACGCGCGGAAACCGGCGTCGGCGCCGAGAACGGAGGTCCGCCCGTTGGCAGTGCGAGTTACCGCCTGGTCGCGGAAGCGCCCGAGGGACCAGCCGCGGAAGCATTCCGCAATTTGCGCGCCGCGCTTTCGCTGCTGGGGCCGGAAGAAGAGCGCCGCGTTTTCTTGTTCACGAGCGCTCTGCCCGGTGAAGGAAAAAGTTTCACCAGCGCAAACTATGCTCTCGCGTTGGCGCAACAGGGCTATCGCGTATTGCTCATCGATGGCGACCTTCGCCGCCCCAGCTTGCACAAAATTTTCCTGCGCACGACTCCGGCGGGCAACGACGGAGATTACGATGTCGATGTTGCCGGCGTGGTCGATTATCTCGTGGGCGAAATCAGCTTGGCTGACGCGATTCACGCCGTGGCCGCACGCGATGTCGATGTTCTCGGAACCGCTCACGAATCAGACCGCACTGTCACTTCAACAGGTGGCGAACTTTCCATCCTCACCGGCGGCCGTCGCGCGCCCAATCCGGCCGAGTTGTTAAGCGGCCATTCATTTCGCGAATTGCTCGCCGAAGCCGCAAAATCGTTTGATCGCGTCGTCATCGACAGCGCTCCCGTTCTTGCTGTGAGCGACACATTGTTAATGACTCCGCACGCGCAAACCGTGTGTCTGGTGGTGCGAGCGGCCAAGACCGCGCGCAATGCCGTGCAGCGCGCGCTCACACTTCTGGCCGGCACCGGCACGCGCCCGGCGGGAGTTATTCTCAATCGTTTGCCCCGGGGTCGCGGCGCCGGGTACTACTACTATTATGCGTCGCATGGATACGGCGCGGGCGAAGGTTCGTACGGCGGCGGCTACGTGACTAAAAGTAGGAAGTAGAAAGGTAGAGGTCACACGTCAGATAGCAGCAGTCAGAGGTCAAAGATTAGTCGGCAATCAGAAACGAACTAGATTTTTTCATCATCCCGTTAAGCATTCGACCAATCTCTGCGCACTTTGATGTTAGACTGCGATGTTGCTCCGCCGAGACGTAGCCGCACTCCTTGGCGAAACCGAGAGCTGAATCGGTCTCGCTGTTCTCTCCATCGCAATCCGTGAGTTTGCTCACAAAATGCGCTTCATATCGACGTTTCGCCCATGCTTCTCGCAGGTTCAAACAAATCGATCGCGATGAGCGTCGAATCTGACTCGTTAACGCATACTTTTCCTCAGGTGGAAATTTCTTCGTCACCTCGAATATCTCCATCGCAAGTTCGTGAGCGAGCTTGTAAACCTTCAGATCCTTCGCCGACTCGATGCGCGTAATTTCTGCCATCTGAATCTATCATCTAATCTTGGATGCTGACATGTGGCACCTGATTTCTGATTTTCGCTCGTCTGGCATGTGACGTCAGACCTCTGATCTCCGCTTAGCCTATCAAACCCCTGGAATCATCGAGCTACGTAGACCGCGAACGAAGCCCGCAATTTCGACGCTCACCGTCCCTTCCCAAAAAGGACGGTATGAATGGTTTTCAAAAAAATCATGGCGTCGAGTTTCAGAGAACACGCGCGGGCGGGTTCCGCGCGGGTAGGCGATAATGCAGCTCGGGAAGCTGGCGCGAGCGGGGGATCGCGAGTGACCAATAACCAGGATTCAAACCCCACGAATCATCGAGCTACGTAGACCGCGAACGAAGCCCGCAACTTCGACGCTCACCGCCCCTTCCCAAAAAGGACGGTGTGAATGGTCTTCAAGAAGATCATGGCGTCGAGCTTCAAAGAATAGCGCCGGATATAATAGAGATCATATTTCAGTTTCTCGATCGCATCTTCGTCACTCTCGCCGTATGGATAATTGACCTGTGCCCAACCCGTGATTCCCGGTTTGACCAGGTGGCGAAAATGGTAGAATGGAATCTTCTTCTCGTAGCGCTCGGCGCACTTGATCCATTCTGCGCGCGGCCCGATCAGACTCATATCGCCCTTGAAGACATTCCAAAGCTGGGGCAGCTCATCGAGACGAAGTTTTCGTAACACGCGGCCCAATGGAGTAATGCGGGGATCGCTTTTGCGCGTATAAATGTCGTCGCCCTCTTCGAAGAGCATAACCATCGTTCGGAACTTGTAGGCCGTGAATGTCTGACCTTCGCGTCCCACGCGAATCTGCCGGAAGATCGCCGGCCGGCCACTCGTTAGCCACACCAGACATGTCAGCGCCACTAATAACGGAGAACAAATAACCAATACCAGGCCGCCGACCACGATGTCGAACAAACGCTTGAGATAGTGATAAGGCGAACTTCGCGCCAGTTGGAAGCCCATCTGCAACGGCCACACCGGATCAATCGTATGCAAAGGAACGTGCCGCCAATGCGCTTCGCAAAATGACTCGATCGTGTAAACGCGCGTGCGCTGGAATTGGGTGCGAACGAGACGTTCCAACAACTCCGGTTCCAGTTCGTCAACACGTTTTGCCAGAATAACCCCGCTGTATCGCTGATCGACCTGCGTGAGTCTGGCCGCGATTCCGCCTTGGATTAGCGGCGAGCCTGCGCCGGCGATTGTCGATCCAACGCGCTCGTTGTCATTGTCCACAAATTCAAGCTGCTGGCGATTGGGCGAATCTTTGTAGGCTTCGTAAAAGCGCGTGGCCAATTCCCCGCTGCCCACCACCAGAAATTTCCGGTGCGCCGTCGTCGCGG
>JBBROO010000024.1:0-43472 GCA_038229295.1 Chthoniobacterales bacterium | reverse complement strand
TCCACTGGAGGCGCGGCATTTTTGGCATCGGCCAAGTGTGGGCGCGTTCATCATTCTGCTGGTGAACTGTTTCATCGTTTGGTTTTTGTATCGCATCTTGAAACGCGACAAGGCGGTGGCGCGTTCCGAGCCGAAACGCGAACTGGTCGAGACTCGTTAGGGCCGCGGTTTGATTCCGAATTGCCGCAAGGCCGGAACGGTTTTCTCCATCGGCAATCCAACGACGTTCGAGAACGAGCCTTTTATCTCGGCGATGATTTCCGCGCCGTGTCCCTGGGCCGCGTAGGCGCCGGCTTTATCAAGCGGGCTAATTTTGGAAAAGTAGTTGTCGATCTTGCGCTGATCCAGCCGATGAAACCGAACCTGCGAGATTACGGCGAACGATGTCGATCTTGCGTTCGCGCGATGACAAATAAAAACGGCGGAGCAAACCTGGTGGACGCGCCCGCTTAATCGCAAAAGAATTTGCGACGCTTCGGCAAGATCTTTCGGTTTGCCGATGATGTTGCCATCAATCGCAACAAGCGTGTCGGCGGCGAGCACGACTTTGTCCGGATGCCGATGCGCCATCCATTTTCCTTTGCGCAACGCATTCCAAGCGGTCAGTTCGCGCACGGTAAGATCGACATCGAACCTTTCCGCGACATCGGGCGGAACGGTTTCAAAATCGAAACCAGCTTCGGCGAGCAATTCATGCCGTCGCGGCGAATTCGACGCGAGCAGCAGCGCGGAAGCCACTACGGTTGCGGCGAAGCGCTGGCCGCCGGCTTTTGTGGATCCTGCTGAAGCAGGCTGCCGATCTCGGGCATTTGCACTTCTTTAAAATCTTTCGGGACAACGAACTCAGCGTCGTTAACCGGATCTTGTTTGACCGAAACAAGTGTGCTCGTGAGTTGAGTGCCGGAAACGGACACAACGGTTTTGATCGGCAACGCGGGCAAATCATTAAAATTTGGAACGCCGGTGTTGCTCGGATCCCAAGCGGTGGAACTGAGCGATTGAAGTTGTTTGAGGATGGCTACGCCATCCGGGTATTTAAAAGCGAGCCAGTAACTCGCTTTGAAGGTCGGACTTTGCACGGCGAATTCCTCGGCCTCGTAGCCGTTGATCGTTTCCTTTTTTCCCGTGGGCGTGAGTTTTGGTTTTTCGACGGTTTGCGTTTGGCCGTTGTATTTTTTCATGGTGTTGGCCATGGCCTTCATCTTTTCCCCGGACATTCGCACGACCGTCTTTTGATCTTTCATCAGCTGAAGCATCTCGCCGGTCTTGCTGTCGAAAATTGTGCTCACCTGCGGCGTCATATCGACGCGCATCTTGTCGCCTTTGAGTTTCATCGTCATTTCCGAAGCCGGGCCAGCGCCCTCGACTTTTTGGACAATGATCAAATCGGCGCGGGCGGAGAGATGGAGACAGACCAGGAAAAACAGAACGCGAACCAGATGCATAAAAGACAACTAGACCCGGCAATTTCAATAGCAAGCGCGCAAAAAGAACTTGGCAGGCAAGCTCGGGCACAGCAGCTTACCCGGCGCGCGGGTGTAGCTTAATGGTAAAGCTGTAGCCTTCCAAGCTACTGACGAGGGTTCGATTCCCTTCACCCGCTCATCTGATTCCGTCGAAGAAGGCGAGAATTGAGTTGACCCACCTTCTTTCTAGGTATTAGAAAAGAGAGCTACAATTTAGGGGGAATACATGAAAAAACTGTTCACGATAAAGAGAAGCGCGCGGGTAACAGCGTCAGCTTTGAAAACGGGGGTAGCCCTGCTGCTCGCCCTGGCCCTGGCGTCGAGTCTCTGGTTCGCTTCCTCCCCGAACGCGCGCGGCGCCCAAATGACCCCCGCGGAAATGATTCAACACAAACTTCCGACGAACATGACCATCGCCACCGCGAGCGACCCGCAATTGCTCGACGCGGTTTGTAAAGCGATCAAGCAATGGCCGAAAGAAGCGGCGTTAATCGTGCGAACAGCAGCGGGAGCGCGTCAGAGTCTGCGCAGTAATATTTTGTGCATGGCGATTCGTTGCGCGCGCGAAGATAAAGCGGGCATCGATTGCACTTGGGCCCTCGATATCGTGCGCGAATGGATCAAGGCCGACCCGAGCCTGGCCAATCAATTGACCGAGTCGATTGCGCAATGTGCGCCGGAATGTCGTGATGCTCTGCAAAACCTTGGCTCGGGTGCCGGTGAGGGTGAGGGCGCCTTTGGTAATCCGCCATCAAATATAAATGCTCCTCCGGGATCAACTGGCGGCGGCGCCGGTGGTAACACCTGCATCGTTTGTCACAACGGTCAGGAGGTTCAGATCGCGTGCTCTGATTTGCAAAGTTATTTGCGGAGTCATCCAGGGGATACTGCTGGTCCATGCCAGCCCACGCCGGTAACGAATCCGTAGGTTAATTTCTGATTTCAAAAATGCCGTTGTGCTCAGCCGCAACGGCATTTTTTGTTGGCTCGCTCGCAACACGATGTCGATCTTGCCTGCGCGATTCTGAAATCATTGAAGCATCTGGGAGTGAACGCGCGCCTAACGAGAAACGAATCGCTCTTTGAGCGAGGACTTGAAATTCTGGCAGCGGCGTTATTGGTCGTGGCGCTGCTCGCCATCCAGGCGCTCATCGGCGGGACGCGATTGCTTTTCGCGATGCCCGCGTACGGAATCCTGGTTATCGTCGGCGTGCTTAGCCTTGGCTTATTTCGCGCAGCGCGACCGGCGCCCCATCGCGTCTGCTTGTGGAGCGTGGCGCTTTTTTTTGGTTACATCCTTTGGCGCGCTTTATTTTCACCGGTGCCTTATCTCGCGCGGCTCGACATTTCGTCAGTGCTCGCCGGATTGATCGTCTACTTTGTGACGAGCTGCATTTTGACGTCGGCGAAAATCCGCATGTCGATCTTCGCTGGATTGCTCGCCGCGGCGCTCGGCCACGTTCTGGTGGGCGCGATTCAATTTCGAAGCGGCAACAATTTCATGCCGATCTCGTTCTTGCACCGGTTCGACTACGGTTTTCGCGCGAGCGGATTTTATGTGTGTCCTAATCATCTCGCCGGGTTGTTGGAAGTGCTTGGTATTTTCGGATTGAGCATCGTGTGCTGGAGCCGCTGGCCGGTCTGGGCGAAATTGCTGATCGGGTATACAACGGCCGTTTGTTATTTGGGCGTGCTTCTCACCGCCAGCCGCGGTGGTTATTTGAGCGTGGCGACAAGTTGGCTGGTGTTCGGGATTCTGAGTCTGAAAATTCTGAGAGCAGCCGGAGCGAAGTCTGCTATTCGCCTTGGCGGAGCGGGACTCATCGTCGGCCTGTTGGCTATCACGGCCTCGGTGATGTTGATTCGGCAAAGTGACTCGTTGAGTGAACGGACGAGAAGCGCAATAAGTGACCGAACTTTCCGACTCTACTTGTGGCAGGCGGCAATCGAACAATGGAAATTAAGTCCCGTCATTGGGACCGGAAGCCGCACGTATTTATTTTACGGACGAAAATTTCGCGCCCCGTCGATGCAGCTCGACCCGATCTATGCGCACAATGATTATCTCCAGCTTTTAGCGGAGTATGGCCTTATCGGAGCGGCGACATTTTTCATTTTCTTCGGCATGCATTGGCGGCGCGGCTGGATCGATGCGGGCCGACTCGGAGCGAAACGTGTCGCAATTTCTCATCGATTAGTCAGCAACAGCATGGCGCTGAATGTCGGTGCCCTCAGTGCCATGGCCGCGTATGCGGCGCATTCCATCGTCGATTTCAATCTGCACATCCCCGCGAACGTCCTGTTGCTTGCCTTTGTCTTCGGAATCATCGCCAACCCGGGCGTGGCGCATGAAGTTTCGCTGCCCATGCCCGCAGGCGGTTTCAGTTTTTGGCGGGCCCTTCCATTTGCACTGGCCGTGACGCTCGGCCTCCAAATATGGCGACTGGCGCCGGGTGAATATTATGGGGAACAGGCACGGACCGCGTTGCGCGATTATCGATTTCTTTCCGCGACTCCGTTTGCACTTGAGGCGTTGAAATACGACCACAAAAATCCGCTGCCGTATTATTATCTCGGACGCGCGCGTGTGCTGGGTGGCGATTACCAGCGAGATGACAAAGCCAGGATTTCGTTTTATGAGGCGGCTTTGCCGGCTTTTGGCAGAGCGCGTGAACTGGCCCCGCTGGATAAAACTTACGCTTTGGAATTGGCCTTTACCTTTGACGCGCTAAAGCGCTTTCCGGAAGCGGAATGGCTGTATTATGAAGCCCACAGATTGGACCCAAGATCGACATCGACTGCGGAATACTACCGGGCTCATCTGGTGCAATGGAAAGGGGTTGAGACCGCTCCGAAGGGATAAGTTTTTATGCAAAATTCTTACCCCGATGCACGTGAACTGCCCTCGGAAAACGAACTACTATGAACTTCAAAAAAACATTGCTCATTTCGAGGGTTCCTCCTACGCTGGATTCCTGAATGCGAATGGGAGCGGATCCGGCAGGATTCAAGGTTAACAACATGAGAAAATTTAATGGTCATCGAGGTTGGTCGGTCTACGCCGCTGCCTCGATCTGTCTGGTCTCCCAGTTTGCTTTTGCAGGCGGCGAGCCGTTCGTGGCCAGCACCTCCGAATCGAAGAATGTGCCGACGGAAGAATTGGGCACGGGAATTTATTCGCGTTTTCCTTTTCACGTTTCCGTTTCCGTTCGCGGTGGCTACGACGACAACGTCAATACGTCCAAGATCGACAGACAAGAATCCTGGTTTACCAACGCGGGGATCGCACTGACTTACGATTTTGGAAGCCCGCGGACGCAGTTAAGTCTCCAGACCGGCGCTGGCGCAACTTACTACTGGGACCAGGGACGCGGGGTCAGCGCGAGCAACCAGGACTACGATGTGAACGCCTACTTGAGTCTGTCGCTCTTGCATAAGGCCTCGCCGCGCTTGTCGCTGGCAGCGACAGTTTACGCGTCGTATCAAACCGAACCGGATTTTACGCTGGCTCTCGGCCTAACTCGTCGCAGCGGAAATTATTTTTACACGCAGGACAAATTCACCGTCAGCTATCTTTGGACGCCACGCTTCTCCACCGCCACCAGTTATACATTTGGCGCGATTCATTACGACGACAGCGGCGTCGGATTTTTTGAGGACCGGTTTGAGAATACCTTTGGCAATGAATTCAAGTTCCTGATCTGGCCGACGACGTCGCTGGTCGCGGAGTATCGTTTCCAACTCGTCAATTACGATCACGATATTATGCGTGATTCGACCACCCATTTTGCCTTGGGCGGGGTCGACCATAACTTCAGTCCACGCTTTAACGCGTCTTTCCGCGCCGGCGCGGAATTTCGGAGTTACGAACAAGGCCAGGACGACCGCAGCTCCCCGTATTTCGAAGGCACGCTCAATTATGCATTGGGAAAAGACACTTCGGTCAGCTGGACGACTCGTTATGCGATTGAAGAGCCTGATGTTTTGCTTAATCCGAGCCGAACGACTTTTCGCACCGGTGTGCGGTTGAAGCACAATTTTACGCCACGGATTACCGGCAGTCTCGGCGCTTATTATGTGCACGACGATTACGATTCCATGATCAATAATTCCGTGGTCAGCTCAGCATTCACGGAAGAGGCGTTCGATATCGCGCTGAGTGTTCGTTATGCCGTCACGCGCTATTTCGGGATCGAAGCGGGCTATAACCACACCGAGGTTTGGTCCGACATCGATTTGCGAGGATATTCGCGGAACCGGTATTGGGCCGGCCTCAACGTCATATTCTAAAGAGCCGAGGCACGGTTTACTCGGTGCGATTCTTCGGTACCTTCTTCACCTCTCGCAACGGGACTTGGCATGGCCGAAACGGAAGAAGTTAAACTGCATTTTCTCGATTACTGGCGCGTCATTCGTGTGCGCTGGGTCCTGATTCTTCTCGCTTTTCTGCTGGTCGTCATCACGGCCGCGATCGTTACCTACTTTCAGCCGCGAGAATATCAATCTTCCATCTTTATCGAGGTCAGATCGCGGGCCGAGAATCCGCGCATCTTCAGCAGCGGCGATTCAAATATTCCGGTCCACGATCCTCAACTCGCTCCCACCGTCTACCAAATCATTCAGCGCACCGGGATTCTTTATCCGGTCATCGACGAACTGAAATTGCAGGACAAGTGGGCGCGCGAAGGTGCGCATCTTACGCGCGAGCAGGCCTACCAGAAACTGCGCAGCAAGCTCAATGTCGAAGAAGTCCGCAATACCGACCTGTTGCAGATCAGCGTTTTCGATCCGAACCCACAGGAAGCGGCCGACATCGCGAACAAGATCGTCGCCGTGTATCAGGACAAACGTGCCGAGGAGGAGAAGGCAAATCTTAACCAGGCCGTGGCTTCGATGAACGAGGAGGTCTCGAAGCAGCAGAAGAAAGTGGACGAATCGTTAGCTGAGGTTTCGCGCATTCGCGATGAAGAACACATTGTCGATCTTAACCCGGAAGGAACCGAAGACTCGTCGGCACCGGTTAACAACATGGTCATCAAACAGGAAACCCAGGTGAACGACGCCGAAGCGCAGGTGGCGACGCTAGCTTCGCGCCTCGAGCAAATCGAGAAACTGAAAGGCGAAGACCTCACCCGCATGTTAGCCACGCTCAACATTCAGGATCCAACAATCCAAAAAACTTTGCCGAATTATCAGGACTCCGTCGCGCAGGAAGCGCTCCTTCTTAATTCCGGTCTCGGTGAAAATCACCCGAAGGTGAAAGCGGTTCGCGCGACCAAAGATGTTTACACCAGGCAACTCGGAGAACAGATCGCGAGTGTTCGCAGCGCGCTTGAGAAAAATCTGACGACGGCGCAGGCCACACGCGATGAACTAAAGAAGCGACTGGAAGAAATCAACGCCAAGCAACTGCAAACGAAAAACCTGAGCGCAGATTACACCCGCGCCAAGAACAAGTACATCAAAGAAAAGCTGCTTTTTGATGGAGTTCGCACGCGCACGCAAGCGCAGACGATGGAGCTGGCCATGCCGCGCATCGCCGTGAGCATAAAACAAGTCGCTGAACCTCCCAGCACTCCCGCGCGTCCCCGCGTCGGATTGAACTTGATCCTCGGGGCGTTGGTTGGATTGGTCATCGGGTTGGGTCTCGCATTCTTCATCGAGTATCTCGACACCAGCGTGAAAACGATGGAGGACGTCGAAAGTCTTCTTGGCGTCCCGGTCTTGGCCATTATACCGAAGAATATTCGTTTGCTGCACAAAGAGTCTGGCGATTCGCCGGATGCCGAGGCCTATCGAATTTTGCGCACGAATATTGAATTCAATCGCAAAAATCCGCAGGCGAACACCATTTCGGTCGTGAGCGGTGGACCCGGCGAAGGCAAGTCCACTACCATTACTAATCTCGCGTTCATTTGCGCCCAAGGCGGGTACTCCACTCTCATCGTCGACGCGGATTTGCGTCGCCCCGTTCAGCACACTTTGTTTGACGTAAACAATAACGTCGGTCTCACCAATTATCTCACCACCGAAATGCAACTCGACGACGTCGTTCTGCCCACGGCGGTGGAGAACTTGTCGATCTTGCCCAGCGGTATTCTCCCCTCCGACGCGGTCGGGATTTTAAATTCGCAGCGCATGTCCGACATGATTGCCGAATTGAAGCTGCGCTACGACATCGTGTTTTTCGATTCACCGCCCATGCTTGGCGTCAGCGACGCCTCCGTTTTGGCAAGCGAAGTGGACCAGACCATCGTCGTGGTTCAACATCGTCGTTTTCCGCGCGCCATGCTCACCCGTGTGAAACAAGCCGTGCTCGGCGTCGGCGGCACCGTCCTCGGCGTGGTGTTGAACAATGTCGATCTTAAGCACGACCAGAACTACTACTACTACACCAACTACTACGGCTACTATCAGACGCGTGACAAAGAATCGCGCCGCGACACGCGCTCGACGGCGGCCGCGCCCACGCGCAACGGCTCCACCGAACCCGACGACTATTGATGCGCGTCTCTTTGTTTCTCTCGATATTTTTCGGACTGGTGGCCGTATCCTTCGGTCAGGCCACTCTCCGCGTCGGTGATCCGATCGAATTAAGGATCGGCGGAGTGCCTAACGAAGAACAACAGCAGGTTAATAACACCTATACGGTGGATACGGCCGGCACGATTAACCTTCCCTATATCAACAAGGTCAAAGCTGAAGGCCTCACTCCAGCGCAACTTTCGAGGTCGATCGAAGACACCTATCGGGCCAACAAAGTTTACACAAACCCGAACATCACCATTCTCATGCAGCCGCAGTCACGTTTTGTAAACGTGGGCGGTGCCGTGCGCACGCCCTCACGCATTCCTTTTACCGAAGACCTGACATTGCTCGCTTCCATTAACGCCGCTGGCGGGTTTAACGATTTTGCCGATCAGAAGCGCGTTCGGTTGTTGCGCGGCAAGGAAGTGAAAATGTACGATGTGCGGCAGTTTCGGCGCGATCCTTCGCAGGACGTCAAACTTCAACCGGGCGACCGGGTGGAAGTGCCGCAGACTTTTTTCTAGCAGCCGCGCTTCGATTATTGATTTGGCGCGATCAATTCACGATTGCGCCAGGTAAATCCGAGACCGGAGTAAATCGTTAGGGCTACGGTAATCCACACTAAGACGGGGCCCGCCACGTCGCGCCCGCGCAACCACCATGTCGATCTTTCATCGGCATAGCGCAGTTCACTCGTCGCCAGCAGCGCGAGGAAAAAAATCACCGTGATAATTTGCCACGATGTCTTCTGCTTTCCCAAACGCTCCGCCGGAAGCACGCGGCCTTTCGCCGCCGCCATCATTCGCAATCCCGTGATCAAAAAATCCCGCGCCACCACCGCCGTCGCCGCCCATGCCGGCACCGCCTTCAGCGGCACCAAGGAAATAAATGCTGCCGCCATCATTATTTTGTCGACCAGCGGGTCCATCAGTTTGCCAAAATTTGTCACGACCCCGTAACGCCGCGCCACCTCGCCATCGACAAAATCCGTTAGGCCCGCGATGAGAAAAATAATAAGCGCGGAGGTACGAGCGTATTGCCATGAGGAATTTAGTGATGCGACGAACAGAATCGTCAGCGCCAGCCGACTCATCGTAAGGCGATTCGCCCAGTTCATACGGAAAGGGCGGCAACGGCGCCGCCCGGTTTACTCGTTGGCACGTTGTCGATCTTGAATTTCGGATGCTTCCATATCGGCACCTTCTTTTTCAGCTCGTCAACGATCCACTCGCTTGCTTGGAATGCGGCGCGACGATGCGGACTGCCGACGCGTAAAAAAAGCGACGCTTCCCCCGCCGAAACAAATCCTATTCGATGATGGAGATGAACGAAGGCGAGAGAGAATTTCTCGCCCGCTTCTCGCGCCATGGATCTCATCTGATGCTCCGCCATTTCGTGATGCGCTTCGTATTCGATCCCATCAATGTCACGTCCATCCTCCAGCGGCCTAACGATTCCTTTGAAATCAACCACCGCTCCGCACGCAAGATCGACATCTCCTCGCGGCGGCTGCAGTCGCTCACTGGTCAGTAGAATGTCACAAACGGGATTTGCCATTGCCTCTCGGTGCTCGCTAGACTAGGCGCAGCATTGCGGCCTCGCCACAAGGAGATACTAAAATGAGCACGAATCAATGTGATATTGGCCTGATCGGCCTTGCCGTCATGGGCGAAAATCTCGTCCTGAACATGGAATCAAAAGGATTCTCCGTCGCCGTTTTCAATCGCACCGTCGAAGTGACCGACAAATTCGCCGCCGGCAAAGCCAAAGGAAAAAATATTCAGCCGGCGCGGACCATGGAAGAATTCGTCGGTGCGCTTAAGCGCCCGCGCAAAGCGATGATCATGGTGAAAGCCGGCGCGCCCGTGGACGCCGTCATCAATCAGCTCACACCCTTGCTCGAAAAAGGTGACGTCATCATCGATGGCGGCAATTCTCTTTTCACCGATACCCAACGCCGCTGCAAAGATCTCGAAGGAAAAGGAATTCATTTTGTCGGTTGCGGTGTTTCGGGCGGTGAAGAAGGCGCGCTCAAAGGGCCGTCGCTCATGCCGGGCGGTCCGCGCGAATCCTGGGAGATCATCGCTCCGATTTATCGCAAGATCGCCGCCCAGGTGGATGGCGAACCGTGTTGCCGATACATGGGCCCGGACGGCGCCGGCCATTACGTCAAAATGGTGCACAACGGAATTGAATACGGCGATATGCAGTTGATCTGCGAAGCCTACGCGATTTTAAAAGACGTCGTCGGCATGAATGCGACGCAGCTTGCCGAAACTTTCACGGAATGGAATGCGGGTGAGCTCGATAGTTATCTCATCGAAATTACGTCGCAGATTTTTCGCAAGATCGACCCCGACACTGGAAAACCTCTTGTCGATGTTATCCTGGATAAGGCCGGACAAAAAGGGACCGGCCTGTGGACATTGCAGTCGGCCATCGCGCAATCGGTCGTTATCTCGACCATCAACGCCGCGGTCGAAGCGCGTGTCATTTCATCGCGCAAAGACGAACGCGTCGCGTCTTCGAAAATTCTTCCGCAACCCAAGCCGAAAAAATTCAGCGGCGATCGCAAACAACTTATCGACGCGGTGCGCAATGCGCTTTACGCCTCCAAGATTGTTTCCTACGCGCAGGGAATGGAGTTGTTAGGCGCGGCCAGCCATCAGTACGAATGGAAGCTGAACTTTGGGGACATCGCCACCATCTGGCGTGGCGGTTGCATCATTCGCGCGAAATTCCTAAATCGTATCGTCGAAGCCTACGGACGTGATGCATCGCTGCATAATCTTCTGCTCGATTCCTATTTTACCGACATCCTCGCCAAGACGCAGGACAACTGGCGCGTGGCCGTTTCCACCGCGGTCGAACATGGGGTTGCCGTTCCCGCGTTCAGCGCTTCTCTCGCCTACTTCGACAGCTATCGCTCCGCGCGTTTGCCTTCGAACTTGTTGCAAGCGCAGCGCGATTTCTTCGGCGCGCACACCTACGAACGCGTCGACAAGCCCGGCGTCTTTCACACCGAGTGGATGGAATCCGATAAACACCCGGAGGAAAAGCGGGCCGAGCCGAAAGAGCCGGCGAAGCGTCACGCGGGTGAATAATATGCCGACTTACGTTTACGAAACGACCGATCCAAAAAAGCCAGTGCGCCGTTTTGAGATTCAACAAAGCATGAAGGACAAGCCGCTTCGCAAAGATCCGAAAACGGGCGAAGCGGTTCGGCGCGTTATTTCCGGCGGCTTCGGTGTAAAGGTCACTGGCAATTATCGCGGACCTTCGGTTGGCTCAGTCGGACCGGATTGAATTTAGTGGAAGTCGTGTGACTCGCTCCCGACGAGTTGTTCGTGCGCGAGCGGTTTAATCTCACGCGTTTTGATTAGCACGACGCCCTCAGAATTCTGCACTTCGCCTTCGATCAGAAGAAACGCTTCTTCCGTGATCAACAATCGGAAGCGCTCAAATAAGTTTGGATCGACAATCGCATTCGCCACGCCGGTCTCGTCTTCCAGGCTGATAAAGACAAAACCTTTCGCCGTCCCCGGTCGCTGACGACAAATCACATTGCCGGCAATCTGCACGGTGTCGCCGTGACGCGCCTGAGTGAGATCGCTCGCGCGCCAGATATTCGGCAAACTTTCGCGCAACAATTTCATCGGATGCGGCCCAGTCGTTAGGTCCATCGTTTCGTAATCCGCCCGCACGCGTTCCGGCATCGTCATCGGCTTCAGCGGAGATGAAGATGTCGATCTTGCATCGCTGTCATCCCAAGCGGAGCGAGGGACCTCGCACAGAGTGATGGAGTCTTCTCCGTTCGCAGCGTGATCCAAGCTTCGTCGGTGAGGTCCTTCTCCCGCAACTGCGGGATCAGGATGACACGCAGTGTGTGTGAGCAAATCGTCATGCATCGCTTCCTCGACCTTCCACATGGCCGCACGCCGATGATCGGCGAAGCAATTAAGCGCGCCGAGTTCAGCGAGAGTGCGCAGTTCTTCTTTTGAAATAGCGACGCGGCGTTTGAAGTCCTCCAGCGAATCGAATTGTCGATCTTGCCGTTGTCGTACGAGTTCGTCCGCATGTTCGCGACGAAATCCATTCACGACACAAAATCCCAAGCGCACCGTGTCATCCGAAACAACTTCACAGCTCCATGTCGATCTTTGCACGCAGACGGGTTGGAATTTCAACCCGTGGCGATTCCCGTCCTTTACGATCGTCGCCGGCGTATAAAAACCCATCGGCTGATTATTGAGCAGGCTGGCGTAAAATTCCGTCGCGCGATGCACTTTTAAATACGCAGAGCCGTAAGCGAGAATGGCGAAGCTGATCGCATGCGATTCCGGAAATCCGTAGAGCGCGAATGATGAGATCGACTGAATGATCTTGTCGATCTTTTCGGAAGCGACGCCTTTGCGCTCCATGGCCGCGCGCAGTTTCACGCTCACTTTGTTCATCCGTTCTTCCGAGCGATGAAAACTCAGCGCGCGCCGCAACTCTTCCGCTTCGTCGCCGGAAAAATCCGCCATCACCATCGCGATCTTCAGCATCTGTTCCTGAAACAACGGAACGCCGAGCGTGCGCTCGAGCACGGGCTTCAATCGCTCGTCAAAATACGTCACCGGCTCTTTGCCCGCGCGCCGATTCAAATACGGATGCACCATGTCGCCCTGGATCGGCCCCGGCCGAATGATCGCAACCTCGATGACGACATCGTAAAAACATTTCGGTTTCATCCGCGGCAACGTCGCCATTTGCGCGCGGCTCTCGATTTGAAATACGCCGATCGTGTCCGCCTTCTGCATGATCTCATAAGTGGCGGCGTCATCTGTCGGAATGTGGGCAAGATCGACAGGTCGCCCGCGTTCGCGACAGAGTTCGAGCGCATCCTTCATCACCGACATCATGCCCAGGCCTAACAAGTCCACCTTAACGATGCCAAGATCTTCACAATCGTCCTTGTCCCATTGCGCGACGACGCGGCCGGGCATCGACGCATTTTCCAAAGGAACGATCGAGCTCAGTTTGTCCTGACAAATAATCATGCCGCCGGAATGCTGTCCGAGATGACGCGGCAATCCGTAGATCGCCTGATACAAATTAATGAACGCCGGCATACGCGGATGCGCTTTGGGCAAACCGGCCTGCTCGATTTGCGATTGCAGCTCGAGCGTGTGCGGAAAATCACCGCTCGCAAACAAGTGCGAGAAGCGATCGAGAATGCTCGGCGAAAAGTTTAGCGCTTTACCGATTTCACGCGCGGCGCTGCGTCCGCGATACGTGATCACATTCGCGGTCATGGCCGCGCCGTGTTTGCCGTAGCGTCGATAGATTTCCTGGATCACGCTCTCGCGCCGATCGCCGCTCGGAAGATCGAGATCGATATCGGGCCAGCCTTTGCGGCTTTCGTTCAAGAACCGCTCGAAGACGAGATGGTTACTGACTGGATCGACCGGCGTGATGCCGAGACAATAGCAAACCGCGCTGTTGGCCGCGCTGCCGCGGCCCTGCACCATGACATTGTGTTCACGGCAAAAATTAACGATGTCCCAAACAATCAAAAAATATCCGGAAAAGCCGAGTCGGCCGATGAGCGCGAGCTCTTCTTCGAGCTGCCGCTTCACTGCGGCGCTGATGCCGACGTAACGTTGCTGCGCGCCGAACCAGACAATCGTGCGCAGAAATGAATCCATGCTCTGTCCGTTAGGCACGGGATACGATGGAAATTCGTAACCGATGTTTTCGAGCGAGAACGTAAGCCGCTCGGACAATCGCGCGGTGTTTTCGATCGCTTCGGGCAAATCGCGAAACAGTTTCCGCATTTCGCGATCGCTCTTTAAATGCCGCTCGGCATTTTGCGTGAGCAATTTGCCGGCGGCATCGAGATGAGTGTGCTCGCGAATGCAGGTGAAAACATCGAGCACTTCGCGGCCGTACGGCTTGGCGTACTGCACGCCGTTCGTCGCTAAGATCGACAATCGATAATGCGCGGCAAGATCGACAAGTTGGCGGTTCGCCACTTCTTCGCCGCGCAGAAAGTGTCGCTGGATTTCGACGAAAACATTTTCGCGACCACAAGCGTCGATCAAAAATTGCGCGCGATCGGCATGACCCAGAAATACGATGAGGCCCTCAGCAAATTCCGGGAGCTCGTTCCATTGTACGGCGCATTTTCCCTTTTCGCTTCGCAGATGCGCTTGCGTGAGCAGCTCACATAAATTTTTGTAGCCGGCGCGATTCTCGACCAGCACCGGAAGAATGACACCGTCTTCCATGGTCAATTCGCAGCCAATGATCGGCCGCACATTTTTTTCGCGCGCCGCCATCGAAAATCTTTGCGCGCCGTAGACGCCATCTCGATCTAACAACGCCAACGCCGGCATCTCCAGCTCGGCCGCGGTTTCGGCTAATTGCTCGGGAAAACTTCCGCCGCGCAAAAAACTGAACGCACTGCGCGCATGCAATTCGATGTAGGGCATAACGAAATCATCAGTCGTAAATGCCGTCGATGTGCCAGCCCACTTCGTCTTCGTGACAACGAAGGAGCGCGCCCGAATTCAATTCCAAATCCCATTCGTGGTGGCCCCACTTTTCTTGATCCCACCAATTTCCGGAGGCGAGATATGGTCCGCTTTGCGCGGAAGCCGAACCGCTAATCTCACGACTGCGCACATAAGTTGGAAGATCGACATGGAGTAAAACAGAACTCGAAAGAGCGGGACGAAAACGACGTAACGCGACTTTGGGTGGCGGTTTCGTTTCCGCGGTAACGCTCGCACTCAAATCCCACGAGAATGGCTCGAGCTGAAAGGAATCCGGACGGTGTGTCTCTTCCACGACCGGTGTGCCGACGCGTTCGCTCCCGAGTAATGCGATCAAACGCGCGAGCGTTTCCGAAAGTTGCGCCGGATTGCGCAAGGCGGTTTCGAACAAACCAAATTGTTGCGAGGCTGGTTTGGTTGGCCGCGCATCCAACGAAATCGCGGTGATGGGGTGCTCGGAGGTGAAATTCTCGAGGTGCGTATGCAGCATGCGAAAGAGAAGATCGACATCGTTCGTGGGCTGCGGAATTTTGAAAGAGCGCTCATATTGCTGGCGATTGTCGAACGTGAGGCACAGAGTCAGTTCTTCCGCGACGAGATAAATCGCGTTCAACCGCGTCGCTATTTGCTGCAGGAAACGGCGCAGCATGAAGAGCAGCGGCTCGACTGTTTCGACGTCGTGTTCGAATTCGAAAGTCTCAGAAAACGATTCCGGAGGCTCGATCAGTTTAAGCAACCGCATTGATTTTCCATTGGCGCGCTCCCACAATCGCACCGCTTCCGGACCGAGCCGCGCGCTGATGTCGATCTTATCGAGCGCGGCAAATTCGCCGACCGTATGCACGCCCAATTTGTGCAAGATCGACATGATGCGTTTTACTTCGGCCGAAGTTTTCTGCGCCGCACTCATGGCTGTTGCGAAAGCAGTCGCGCTTTCATTTCCGCCGGCAGCGGTGAATTTTGAATCCAGGAGACGGCGCGGCTGGGATTACTTTTGACCCAATTGCCGACGATCGATTCGACCTGGTTGTTGCGAATGCCTTCGTTCCCGATCGAAGCCGCCCATTGCGCCGCCGTTTCCGGATCGGACGGAGCAATGCGCCGGGAAAATGCGGCGATGCCGGCGTCGCGCGCCGAACCCTGGCCTAACGAACCTAACCAGGTCGCTGTCGCCGCCGGATCGGTCTCACTCCAACGATTGGCCAAACTTTCCACCGCGCGCTGCCGGCTTTGCCCTTCCGGAAAAGAGGCGGCCCATTTGCTTGCTTCCTGCGGATCTTGCGCGGCCCATTGCCAGGCGATGGTGCCGGCCGCGTTTGCTTGCGCGGTTGATGAAGAAATTCTGGGGATGAGACGCGCCGCTTCGTGCACATTATTTTCCGCGACGCTGGCGACAATCCCCGGAAGGACCGCATCGCGCGTCGCGCCGTCAGTAAGACTCGTCGCCCAAGCCAGCGCGGCCGTGGAATCGGATTGGGCCCATTGCCGCGAAACATTTTCCAGCAAATGCCGGCGGCTTTCGTTGTCGTTTTGATGTAATGCAAAATCGGCCGCCGCACGCGGATCGGTGTTACCCCATTGCGCGACGATATTGTTGATCGCGTTTTGGCGCGCCGTTCCGGCCGGAAGTTTCTGCGCCCAGTTCGCCGCGCTTTGTGCATCGGTCGCGGCTAGTTGCGACGCGATGGCAACGATGGCGTCCTCCTGCGATTTGCCGACAGGCAAAGTGGAAACGTATTCCGCGGCTGCGGTCGGTTCGGTTTGCACCCACGCGCTCAAAACAGAACGCAATGCTTGCGTCTGACTTTGACCGGGCGGCAATTGCTGCGCCCAGGCCAAGGCCGCGTGCGGATCACTTTGCGCCCATTGATGGGCGACGTTGTTCGTCGATTGATCGCGCGCCGCGCCCGCCGGCAAGGTCGATAAAACTTGGGCCGCCTGCTGCGGATCTTTGCCGGCCCACGTCGACAAGATGTTTTGCAAAGTATTATTGCGTGCGCGGCCGCCCGGCAATCCATTCGCCCACGCAAACGCCGCTTCCGGATCTTGATTTGCCCATGTCGATCCAACGGCTTGCAAAGCCGCTTCGTGATTTGTGTCCGATGGAAGCCGCGCCGCCATGGCCGCCGCGGCGACCGGGTCCTGCGCCGCCCAATTATTAAAGATGGGCCAGTAAAGATTTTGCCGGCCACGTCCGGCAGGTAACGTCTGCACGAGAGTGAGCGCGCGCTGCGGATCCTGCTCGGCTAAACTCGCGACCACGGTTTGCAATCCTGAATCGCGCACCGGGCCGGGCGGAAGTTGCTGCACCCATGTCGTCGCGGCCGCGGCATCGTGACTGGCCCAACCTTTAATCGCATTCGTTAGGGCGGAGGTGCGCGCGACGCCGGCGGGGAGTTTCCCCGCGTAGGCCACCGCCGCGGCCGGATCCAATTCCGCCCAGCGATTCACAATCGCCGCGACCAGAATGTTTTTTTCCTGTGATGGCGGCAAACTATCGGCGAAGGCGATGACTGCGCCGGCACTTTTTTCATCGATCGAATCCGCCAGCTTGTTGAATCCGAGATGGGCCCGCCGTCCGCCGTTGTGACCGAGGACAGCTTTCATCGAGTCGATAATTTTTTCGGATGAAGGATGCGGTTGCGATTCGCTGGCATCGGGATGGTCGATTGTCGATCTAACATTTTCTTCCTGGGAATCGGCCACGCGCGCTGGGGAATTAATCACGCTGGGTAAAGTAACGGCGCGTGTTTTTCGGGTAGCTGCCGGCTTCGCTGGAAAAGCGAAACGGTCGATGGCCACGCCCAGAAAGAAGGCGGCGGCCGCCAGCGCGATGGTGAGTCGATTCACAAAACGATTCTTAGCGCCAAGTCGGAATATGTTCAAGTGAACTTGTCACACTAAATAATTTTCACCGCGCATTTCGGCAGCGCGCGCAGAAATGCCCGCCCATAGGGCTTGTTCACGATCCGATTATCGAGAATCACCGCGATGCCGTGATCGCTCTTTGTCCGGATGAGTCGCCCAATTCCCTGGCGCAATTTCAAGATCGCTTCCGGCAACGAATATTCGGTGAACGGATCTCCGCCGCGTTCCTGCACCAGCTCGAGCTTGGCTTCGATCAATGGATGGTCCGGCACCGCGAAGGGCAACCGGGTGATGATGACATTCGATAACGCGTCGCCCGGCACATCGACGCCCATCCAAAAACTATCCGTGCCGAAGAGCACACTGCGCGGCGTTGTCTTGAATTGCTCGAGCAGTTTAGTGCGCGGCGCACCCGAGCCTTGCACGAAAATGTTCAGCTTCTTGTCGATGAAAAATTGCGTCAGCTTCGACGCCACCTGTTGCATGCCGCGATAGCTCGTAAACAACACAAAGGCGCGCCCGGCGCTTTCTTCGACGAAATGGGCGATCCACTTCGCCAGCGCATCTTCGTAACCCGCATCTCTCGGGTCCGGCATTTTTTGCACGATGAAGAGTTTCATCTGCTTTTGAAAATCAAACGGACTGCCGAGCTGCAACGGCTGGGCGGCATCGGCGCCGACGCGATTTCGGAAGTAAGCCATGTCGGGACGACCTACCGACAATGTCGCACTCGTCATCACGCACGAACACGACTCCCGAAAAATCATTCGTCGCAAAACGGGCGCGACATCGATGGGCGCAGCGTTGATCGACACAAACTGTCCGGCTTTGCCGGTGCGCTCCGCCCAGTAAACATGTTCGTCAGCGCTTTGTTCCAGGAAAGTCACGATGCCGCCGCGCGCTTCGCGAATACGCGCGCCAAGATCGACAAGTTCTGCCCGCAAAAACTCATCGTCGTTTTTTCGTGCGACTTCACTGATGCGCGTCTCAAGCGCAATCAAGCGACCCGTTAGGGTATCGGGAACCAATTCCGGCGCGCGTACGCGGTACTCGCGGCCTTTTTCGAAGTTGCAACGCGCGCCCAGCTTCTCGAAGAACGCGTCCACCTCGTCCGCCAGCGCCGCCGCCAGCGTCACGCCATTTGCATCGCGCGTCACCGTGAAGAGACCTTTCTTCGTGCGCGCATTGTAGAGGCGCTGGATTGTCGATCTTAGCCCGTATTGCGAAACGCCGATGCCGATTTGCCGCGACGCGACCTGTTCGATGCTGTGCGCCTCGTCGAAAATAATGAAATCGTTAGGGAAAAGAAATCCGCTTTCGCGTTCTGCCTGGATCTCCGGGTCGCCGAGCAGCATGAAAAGCAGCGTGTGATTGATCACGATCATGTCGGCCGAGAGCAATCGCTTGCGCGCTTGCTGGTAAAAACAATTGCCGTGCTGTCCGCACATTTTGGTCGTGCAGATGTGTGCTTCGCTGCAAACCTGAGTCCAAACTTTCGCTTCCGGCTCGAAATCCAGATCGCTGAGCGATCCATCCTTTGTTCGCGCTGCCCACTCCGCCAGTTGTTCCAGTTCTCCTTTTTCAGAAGCCGTGAACAAATCGTTCGCTTGTTGCAACGCGCGCTCGAGCCGTCGCGGGCAGAGATAATTTTGCCGCCCCTTCATCAACGCCGCCTCGAATTCCACCGGCAACGTCTTCTTCAGAATCGGGATGTCTTTATAAAGAAGCTGCTCCTGCAGATTGATCGTGTGTGTGGAAATGATCGCTTTCTTGTGCTGCTCGAGCGCGAACAAAATCGACGGCACGAGATAGGCCAGCGATTTGCCGACGCCCGTGCCCGCTTCCACGACAAGATGTCGATCTTCCTCTAACGTCCGCGCGACCGCCGCCGCCATCTCCTGTTGTTGCGGACGAAATTCAAAATTCTTCGCCTAGGACAACAGTCCGCCTTCGGAAAAAATCGTGCGCACGCGCTCGACCAATTCAGTCCCAAGAGAATCTTTTAGCGCAATCATTTCAATCGTTCAGCCAGGTGCGAAATCGTTTCCCTTACGTTAAACTCAAGATCGACAAGTGAAACTGCTCGATCGCTACGTTACCCGGAATTTTTTGCAGGCCTACATCTACTGCATTGCCGGTTTCATTTCCATTTGGCTCATTTTCGATGTCAGCGACAACATCTCGAACTTCATCGATCAACACATCAGCTTCACCCGCATCGCGCATTATTATTTCAGCCAGGTCCCGCAGATCCTCGTCATTCTTCTGCCCGTCTCGCTGCTGCTCGCGCTCTTGTTTTGTCTCGGACGAATGTCCCGCGCGAATGAAATCATCTCGATGTTGACCGCGGGCATCAGCATTCCGCGCGTGTTGTTGCCGTTGATCGTGCTCGGCTTTTTGACGGTGATCGGAACCTTCGCGCTAAATTACGAACTGGCGCCTCACGCCGAGACCGCGCGCAAAAATCTTCTCTCCTCTACCGAGCGCCTCCGCCGAACCAGTCAGATCGAAGGCCAGATATTCCGCAATCGCACCGACGCGCGCACCTGGTTCATTCAGAATTTTCGTCTGCATCAAAACACGTTTAACAACATCCAGATCCTGCAGCAGGATGCGCACGAAAATATCGTGACGAGCTATCTCGCCAATCGCGCCGTTTACAATCCCGACACGCAAACATGGATGCTCGACTCCGCCAAAATCACGCACTATGACGCCGTCGGGAACATCGTCGCCGAAGAATTTCAGCCGTCACTCAAGATCGACAACTGGAGTGAAACGCCGTTTCGTTTGAGCAGCGCAAACTTTCACGCCGAAGCGCTCAGCGTTCCGGAGCTGCGCGAGTACCTGCATTTCAATTCCGATTTTCCGGCCACGCTGCTCGCGCCATTCAAAACGCATTTGCAATATCGCCTCGCCCTGCCCTGGACCTGTCTCGTTGTCGTCTTCATCGCTGCGCCACTCGGCATCGGTTTCTCGCGTCGCGGCGTTCTTTCCAGCGTCGCCACTTCCATCATCCTTGTTTTCGCCATGAATTTTTTGACGCATCTTTTTCTCGCGCTCGGCGAAGGCTATCGCATCCCCGCCTGGGCGGCGGCGTGGACGCCGAACGCGTTGTTTGCCGTCATCGGCCTTTATCTCCTGTACCTTCGCGCCTCGAATCGCGAAGGCCTGGGCTTTCGCCTCCTGCCCGCGCGTCGTATAGTTGCGCAATGAACCCGCTGGCTAACGAATGGGCGATCAAGCATCGCTCCGAAGTTTGCGCGGCCACGCAACGGCCGTTTGAGTCGGGCGAATACTTCTACACGCTGCTTTTTCGCGATGCCGAAGGTTTTCGCCGTGAAGATCTAAGCGAACAAGCGTGGCAAACTCGCAACGAAAATATTCGACCGTTTTCGTTTTGGAAAAGCCGTTATGAACCTGCGCCCGCAGAACCGCCAGAACCGTTAGGCAAAGAGAACGCCGAGGAACTTTTCCGGCGTCTGGTTTCGTCGAACGATGCTCCGGCCAATGCCTGTTACGTCCTCGCGGCCATGCTCGAGCGCAAACGCGTATTGAAACAAATCAAAACCGAAAAGAACGATAAGGGCAGCGTTCTGATTTACGAACATCGCGCGAATGGCGATGTCTTTCTTGTGACCGATCCTGGATTGCGCCTCGACGAGTTGCAGAATGTGCAGACCGAAGTGGCGAACCTGCTCAATGCCGGTGCGCCTGTTGCAAGATCGACATAGACAAGATCGACATGTCCTCCCTGCCCTGGTTCTCCGATCGTTTTCCCCTCTATCTCGCGCCGATGGCAGGCGTGTCGGACAAAATCTTCCGGCAAATCTGCAAAGAATACGGCGCCGATGTCCTAACGACCGAGTTCGTTTCCTCCGAAGGAATTTTTCGTCGCAACGATCGCACCCGAGAATACATCGACTTCGATGAGATCGAGCGCCCGATCGGCGTGCAACTTTTCGGCGGCGACGCCGCGCACATGGCCGAAGCCGCAAAACAAGTTGTCGAATGGGTGGCGCCCGACTTTGTCGATCTTAACTTTGGTTGCCCGGTCAATAAAGTCGTCGCCAAGAATGGCGGGTCCGCTTTGCTGAAAGATTGTCCGGCGCTTGCGAGGGTTGCTGATGCGGTCGTTAGGGCGGTTGCGCCATTGCCCGTGACCGCAAAAATTCGCATCGGCTGGGACGCCGATTCTGTGAACGCCGTAAGCGTCGCAAAGATTCTTGTCGATCTTGGAATCGCCGCCATCACCGTGCATGGCCGAACGCGCGCACAAGGTTATTCCGGAGAAGCGGATTGGAAAGTCATCGGCGAGGTCGCCGCTGCGGTTTCAATTCCAGTGATCGGCAACGGCGACCTCGCGACGCCGATGGACGTGGCGAAGCGCCGCGCCGAAACCCGAATCGCCGGCGCGATGATTGGCCGCGCGGCCATGAGCGCGCCGTGGATTTTTCGGCAAACGAAACAACACCTCGCTGGAAATCACGATGTCGATCTTGTCAGCGCGCGCGAGAAGTGGGCCCTCATCCTGCGGCATTGCCAATTGCATGTGGAAGATTGGGGCGAAGAAGAGCCCGCCATCCGTTCGATGCGCGCGCGCTTGATGGCGTATTCAAAAGGGTTCCCCGGCAGCAAAGCGCTCCGCGAAAAATTTCAGCACGTGTCGACGCTGGCCGATGTTCAACAAATCGCGCACGAATATTTGCAACCACTCCCCGAGCCATCATTGACTGCCGTTTGACGATGGAAACTTCAACGCCCACTCAGCCTAACTACAAGATCGGCAACGAGCGTCTGGTCAAAGTGACCGAGACTGCCGCGCGCAAATTAATTTCGCTACTCGAGAGACAGGGACGACCGCAGGGAGCGTTACGGGTCGCGGTCATCGGCGGCGGCTGCTCTGGTTTGCAATACAAAATGGATCTCGTCGATGGCCCGGCCAATCGAGACATCATGGTGCCAACGGCGAATGTCCGCGTCGTGGTCGATCCAAAAAGCGCGCTCTTCGTCAGCGGGTCGCTCCTCGATTACAGCGACGATCTGCAAAAAGGCGGATTCAAAGTGACGAACCCGAATGCGGTGGCGCATTGCTCGTGCGGCGAAAGCTTCGCGGCATGACCGATTACTTCGCGTTGCTGGGACAACCGAGAAAGCCGTGGCTCGATCCAAAAGAGCTGAAGAAAAAATATCACGCGCTCGTCCGTTCGAATCAGCCTGACGGGAATGTCAACGAAGCCTATCGGATGCTGCTCGATCCGAAACAGCGCCTGCAACATCTTTTGAATTTGGAAGGTGTTACCGCCGCGGACGAGGTTCCGTCAGAATTAGCCGATCTGTTCATGGAGATCGCATCGGTTCTGAACAAGATCGACCGGAGCGATGCGAACCAGCTCACGGAATTGATCGACCGTGTGCAACAACAATTCGATCGAGCACTCGAAGAAGTTCGCGAACTCGACGCAAATTGGAACGCGATGCTCGGGGCGCTTGAAAAATTATATCAACGCATCAGTTATCTGACGCGCTGGCAGGCCTTGTTAGAGGAACGCCGCTTTCAATTGTCGATCTAACGAAAGATGTTCAGTTGAACTTGCGCTAGACGGACAGCGCTGCGATGCTGCGCGCATGCTGACGCATCGGCAGAAAAGCATTCTCGATTTTATCCAGGGCGAACAACGGGAAAAAGGGCTGACTCCAAGCACGCGCGAAATCCAAAAGCATTTCCGTTTCGCCAGCCAGACATCGGTGATGCAATACCTTGCTGTGCTCGAGCGCAAAGGTTTTTTAGATCGACATGCGCGTAAAGCGCGCGCTCTGATTACGCCGGTGCAGAAAGTTCGCATCGCCGATATTCCGATCTACGGACAAATCCCGGCCGGCATGTCGGCGCTAACTGAACAAAGCATCGAAGGTCACGTTTCACTCGACGCGCGCTCGGTAAACGCTTCCAAAAACAGCGGGACATTTGCGCTGCGCGTGCGCGGGGATTCGATGATCGATGCGCACATTCTCGATGGCGACATCGTGATTTTGGAAGACCGCAAAGATGTGCAGAACGGCGACATCGTGGCGGCGTTAATCGATGGCGAGACGACCTTGAAGCGTTATGTGACCGACCATGGCCGGCCGTATTTAAAAGCGGAGAATGCGCAATATCCCGATCTGATTCCCGCGCGGGAGTTGCTCGTCCAGGGAGTAATGGTGTCGCTGGTGCGCAAACATGTTGCGTCGCGCAAAAAACGCCGTTAATGTTCGTTTGAACATGTTAGAGCAACGTGCCATTTTATCGGCGTGGCTGCGCGAAATAAGATTGTCGATCTTAGGAAGCTCCTCGCGGAACGCTTCCCATCCACGCCGGCAACGCGATCGAGTCGTTTACAAACAGGGTTGGCTTTTCTCGACGACGTCATCGAGCGCGGCCTCCCCAAAAGTGCGATTACCGAAATCATCTGCTCGCAAATCAGCGCCGGCAGTGCGTCGCTGATTTCGGCTCTGCTGCACGCGGCGCAGCGGGATTGTTATTTTCTCGCGCTGATCGATGGCCGCGATTCGTTCGATCCGGAACCGTTAGGCAATGCGTGTTTGCGTCACCTGCTTTGGGTGCGCTGCCATAACGAGCTCGAAGTAATCAAGGCGACGGACCTGCTTTTACGCGACGGCAATTTTCCATTGGTGATTGTCGATCTTGTCCTGAATTCGGCGGCTCATTTAAAAATTCCGCAGACGAGCTGGTATCGTTTGCAACGTTTGGTCGAACCGACTTCGACAGCGTGTCTGGTTTTGAGCCAACAGAGCATGGTGGCGAGCGCACAACTCAAGTTGGTTCTGGAAAATCGCTGGACGCTTTCAAATCTCGAAGAGAACGACGCACTGGCGCATCTCCACATTCGGATTCAACGATCGCACGGAAGATCGACAAGGGAGGCAGTGGCCAGTTGATGTTCGCCACCATTTATCTGCCGAATTTTTATCTGCAGGCCGCGCTGCGGCATCAACCTGAATTTCAAACCAACGCGGCAGCATTGATCGAGGAGCAAGAAAAGAAGCCGGTCATCATTCAACTGAACGAAGCCGCCGAAGCCGCGGGCGTTCGCAAAGGAATGACTCCAAGCCAGGCGCTGGCGCGATATCTGCACATCGCCATCAAAGCACGGTCGCGGCCTAACGAAGCCCTGATCAACGATATTTTGCGGCAGCACGCTTTTGCGCTCAGCCCTTATGTCGAAGCAACGGCGCCCGGCGTCGCCACGGTGCGATTCACTGACCGTCGCGCTCTAGCCGAGAAATCAGCGCGAGTCGTTGCGCGATTAGCACGATGCGAAATCAACGCGCAAGTCGGAATTGCACGCACCCCCGACGCGAGCTTTCTCGTATCGCATTTGGCGCAACCAGTATTGCAAGTTGAAGACGTGCGCAGATTTCTCGGGCCTTTGCCGATCGAAACACTCGCGCTCGGATCGGTCGTCTAAGAAATCGCCGGCTCCGGTTTACGCTCGATAAAGACGCGATAAACCAATCCGCCGAGCGCGCCACCGAGGAGCGGGCCAATCCAATAAACGAGATGGTCCTTCCAAAAATTTGCGGCGAGCGCCGGACCGAAGACGCGCGCGGGATTCATGGCCGCGCCCGTGAGCGAGCCGCCGAATAAAATATCGAGAGTGATTGTCGATCCAATAACGAGCCCGGCGACGGCGCGCGGTCCGCGGTTATCGACGGCGACACCGTGAACGATGAAGACGAGAAAGAAGGTGAGGATGGCTTCGACCAAAACTCCCTGGGCGGGCGTTAGATTAATCGCGAGCTGGGGCGTTCCGTTGACCACCACATCCCGCGCAAACAGACCCATGCAGATGAGCGCGGCGACGAAGGCGCCGAGCAACTGTGCGATCCAGTAACGAATGGCGTCGGCAATTTTCATGTGACCGCCGCAGACCAAGCCGAAGGTGACGGCGGGATTAAATTGGCCGCCGGAGATGTGCATCGTTGCGGAGACGAACGCGGCGATCGTTAGGCCGTGCGCGAGCGCAACGGCGAGGACATTAAAGCCGGCCGTCTTGATGGCGCCAATCCCGACAAAGACGAGCGCGAATGTTCCGATAAATTCAGCCAGGCACGGGCGAAGTTTGTTCATTCCCGATGCAATCAAATTGCGCGGACGGTGACAACGAAGATGTCGATCTAACTGCCGGCGAAATTCGGATACTTCTCGTGCAATTGCTTGGCCGCGCGCTCGGCTTCGGCGGCTTTGCCCGCGCGTTGATAAGCGGCGGCGGCTTTTTGCAAAGCCCGCGGCGTGATGGCGGGGTCGTCGTAAAGCAGCGCGACACCCATGAAAGCTTTGCCGGCCTCATCGAAATTGTTGCGCTCGATCTGCACGTCGCCTAACAACAGCCGCGCTTCAGCGTTGACGCGGCCTTCCGGTTGCAGCTTCATGATTTCTTCGGCGATCTTCTGCGCATCATCCGGTTTGTGCGCGCCGATCTTGGCCGCTCCGAGCGCGAGCAGCACTTTCGCTTTGCCGGCCGGATCATTCGCAGTTTGCAAATATTTCCCAAAAGCATCCTCGGCTTCCGGAAAATGCTGCAACTTGGTCGCGGCGTCACCGAGATAAAAGAGGAAGTCTGGTTTGATGTTGGGGCGATTGTCGATCTTGCTCAAGGCGCTGAGATATTTTTCCGCAGCGGGATAATTTTTTTCGTTGTAAAACTCGATGCCGAGCCACTCCAGAACGTCCGTCGGAATCGAAGCGTTCTCACTCGCCGCCATGAAGCTATCGACTTCTTTCGCGGTCGCGGGGCGATCCTTCATGGCAAAATAACAGGAAACGATGCGAACCGTGGCGAGCGTGTAGTATTGCTGTTTGTTCATCTGCCGCGCGGTGTTCAGTGCGCTAATCGCGTTTTTAAAGTCCTTGTTTTCAAACGCGCTCTTTCCAATATAAAAGTGCGCCTGCGCCGCGACCGAGCTCTTCGGAAACTCCTTGAGCAATTGACGAAACGTATCGCTCATCGCTTTCGTATTTCCCTGTTGCCCGAGAATGAGCGCCTTCTGCTGCAACACGCCCTCGCGTTCGCGCGCCTGCGGATACTTCGTTAAGATGGTATTTAAATCCGCGAGCGCGGCGTCATAATTCTGCGTCTCTTCGTACGCGAGCGCACGTTTCGAAAAAGCCGACGGCGCCTGCGCGTTATCTGGAAACGCCTGCACATAATAGGTGAAGGCTTCGACGGCACCGTTAATGTTTTTGAGCTGGAGATTGCACGAGCCGAGCTTGAACGCCGCTTCGGCGCGGAGTTTTAGTGAAAGTTGCGCGACGCGGAGCTCGCCGTAGATCGGCGCGGCCTCGGTATAGTTTTGTTGTTTATACAGCGCTTCGGCCTTGAGCATCTTCGCCTGATCGGCGCGCTCGGCCGTCGGATTGGTTTTTAAATATTCATCGACCGCAACGACGACGCTCGCGGGGTCGGAGTTGTAAATGTTGATGAGCCTTTGATACTGCGCGTCCTTTGCTTCTTCGCGATTTGGAAACTTCGCGATGATGTCGTCGTACAGCGCAGCGGCTTCCTTCGCGTGGCCGAGCTGACGTTCGGAATTTGCGGCGAGCAACATGACTTCGGCGCGCGCATCATCGGGAAAATTTTTCTGCCCCTTTTTGTAATCGCTGAGCAACGCGGCGTATTGGCCGGTGTAATATTGCAGCTTCAGGAGCGCGACCTCCGCGATCGGGCGAAACTTTCCCGCTTCGGGCGCGTTGCGGCCTTTTTGCAGAAGTTGCGCGGCCTTATCAATGACGGCCTTGTCGATCTTGCCTTTTTCGTTTTGTAAAAGATCGACACCGATTACGCCGCCACGCACGGCCGCTTCCGCTTTCAACGCCGGCTTCTGCGCTTCGTTTGAAAGCGCGTCGTATTGCTTGAGCGCGTCGAGTTTTTTTCCGCGCGAAAGAAAAATCGCCGCGGCCGCGGATCGACAGTCGTCGCGATAAGGATTCGGATTCTTCGCATCGATGACCTGGAGATAAATACCGGCCGCTTCATCTTTCTTATCCAGCGTCTCAAGGCAACGCCCTTCAAAGTAACGCGCCGACAAGGCGATGGCGGGTTCTTTCGACTTCGTCGCCGCACGATGAAACAACGGCAAGGCGGCCCCGTAATTTTTTTCGGTGAACGCTGTTTCGGCCAGCACGTATGCCGCCGGGCCGGCGTATTCGGTCTCGCCGTGATTATCCAGGATCGCCTGAAAATTTTTGCGCGCCGCGCCCGATTTATTCAGAGCGCGATAACTTTCGCCGAGAAAGAAAAAGACGCGCGCGCGGTCCGCGCCCGTTGGAAACTGGTCGAGATACTTTTCAAACTCCGGGATGGCGAGATCGTATAATTTTTGCCGGAAAAGGCCGTCGGCGTATTCGAGTTGACGTTTTGCCGGTGGCTCAGTCGGTGCGGCGGAAGGCTCGGGAGATTCCGAAGAAGAAGATGTCGATCTTTCATTCGCTCCCGCATCATCCGGCGGTAAGGCGCGCGCGACCGGAGGTTCATCGGCGGGTTGGGCGCGGCGAACAGGCGGTGGCTGCGCGCCGATGCTTGAAATCAGCCCGAGCAATCCAAGAATGCCACTCGCGCCGTGCGCGAATTTCATCTTGCCGTGGCGAAAGCGACGTTCGTCACGCCGGCCTCACTGCAAAGATTCAAGACCGACACGATATTTTTATAAGCGCCTGCTTCATCACCGCGGATGACCACGGCTTGTTCGGCATTGAGCTGCACGAGGTTCTTGAGCAAATCGCTCAACTCCGGACCATTCAACGTGCGACGATTCACGACCACGTTGCCGTCGCTCTTCACATTGACGATGACGTCGCCGATCGGCGCCGGCTTTTCTTTCGCCGCGGACGCTTTCGGAACTTTTACATCGAGCTCATTCTCGTTCCGCGCCGCGTTCCAAGTCATGAGAAAGAAAATCAAAAGCAACAACAACACATCGACCAGCGGGGCCAGTTGAATCCCGGGATGGTGCGGAATGGCGCGACTGCGTAAATTCATAGCAACGGCGGTTAACGAGAAGCGTTACAATTCTGTCGCAAGATCGACATCAACATTAAAACTCGTCTTCGAGCAATACCGGCGCACGCTCCGGCCGCCGGTCGCCATGATGCACCGACAAAAGCGCGAGGATGTGCGTAACGGCCGATTCCAAATCGGAGATCAATCGCTGCACGCGCCCGCGGAAAAAGGCATAGAAAACCATCGCGGGGATACCGATGGCGAGACCGCCGCAAGTATTCATGAGTGCCTGACTGACGCCTTTGGAAAGCAATGCGTAACGCGCCGTGCCGAGGTCCGCGCCGAGTGCGGAGAACGATTGCACGATGCCGATGGCCGTGCCTAACAAACCGATGAGCGGTGCAATCATTCCGATGTCGGCCAAATAAGTCACGCGATTGTTCAGATTCGACGCGACACGCGTCCCTTCGGTTTCCGCGATTTCGCGAATTTGCTGAAAATCCGCGTTCGGATTCTTGGTCATGAAGTCGAGTACCTTTTGCACCACCCGCGCGATCGCTTCGCCATGTCGATTCGAAACGGCGAGGAGCCCGAGATGATCGCGCTTGCGCAGAAGCGCATCGGCTGTCGCCATAAAGCCGCTCGAAACAACCGCGCCGCGGCGGATCGTCATCAGATAAACGACCACGAGCATCACCGAAAAAACGGAGAGCGCGAGCAAGGCATACATGACCGGACCGGCGGTGAGGATCGCATCGAGAACAGTTTTAGTTCGCGGATAATCGGGAGCCGCGGCCGGCGTTGCCACTTGCGCGAGCAAAGGAGCTGGAATCGCCGCGGCGATCAGCGAGAAGAAAGATTTCATGCGGAAAGTTTGGTAACGATAGACGGAGTGGCTTTCGATGCAACCGCCGCTACCAAGGTGAAACCCCGGCGGTACCGCGGAAGTTGCTAGAGAAAGCGGCCGTCGCTGGCGAGACGGCGAATCCGGAAAATGTGCGCGGGTTGAATTTGCGGATCCAATTCAACGTAATTGCGGCGACCGTACCAGGTATAGCGTGAGTCACTCAAGAGATCGTGCACTTGATAGGGCTCGCCTTCGGCCGAGCCAAACTCCTCGATCGGTACATCGACATAGGAATGCTGGCGGCGATGCGGATCGATATTCAGAACCACCAGCACGATGTCTTCGCGCGCGGTCGTCATCTTTCCGTAGAAGAGAATGGAATCGTTTTCCGCGGGATAGAAACGAAGGTTGTCGTAGAATTGAAGTGCGCGATTCGTTTTCCGGATTTCGTTCAATCGCGTGATCCAGTCCTTGATATTTCCAGACGCATTCCAATCGCGCTCTTTGAACTGATATTTTTCCGAATCGAGATACTCCTCACGTCCGGGCAAAGCGGCGTTTTCGCAAAGTTCGAAACCGCTGTAGATGCCGTAGACGCTCGAGAGCGTGGCCGCGAGCACGGCGCGAATCATGAACGCCGGTCGGCCGCCTTCCTGCAATCCGAACGGCAAAATGTCCGGCGTATTTGGCCAGATATTACCCCGAAAGTATTCGCGCATTTCGGTCTGCGTTAGCTCAGTGAAATAATCGACCAGCTCGCTCTTGGAATTTCGCCAGGTAAAATAAGTGTAACTCTGGGTGAAGCCCGCTTTGGCCAGCGCCTTCATCATCTTTGGTTTCGTAAACGCTTCGGCCAGAAAGATGACGTCGTGATACTTGTCGCGCACTCCAGAGATCAAATATTCCCAAAACGGCAACGGCTTTGTATGTGGATTATCGACACGAAAAATCCGGACGCCATGCCCGGCCCAAAAAAGAATGATGCTCTTCATTTCCGCCCAAAGTTCTCGCCAGTTTTCGCAGCGGAAATTCAGCGGATAAATGTCTTCATATTTCTTGGGCGGGTTCTCTGCAAATTTGATTGTGCCATCGGGTCGCTTGTAAAACCACTCGGGATGTTCGCGCACATACGGGTGATCGGGCGAACAGTTGATCGCGAAATCGAGCGCGATCTCCATTCCGCGCTGACGCACTTCACCGTCGAGCCAATCAAAATCCTCCAGCGTCCCCAACGCAGGATCGACATCTTTATGTCCGCCAAACTCGCTGCCGATGGCGTAGGGCACGCCCGGTTCTCCCGGCTCACTCGTGACCGAATTGTTGCGGCCTTTTCGATTGGTGTGGCCAATCGGATGGATCGGCGGAAAATAAATCACGTCGAAGCCCATCGCTTTCGCATCGTCGATGCGGGGCAAGCAGTTACGCAAGGTCGAGCCGCGATCACCGTGGCCTTCGGCCGAGCGCGGAAAAAACTCATACCACGCGGACGTCCGCGCGCTCCTTCGGTCGACAATTACTCGTGGGGCCGGCGCATATTGTGTCGCAGTCGACCGGTCCGGATATGTCGCCATCAACACGTCGAGCTCGGCCGAATGCGCGATGGCGTTGATGTCGATCTTCGTTCCATTCCGGATCAGTTCCGATAACTCCAGCAGCCGCGCGGAGTCTGTCGGATCGTGAGCGCGTTGCGCTGCCGCCTCGAGCAGGGCTGCGCCTTCCAGCGCTTCGCTCGTTAGGTTATCGATCCCCGCTTCGAATTTTTTGGCAAACTCATGTTGCCATCCTCGAAACACATCGGTCCACGCTTCGACGGTGTATTCGTAAATCGCATTCTCGTAAAAGGTGCAGACCCCGCCCCAACGGTCGTTATCGATGAGCGCCATCGCCGTCTCATGCCAGTGGTTCTCGCCGACAATTCGCCATTTCAAACTGGCCGCGACAACATCGTGACCGTCTTTAAATATGTCCCCTTCCACCGCGAGATCCTCACCAACCACGCGCTTGATCGGGTAACGACCGCCGTCGATTAACGGCTGCAAATTCTCGATGACGACTGCTGGGAACGCCCGAACCATGGGCATTCAATCAACTGAGATTCGCGGCGCGCGAAAGAAGAATGTCGCGCTCTGGCTTAGCGCCGAATCAAATCGAAAAATAAAACGCGCACTCGAAATTTCCCGAGTTGCGAGTCTCCTCTCTCCGCACGCTCGTACCGAGGACCGCTTCGACAAGGTCCTGCTCCAGACGACGCACAATCGGGTAACGCTCGAGCAAGTTTGCAATCGGCGAATGGCATTCCAGAATCTGCGGGCCGCCCTCTTTTTCATCGGTGATGAACTGCGACATGTGCCCCTCACTATCGCGCACCTTCGCCAGCCATTTCGCGCGCTCGGCCACGGTATCGCCTTTCACCTTCGCTTTGAGGCTGGCGATTTTTCGCTCGAACACATTGTAGAGCAACTTCTCCGGCGTGTTCGGTCCGTAAATTTCTTCCAGTGATTTCAACAGTTCGAGCGTGAACTGATTGCTATCCGACTGAAACAGATCGTGCGTGCGCTGGGTCAGTCGATAGACCATCTCCGGCCGTCCCATCTTTTGCGGCCGGCGCCAGGTGTCGAGATAGCCGTCCCGTTGCAGCGTCAGGCAATGCTGCTTGATTCCCATGTAGCTCATCTTCATTTTTCGCACGAGCTCGTTAACCGAAAGACCCTTTGAGCGTTTGAGCGAGTTAAGAATTTCCAGCCGCTGGGTGCGGCCTATTTCGGCAAGCAATCGTTGGTTCATGGCGTCGGGTTGACTGACTGACGCAGTTTATACTCGCCAGTCTTGCCAAGCGCAATACCAAAATTACGCAAGTGACGGAAACAAAGGAAATTAGATCGACATCATGCGATCCGAGCGCCGGACTCCGGGTCGAAAAAATGTGCCTTCTTTGCCTTCATTTCAAATTGGAGACGATGTCCCGCTTCGCGATGATCCAGCGCTCGTTGACTCCGGCAAACCACCGTGTGGGCTCCCGTTTGCAGATATAAATTCGTTTCCGCGCCCATCGGTTCGACGATGTCGATGATCGCCGGGAAACTCGCGATCGAGTCATCATTCTTGTCAAACTGCGCTAACTCAATGTCTTCCGGCCGGATGCCGAGCAAAATCGGGCGACCAACAAATTCCCGCGCGCTTTTCCGCTCTAAGATCGACAATCGCATTTGCACACTCCCGCCTTCCATCTCTGAAAAGACGAGCCCGTCGCCTTCCTCTCTTAAGGTGCCATTCAAAAAATTCATCGGCGGACTTCCTAGAAATCCCGCCACAAATAAATTTGCCGGCTCGTTGTAAAGTTTGAGCGGCGAGTCGGTCTGTTGCACCACGCCCTTGTTCATCACCACAATGCGATCTCCCATTGTCATCGCCTCGATCTGATCGTGCGTGACATAGATCATCGTCGCCTGCAAACGCTGATGCAGCTTCGTGATCTCCGCCCGCATTTGCACGCGCATCTTCGCGTCCAGGTTCGAGAGCGGTTCATCGAAAAGAAAAACCTTTGGCTGCCTAACGATCGCCCGGCCGACCGCGACACGCTGGCGTTGACCGCCGGAAAGAGCGCGCGGTTTGCGCTCGAGCAGATCCTCGATGCCAAGGATGCCGGCCGCATCCATCACGCGCTTCTTGATCTCTGCTTTCGGATACTTTCGCAGTTTTAATCCGAAGGCGAGATTGTCGAAGACGCTCATGTGCGGATACAGCGCGTAATTCTGGAACACCATCGCGATATCTCGATCTTTCGGTGCGACGTCGTTGACCCGGCGGTCGTCGATATAAACGTCGCCCTTCGAAATTTCCTCGAGGCCTGCGATCATCCGTAACGTCGTCGATTTTCCGCAGCCGGATGGTCCCACCAGCACCACAAATTCGCGGTCAGCAATTTCCAGATTGACGTCATTCACCGCCGTGACATCGCCGCCTTTGTCGCCGGGATAAATCTTGCAGACGTGGTTAACGCTAACTTTCGCCATGACCCAAAGAACAAGTTACTGGTCGTGAACGAAACCGGTCAATCAATTCCCATTCACTCTACCGAAATGGAAGATCGACAATCTCCACTCGCGTCGCCGTTGCGCGAAACGCGTCTTGGGGATCGCGCGCATCGAGTTTGAATTTGTCCGGTAGAAACGGACGCTTCATAAAACCGAGGCCGATTTCTTTATGGAAACGCTTGCTTCGCCCCACGCTCGTAATCCAACCAATCTCTTTCGCATCACCGCCGATCGAAAAAAGTTTCATCCCGGTTTCCAACGGCGAATCATCCAGCGAAACAAAGCCCGAAAGCTTTTTGTTTCGCTGCCCGGACATTTTCATTCGCGAGATGACTTCCTGGCCGATGTAACAACCTTTTCCGTAGTCAATCGTGCTCGTCTCCAGATCGGCTTCGGGCGGGATAATGTCCCCTGTTAACTCGCGGCCCCAGCGTGGAATTCCCTGCTCGATTCGGAAAACTTCCGCGCGGTCCTGGTCGAAAAACGGGACGATGGCTTCGAGCGTTTCAAAAACTTCGTCGTGTTGTGCCGCCTCCATCCAGACATCCTTGCCATCAACGCCGAAACGATTTGCCGAAATGATGTGGCACGAAGCAGGCAGATCCACGAGTGGCGCTCCGGTTACGTGTAAGATCGACAATCGCTCGGTCATGTCTTCGATTTGGACATCATCCGCGATGACATAGCGTTCCAGGCGAGGGAGCAGCGTATCGCGCAGTTCGATCTCCGCATCGAGAACAAAGGCATCGGCCTCTCTCGACACAAAAACATGCGCATCCATTCGCCCTTTCGCGCTCAGGATGCAGGCCGCGATCGCATTTGATTCGGTGGCGTGATCCAGATCGTTTGTGATCTGTCCGTTCAAATAACGATGTCGATCTTCGCCGGTCACGCGCACTTTGGTTCGACGCGACAGATCAAAAAATGCGCCGTCTAACGGATTCAGCAGCGGCGCCATCGTTGCCGTAGAATCCTAGCTATTACTCTCGCGACGCAGGAGACGGCCGAGAAATCCGCGCCTTTCTTCCGGCTCTTCTTCGACCAGATCGGCGATCGGTTCCGCGGCAACTACTGGTTCCTCCTCGTGCGGCTCATCCGCTGCCGCGACTGGCGCTTCTTCGGCCACGGGCACGACCGGCGTCTCTTCCGCCGGCGCGGATTCCAGCGCGGCCGGTGCAAGATCGACATCTTCCTTTTGTTCGGTTACCTCCGCCGTCTGCGGGGCAACTTCGGGAGGTTGCGTGTGAATCCAAACTTCCGGTTCCGGCTCTTTACGTGGCTCGAACAGATCAAGACCACTCTCCGGTTTCGCTGCAGACGAAGTTCCGGAAAAATATTTTCGCGCCACGGCTGAGTAATCCTCGTCACCATGGCCGCGCTGCATTTGCTCGAGCAAGCGATCACGCGCGGCCGAAGCAATGCCGAGTTCAAGATGATGCGACAAACCCATCCGGCTCGCGATCTGCATATCTTTCAGCATATGCTTAACCGAGAAATGCGGCTCGAAATTTCCTTCGACCATCTTCGAAAGCTTCAAATCGAGCGTCTTCGAGTTGCTCGCATTTCCCTTCATCGCGTCGACAAATTTTTGCAATGGCAATCCGGCTGTTTGCATGACCGCTAACGCTTCCGCCGCGGCCTGCACCGTCGCCGCCGTCACCATGTTGGTCGTGATCTTGACCACAGTCGCTTGACCAATTTCGCCGATGACCATCGTCTCTTTGCTGCTCGCTTCTAAAATCGGCGCGGCTTCACGCAGCGCCGCTTCATCGCCGCCCAGATAATAAACGAGTTGGCCGCTCGCCGCCGCTTCCTTACTCCCAGTGAAAGGCGCTTCAATGAAACGCGCGCCGCGCCGTTGCACGATTTCTGAAGCTGCGATCATCGAGTGCGGCGTCACTGTCGAATGCGCAATGACAATGTGATGCGCGCCCAGACCAGGGGATAATTGTTTCACTACATCGAGCAGCGCGTCGTCGTCCGAAACAAAGATCTCGATGTAATCGCACATCTCCGCCAGTTCCGCTGGCGCTCCGACGAAGTTTGGCACCGGCTTCGGCGTGCGATTCCACACGAACACGTGGAAGCCTCTGTCGCGCAAAACTTCTCGCACCCGGCTGCCAATGATGCCGAGGCCAATTACGCCAACATTTTTTCGCGTGCGACGGGACATGAATTTGCGATTCCGGCGGGGTTTCCAAATTGAGGTCAAATGCCCTGCCGCGCAATGCCGAACTTCGGTCGGCGACAGTTCAGCGCACGAATTCAGCCTGTCGCGATAACTTCGCCACCAATTTCTCGAGCGCGACCCGACGCTTAACGTTTTCCAACTGCAGCACGATTTCGGAATTGGCTTCTTCAAAAGTCATCGGCCGCGCCGCTTTGAGATCGGTCACCTGAATCAGATGAAACCCGAGCTTCGTCCGAACGACATCACTGGTAGCTCCGAGGCGAATCTTCTTCACTGCCTCCATGAAATCAGTCGGCATTCTCAACTCGGAAAAATATTTGAGATCACCACCGAATTTCTTGGTCGCTTCGTCTTCCGAAAATGACGCCGCCAAATCTGAAAATTTCTCGCCGCCTTTGACCCGCTTCGATAATTCTTCCATGGTCCGTCGTTTAAGATCGACAATCGCATCTGGCGTTTCCGGCGGTGCCGCCAGAAAAAAATGGGAAGCGCGGAACCGAACCGGTTGCACGAAGTCTCCGCGCTTCGCCTCAAAGTGCGCGCGACCTTCTTCCGAACTGACGGCGATTTCTTTCTCGATCTGCTGCTCGAGCCATCGCTCATCTCGTAGATTCCTCGCCACCATTTTGCGAAGACCCGCAGCGCAAAGATGGTTCGCGCGCAGTGCATTTTTCCATGTCTTTTCGTCTCGAAGTTGGAACTTCAAACGCGCGTAGTCGGCATCGATGGCAGTACGATCAACCTTTTCGTTTCGGGCCAGGAAATCGATCACCGCTTGGGCGATCAACCGCGACTTCTCCGAACCGCTTTTCAAATCCCGCTCGTAAATTCCCGCGCCGCGAACGAGCGCGATTAGTTTGCCGCGGCCCAAAAGTTCACTGAGGGCGTTGCGACATTGCACCGATGCGCAGAACAAATTCGCGCAAAGAATTCCTGCGATGACAGAGATGCCGCACAACAGCGCGCGTTTCACTTTAGCGCGATCTCGCAAAGATAGTACGCGGCCACTCGCCCGACGATCTGCAGACTTTCCGCGCTCACCTTGTCGATCTTGTCCTCGGCCGTGTGCCACCACGCGAAATCAAAATCGATCAGATCGATTGTCGGAATGCCGACTGCGTTCAGCGCTGTGTGATCATCGGTAATATCGGCCCCGAAAAATGTGAAATGACTTCGCACGGCGAGCGCGTCCGCCGCCGCGAAAATTCCCTTCGCCATTGGCGGCGGCGAATTCGGCGAAAGCGTAACGGTTAAAGTTCGGTCGCCGATCATGTCGAACAAAATTCCGCCGCGAAATTGTTTCGTTGTTTTTGAGTCGGCCAATTGCTTCGCAAAATAGCGACTGCCGTAGACCCCGTCCGTATCGGAAAAGTTCTCGAATGCCTCTTCGCCATCGAAAAAGACGAGCTCGATCTTCGCAGCCAGTCTCGGATCCTGCGCCAGCACTCGCGCCATCTCCAGAAGCAATCCTGTGCTCGACCCGCCATCATTCGCGCCGACAAACTGGATGGAAGCGAACAGCTTCGTGTCGTAATGCGAGCATAATAAGAACGAAGGCGCCGTTTTGTCCGCACCGCGAAAACGCGCGATCAGATTTACGAACGAGACTTTGCCGCGCGGTGTCTCTTCCGTGAATTCCTGTCGCGTCATCTCCCAGCCGAAACTTTTGAGTTGATCGCCGATGTAGACGCGAGATTTTTCGAGCGCGGCGGATGCCGGCGGACGCGGACCAAGATCGACAAGGTGCTGCACGTGTTGCAGCGCTTTGTCGCCGGAAAGCTGTTCCCAAAGTTTCGGCGGAGCCGCGCTGAGATTGCTCGCGCATGCGAGCACGAGGACGATGTCGATCTTACGAATCTTCAATCAGCTTTCCGTGCCGCCGAGGCCAAGTGCGGCCACGATGCGTTCGAGATCGGCCGCTCCGTAATATTGGATCTCGATGCGACCACGTTTTTCGTTGTGATGAATCGTGATGCGCGTGCCAAGATGTTGCTGTAATCGATTCTGCAAATCGTCGATCGCGGCCGAGCTAATGGAGGATGTCGATCTTCGGCGGCCACGACGAGAGCCGGTGCCGCCTAACTGTTTCGCGACCAACCGCTCGGTCTGACGCACGGTCGCTTTCCGGCGTAAAACCGTTTCGGCAACGGCCAATTGTTCGTCGGGCGATTTCAAGCCTAACAAAACCTTGGCGTGACCGACGGAAAGCAATTCCTGATTGAGCCAGGTTTGTAGCTGCGGATGCAGATCGAGCAAGCGCATCGCGTTCGCGACCGCGGCGCGACTGCGCCCGACTCTGGTCGCGATATCTTCCTGGCGCATTCCAAACTCGTTAGCCAAACGCGCGTAACCCTGCGCTTCTTCGATCGGATTCAAATCGGCGCGTTGCAGATTCTCGATCAAAGAAATCTCCAAGACTTCGAGATCGCTCACGCGACGGATGATCGCGGGCACATCCTTGAGTCCAAGTTCCTGCGCGGCGCGCCAGCGACGTTCGCCGGCGATTAATTCATGACGACCATCGACTTGCCTAACGACGAGCGGCTGGATGATGCCGTGTTGCCGGATGGAGTCGATGAGCTCCTGCAACGCTTCGCGCGCAAATTCTTTGCGCGGTTGCATCGGACTGGGCGTAATCGCGTCGAGAGTGAGGTGGTGAATTTTCTCACCCGAATCTGCCGCCGGGATTGCCGGCGCCGGGCGTGTTCCGATTAAAGCACCGAGACCTTTTCCGAGAGCGGACTTCGCCATGTGTCGAACCGTACCGGAACGGCCGGCGCAACGCAAACAACAAGGTTGATTGCGCGGACGGGCCGCGCGATTAGCGTGCGCACATGTCTGCCGCGCCTGATGTTTTCACTTTGGGACACTCACCAGATCCGGATGACGCTTTCATGTTTTATGCGATGGCGGAGAACAAAATTGATCTTCGCGGTTATCGCTTCGAACACCGGCTGGAAGATATTCAGACATTGAACGAACGCGCGCTCCGCGGCGAACTGCACATCTCGGCGATATCGATTCACGCTTGCGCTTACGTCTCGGACAAATATGCGCTGCTGCCGTGCGGCGCGAGCATGGGCGATGGCTACGGGCCGCTGATTATCTCGCTGAATGAAGATGTCGATCTTCGCAGTTGTACGATTGCAATCCCGGGCCGGATGACCAGCGCTTATCTCGCGCTGCAACTTTACCTCGGCCGCGATTTCAAACATGTCCTCGTGCCGTTCGATCAGATTTTCGATGCCGTGAAAAATAAACGCGCGGATGCCGGACTCATCATTCACGAAGGACAGCTCACTTATGCGACCGGCGGATTCCGGAAGATTGTCGATCTTGGCGAGTGGTGGAAAAACGAAACGGGGCTACCGCTCCCTCTCGGTGGCAATGTCGTTCGAAAAGATATTGCGCCAGAAATTCAGCGCGACATCGCTCACATCATGCGGGAAAGCATCGACTACGCTTTGGCCCATCGCGCCGATGCGGTCGGCCATTCGATGCCTTACGCGCGCGACATGGATGCTGATCTAGCGGGGAAATTCATCGGCATGTATGTGAATGATTTTACGCGCGACTACGGCGAGAAAGGTCGCGCCGCGATCGTGCGATTTTTAGGCGACGCGCATCGCGCCCGGTACATCGACAAGTTACCGATGATCGAATTCGTCAGCTGACCTACTTTTTCTTTTCGGGCGCTTTGCCCGCTTGTTTTACGAATGCTTCCACGCGCGCGAACTCCGTCTTAAATCCCGGGACGAAATCGTGTGTGCCGTACTCGAATAGGACGACGAAGCAAAACGTGAAGAAGATGAAAAGGACAACCCAAAAAAGGGTGCGGATCAAACCCATAAGCGTGAGGGTATCTTACTCGTCCCGTGGGGTCAACGCTACGCGAGTTGCAATTAAACTTCCGATTGAACCGTCCAGTGAAGCTGCCATGCTTTTTTCGAAGCTATGCGTGTGCCATTACTCGATCTAAGCGAACAATATCGCCAGCTGGCCGCGCCGCTCGGTGAGCGGATCGACCAGGTGCTGCAGAGTCACCGCTTCATTCTCGGGCCCAACGTCGACGCTTTCGAGAAAGCGATGGGCAAATTCATGGATGTTCCGCACGCCATCGGCGTTTCCTCCGGGACGGATGCGCTGCTGATTATCCTGATGGCATTGGAGATTGGGCCGGGCGACGCCGTCCTAACGACTGCCTACAGCTTTTTCGCTACGGCCGGATGCATCGCACGCGTCGGTGCCACGCCGATATTTATCGATGTCGATCCTGCGACCTACAATATTTCCGCCGCCGCGCTCGCCCGGTACATCGACAATCACACGCGAACGGAAAACGGAAAGCTGCTGTCGGAAAAGGGGACGACCATCCGCGCAATTGTTCCGGTGCATCTTTACGGGTTGTGCTGCGACATGGATCCGATTCACGAGATTTCCGAGCGACATCAACTTGATGTGATCGAAGACGCGGCCCAGGCGATCGGCGCCGAATGTCCGACCGCGCACATGGGAGTCCGCAAGGCGGGCACGATGGGTGAAGCCGGTTGTTTTAGTTTTTATCCAACCAAGAATCTCGGCGCTGCGGGCGATGCCGGCCTGGTCGTTTGTCGCGACGACGAATTGGCCAAAAAACTTCGCAGCCATCGGCAGCATGGAATGGAGCCGCGCTACTATCATCATGTTGTCGGCGGCAATTTCCGGTTGGATGAAATTCAGGCCGCGATTCTCGATGTAAAACTTCCGCACCTCGATGGCTGGTCCGCAGCGCGGCGAAAGGTAGCTGACTTCTATCGCAAAGAATTTGGACGCGTCGGTCTAACGAGCAAGATTGGGCTTCCGTCCGAGCCTTATCGCGAACGCGGTCTCACCAATCACCACATCTATCATCAATTCATTATTCGAACGTCACGAAGAGACGCACTGCGCGAACATCTGACCGGGCGCGAGATCGGCACCGAAGTTTATTACCCGCTCGGATTGCATGAGCAGAAATGTTTTTCTTATCTCGGATACAAGTCCGAGGATTTCCCGGAAACGGCGCGGGCTGCGCGCGAGACATTGGCGTTGCCGATTTATCCGGAAATCACACGCGAGGCGCAAACGTATGTCGTGAATGCGATCGCGGATTTCTTCAGCTAAGATCGACAAGCAACTTAGTGGCGCATTCGGCCAAAGTAGTTGCAGCCCATTCCGCGCGAGCCTATATCAACGCTCACACTGGCGGGTAGGTACCGAAGTGGCCAAACGGGGCGGACTGTAAATCCGCTGGCTTACGCCTTCGTTGGTTCGAATCCAACCCTGCCCACACTTCTCCGCGCTACTTTTTCTTTAAGCTGAAATCGTAGCGGCCCGGAGCGAATGTGAAAACATCATAGCGGTCGAAGCCGGAGATCTGGCCGCCTTCTCCCGCCGCGCCCGAGTCGGCGAATCCCGGCGCGGTGATTTCAAACCAATTCACATATTTCCCCGCAGCGGGGACATCGTAAACGCCATCCTCGCCGGTCACTGCCTGGCTATGATGCGAGTGCCTGTCACCGAAATCGCTGCGACCTTCTGAACCGTGGATCGACGCCTGAACTCGCACCGTCGCTCCCGCGATCGGCTTCCCCGTTTCATCGCTGATCTTCCCGAAGTAATGAAACGGCGGCTCGCGCGCCGCGACGATGACGAGCGGCAAATCGCCCTCCTGGGCGTGCGGCCAGATTGCGTCCACAATCTCGTCGGCCCAGCGCTCTCGGATTTGCGTCCTCGTCCAGAATAACGAGCGGGCTTCGCTCTCCAGCGAGATGTAAAACAAGTTTGGATAGACGTGGTGAAATTGGAAACGCCCGTCCGGATCGGTCGTGGCAGATTGCTCAAAAATTTCACCGCCGCGGCCTGTGTGCGTATCCGCACCGAGGTCTGTCCAGAGGTTTACGTTTTCGTCGGAGATGGCGTGCCCAGCAGGATCCACTAACTGGCCAGAGATATCGATGCCTCGTCGCAGCACGATTTGCACTACGGGGGCCGCTTCTGTCTTATCGCCGAGAACGACGGGAGCTTCATCTTCGTAGCCGACCCATTCTTCGCCGATAACCGGCCCGCGCGAGCTTAGCTCCGGTACCTGGTAGTTCTTCCGATCCTCGGCATTCAGATTCACAATTCGCGGGCTGACGGCGCCGGCGTAACCTTCTTTCTCTGCGATAAAATTGAATTCGCCCCAACCGGGCGTGACGACACCGGTCGACTGCTCGTGTTCCCAGCCGCGGAACGTGCCGAAGCGCGCCTTGAATTTCCCCTCGCGATCCGTCACAAAGAGCCAGCCCTCATACTTCCTGCCGTCGCGCGCCGGGTCGTCCGGATGCGAGAGCAAGGAGTGAATCGCATCGCGTCCGTGACCGCGCAATTCCATGGTGACGCCCGCGACAGGTTTGCCCGCTTCGTCCACCAGCAGGCAGTTCACTTCGCGAAACTTCCCACCCTCTTTCTTCGGCGCACCCGCAGCTGCGAGAACGCTGGTTAGAAGCAGCGCAGAGGCGACGCGGAGTTTCATTCGTTACTTCTTCAAGGTGAAATCGTAGCGGCCCGGTGCGCAATCGCCGGGTTTTTCGCGGTCCGACGCGGTTTGGATTTCGCAACGACTTTTGCTTTTTGCGCGACCTTCTTCACAGTCTTCTTCGTCGCCGCCGGGAGCATGGCCTTTCCGCTCGCAGACCGCTTGCCCGCAAGTGCGCCAACTACGCCGCCAACAACGGCGCCGACTGGTCCCGCGATGCTACCAAGCGCCGCGCCAGCGACTGCGCCCGCGGTCTGCTTTGGAACGGATGGGAATTCGATATTCTGATTACTTTGTGAGTCTTGATCGTTCGGCATAATTTTCCGAGCTCCTGTTGATTGATTGTACAATTACTTCGGACGCCAACCTAGTAGTAGCCGTAGCGAAATCAAACTCCGCCAGTCAAAATCGCGTACAGCAAAAAGCGGCCGCCGAAGCGACCGCTCTTGAGAAAATGGAAAGTTATTGGCCGCGTCGACCGCCGCCACCGCCCTCTCGTCGGCCGCCACCGTAGCCGCCCCCACCTCCGCCACCGCCATAGCCGCCACCACCGCCGCCGCCGCCGTAGCCACGACCACCACCACCACCGCCGCCGCCACCGGGCGGACGCGATTCGCGAGGCCGTGCTTCATTCACGGTTAAGGGCCGACCTTCGACGGTCTGACCGTTCAGCTTGGTAATGGCATTCTGGGCGTCCTGATCGGACCCCATCGTGACAAAAGCAAAGCCGCGTGATTTGCCGGTGAATTTATCTTGCATGAGCATCACTTCCTGGACGGCGCCAGCGGATGAAAAAAGCTCCTGCAGTTCGTTTTCCGTCGTGTTGAAGGAAAGGTTGCCTACGTATAATTTAGTACCCATCGAGTTTATTTGATGAAAACGCTGCCTGAAGACTGTTCCCGCTTATCGGATTTCAAATCGCCACTGATAAACTCAACTGACAATCCACCAACTTCCGAGCTACCGTTTTCGTTTCGGCGTCATTAGTAAAGTGCTTCCTCGGAGAAATCAATAGGAATCAAAGACCCTATCCGCCACCCAAATGTCCACATTTTCCCTCCAGAACGGAAAAACGGGTTCGGCCCGCGTCGCCGTCGTTGCGGCAGGCATCATCAGCCCTCTCGGCGCCGGCTTAAACGATACTCTCGACTCTCTCCGTGCCGGTCGGGATTGCGTTCGTCCAATAAATCGTTTTCGAGTAGATCAATGCCGATGCCAAACCGCCGGGCAGGTCCGGGACGGACTTCTCGCTCGCGCCGCCACTGAAAAAACGCACCCGATTCATCGCGCTGCGCGCATGATGATCTCGGCTTTCGAAGAAGCATTTGCGCAAGATCGACAATTCAAGCCGGACCTCGCCGTCATCGGCACGACCAGCGGCGGAATGTCTTTTGGCGAAGATTATTATCGAGCGTTGCATCGACATGGAGGATTGCGGAATGCTCCTGCCTGGATCGC